>NZ_JBQOIE010000002.1:0-634766 GCF_052665325.1 Pseudomonas sp. 8(2025) | reverse complement strand
CAGCAGCAAAACACCCTGGCCCAGGCGGCCACCAACCAGGGCGTGATGCAGATCTACAGCGTCGACACCACCGCCGGGGCGGCGGCCACCGAAAAAGTCGCCCAGGGCGGGGTCTCCGACAACCTCACCAGCCTGTTGACGGTTCTCAAGTCCTTTCAGAGCTGATGGCTGAAAGCCTGATTTTCCGTTGAACCTACCTGCTGAAAAAATGGAGTTTTTATGAGCACAGTCAGTCCGCAAATCACCGATGCCGTCACCCAGACCAACGTCAAGGTCGTCGCCGAAGCGCCAGCCATGTCGATGGGCACCATCTACCAGTCCATGGGCCAGTCCGTGGCCATCCTGTTCCAGAACTCGGTTTCGGCGCAGCAGCAGCAAAACACCCTGGCCCAGGCGGCCACCAACCAGGGCGTGATGCAGATCTACAGCGTCGACACCACCGCCGGTGCGTCGGCCACCGAGAAAGTCGCCCAGGGCGGTGTGGCCGACAACCTCACCAGCCTGTTGACGGTGCTCAAGTCGTTCAGTAGCTGACCGTTCCACAGGCGCCATGCCAGCGCCCCCGCCGCCTGCCATAGGCTGCGGGGGCGTTGTCTTTTGCCCGGCGGCATGGGAGGTTGAAGCGGATTTTTTACCGCTAGGCGCCTTTACGTTCTTTTTTTCGAACAGCCTATTGTCCTTTACCCCCGTTGACCCTAGGATTCGTTTGAGATTTCAAACGCTCTTGCCTGGGTGCCCAAACGCACGTCTATTCTTGTGTGCGACTTTTTCGTGCTTTTACCCAGTGAACGATTTTCCTGACGGCAGCCTGGCCACGGGCTGGTGACAGCGCCCCGGCGCTCTCCTCCTGACCTGGCGCCTTTCTACAATCACAATTCGCCCCGCGTATGCGCGGTGCTGTTAAGGAAGCCGACATGCAGCTCAAAGACGCCCAGTTGTTCCGCCAACAAGCCTTCATCGATGGAGCTTGGGTCGACGCGGACAACGGCCAGACGATCAAGGTCAACAACCCCGCTACCGGTGAAATCCTCGGTACCGTGCCAAAGATGGGCGCTGCCGAAACCCGCCGCGCCATCGAGGCCGCCGACAAGGCCCTGCCGGCCTGGCGTGCCCTGACCGCCAAGGAGCGCGCCACCAAGCTGCGCCGCTGGTATGAATTGCTGATCGAGAACCAGGACGACCTGGGTCGCCTGATGACCCTGGAGCAGGGCAAGCCGCTGGCCGAAGCCAAGGGCGAAATCGCCTACGCCGCCTCCTTCATCGAATGGTTCGCCGAAGAAGCCAAGCGCATCTACGGTGACGTGATTCCCGGCCACCAGCCCGACAAGCGCCTGATCGTGATCAAGCAGCCGATCGGCGTGACCGCGGCCATCACCCCGTGGAACTTCCCGGCGGCGATGATCACCCGTAAAGCCGGCCCGGCCCTGGCCGCCGGTTGCACCATGGTCATCAAGCCCGCTTCGCAAACCCCGTTCTCGGCCCTGGCCCTGGTGGAACTGGCGCACCGTGCCGGCATCCCGAAAGGCGTGCTGAGTGTGGTCACCGGCAGCGCCGGCGACATCGGCGGCGAGCTCACCAGCAACCCGATCGTGCGCAAGCTGTCGTTCACCGGCTCCACCGAGATCGGTCGCCAGCTGATGGCCGAATGCGCCAAGGACATCAAGAAAGTCTCCCTGGAGCTGGGCGGCAACGCGCCGTTCATCGTGTTCGACGACGCGGATCTGGATAAGGCCGTCGAAGGCGCGATCATCTCCAAGTACCGCAACAACGGCCAGACCTGCGTCTGCGCCAACCGCCTGTACATCCAGGATTCGGTCTACGACGCCTTCGCCGAGAAATTGAAGGCAGCAGTGGCCAAGCTGAAGATCGGCAACGGCCTGGAAGAAGGCACCACCACTGGCCCGCTGATCGACGAAAAAGCCGTGGCCAAGGTCCAGGAACACATCGCCGACGCCCTGAAAAAAGGCGCGACCCTGCTGGCCGGCGGCAAGTCCATGGAAGGCAACTTCTTCGAGCCGACCATCCTGGTCAACGTGCCCAAGGATGCAGCCGTGGCCAAGGAAGAAACCTTTGGCCCACTGGCGCCGCTGTTCCGCTTCAAAGACGAAGCCGAAGTCATCGCCATGTCCAACGACACCGAGTTCGGCCTGGCCTCGTACTTCTATGCCCGTGACCTGGGCCGTGTGTTCCGTGTGGCCGAGGCCCTGGAATACGGCATGGTCGGGGTCAACACCGGCCTGATCTCCAACGAAGTGGCGCCGTTCGGCGGCATCAAGGCCTCGGGCCTGGGCCGTGAAGGTTCCAAGTACGGGATCGAGGATTACCTGGAAATCAAATACCTCTGCCTGGGTATCTGATCCGGTTTCAAGCGCCGGGGGCACGAGAGCGCTGTCCCCCTGCGCAGCTTTAAAAAACGCACTTTTCAAGGTGGCCCGGGACCGCTCCGACAGTCGATCATCGCATGCTGTCGCAGGCGCTTCCCCGCCCCGCAACCCTTGAATCACACCGCTGCCGCAGCGGTGAATGAGGACACTATGAGCAAGACCAACGCATCTTTGATGAAACGCCGTGAAGCCGCTGTACCGCGCGGTGTTGGCCAGATTCACCCGATCTTCGCCGACAGCGCGAAGAACGCCACCGTCACCGACGTTGAAGGCCGCGAGTTCATCGACTTCGCCGGCGGTATCGCGGTACTGAACACCGGTCACGTGCACCCGAAGATCATCGCCGCGGTGACCGAGCAACTGAACAAGCTGACCCACACCTGCTTCCAGGTCCTGGCCTACGAGCCTTACGTGGAGCTGTGCGAGAAAATCAACGCCAAGGTGCCAGGTGATTTCGCCAAGAAAACCCTGCTGGTGACCACCGGTTCCGAAGCCGTAGAGAACGCCGTGAAGATCGCCCGTGCCGCCACTGGCCGCGCCGGCGTGATCGCCTTCACCGGCGCCTACCACGGCCGCACCATGATGACCCTGGGCCTGACCGGCAAGGTCGTGCCTTACTCGGCCGGCATGGGCCTGATGCCAGGCGGCATCTTCCGCGCGCTGTACCCGAATGAACTGCACGGCGTGAGCATCGACGACTCCATCGCCAGCATCGAGCGCATCTTCAAGAACGACGCCGAGCCTCGTGATATCGCCGCGATCATCATCGAGCCGGTGCAGGGCGAAGGCGGCTTCTACGTCGCGCCCAAAGAGTTCATGAAGCGCCTGCGCGCCCTGTGCGACCAGCACGGCATCCTGCTGATCGCTGACGAAGTGCAGACCGGCGCTGGCCGTACCGGCACCTTCTTCGCCATGGAACAGATGGGCGTTACCGCCGACCTGACCACCTTCGCCAAGTCCATCGCCGGCGGCTTCCCGCTGGCCGGTGTCTGCGGCAAGGCCGAGTACATGGACGCCATCGCTCCAGGCGGCCTGGGCGGCACCTACGCCGGTAGCCCGATCGCCTGTGCCGCGGCCCTGGCGGTGATGGAAGTGTTCGAGGAAGAGCACCTGCTGGATCGCTGCAAGGCGGTGGGCGAGCGCCTGGTGACCGGCCTCAAGGCCATCCAGGCCAAGTACCCGGTGATCGGTGAAGTGCGTGCCCTGGGCGCGATGATCGCGGTGGAACTGTTCGAGAATGGCGACAGCCACAAGCCGAACGCCGCTGCCGTGGCCCAGGTCGTGGCCAAGGCTCGCGACAAGGGGCTGATCCTGCTGTCCTGCGGCACCTACGGCAACGTTCTGCGGGTTCTGGTGCCGCTGACCTCGCCGGATGCCCAGCTGGACAAAGGCCTGGCCATCATCGAAGAGTGCTTCGCTGAACTCTGATGACGCTGTGACCTGATCGACAGAAAAACCCGCTTCGGCGGGTTTTTTTTCGCCCTCAGGCGGCTCCAGGGGGATTTGCGTTGTATGGAAGCCCGCGCATTGACTAAGGTGCAAGGGATTGCCTAGGGAGCGTGCTGCATGACCGCTGTTGATTTACCCGCTGTACCTCGCGTGCTGATTGCCGAGGCTGATCCCTGGTCTCGTGATTTGCTCAAGCAAGTGCTGTTGAACGTGCGCTGTGATGCGCGTCTGGACTTGTGTGCCGACGGTCAGGAGGCCATGGACCTGCTGAGCGCCAAACCCTATGACCTGATCATTGCCGATTGGGAGCTGCCGGGCATCGATGGCCTGTCGCTGCTGCGCGCGGTGCGCCAGCGCAAGCGCAACCCGGTGCAGCCGTTCATCCTGCTGAGCGTGCGCAGCGACAGCGCCAGCGTGCGCGAGGCCTTGCCCCTGGCGCCCACTGCCTACCTGACCAAGCCCCTGAACATGGAGGGGCTGACCCAGCGCCTGCAGGGCCTGCTGCTGGACGCCGGCCAGGAAGTCTCCTGCGAGGTGCCGGCCCTGGCGCCGGGCATGACCCTGTGGCCCTTTCTCGAACGCCGGCGCGATGTGGCCGACGGCGCGCCGCTGCTCACCGATGTGCAACTGGCGGTCAAGCGCAGCCTCAACCCCGAAGGCCTGGACCTCAAGGTGCTGGAGGAAGAGATCCGCACCGATCCCCAGGTCACCGCGGTGCTGATCGCTGCAGCCAACAGCGCCGCGCAGCACCATGGCGACGGCGTGCAGACCCTGTCCCAGGCCCTGCATCGGCTGGGCACCGGGCAGAGCATGAACCTGATCCTCGGCCTGACCCTCAAGCGCAGCGCGCGCCTGAGCGATCCGGCCCTGGCCGACTATGCCGAGCGCTATTGGGAGCTGTCCCTGCATACCGCGGAATACGGCCGGACCCTGGCGCGCCTGCTGGACCTGGACCAGGAGCGCTGCTACTGCGCCGGGCTACTGCATCGCCTGGGCGACCTGGCGCTGCTGCGTTGCCTGCAGGAGTGGAAACAGGCCGGCGGCGAGCTGGACGACCAGGAAGAAATCGGCGATGCCCTGGAGCGCTTTGGCGCGGCCTACGGCTCGGCGCTGCGGACCCGCTGGCGCATGCCCCTTGAACTGCGGGAGCTGATTGCCTCGATCTACCAGTTGGGCGGTGGGGTGTATTCCCGCGAGGCGCTGGTGATGAACCTGGCGGCGCAGCTGGCGCGGCTGACCGAGCACGAAGGGGTGGAAGAGATCGCGCGCTGCAAGACCGCGCGGCTGCTGAAGGTCGGGCTGCCGGAACTGACCCGCCTGCGCAAGGGCTGAACCACTGTAGGAGCCGGCTTGCCGGCGAAGAGGCCTTCGAGTCTTGTGCAAGCCTTGCGGGCCAGCCAGCTCCTACGGACGAGTGATCGCGGGTTTATCCGGTGATGATGCGGTTCTTGCCCTGGCGCTTGGCTTCGTACATGGCGCTGTCGGCGCGGGCGAACAGGTTGTCCAGGCTTTCGTCTTCCGCCAGCAGGCCGGTCAGGCCCTGGCTCACGGTGATGGTGAACGTCTGGCCCTGGTGGCTGAAATTCTGGCGCTGGATCTCCCGTTGCAGGCGCTCGGCTACCTGGCGCGCCATGTCCGCGGTGCAGCCGGGAAAAACCGCGGCGAACTCCTCGCCACCGATCCGCCCGAACAGGTCGCCGCGACGCAGGGCCGCGCGCCCGCTTTCGGCGATGCGCTGCAGGACGATGTCGCCTTCGGGGTGGCCGTAGGTGTCGTTGATCACTTTGAAGTCATCGATATCCAGCAGCAAGAAGGCCAGGGACGAACCTTGCAGGCGCGCCTGCTCGAACTCGCGGTTGGCGCATTCGAAGAAGTGCCGACGGTTGCTGCTCTGGGTCAGCACGTCGGTGGTGGCCAGGCGTTGCAACTCGGTTTCCAGCTGCTTCTTTTCGGTGATGTCTTCGGCGATGCCGACCACGATCAGGCGTTGCCCGGGCTCGGCATTGCGGTTGATGAAGCATTTGTCGCTGAGCCAGCGCACCTGGCCCTGGGCATCGATGATGCGGTACTCGCGATCTTCCACCGCGCCCTTTTCCAGGACCTGGGCCAGGCTGCGCTCGGCGTACTCCAGGTCATCGGGGTAGATGCTGTCGCGCCATTGATTGCAGTCCGCCAGGAGCAGGCCTGCGGGGCGACCGAAGATCCGTTCATAGGCCGGGCTGACGTACAGCACCTGGCGGCTGTCCCAGTCGAAGGCCCAGAGTACCGCGTTGACACTGACCAGCAGCGAGCTGAACAGCTGCTCGCGTTCGGTCAGGCGGGCCACTTCGCCCTGTGCATGCATCAGGGCCATCAGGGTTTGCGCGGCTTCGGGCCACTGTGGAAGCGCAGAGGGAGTGTGTGGGTTCTTGTTGACCATCGGCACAGATCTCAAAGGGCGTGCCGCGCGCCGTTAGGCAGCGGCTACAACCAAGCCCGCCTGGGTGGCGAAGTGTTGTTTGAGATAGGGGATCGGGCGCTAAGTTCCCGGCCGCTACAGCGATAGCGCGAGCGCCCGCCAGACGGTCGAGAGGGGCCTGCAAGGCTTGATTTCAGAAGGGCAGCCCCTCGCCACGGGAGTGGCGAGGGGCTGGGGTCAGGCGGTGGTGGGACGCAGGGAATAGGTCTTGAGCTGATGGGCGAAATCACGCAGGGACTGAATGCCGCTGGCCTCGGCCTCGTGTACCCAATCCTTGATGGCCGCGAGCATGTCGTGGCCGTTGGAGCTGGTCTTGACCCAGATCTGCTGCAGGGCCAGACGCTTCTCGTAGATCACCTTCAAGGCCTGGCTGTGCTCCAGCATGCTCTGGATGCGCAGGTGGTGGCGGTCTTCCAGCAGGCTGGTTTCCCGGGACAGCAGGCGCTTGGCGCGGTGGAACTGGTGGCGCACCGAATGATCGACCTTGGCCAGTTCCTGTTTCACCAGCGGGCCGATCACCAGCTTGCGGTACTGGGCCATGATCTGGAACCGGTTGTTGAGGATGGCCATGGCGGTGTCCATGTCCAGGTGGCCCTTGCCTTCGACCCGGTGGGCGATGGGCGCCACGCGCTGGACCCTGGCCAGACGCAGGAAGCTGAAGACCTTGATCCAGGCCCAGCCCAGGTCGAACTCCCACTTCTTCACCGAGAGCTTGGCCGAGTTGGGGTAGGTGTGGTGGTTGTTGTGCAGCTCTTCGCCGCCGACGATGATGCCCCAGGGCACCAGGTTGGTGGCGGCGTCGCGGCATTCGAAGTTGCGGTAGCCCACCGCATGCCCCAGGCCATTGATGACCCCGGCGGCCCAGAACGGAATCCACATCATCTGGATGGCCCAGATGGTGATGCCGATGGTGCCGAACAGCAGCAGGTCGATGGCTGCCATCAGCGCCACGCCGCCCAGCTTGTAGCGGCTGTAGAGGTTGCGTTCGATCCAGTCTTCCGGGCAGTTCTTGCCGTAGATGCGCAGGGTCTCCGGGTTCTTCGCCTCTTCGCGATACAGCTCTGCGCCCTTGCGCAGCACGGTGGACAGGCCCTTGACCACCGGGCTGTGGGGGTCGTCGGCGGTTTCGCACTTGGCGTGGTGCTTGCGGTGGATGGCGGTCCACTCGCGGGTGTTCTGCGCCGTGGTCAGCCACAGCCAGAAGCGGAAGAAATGTTTCAGGCCGGCGTTGAGTTCCAGGGAACGGTGCGCGGAATAGCGATGCAGATAGACCGTGACCGCGACAATGGTCACGTGGGTCATCAACAGGGTGACTGCCACCAGTTGCCAGGCGGACAAGCCAAGTAAACCTTCGTACCACATAGGCGATAAGGCCCTCGATAAAGAAAAAAACAGCCCAGGCATTATCACTAAGCCCACTGAGAAAACCAGTCGCCCTTTCAGATAAGAGTGGCGGAATGTTTCTTCCTCTATAATCCCAAACTTTTCGTGTGGAAATAGACGGACTTATGTCGGTTTCTTATCGCAATGGTTTGCGTGCCGCGCTGCTCTATCTGCTGTTGTCGCTGGTCTGGTTGCAGTTCAGTGGTTACTTATTGAGCAGTTTCTTCGATGAGTTTTCCGATCGAGCCCATTGGCAACTGGTTGGCGGCTATGCCTGGGCGGTGGTCAGCGCGGTGCTGATCTTCTTCGCCCGGGCCCGTCTGCTGCGGGTGTTGGGGGCCGATCGCTGGCTGCGCCACCAGCAGAAGGACCGCGAGCGCCTGCGCCAGGCGGCGGCGGTGTTCGACTGCACCCGCGAAGGGGTGCTGGTGAGCGATACCCAGGGGCAGATCGTCCACGTCAACCGCGCCTTCATCGAAATCACCGGCTACCAGCGCGAAGAGGTGCTGGGCCGCCAGCCGAGCCTGTTCAAGTCCGGGCATCATTCGGCGCAGTTCTATCAATCGATGTTCGACTCGTTGCAGAAGACCGATGAGTGGAGCGGCGAAATCTGGAATCGGCGCAAGAGCGGCGAGATCTACCCGCAATGGCAGACCATCCGCGCGATCCGCGATGAGCAGGGCGAGCTGACTCATTACGTTGCGGTATTTTCCGACATCAGCGCGATCAAGGATTCCGAGCACGAGCTGGCTCACCTGGCCCATCACGATCCGCTGACCGACCTGCCCAACCGCCTGCTGTTCACCGACCGTGCCGAACAGGCCCTGGCTTCGGCGCAGATCCACAAGCGCGGCTGCGCCATGCTGATGATCGATCTGGACCACTTCAAGATGATCAACGACAGCCTGGGGCACAACGTCGGCGACCAACTGCTCAAGGCGGTGGCCGAGCGCCTGGGAGGGATGTTCGGCCCGGGCATCACCCTGGCGCGCCTGGGCGGCGACGAGTTCGCGGTGCTAGCCGAAAGCTGCCCGCAGCTGGTGCAGGCGGCGGCCCTGGCCCAGCGCATCATCGACGGCCTCAAGGAGCCCTTCCAGCTCGGCGAGCAGCAGGTGGTGATCAACGCCAGTATCGGTATCAGCCTGTTTCCCAGCGACGCGTTGAGTGCCAGCCAACTGCTGCGCAACGCCGATGCGGCGCTGTTCAAGGCCAAAAGCGCCGGGCGCAACGGTTACGCCCTGTACACCGAGGAGCTCACCGCCCATGCCCAGCAGCGGGTGGAAATCGCCTTCGAGCTGCGCCGCGCCCTGGACCAGCAGGAACTGCGGGTCTATTACCAGCCGGTGCACGACCTCAAGACCAGCCGCCTGGTAGGCGTCGAGGCCCTGGTGCGCTGGGAGCATCCCGAGCGTGGGCTGGTGTCGCCGGCGGAGTTCATACCGATTGCCGAGCGCACCGGGATGATTGCCGAGATCGATGCCTGGGTCATGCAGCAGGCTTGCCGGCAGATGTGCCAGTGGCAGGCCGATGGCGTGGTGCTGTCGTTTATCGCGGTGAATGTCTCGACCCGCCTGTTCGCCCGCAGCGAGCTGTACCAGCAGGTGGCCCAGGTGCTGCACGAGACCGGGCTGGACCCGGCCTACCTGGAGCTGGAAGTCACCGAAAGCGCGGTGATGGACGATCCCGAAGTGGCCCTGGAGCAGATGCACCGTTTGCGCGAGCTGGGCATTCGCCTGGCCATCGACGACTTCGGCACGGGCTACTCCTCCCTGCTGCGGCTCAAGCGCCTGCCGGTGCAGAAGCTCAAGATCGACCAGGGTTTTGTCGCCGGCCTGCCGTTCGACGAGGACGATGCAGCGATATCCCGGGTCATCATTGCCCTGGCCCAGAGCATGGGCATGCAGGTGCATGCCGAGGGTATCGAGCAGGTGGAACAGGCGCGTTTCCTTCTGGAGCACGCCTGCGACCTGGGCCAGGGCTACTGGTTCGGCCGGCCGATGCCGGCGCAGCAGATCGACTGGAGCAACGCCCCAGCCATCCGCTGATGCCTTTGTAGCCGCTGCTGAGCCTGCGAAGCTGCGAACGACCGCAACGCGGGCGCAAATGTTGTAGACCGCTGAAGGCCTGACGGCCTTGTCGCAGCCTCGCAGGCTCGGCAGCGGCTACAGGGTTGGGGCTAAGCTGCTGTCAGCTCGAATAATTTCTTCTGGTTATATAAACATTCTTAAATAGTATTTTTAAGAATATCCGGCCCTATCTAGTATTGCTCCCACGCCGCAAGCAGTGCCGCCACTGCCAGGCACATCCCACTCAGGAGCAACACCATGAGCGCATCTCTACGTAGCGTTGACGGCCAGGACGAAGCAACCATCTTGCGGGAAATTCAAAGCGCACTGCGCGACCTGCGCTTCGGTGCGGTGGAAATCACCGTGCACAACGCCCAGGTCGTGCAGATCGAACGCAAGGAAAAATTCCGTCTGCAGCAGCCCGGCCACAAACCGAGTTGAAAGTACCTCGCTGAACACCGCGTCACCCTCTCGCGAACGAGAGGCCCGACTGGTCAACCGGAGGGCGTCATCCATGACCCCCTGCACGAATCCCAGCGTTCCTTTTCGAATGCGGGCTGAAATCGCCATAAGAAAAATGCCAGCACCTTAAAAAATTTCAGGAGCTTCACCATGTCGTCGATTCGCCGTTATGCCCTGGCCGCCCTCGCCAGCGCCGTTTTCGCCGGTTCCGCCGTTGCCAAGGACTATGAGCTGCTCAATGTGTCCTATGACCCGACCCGTGAGCTGTACCAGGATTACAACGCCGAGTTCGTGAACTTCTGGAAGAAGGACCACCCGGGCGACAACGTGAAGATCCAGCAATCCCACGGTGGCTCCGGCAAGCAGGGCCGGGCGGTGATCGACGGCCTGCGGGCCGACGTGGTGACCCTGGCCCTGGCCGGTGACATCGACGAAATCGCCAAGCTCGGCAAGACCCTGCCGGCGGACTGGCAGAAGCGCCTGCCCGACGCCAGCACGCCCTACACCTCGACCATCGTGTTCCTGGTGCGCAAGGGCAACCCCAAGGGCATCAAGGATTGGGGCGACCTGATCAAGAAAGACGTCTCGGTGATCACCCCGAACCCGAAAACGTCCGGTGGTGCACGCTGGAACTTCCTCGCCGCCTGGGCCTATGGCCTGAAAGCCGGTGGCAGCGAAGCCAAGGCTCAGGAATATGTGAAGGAGCTGTTCAAGCACGTGCCTGTGCTGGACACCGGGGCCCGCGGCTCGACCATCACCTTCGTCAACAACGGTCAGGGCGACGTGCTACTGGCCTGGGAAAACGAAGCTTTCCTGGCCCTCAAGGAAGACGGCGGCGCCGACAAGTTCGATATCGTCGTGCCTTCGCTGTCGATCCTCGCCGAGCCGCCAGTGGCGGTGGTGGACAAGAACGCCGAGAAGAAAGGCAACACCCAGATCGCCGAGGCCTACCTCAAGCACCTGTACAGCCCGGCCGGCCAGGAAATTGCCGCGAAGAACTTCTACCGCCCACGGGACGAGGACATCGCTGCCAAATATGCCCAGCAGTTCCCGAAACTGGACCTGGTAACTATCGACAAGGACTTCGGCGGCTGGAAAACTGCCCAACCGAAATTCTTCAATGACGGTGGCGTGTTCGACCAGATCTACACGGCGCAATAACCCTGTTGTAGGGGCTGGCTTGCCAGCGAAGGCGCCCCTGAGGGCAAAGCACGACTTGCGGGCCCTTTGGCCGGCAAGCCGGCTCCTACCAGGCAGAGCCCGCATTGAGTTGCGGGTTTTGCGTATCCGTTCCGTTAACCAAGGACTCTTATGTCGCGTCGTATCTCCCCCGTCATACCCGGCTTCGGGCTGACGCTGGGCTACACCTTGGTGTACCTCAGCCTGATTGTGCTCATCCCCCTGGCGGCGATGTTCGTGCATGCCGCGCAACTTACCTGGGAACAGTTCTGGGCGATCATTTCGGCGCCACGGGTGCTCGCCGCGCTCAAGCTGAGCTTCGGTACCGCGTTGTATGCGGCCATCATCAACGGCGTCATCGGCACCCTGCTGGCCTGGGTCCTGGTGCGCTACAGCTTCCCCGGGCGCAAGATCATCGATGCCATGATCGACCTGCCATTCGCCCTGCCCACCGCCGTGGCGGGCATTGCCCTGACTGCGCTCTACGCGCCCACCGGCCTGGTGGGGCAGTTCGCCACCGACCTGGGTTTCAAGATCGCCTACACCCCCCTGGGCATCACCCTGGCACTGACCTTCGTCACCCTGCCATTCGTGGTGCGCACGGTGCAGCCGGTGCTGGCGGACATCCCCCGTGAAGTGGAAGAAGCCGCCGCCTGCCTGGGTGCCAAGCCGTGGCAGGTGTTCCGCCATATCCTGGTACCGGCCCTGCTGCCGGCCTGGCTCACCGGTTTTGCCCTGGCCTTTGCCCGCGGCGTGGGCGAGTACGGCTCGGTGATCTTCATCGCCGGCAACATGCCGATGAAGACCGAGATACTGCCCCTGCTGATCATGGTCAAGCTCGACCAGTACGATTACACCGGCGCCACTTCCATCGGCGTGCTGATGCTGGTGGTTTCCTTCATTCTGCTGCTGCTGATCAACCTGCTGCAGCGGCGCATCGAACGACCTTAAGGAGGCGCGACCATGTCCCAATCGTCCATTTCCGCCGCGTCCTCCGCCAACGCCGCCCGCCGTGGCAGCGCCACCTCGCGGCGCCTGCTGATCGGCCTCGGTTGGCTGATCTTCGCCCTGTTCCTGCTGCTGCCGCTGTTCATCGTGGTGTCCCAGGGCCTGAAGCTCGGCCTGGGGGCGTTCTTCGATGCGATCTTCGAGCCCGACGCCCTGTCGGCGCTGAAACTCACGGTGATCGCGGTGCTGATCTCGGTGCCCCTGAACCTGGTGTTCGGGGTCAGCGCGGCCTGGTGCGTGAGCAAGTACTCGTTCCGCGGCAAGAGCATCCTGGTGACCCTGATCGACCTGCCGTTCTCGGTGTCGCCGGTGATCGCCGGCCTGGTCTATGTGCTGATGTTCGGCGCCCAGGGCCTGTTCGGCCCGTGGCTTTCGGACCACGACATCCAGATCGTCTTCGCCTTGCCGGGCATTGTCCTGGCCACCATCTTCGTCACCGTGCCCTTCGTTGCCCGGGAACTGATCCCGCTGATGCAGGAGCAGGGCACCCAGGAAGAGGAGGCCGCCAGGTTGCTGGGGGCCAATGGCTGGCAGATGTTCTGGCACGTCACCGTGCCCAACATCAAATGGGGCCTGATCTACGGCGTGGTGCTGTGTACCGCCCGGGCCATGGGTGAGTTCGGCGCGGTGTCGGTGGTTTCCGGGCATATTCGCGGGGTCACCAACACCCTGCCGCTGCACGTGGAAATCCTCTACAACGAGTACAACCACGTCGCCGCCTTTGCCGTCGCCAGCCTGTTGCTGATCCTTGCGTTGTTCATCCTGCTGCTCAAGCAGTGGAGCGAATCCCGAATCAACCGCCTGCGCGCCAGCGCCGCGGAGGAATAAGTCATGTCGATCGAAGTCCGTAACGTCAGCAAGAACTTCAACGCCTTCAAGGCCCTGAACAGCATCAACCTGGACATCCAGAGCGGCGAGCTGGTGGCCCTGCTGGGCCCGTCCGGCTGCGGCAAGACCACCCTGCTGCGGATCATCGCCGGGCTGGAAACCCCGGACCAAGGCAGCATCGTGTTCCACGGCGAGGATGTCTCGGGCCACGACGTGCGTGATCGCAACGTCGGTTTCGTGTTCCAGCACTACGCCCTGTTCCGCCACATGAGCGTGTTCGACAACGTTGCCTTCGGCCTGCGCATGAAGCCGAAGAACCAGCGCCCCAGCGAGAGCAAGATCGCCGAGAAGGTCCACGAGCTGCTGAACATGGTGCAGCTGGACTGGCTCTCAGACCGTTACCCGGAACAGCTCTCCGGCGGCCAGCGCCAGCGTATCGCCCTGGCCCGCGCCCTGGCGGTGGAGCCCAAGGTGCTGCTGCTGGACGAACCCTTCGGCGCCCTCGACGCCAAGGTGCGCAAGGAGCTGCGGCGCTGGCTGGCGCGGCTGCACGAAGACATCAACCTGACTTCGGTATTCGTTACCCACGACCAGGAAGAAGCCATGGAAGTGGCCGACCGCATCGTGGTGATGAACAAGGGCGTGATCGAGCAGATCGGTTCCCCGGGCGAGGTCTACGAGAACCCGGCCAGCGACTTCGTCTACCACTTCCTCGGCGACTCCAACCGCCTGCACCTGGGGGAGGACAACCACGTGTTGTTCCGGCCTCACGAAGTGTCGCTGTCGCGTTCCGAACTGGAAGACCACCACGCCGCCGAAGTGCGGGATATCCGTCCGCTGGGGGCCACCACCCGGGTGACCCTGAAGGTGGAAGGGCAGAGCGAACTGATCGAAGCCGAAGTGGTGAAGGACCACGACAGCCTGATCGGCCTGGCCCGTGGCGAAACCCTGTTCTTCAAGCCCAAGGTCTGGCAGAAACACGCCAGCCTCTGACCCCGCCGACATCACGCCCGCTGTAGGAGCTGGCTTGCCAGCGAAAGCGTCCTTCAGGTTTGCACCTGGCTCGAAGGCCTCTTCGCCGGCAAGCCGGCTCCTGCGGGGGCCGGCCCAATATTCCCGAAGCGTTCCCGGGCTTCAGACCATGGCTTTCTTGTGCCGCAGGGCCACCGGCCCGGAACGCTGCTCGATGGCCTGCTTCAGGTCATGGCGCAGGCCCAGCAGGAAGGCCAGTTCGGCCACCACGAACAGCGGGCCGACAATCAGCCCCGAAAGGTCGTCGACAAAGGCCGGCTTGCGGCCCTCGTAGTAATGGCCGATGAACTGGATCACCCACCCGATCACGAACAGGCCCAGGCCGCTGCTCAGCCAGAGCCCGGTACTTTGCGCCGCCAGCACCTGGCCGGCCCACACCGATAGCGCCATCAGCACCGTCATCAGCACCCCCAGGCGCACTTCCAGGCGCAGGTAGAACACTGACGCGGCCAGGGCCAGCAGCAACGCCGGCGACCACGACAGCCCGGCCATGCTCCAGGCGGGACGCGACAACAGCACGGCCACCGCCACCACGATCATCGGAATGCCGATAAAGTGGCTGGCGATATTGCGCGGATCGCGGTGGTAGGCGGCGTATTGACTGAGATGATCAACGAGGCTTTTCATTGTTGTTCCTCCGTTAGGGTGGCTCGATCATGCCCGGCGGCGGTGCTCGGCTCTGTCAGCTAGGCGACAATCATTGCGATGCCCTGAGGGAAAGACCTGTTCATGGACCTGCACCAGTGGCGTGAATGCCTGATGACCGGCCAGTGGTTCAGCCACCTGCCGGCTTCCTTACAGAATAGTTTGCTCGACAGTGCGCGCCTGCGCCGGTTGACGGCGGGGCAGTGCCTGTTCCGGCGCGGCGATCCGCCCTGCGGGCTGTACGCGGTGCTGGAGGGCACGGTGCGGGTGGGCGCGGTCAGCGAGCAGGGCAAGGAGGCCTTGCTGAGCCTGATGGAAGCGCCCCACTGGTTCGGCGAGATCTGCCTGTTCGACGGCCAGCCCCGTACCCACGATGCCTACGCCGAGGGCGCCTGCACCCTGCTCCAGGTGCCGCAGGCGAACCTGCTGCAACTACTGGAGCAGCAGCCGCAATACTGGCGCCAGTTCGCCCTGCTGATGAGCCACAAACTGCGCCTGGCCTTTATCAACCTGGAGCAGTTGAGCCTGATGCCGGCCCCGGCGCGGGTGGCCAGCCGCCTGCTGGCGATGGCCGCCGGCTACGGTGAAGTGGCCCAGGCCCGCCGCGTGCTGCAACTGCCCCAGGAACAACTGGCGCTGATGCTCTCGCTGTCGCGCCAGACCACCAACCAGATCCTCAAGGAGCTGCAGCACCAGGGCATCCTGCGCCTGAGCTATGGCGAGATCGAAATCCTCGACACCGAGCGCCTGCGCGCCCTGACCTCGCCATAGAAGCCCCCGCGATGTCCCTGCCTCCCGTAGGAGCTGGCTTGCCAGCGAAGAGGCCCGCGAGATCGCCTTCGCCGGCAAGCCGGCTCCTACAGAAACCCCCGCGTTGTTCCTGCCTCCCGTAGGAGCTGGCTTGCCAGCGAAGGGGCCCGCCAGACCGCCTTCGCCGGCAAGGCGGCTCCTACTGAAGCCCCCGCGATATCCCTGCCTCCCGTAGGAGCTGGCTTGCCAGCGAAGAGGCCCGCAAGATCGCCTTCGCCGGCAGCCGGTTCCTACGAGCCACGATAGGTCGAGAACCCATAAGGGCTGAGCAACAACGGAATGTGGTAATGCTGCTCGGTCTGCCTGACCTCGAAGATCACCGGGATCTCCGGAAAGAAGGTCTCGCGCTTGGCTTGCCTGAAGTACTCGCCGGTCTTGAACACCACCCGATACTCGCCGGCCGTCAGCGCCCGGCCCGCCGGAAACAGCTCGGCAATCCGCCCCTGCTCATTGGTCACCCCTTCGGACAAGGGCTTCCAGTCCTGGCCCACCTGCTGCTCCAGGGTCACCTTGACCCCCGGCGATGGCAGGCCGTTCTCCAGGTTCAGCACGTGCACGCTCATCGGATTGCCTGCCGCCAGGGCCAGGCTCGACAAACCACACAGGCCGATGGCCGCCAGACTATTACGCAAAACATTCATGCCCCACTCCTTCCTCGATTGAACAAACAACAGAACCTGTAGCCGCTGCCGAGCCCGCGAGGCTGCGAACGACCGCAACGCGGGCGCAGGTTTTCACGATCACTCACGCCCGGCCTCGGTAGCCAACCCCACCCGCTGCGCGGCCTGGAGCGCACATGCCTCGTCCTGCGCCGCGCCACCGGCCCCGGCAATCCCGATGGCCCCCACCAACTGCTTGCCGGCAAACAACGCAAGGCCGCCACCGAGCAACAACAGCTCCGGCAAGGTATTGAGATTGGCCGCCTCGGGGTTGTTGCGCGCCCGTTCGGCGAACAGCCGGCTCGAAGTCTTGGTCGACAGCGCGGTGTAGGCCTTGCGCTGGCTGGCCGGGCCGTTGTGCGGGCCCACCCCATCGCCGCGCATCGCCACCAGCAGGTTGCCGCCACGGTCCAGCACCGATACCGCCGCGGTGCACTGGGCCAGGCTGGCATCGGCCAACTGGCGGGCGGCGGCCAGGTCCAGTTCGGCATGGCGCGGCAGTTCGAGCGCCGCCAGGGCCGTGCCGGCGAGGCTCAGGCCGAGGCCCAGGACAAGAGGTTTGCAGATCATCGAACGAGCTCCATAAAGACCGGTGGCCACCTTAGCCAGCGCACTCCGTCAGAACTCCGTCGTCTTGATTACAAGTTTGTAATGGGCAAGCGCGCGTCGGGCGCCTAGCCTGTGCCGATCATTTCCGAGGTGCGCCATGCGTTTGCTGGTAGTTGAAGACGAAGCCAAGACCGCCCATTTCCTTGCCAAGGGCCTGGGAGAATCCGGCTTTGCCGTGGACGTGGCCCTGAACGGCCTGGACGGGCGCTATTTCATCGAGCAGCAGGAGTACGACCTGATCATCCTCGACGTCATGCTCCCCGGCCTCAACGGCTGGCAGTTGCTGCAACTGGTGCGCCAGCGCGGTGCCACCCCGGTGCTGTTCCTCACCGCCCGCGACGCTATCGAAGATCGGGTCCGCGGCCTGGAACTGGGCGCCGACGACTACCTGCTCAAGCCCTTCGCCTTTGCCGAGCTACTGGCCCGGGTGCGCACCCTGCTGCGCCGCGGACCGCTGCGCGAGGCCGAGTCCTTCAGCATCGCCGACCTGGAGATCGACGTGCTGCGCCGTCGCGTCAGCCGTGGCGGCCAGCGCATCGCCCTGACCAACAAGGAGTTCGCCCTGCTGCACCTGCTGGCCAGCCGCCAGGGCGAAGTGCTGTCGCGGACCCTCATCGCCTCCCAGGTGTGGAACCTGAATTTCGACAGCGACACCAACATGGTGGAAGTAGCGGTACGAAGGTTGCGGGCCAAGGTCGACGACCCCTACATGCCCAAGCTGATCCACACCGTGCGTGGCGTCGGCTACCAGCTGGAAGCCCCGGATGAAGCGCTCTAGTTCCATCGCCTGGCGGCTGGCCCTGGCCTTTGCCGCGGTCTGCGCCCTGGTGCTCAGCGTGATCGGGGTGTTCCTCTACCGTTCCCTGGCCGGGGAAATCGCCTACCGCGACGACCTGGCCCTGCTCGGCCGCCTGGAACAGGTGCGGGCCCTGCTGCAGGACAGCGACAGCCTGGATGCCCTGCAAGCCCGGCCCCGGCTGTACCAGAACATGCTGGGCAACCAGGAAAGCCTGCTGCTGGTGCTGCGGGCCGATGGCTCGACGGTGATCGACATCAACCCGCGCCGGCAGCCCCTGCCCGCGCTCGACCCCATTGCGCTGCAACAGGCGCCGCAACGCACCGATGTCCGCCTCTGGCCGGGGCCGGACGATGTGCCGGTGGCGCTGCTGGCGGGCCAGGCCCGGGGGCCCAAGGGCGAAGCCCTGACCGTGGTGGCCGGCAAGGTTCTCAGCGAGCGCGAGCAGATGCTCGCCAGTTACCGCCTGCGCCTGTATCTGGCGGTGGGGCTGGGGGCCTTGCTGGCCTTCGCCCTGGGCCTGCTGCTGTTGCGCCGGGGCTTGCAGCCCTTGCGTCAGCTCAGCGAAGCGGCCCGCCAGATCGACCTGCGCAGCCTCGACCGGCGCCTGCACACCAACGGCATCCCGGCGGAATTCCACGAGCCGGTGCAGGCCCTGAACGCCATGCTGGCGCGCCTGGAAGAGAGCTTTGAGCGCCTGTCGCAATTTTCCGCCGACCTGGCCCACGAGATCCGCACGCCGTTGCACAACCTCCTGGGCAGCAATGGCCTGGCCTTGAACCAGCCGCGCAGTGCGGCGGAGTACCAGGAAGTGCTGGCCTCCAACATGGAAGAGTTCGAGCGCCTGGGACGCATGGCCGAGAACCTGCTGTTCCTGGCCCGGGCCGAGCAGGCCGATGCGGTGCTGGACCTGCAGGTACTGTCACTGGCCGGTGTCGGGGCGCAACTGTGCGACTACTTCGAAGCCCTGGCCGACGACCGCCAGTTGCGCCTGGAGAACGGTTTTTCCGGCGAGCTGCGGGCTGACCAGCAATTGCTGCAACGGGCCCTGGGCAACCTTCTGGCCAATGCCGTGCGTCATGCCGATGCAGGGTCGCTGATCCGCCTGCGGCGCCACGACGAAGCGGGCTGGTGCTGGTTGCAGGTGCACAACCAGGGCCCGGCGATCGCCCCCGAGCACCTGCCCCGGCTGTTCGACCGTTTCTACCGGGTCGACCCGTCCCGAGCCGAGCCGGGGGACTCCGGGGGCCTGGGGCTGGCCATCGTGCACTCGATCATGCTGCTGCATGGCGGCCAGGTGCGGGTCACGAGCGATGAGCAGGCCACGGTATTCGAACTGGGCTTCCCCCTCCTATAGCCACTGCCGAGGCTGCGACAAGGCCGCCAGGCCTTCAGCGGCCTGCAGTATTTGCGCCCGTGTTGCGGTCGTTCGCAGCTTCGCAGGCTCAGCAGCGGCTACAAGGCTGCTGGGGCTTAGCGCAGGCCGTCGCGAAATTGCCCCGGGGTCATCCCGGTCCAGCGCTTGAATGCCCGGCTGAAACTGCTGGCATCGGCAAACCCCAGCAGGTAGCTGATCTCGCTCAGGGAGCATTCCAGGTCCCGCAGGTGCAGCAGGGCGAGGTTTTCCCGGCATTCGTTGAGCAGGGTGTCAAAGCGCGTGCCTTCATCCGCCAGGTGCCGTTGCAGGCTGCGCAGGCTCAGGTGCAGGGCCTGGGCCACTCGCTCCGCCGAAGGTTCGCCTTCGGGCAATTGGGCTTCGATCACCCCGCGTACCTTGCGCTCCCAGGTCAGGGGCCGCAGTTGCAGGAGGGTGCGCTTGAGCACCGCTTCGTTGTGCTCGGCCAGCTCCGGGTTGGCGTCGTCCAGATGGCTGTCGAAATCGTGCAGG
This sequence comes from Pseudomonas sp. 8(2025), assembly GCF_052665325.1. Lineage (NCBI taxonomy): Bacteria > Pseudomonadati > Pseudomonadota > Gammaproteobacteria > Pseudomonadales > Pseudomonadaceae > Pseudomonas > Pseudomonas sp. 8(2025). The sequence continues at coordinate 615,110 of NZ_JBQOIE010000002.1, read as the reverse complement.
CCGAACTCCAGGCAGTCGTCCACGGCGGCGAACTGCACCGGGCAGCGGAAAACCTTGTGCCACTGGCTCGGGTCCGCCGGGGCCGGGCGCCGCAATTGCACGGCCAACGGCGCGTAGTCACGGCCCAGGCGGTTGCGGCAGGTGCGCACGTAGATCGCGGCAAAGGCGTCGATGGCTTCGAAGGCCGGTTGCGGCGCGCCCTCCGGCACCTTGAGGAAGAACCGGTAGCGGTCCGCTTCCCGGGTCAGGGCCAGTTCCAGGGCATCGCTGACCACCTGGTGATAACGCACGATGCGTTCGAACACTTCCCGCAGGCTGCCGCTGGCCACCAGGGCGTAGCCCAGGGCATGGAAGGTGGTGGGGCTGACAAAGCGCGACACCCGCAGGCCGATGGCCGGGTCGCCGCTGGCCTGCACGGCGAGATGCCACAGGCGGGTGGTGGCCGACAGCGGGTAGCGGGCGTTGGGGTCGTCCATCAATTGCGGGTCGAGCCCGGCTTCGCGGCACAGTGCGGCGCTGTCGAGGTCCAGAGCGTCCAGTTGTTTGCGCAAGGCGCGGGTCCAGCTGGCAAGGGAAGTGGCTTCGGTCATGCGATTGGCGCGTCCGGTCAACAGGTTGGCGTTTACGGCTAGCGCCCGGAGCCGGGGCTCGGGGCAGGATGCACACATCACTGACCAGAGGATGGAATCATGCAGGGTATTTCTGCAAGCCCCGAGCGGATGAACGCGCAACAGCGGGCGGCGCACATTCGCCAGGTGGTCCTGGCCCGGGGCGATGAACTGCGCCGGCGCTTTCCCTTGCTGCGGCACCAGGACGCCCTGGGCGCGGGGATTCTGCTATTTGCCCTGTCCGGGATGCTGGGGTCAGCGCTGCTCTATGTCACGGGTCACCTGGCCTGGTGGGCGTGCTTGCTGCTCAATGCCTTTTTCGCCTCGCTGACCCACGAGCTGGAACACGACCTGATCCACAGCATGTACTTTCGCAAGCAGCGCCTGCCCCACAACCTGATGCTGGGGCTGGTGTGGCTGGCGCGGCCGAGCACCATCAACCCCTGGGTGCGCCGCCACCTGCACCTGAATCATCACAAGGTGTCCGGCAGCGAGAGCGACATCGAAGAGCGCGCCATCACCAACGGCGAGCCCTGGGGCATCGCCCGCCTGCTGATGGTGGGGGACAACATGATGGCGGCCTTCATCCGCCTGCTGCGGGCGCCGGGGGCCAGGCGCAAGCTGGGCATCCTCGTTCGTACCCTGGCGGTGTACGCGCCGCTGGCATTGCTGCATTGGGGCGCCTGGTATGTGTTCCTGGGCTTTCATGGGGCCAACGGCGTGGCCGCCCTGTTGGGCAGCCCGATCCAGTGGTCGCAAGACACCGTGTCGCTGATGCACTACGTCGATATCGCCGTGGTGGTGATCATCGGCCCCAACGTGCTGCGCACCTTCTGCCTGCACTTTGTCAGTTCCAACATGCACTACTACGGCGACATCGAGCCGGGCAACGTGATCCAGCAGACCCAGGTACTCAACCCCTGGTGGATGTGGCCGTTGCAGGCCTTCTGCTGCAACTTCGGCAGCACCCACGGCATCCACCATTTCGTGGTCAGGGAGCCGTTCTACATCCGCCAGATGACGGCAGCGGTGGCGCATAAAGTGATGGCCGAGATGGGCGTGCGCTTCAACGATTTCGGCACTTTTGCCCGGGCCAACCGCTTTACCCGGCAGGAGCGCGAAGCGATGCAACCGGCGCATAACGCCCGGGCTTGAGGGGGCGGACTGTCTTTCTGGTTAAATATCCAAGGACCGATAACGTTAAGCCAAGGTCACGCGGTGCCGGGAAACGCACGGATCCGCGAAGAGGCAACGACAGGGAGACAGTATGAGCAGTGCGGTAAGGCGATTGATCGCCGTTGCCTTGATGAGTGTGGGCAGCGTGTCGCTGGCCGACTCGGTGGCGCAGGGCAGTGACGAGGCACTGGCGCTGAGTATCTTGAAGCATCTGGAAGTGAACGGTTTTCGCAATTCCTTGCGGCCGCGGCATTACCCGGACGGCACCACGCTGGGCCAGACGCCCTATCGGATCTACGAGAAGGCCGCAGGCGCCGAGGGCACCTACAGCGCGGTGGACGAAGAACAGAGCTGGGTCTACAGCGTCAGAGTGATGGAGCAGGGGAAGCAGGGCATCGCCATCTGTTTTGTCGACCAGAGCCTGCGCGGCAGCTACTTGGCCGCTTCGCCGTTGCGGGTCGAGAAAAACCGGGCTGGGCATTACGTCGTGGTCAAGGAACTGCCGAATACCCCGGCTTGCCGCATCACCCGAGGCTGAGGCCAGCGCCTGGCGCAGCTCGGTGTATTCACCGACAACCCAAACGCACCCCGTAGGAGCCGGCTTGCCGGCGAAAGGGCCCTGGAGACTTGTGTTGTTCTGGAGGACGCCTTCGCTGGCAAGCCAGCTCCTACACAAGCAGGCTCCTCCAGGGGCCGGTTCATAGACAAGCCAGCTCCTGCAAGATCAATCCGGCTGGAACGGTGATTCGCTGAGGATCACTCCGGTTTCATCCACGTAGCGCTGCCATTCTTCCAGCAGGGTGCGCAGTTTTTCCGGCTGGCTGTGGGCCAGGTCGTGAATCTCCCCCGGGTCCTGGCCCAGGTCGTACAGCTGCCACGTCGCCGGGCCCACGGGGCCGGGGATGTACACCGCCTTCCACTGGCCCTGGCGAATTGCCCGGCGGCCGAACAGCTCCCAGCCGGTTACCGTTTGTTCGTCATGCACCCGGGCGGTTTCGCCGGAGAGAAAGCCCAGCCACGACTTGCCCCGCAGCGGCGCCACATCGCGCCCGCGCCAGCGCTTGCCCGGGTGGCGCACGCCGGCCAGGTCGAGCAGGGTCGGAGTAATGTCCATCACCGTGCTGAAGCCGTGGCTGATCTGCCCCTTGAGCGGCAGTTGCGGGTAGTGCAGCAGCGCCGGCACGCGAATTCCGCCCTGGGTGGTGAAGGCCTTGAACAGCCGCGATGGCGCAGTGGCCGCCTGGGCCCAGGCCGGGCCGTACCAGACGTAGGAGTTGGCCCGGCCGATGTTCTCCAGGCGGTTGTCGTAGTGCTGGTTGAGGTAGGTCAAAAGCTCCGGGCCGAACTTGGGGAAGGCTTCCAGCAGCGCGCCCTCGGCACCGTTGTCGGACATGAACAGGATCAGGGTGTTGTCCAGCTGCCCCTGCTGGCGCAGGTAGTCCACCACCCGGCCGATGTTCCAGTCCATGCGCTCGACCATCGCCGCATACACCTCCATGGCCCGTGCCGACACCTGGCGCTGTTCTTCGCTGAGGGCATTCCATTCGGCGTTCAGGTTGATCAGCGGATGGGGCTCGACCTGCGGGTCCACCAGGCCCAGGGCCTGGAGTTTTTCCAGGCGCTCGCGGCGCAGCACTTCGGGGCCGGCGTCATAGCGGCCCCGGTACTTGGCGACGATTTCCTCTGGAGCCTGCAGCGGCCAATGGGGCGCCGAGAACGGCAGGTAGGCGAAGAACGGCCGGCTCTGGTCGCGCTCTTTCAGGTACTGCAAGAGCTTGTCGCCGAAAGCATCGGAGGAATAGAAATCCGCTGGCAGTTCATCGATGAAGCGGTCGTCCTCGATGTACAGCGCCGGCGTGGATTTGAGCAGCCCGGGGGTGTGCTCGTCGTAGGTCGGCTCGAAGCCGTAGTGGTTGGCCGCCCCCGGCAACAGCGAGAACGAGCGCTCGAAGCCCCGGGCATGGGGCGCGCGTTCGGCAGTCAGCCCCAGGTGCCATTTGCCGCTCATCAGGGTCTGGTAGCCGGCCTCGCGCAGCAGTTCCGGCAGGGCCACCACGCGGTCGTTGAGGTAACCCTCATAGCCCGGCTTGCCGATCAGCTCGGGGGTCAGGGCTTCGGCCATGGTGCCGATCCCGGCAATGTGGTGGTCGGTGCCGGTGAGCAGCATGGAGCGGGTCGGCGAGCAGGTGGGGGCGGTATGGAAATCGGTCAGGCGCAGGCCGTTGAAGGCCAGGGCGTCGAGGTTCGGCGTGGCGATCTCGCCGCCGAAGGCGCCGAGGTCGGAGAAGCCCAGGTCGTCGGCCAGGATCACCAGGAAGTTGGGACGTTGCGGCATCGAGTCACTCCTGTTCAGCAAGCAATGAAGGTCAGGGGCAGGTCGCGGATCTGTACCGGCGAAGGCGCCTGGTAGAGCTCGTCGCGGGTCAGTTCGTGAAGCAGCTCCTCACGCAGTTGGTGGAAGTCGAAACTGCTGCGCTGGCGCGGGTGGGGCAGGGCCACCTCGACCACGCGCTTGATCCGCCCCGGGCGCGGTTCCATCACCACCACCCGGTCGGCGAGGAAAATCGCTTCCTCGACATCGTGGGTCACCAGCACCGTGGTGATCTTGGCCCGCTCGCGGATCGCCAGCAGTTCGTCCTGCATCTGTTGGCGGGTCAGGGCGTCGAGGGCGCCGAAGGGTTCGTCCAGCAGCAGGATCCGCGGGCTGGCTACCAGCCCCCGGGCAATGGCCACCCGTTGCGCCATGCCGCCGGACAGTTGGTGGGGATAGGCCCGGGTGAAATCCTTGAGGCCCACCAGTTCGATGAATTCGCCGACCCGCTGCTGGCGCTCGGCGGCGCTCAGGGGCTCGTTGACCAGGCCCAGGCCGATGTTCTCGGCCACCGTCAGCCAGGGGAACAGGCGGTGTTCCTGGAACACGATGCCGCGCTCGCCGCCGATGCCGCTGACGGCCTTGCCGTCGACCCGGATCTGGCCACGAAACTCGGTGTCCAGGCCGATCAGCAGGCGCAGCAGGGTGGACTTGCCGCAACCGCTGGAACCGACGATGGCGACGAACTCGCCTTCGGCGATGTCCAGGTTGAATTCGCGGATCGCCTCCACCTCGCCACCGGCGACGGCGAAGGTCTTTCCCACGTGAGTGAAACTGACCAGGGGTGCGTTCATGCGTGTCTCCAGCGGGTGGCGCGAAGTTCGAGTTGTTGCCCGATCAGGTTGAGCAGGGCCCCGGTAAGGCCCACCAGGAGCATGCCGGCCATGATCAGGTCCATGCGCAGCAGTTGCTGGGCGCTGATCATCTGGCTGCCGATGCCGCCGTTGGACGGCATGAAGTATTCCGCGCCGATGGTGCCCAGCCAGGCGTAGATCAGGCTGATGCGCAGGCCGGCGAAAATCCCCGGCGCGGCGCCGGGCAGCACCAGCCGGCGCAGCCGTTGCCAGAGGTTCAGGCGCAGTACCTGGGCGGCTTCCGCCAGTTGCGGCGAGAGCTGGGCGACGCTGCGCTGGGTGGCGATGAACAGCGGGAAGAATGCGGCCAGGGCGACGAACACCCACTTGGCCAGTTCCCCCAGGCCGAACCAGGCGGTGAGCAGCGGCACCCAGGCGAAGATGGCGATCTGGCGGATGGCGGCCAGGGTCGGGCCCAGCAGGCGTTCACTGAACCGCGACAGGCCCAGCAGCAGGCCAAAGGCAAAGCCCAGGCCGCCGCCCAGCAGCAGGCCGCCGAGGGTGCGGCCCAGGCTCAGGCCCATGCCTCCTAGCAGGCTGCCATCGAGCAGGCCGTTGCCGGTGGTGGCGAGTACCGCCAGGGGGTTGGGCAGGATGTTCGGGTCGACCCACTGCTGGTCGCTCGCCACTTGCCACAGGGCCAGCAGCGCCAGGGGCAGCAGCCAGGGTTGCAGGCGCTGCCAGCCCTGGTAGCGCGGGCCGCGACGGAATTCGGCGGTGGCCGGGTGCGGCCAGTGCACCAGCCGGCGGTCGAGCCAGCCGATGCCGCGGTCCATGCACACCCCCAGCAGGCCGATCACCAGGATGCACACGAAGACGATGTCCAGCATGAACAGCTGGCGTGCCCAGACCATCAGGTAGCCGATGCCTTCGCTGGAGGCCAGCAGTTCCACTGCCAGCAGCGAGGTCCAGCCGGTGGCCAGCGCCAGGCGCACCCCGGCCATGAAGGCCGGCAGCGCAGCGGGCAGCACCAGGCGGCGCACCAGCAGCGCCGGCGGCAGGCGCAGCACCGCGGCGGCTTCCCGCAGCCGGGGCTGGGCATCGCGCACGCCCACCAGGGTGTGCAGGGTCACGGGCACCACCACCGCCTTGATCAGCACCACCAGCTTGAGCACTTCGCCGATGCCGAAAAACACCATGAACAACGGGATCCAGGCCAGGGTGGGGATCTGCGACAGGGCGCCGAAGGTGGGAAACACCAGGCGCTCCAGGCGTCGGCTGAAGCCCAGGGCACCCCCCAGCAGGGCGCCGGCGGCGATACCCGCCAGCAGGCCCCAGAACAGCCTTTGCAGGCTGATCGCCAGATGGCTCCACAGCTCGCCATGGCCCAGTTCCAGGGCACTGCTCCAGACCAGGGCCGGGGCCGGCAGGATCTGTTCGCTCATCCATTGATTGCGGCTGGCCAGCCACCACAGGGCGAACAGGCTGATGGGCAACAGCCAGGGCAGCAGCCGCTGGCTGATCAGGGGCCAGCCCGGGCGTCCGTCGGACGGCGCCGCCAGGGGCAGGCTGAGCAGGGAAACACGGGCCATGGATGACCTCCGTCGTCGGGTACTGCATGGCGTGGGTCGATGCCGTAGGGGCTGGCTTGTCGGCGAATCAGCGTTTGAGGGTCTGTTCGCTGGCAAGGCGGTTTCTACGTGTTATGCATTTATGATCTATTAAAATTCTTATCGATTCTATTAAGAGATAAGAAAGGCCATTTAAGGCTTCTCGCCGACACGCATCCAATGCATTTGAAGAATATTTTTCATGCATTTCATGCATATCCCCGGGGACGCCCGTGGCAGCTGATTTATTCGATATGGTTATTAAAATGTGAATTTATAGTATTTAAATGTTGAGCGATTCCGTGCCTACCTTTTGCTCCTCTCAGCCTTTGCCACCAGGAGCCGCACCCATGAACCTTCCCTTCAAACGCGTCATCAGCCTGTTCGCCGCCCCGGCCCTGGCGGGGCTCCTGGGCTGCCTGCCGCTGCTGGCCCAGGCCGACGAACTCAAGGAAATCCGCATTGCCGTGCCCGACCTCAGTGCCGGCACCCAGCACAGCGGCGGTGGGGTGGTGGATGTGCTGCGCCAGCAACAGATCTTTGAAAAGGCCTTCGCCGACCAGGGCATCAAGATCCAGTGGAATTTCTTCAAGGGCGCAGGCCCGGTGATCAACGAGGCCTTCGCCAACGGCCAGGTGGACCTGGCGTACCTGGGGGACCTGGCCGCCATCATCGGCAAGTCCAACGGCCTGGATACCCGCCTGCTCAGCGCCTCGGCCCGTGGGGTCAAGCACTATCTGGGGGTGGTGCCGGGTTCCGGGATCAAGACCCTGGAAGACCTCAAGGGCAAGCGCGTGGCAGTGTTCCGTGGCACCGCCACCCAGCTGTCGTTCGACGCGGCCCTGGCCAGCCGGGGCCTGAGCGAGAAGGACCTGAAGGTGGTCAACCTTGACTTCAACGCGGCGGTAGCTGCATTGGCGGCCAAGCAGATCGACGCCTCCTGGGGCAGCACCGGGCTCTCGGCCCTGCGCAGCAAAGGCCTGGCCGAACTGCCCCTGAGCACCAAGGACCTGGGCGGCGCCGGCAGCGTGCAGAGCGTGCTGGTGGGCGCCGGCAAGTTTGTCGACGAACATCCCGAGGCCGTGGCAAAACTGCTCAAGGCCCAGCAGCAGGCCGTAGAGTGGCTGACCCAGGACAGCAACAAGGAAGCCTACATCCAGCTGGTTTCGGGGCTGGCCAGCTACCCGCCGGTGATCTTGCAGGATGACCTCAAGGACCAGCGCCTGAGCGAGATCTTCCCCTCGACCCTGGACCCGGTGTTCCTCGGCAAACTGCAGGATTCGGTAGACCTGGCGGCCAAGGAACGCTTGATTCGCAAGCCGTTCAAGGTGGATGCCTGGGTCGCCCCGCAGTTGGCCGCTGCCGGCCTGTAAACCCCTTCCTGAACCCCTGTAGCCGCTGCCGCAGGCTGCGTTCGGCACCGTAGGGGCCGCCAGGGCCGGCAACGCGGTCTACCTGGAGGAGCCGGGTGCCGTCTTGCGCCGACTGTGTCGTCGTTCGCAGCCTTCGGCAGCGGCTACAGGGTCAGACGGCGATGCTGTGGGTTTGCTGGTCGACCTCCACCAGCACTTCGATCATTTTGCGCGCCGCCGGCGACAGGCGAAAACCGCTGCGGCTGACGATGCCGCAACGGGCATTCAGGCTGTCGATGTTCTGCGGCAGGTTGCGCCAGTGCAGCAGCGCCAGCGAACCCTGGGCGATGTCTTCGGCAAAGGCCTCGGCGGTGCCCACGCCGATGGCATTGGACTGGCGGACGATCTTCACCAGCGCCGGAAAGTGCTCGGTCTCGATGGTCGGGGAAAAATCGATGCGTCCGCTGAGGTTGGCCAGCAGCTTGCGAATCCCCGGGGGGATCAGGGTGGTGGCCAGGGGGTAATCGAACATGTCGTTGGTGGACAGGCTCTCCTTGGCCAGCAGCGGGTGCCCGGGGCGGCAGAAGAACACCCCGCGCTTGGGCGTCAGGGGCTGGGTCTGGTAGTTCGGGTCGGCCTCGAAATGGCGGATGTCGGCAATAAAGAATTCGATCTCTTCGCGGTTCAGGCTGCGGCTGAGTTTTTCCCAGTTGTCCACGGCAAAGCAGGTGCGCACCTTCGGGTGGGCACTGGTGAATTGCGCCACCGCGTCGGGCACCAGCTTCACCGCCGGGGCCGGGCCGCAGCCGAAGCGCACTTCGCCGGCGTCGAGCTTGGTCATCTGGGTCACTTCGCTGCTGAGCAAGGCCGCGCCCTGCACCAGGCTCAAGGCGTGCTGGAGCACCACCTGGCCTTCCGGGGTGGGGCGCAGGTCCTTGTTGCCGCGGTCCACCAGCACGCAGCCGAACTCCTGCTCCAGGCCCTGGATACTGCGGCTGAAGGCCGGCTGGGTGATGCCCATGGCGTCGGCGGCGCGGACAAAACTGCGGTGTTCATTGAGGGCGATGAAGTAACGCAATTGGCGAAGATCCATATGCTTTCCCGGCATCCGAAAAATAGCTCGAAGGCATTTGCGACGAGTGAGGAATGAGGTTTTAAATGCAAGCTCTTATTCCGTCAACGAAGCATGTAGTTATCTATTAGATCTAAATTGAATATAGATAGAGCGTTGTTTCGCGGCGGTTCCACTGTAAGCAGTCCGATGAGGGTGTACCTGATGAGCAATGCCGCCTTAGCCGTTCAACCTGCTGTTCATGCCCTTGATATTCACCCGGTGGCCGGCCGTATCGGCGCCGAGATCCGTGGCGTGCAACTGTCCGGCGATCTCGACGCCGCCACCGTGGAAGCGATCCAACAAGCGCTGGTGCAGTACAAGGTGATTTTCTTCCGTGGCCAGACCCACCTCGACGACCAGAGCCAGGAAGCCTTCTCGCACCTGCTGGGCGAACCGGTGGCCCACCCCACCGTGCCGGTACGCGACGGCACCCGCTACCTGCTGGAACTGGACGGTGCCGAGGGCCAGCGGGCCAACTCCTGGCACACCGACGTGACCTTCGTCGACGCCTACCCCAAGGCCTCGATCCTGCGCTCGGTGGTGGCCCCGGCCTCCGGTGGCGACACCGTCTGGGCCAACACCGCCACGGCCTACAACGAACTGTCGGCGGAACTGCGGGAGCTGGCGGACAAGCTCTGGGCGGTGCACAGCAATGAATACGACTACGCCGGGGCCAAGCCGGACGTTTCGGCGGAGAAGCTGGAGCGTTACCGCAAGGTGTTCACCTCCACGGTGTTCGAGACCGAGCACCCGATCGTTCGCGTGCACCCCGAGAGCGGTGAAAAGAGTCTGGTACTGGGGCACTTCGTGAAGCGCATCAAGGGCTATTCCCAGGCGGACTCGGCGCATTTGTTCGGCTTGCTGCAAAGCCACGTCACCCGTCTGGAAAACACCGTGCGCTGGCGCTGGAGCGCAGGGGACGTGGCGATCTGGGACAACCGCTCGACCCAGCACTATGCCGTGGACGACTACGGCACCCAGGACCGCATCGTGCGCCGCGTGACCCTCAAGGGCGACGTCCCGGTGGGCGTCCACGGCCAGCGCAGCCAGACCACCAAAGGTCTCTGACCCGCCCCCTCAAGCCCCTACGGGCATTTACCCGATGAACCTGCCCACTGTAGGAGCTGGCTTGCCAGCGAAGGCGCCCTCGAGAGCACTGCAAGACTTGAGGGCCTCTTCGCCGGCAAGCCGGCTCCTACGGGGGAAGGTGCAGGTACGGGTGGGGGTTACCACACGCCGATCTGTACCAGCTTTTCGCTTTCCGGCTCGCCGTAGCGAAAACGCTGGCCGCGCAGGTCGATTTCTTGATGGCTGATGGTGGTACGGCGTTTCAGGCCGCGCAGCCATTCCAGTACATATCCCAGGTGTTCTTCGCGCACCGCGGCATAGGCCGGATCGGCCCCCAGGTCGTGCAACTCCTGGGGGTCGTTGTGCAGGTCGAACAACTGCGGGCGCAAGCCATCGTAGGCCAGGTACTTCCAGCGCTCGCTGCGCACCATGGTCATGCGGCAGCGGTCGATGGGCTGGCCCAGGCGCTCTCGCGCCGGGGCCTGGAAGGCGTAGTCGTATTCGCTGATGGCGTAGCGGCGCCAGGCCGGTTCGGCGCCGTGCAGCAGGGGGATCAGCGAGCGGCCTTCCAGGCGATGCTCGGCCCCCGGCAGGCCCAGGGCCTCGAGAAAGGTCGGCAGGGCGTCGATGGTTTCCACCAGGCGTTCGTCCACGGTGCCGCGGCTGCTGTCTGCCGCCGTGCGCGGGTCGCGGACGATCAACGGCACGCCCACCGCCGGTTCCAGCAGAAACTCCTTTTCCCCCAGGTAGTGGTCGCCAAGGAAGTCGCCGTGGTCGCTGGTGAAGACGATCAGGGTGTCGTCCCAGCGGCCGTTGCTCTGCAGGAAGTCAAACAGCCGGCCGAGCTGGTCATCCACCTGCTTGATCAGGCCCATGTAGGTGGGCACCACGTTCAGGCGCACCTCATCCCGGGAAAAATTCAGGCTCTCTTCATGCTGGCGGAAGGCGGCGTAGACCGGGTGATCGCTGAGCTGCCCTGGCGCGGCGCGCACCGCCGGGATCACCTGCTCCGGGCCATACAGGGCGTGGTACGGGGCAGGCGCGATATAGGGCCAGTGGGGCTTGATGTAGGACAGGTGCAGGCACCAGGGCTGCTCGCCTTGTTCGCTGATGAAGTCGATGGCGCGGTCGGTGGTGTAGACGGTTTCCGAGTGCTCTTGCGCGACCCGGGCCGGCAGGTGGGCGTTGCGCATCTTCCAGCCGCTGAGGATTTGCCCCTGCTCGCCGGCCCCGGCGTTGGCCCAGTCATGCCAGGGGTTGCGGCCGTCGTAGCCGAGGTCGCGCAAGTAGTGGGTGTAGGGCGCCGACTCGCGCTTGTCGTCGAAGATCGGGTCGTCGGGATAGATGCCGTCGTGACGGAAATAGGGCTCGAAGCCGACCTCGTTGAGTACCTCGGCCTGCGGGCTTTCCGGGGCGATGGCCAGGCGTTGCAGGGCGTCGATATTGGGTGTGGCGTGGGTCTTGCCCACCAACGCGGTGCGAATGCCGTGGGGCCGCAGGTAGTCGCCCAGGGTCAGTTCTTCAAGGGGCAGGGGCACGGCGTTCCAGGCCACCTGGTGGCTGCTGACGTAGCGCCCGGTGTAGGCCGACATGCGCGACGGGCCGCAGATGGTGCCCTGGGTGTAGGCGCGGCTGAAGCGCACCCCGGCGGCGGCCAGGCGGTCGATGTTCGGGGTATGCAGGTGCGGGTGGCCGTAGCACGAGAGGTAATCCCGGCGCAGCTGGTCGCACATGATGTAGAGCACGTTGCGCACGGGCGGATGGGTATTGGACATGGGGTTCACCGAGGGGAAGACAGGCGAGGTTTTTCGCCTCCGGCGGGGGCTTCCGGCAAGCGCATTTGCCGAATAGTTTCGATGCGTTTCATGCAATGCCGACCGGCCCCCCACGTCGTGTGCGGACGGCAGGGTCTTGTAGGAGCTGGCTTGCCAGCGAAGGCGCCCTCGAGCGCGCTGCAAGGTTCAAGGGCCTCTTCGCCGGCAAGCCGGCTCCTACGGGTGGGGGCAGTTCACACGGCGAGGTTGTCCAGGTTGCATACCTCTTCGTCCTGTTCGTCGACGCGCTTGATCTCGTCGATCATCGCCGCGGCCAAAGGCGACAGGCGATAGCCGGCACGGCTGACGATGCCGTAGCGGGTGTAGAGCTCTTCCAGGTCGTCGGCCAGGCCGTCGATCTTCAGGCACACCAGCTCGCCCTTGGCGTTGTGCAACGCGTCGCTGTAGGAACCGACGATGCCGATGGCGTCCGAGCGCATGACCACCCCCAGCAGGCTGTAGCTGTTTTCGCATTCCACATTGGGCGTGAAGTCCGGTTTGCCGCTCAGGTCGACGATGACTTTGCGCAGGTTGGGCGGGCGGATGGTCACCGCCAGTGGGTAGCTCATCAGTTCACTGGCGCTGACGCTGTCGCGCTGGGCCAGGGGGTGCCCGGCGCGGCAGCAGAAATGCCATTTGCGCGGACGCAGGCGCTGGGTCAGGTAATCCGGGTCGGCCTCGAAGTGCCGGGTGTCGGCAACGAAGAATTCGAACTCTTCGCTGAGCAGGCGCTTGCTCAGGCTTTGCCAGTCATCCACCTGGAACTGCACCCGGGCCTTGGGATAACGCCCGATAAAGCTGCCGATGGCCCGGGGGATCAGCCCGGCGGCTGGCGCCGGGCCACAGCCGAAGCGCAACTCTCCCGCTTCCAGGCCATTGAACTGGCTGATCTCGTTGGCCATCTGCTGGGCGCCGCTGACCAGCCGGCGCGCGTGCTCCAGCAGCAACTGGCCCTGCTTGGTCGGCGCCAGGTCCTTGCGCCCGCGATCCACCAGCTGGCAGCCGACGCTGTGTTCCAGGGCCTGGATGCTGCGGCTGAAGGCCGATTGCGAGAGGTTCACCGCCGCTGCGGCCGCGACAAAGCTGCGCTGTTCGGCGAGGGCGATGAAGTGGCGGAGCTGGCGCAGGTCGATATGCATTTTTCACATAAAAAATATCGGGGAAATGCATTGGCTATGCATTAGGTCGACTCCTTATAAAGGCAATCTCTTATGCAGTAAATCTTTGTAAAAACATAAATAAATAACTTTAAGGAATATACAAGGCTGTATATTTTCTGACCAGGAGCCGCCCATGAGCCCGTTGTCCCTCGCTTCACCCCTCTCGCCCCGGCGGCTCAAGCGCCTGCCCCTGGCGCTGTTGCTGGCCGGCAGTGCCAGTTGGACACCGACCTGGGCCGAAGAGGCCCCGGCGCCGCAAGCCACCCCGGCCAAGAGCAGTGCCAGCAAGGCCAAGGCCGATGATGGCCAGTTGCAGACGGTGACCGTCACTGCCCGTCGACGCGAGGAAAGCTCCCAGAGCGTGCCCACCCCCATGAGCGTGGTCAGCGGCCAGGCCCTGGAGAGCCAGCGGGTGTACCGCATCCAGGATCTGCAGCAACTGGTGCCCAGCGTCAACGTCGCCTACATGCATGCGCGCCAATCCAGCGTGTCGATCCGTGGCCTGGGCAACAACCCGGCCAGCGACGGCCTGGAAGGCAGCGTCGGGCTGTACATCGACAACGTCTACCTCGGAAGGCCGGGGATGGCAGTGTTCGACCTGATGGACATCGAGCAGCTGGAAGTGCTGCGCGGCCCCCAGGGCACCCTGTTCGGCAAGAACACCACCGCCGGGGTGATCAACATCAGCACCCGGGCGCCGAGCTTCACCCCGGAGCGCAGCATCGAAACCTCCCTCGGCGAGGATGGATACTTCCAGACCAAGGGCACGATTTCCGGGCCGCTGACCGATGAGCTGGCGGGGCGTTTTTCCGCCTACCGCACCCGCAGCGACGGCGACATCAAGAACGAATTCGACGGCCACGACCTCAATGGCGGCTCACGCCAGGGCTTTCGCGGGCAGTTGCTGTACAAGCCCAATGAGAGCTTCAACCTGCGCTGGATCGGCGACTACAACGAAGAGGATTCCAGCGCCGGCACCCGAGTGCTGTACAGCACCGGCCCGACCATCAACGGCACCAATGTCTACGAGTCGCGCGCGGCGGCGGCCGGCGCGACCCTGGTCAATGGTTCGCACCGCAAGGTCAACCTGGACAACGACCAGCACGTGACGGTGTTCCAGGGCGGCACTTCGCTTGAGGCCAACTGGACCCTGCCCAGCGACTTCACCCTGACCTCGGTCAGCTCCTACCGCTGGTGGAATTTCACCCCGCGCAACGACGATGGCCTCAACGTTCCGGCCAGCTACAACGCCGGGGTTTCGGTGCAAGACAAGCAGTGGTCCCAGGAATTTCGCCTGGCCTCGCCCACCGGCGGCTTCTTCGACTACGTGCTGGGCGCCTACTACTTCGGCTCCGACCTGGACAACAAATCCTTCGCCTATTACGGGCCCAAGGCGGACATCTGGAATGGCACCCCGGCCGGCGCCCTGAGCAACGTCACCAGCATCGGCAACGGGCATATCCAGACCAACAGTTTCGCCCTGTTCGCCCAGGGCACCTGGCACCTCACCGAGCGCCTGGATTTCACCGCCGGCCTGCGCGGTACCTATGAGGAGAAAAGTGCCTGGGTCAGCCGCAACGCACCGCTGGGTGGCGCGGCGGTGGCCGGCGCCGCCGCCAACGCGCGGCGCGGGCGCACCGGAGCCTATGACTCCGGCGACCTCAATCAGTACAGCACCAGCCCCTCGGGCCTGCTCAACCTCAGCTACCGCATCACCGACGACCTGCTGGGCTACGCCACCCTGTCCCACGGCGAGAAGTCCGGTGGGGTCAACCTGACGGTGGGGTCGGCGCCTACCGCCGGGGCCGATTCGCTGCTGATCGGCACCGAGCGCGCCAACAACGCCGAGCTGGGTTTCAAGAGCACCCTGTGGGACCGCCGCCTGCAACTCAACGCCAACCTGTTCTGGACCCAGGTCAACGGCTACCAGACCAACGCCTACGACGACGTCAACCGCGTGCAGTACCTGACCAACGCCGGTTCGGTGCGCTCGCGCGGGGTGGAAGTGGAAAGCACCCTGGTGCCGATCCGTGGCCTGACCCTGAACCTCAACGGTTCCTACAACGACGTGCGCTACCTCTCCTACAAGGATGCGCCGTGCCCGCCGGAAGTCAGCCTGCGCCCCGGTGCCCCGGCCTCGTGCGATCTCAGCGGCCACCAGGTAGTGGGCGCCTCGAAATGGATCGGCAACGCCAACGGCGAATACAAGTGGAACCTGGACAACGGCCTGGAAGAGTACGTCACCGCCAGCTATGCGTTCCGTTCCAAGGCGGTGGGCACCGTGGAGGATTCCGAGTACGGGCAGATCCCCAGCTACGCCGTGGTCAACCTTTCCACCGGCTTGCGCGGCAACTACGAGCAGGGCCAGTGGGACGTTTCGCTGTGGCTGAAGAACGCCTTCGACAAGACCTACTACACCACCCTCTGGACCGGCGGCAACGGCGGTTACGAAGGCCTGCTGGGCACCCCGCGGACCTTGGGCGTGACCGGTCGCTACGATTTCTGATACCCGGCTTTTCGCACCTTGCGCCGGGTTCTCCGGCGCCTTTCGACTTGAACAGGAGTGCTTGTCATGTTGCGCCTCACCACCGCTTTGCCCCTGCTGCTGTCCACCGCCCTGCTGGCCTCGGCGGTGCAGGCCGCGCCCAGCGTCTACCCCACCGGCGTCACTCGCTACGACCCGGCCAGGGCCTATAACCAGTACGTGATCTTCAGTGGTGCCGATAAGCAGACCCACCTGATCGACATGAATGGCAACGAAGTGAAGAACTGGCCCCAGGCCGGTTTCCCCTCGGCCATCATCGACCCGCAACTGGTGGGCGGCGAGCGTGGCCGGGTGCTGTTGCAGCTCAAGGACAAGGAGCCCGGGCCCCTGGGTTCGGCGGGCAACGGCCTGGGCAACCAGAGCGTCGGCGAGCTGGACTGGAACGGCAAGCTGGTCTGGCAGTGGGGCGACCAGGCCCCGGGCGGTGCGGCCCAGCAGCATCATGACCAGCGCCGGCTGAGCAACGGCAACACCCTGGTGCTGGCCAACAAGGTGCACAAGGTGGCGGGGTTCAAGGTGCCCCAGGTGATCGACGACGCGATCTATGAAGTCAGCCCCGAGGGCCAGGTCAAATGGCAGTGGCTGGCCTCCGAACACCTCAAGGAATTCGGCTTTACCCCGGCGCAACTGAAGCTGGTGTACGGCACCGACAACCCGGACTACCTGCACATCAACAACCTCAGCGTGGTGGGCCCCAACCAGTGGTTCGACGCCGGTGATAAACGCTTCGCCCCGGACAACCTGCTGATCGACTCGCGCAACGCCAACTTCATCGCCATCCTCGACAAGCACAGCGGCAAGGTGGTCTGGCGCCTGGGGCCGAACCTGTCGCCGATCAACCCGAAGACCGCCGCCAAGGTGCCGCGCCCGGTGGACCAGTTCGTCGGCCAGCATGACGCCCACATCATTCCCGCCGGCTTGCCAGGGGCCGGGCATCTGCTGGTGTTCGACAACCAGGGCACCGCCGGTTACCCCTCGGTGCCCCTGGGGCTGATCGCCGGCTCCCGGGTGCTGGAGATCGACCCGATCAAGAACCAGATCGTCTGGCAGTACAGCGCCGCCAGTTCCCGGCAGCCGGGCTGGGCTTTCTACAGCTCGTTCATCAGCAGTGCGCGGCGCCTGCCCAACGGCAATACCCTGATCGATGAAGGCATGAACGGGCGCTTCTTCCAGGTGACGGCCGGCGGTGAAATCGTCTGGGAATACGTCAGCCCCTATCTGGGCAAGGCACCGGGCAGCGAGGCCATCAGCAACTGGGTGTACCGGGCTCTGCCGGTGAGTTACGACTGGGTGCCCCAGGGCACGCCGCGTTCGGAAACGGCAGTGAGCGTGCCGGACTCGGGGCTCAAACAGGCGGGGATTTGAGCAGGTTCCCGGGGGCGGGCGGCCTCGCCACAAATCAGGTGCGGGAGCAGCCCTGGGATGGCCTCAGAAGTAGAAAAACAGGCCGGTGTCGCGTTCCAGGGCCAGTCGATTCAAGGCGATCAGCTTGGGGAGCAGTTCGTCTTGCGCCGTAGCGGCCCGGGTCAGGATCGACAGGGCCGTGGCCAGGGCGGCCTGGCCCTGGATCGACGCGTCCTCGTAGTCATCGATCAGGGTGCCCAGGGCACGGTTCAAACTGGGCAGCAGGTCGCTGCGGGACAGGGCTGCCCACTGCTCCGGGGACAGCGCCAGTTCCTCCAGGTCTCCTGGCAGGCACTGGTCCAGGTCCAGGCGTTGCTGGGCGTCTTTGCTGGTGGGCACGACTATCCATTTGCGCGGTGTGTTCATGGCTGCCACAGCTCGACAAAGGCCTTGAAATCGGCGGCCACCGGGTAACGGCTGGCGCTCTCGGGGTCGAAGATTTCCACCGCCACGGCCGGGCTGTTGAAGTCCAGGCAGATCAGCAGGCCGCCGGCATCCCGGGCAATCGGCAGGCAGCCTGCGGCGAGCCCCGGCACACGGCCAGGGCTGGCGTACCAGAGCAGGGTCCAGGGCTGGCTGCTCAGGCCGAATTCGAAGAACTCGCTGATGCAGGTGTAGCCGCCGTCATAGGCGAAGCCGCCGATCCCCGGCGTGGCGGCCTCGGCGTACTGCACCAGCTCCAGGTACAGCGACGGAAACTCGACGCCGAGGCGATGCTGCACCTGGGCGATCAGCTGTTCGTCCACGATAGATCCGGGTTCTATTTCCCAGGCATTCCAATCCAGGGTCATGCTCGACATGCGCCTTGTCGTTGAGGGACCGCGCCCGCCCGATGGAGGATCGGGTGGGCGTCGAGGGGCGATTGTAGGCGTGTCGCCCGGTGCGGGGTAGGCGCTTATTTGCAGCTATGGCCTTCGGGCAGGGTGACGGTGTATTTGCGCTGCACCCGGTTGCGGAAGTCCAGGTTGTCCAGGCTTTCCTGCACCAGGAAATCCTCGACCTTGGCGTCCTGGCAGTCCTCGTTATAGGACGAGGCCCGCAGCAGGAATACCGTGCGCCGGCTCTGCTCGTCCTTGGCCTTGATGTTGAAGGTACTGAGGGTGGTGTAGCCGGTGCGCTCCGAGGAACCCACCGGGCCCCAGGTTGTGGTCGGGGTGCTGTTGCACACCAGGTTCTTGTCTTTATGGGAGCTCTGCTTGCACACCGTCTTGGTGCTGCTGGGCACCTGGCCGTAGTCGGTGGCGGTGTAGCGGTAGCTGACCTTTTCACTGCCCACGTCGAGGGTGAAGTTCATTCGGAACGGCGGATGGTTCTTGGGCAGCGACGTATCGGTGTAGACCTGCTTGAAACCCATGCCATGCAGGGCGGCGACCATGTCGCGCAGGTAGTAGCTGGCGTTGAGGCCGTGGGCATCGTTGGCTCCGTTGATGCTTACCAGCACCGGGGCCTGAGGGTCGAAGTAGTAGTCCGGGGCCGGAGTGGCGGCAATCGCCACTTCGAGTTTGTTGGCGCAGCCGGTCAAAAGACAGGCGAGCAAAAGCAGCGGGCAGAGCAGGTAGCGAGTCATGAATAAGCCAATGTGCAACGTGAGGAGTGGTAAGGCTTTAACGATCGGGACTCGGATCAAACAAACGCGGGGGTGTCACGCGGGCTCGGTGGCCTGATATTCCAGCAGGTCGCCGGGCTGGCAGTCGAGTGCGGCGCAGAGTTTGTCCAGGGTCTCGATTTTCATCCCCTTGACCTTGCCATTTTTCAGCAACGACAGATTGGCCTCGGTAATGCCCAGGATGGCGGCCAACTCTTTCGAGCGAATCTTGTTTTTAGCCATGACAACGTCAAGCCGAACGATAATGGTCATCTCATTGTTCTATATGTAGTGACTGTGCTCATCACTGAGGACTTTGGCGTCGCGCATGATAATGGAAAACGAGCAGAGCAAGATTCCTTTGACCACCTCGTAGGCCGCGTAGGACGAGAAGCCCGCGGAAATCTGCAGGATGCGCTGGCCGGGCGGCAGGTCGATGGACAGGGCCAGGCCTTGCAGGGTTTCCATCATCGGGAACGTGGCCGGGGCGACTATCCACAGCATGCCCACGCGCCAGAGGATGCGGATGTTGCGATCGCTCCAGGTTTCGCCACGGGACAGGCGCAGGAAGAACACGCCGGTCAGGTACAGGGCGAAGCTCGACAGCAGCAGTGGCAGGAAGTCGAGGATCACCAGCAGGGCGAAGCTCAGCGACGAGAGCTTGAAGTCGGCTTCCAGCAGGCGCGGCGAGTGTTCGGCGAATACGCTGAGCAGGGCGCCCAGGACCTGGTCCTTGCTGTAGATCCAGAGCCCGGCATTGCCGCCCAGCTCCACCACGCCCATGACCCAGGCCAGGATCGCGGCCAGCAGGCCGACCCGTCGTAAGCGGTACTGGGCCGAGCCGTTGATTTGGGAGTTCATGCGTTATTCCTTGCAAAACTTTGGGGGTGGCAAATTATTGATAAAAAATTATCGAATTACAATAATTTATTTTCAATAATCCTCACGACTCCAGGCCAGGAATCATGCTGTGGCGAGGGAGCTTGTTCCCGCTCGGGCGCGTAGTGGCCGTAAAACCTGAGGTTGGGGTCTTATTGGTGTACCTATCCATTGCTGCGGTCACGGCCACTTATGGTTTCGCTCTTGCAGCGAGTCACTTTGAAGCCCGGAATGCCGGCCAGCCCAAAGTAACCAAAGGCACCTGCCCCTCCACTCGGTGCCTCGCCTGCGTTTGGCCATCGTGTCTAAGGGGGCAGGAAGATCAAAAGCCAGAGCAAGATCAAAATCTGCCGGCGGCCTGCCGGCCGGCCTATCTCTGTCGTCCTCCACGTTTCCTGTCGCCGCTGCCGAGCCTGCGAGGCTGCGAAAAGGACCGCAGGGCCTTGCTTGGCGATCTCGCGCCGGTCCTCTGATGCCTGGCGGATCGCCGCGAGTTTCCACGAGCCACTCTGTGTGGCCGAATCAGTCGCGCTGCGGCTCCAGCAAGTCGAACGACAGGACCTTGATCTGCCGGTCGGCGCTATAGACGAACCCAACCCGCGCACCGGGATGCAGGTGCTCCGGCAGGCGGTAGCTCTCCCAGGCGTTGAGCGTGTATTGCCCATCTGCTGATGGCCTGCGCTCCCCCGATCGCAGGGGCGTACCCAGCAGGTTGCGGATGTCGGCGTGGGTCATGCTGCGCGAGAACGGGGCGGGCAGCTCGCCCCTGTAGAAGGAGCGCCCCTGTTCAAGGGGCATGAGCTCGATCAATACCTTTTCCAGGGCCAGGCTGTCTTCCCAGAAGTCCAGCATCAGGCCGGGCTCGACGATCACGGTCAGCCAATCGAATTCGTCGTAGATCTTGTCCGTCGGGGTCTCGATGCGTTCTCCCCGGGCGATCAGTTCTTCATGGCTGAGCCCCAGGCTGCTTACCCAGCGGCCGATCGTTGCAGCGTCCATCGCTATTCCTGTGTCCTGAGTTGAGTGTGTGCCCGTTGTCGCGAGAGGCGTTGGCGGCCGATCTTAGCCGGTCGAGAAGGATAGTGGTGCTGTGGCGACATGAAGAACGCCGCCTGCCGTGCTGGCAGGCGGTGGGTTGGAGGGCCGGTGTCAGGCCGGTTGGGGCGCGGTATCGAGCTGGGCCCGGGCCTGATAGCTGGCGGGGCTGAAGATCCGGGTCAGGAGCAGCATCGCCAGGACACCCACGATCAGCACCCACCAGGCGCTGACAAAGCTGCCGGTGACTTGCCGCAGCCAGCCGCTGAGCCATGGCGAAACGGCGTTGATCAGAAAGCCCACGCCCTGGACAAAAGCCGCCAGTTGCCCGGCTTCCCGAGGGTCGCGCCGGTGATCCAGGGTGAGGATCAGGCTCAGGGCAAAGCACGCTCCGAGGCCGAAGCCGATCAGCGCCACCCACAGGTGCGGGCTCTGCAAGGGCCACAGCACCAGCCCGAGAAAACCCACGGCCTGGGCCGCGAGGCTGATGCCCAGCAGCGGTCGGCGGTCGCTGCTGCGCTGGGCCAGGGCCGGCATCAGCAGGGCGGCGCTGACTTGGAACAGGGTCATGAAGGCCAGCAGCGAACCGCTCTGGCTGGCGCTCCAGCCCATCTGCAGGTAGTAGGCCGGCAGCCAGGCCACCATGCTCATGTAGCCGCAGTTCACCAGGCCGAAGTACAGCGCCAGCAGCCAGGCGCGGCGGTTGTTCCAGAGCCCGGCCAGGGGAGCCGGGCTGCCGTTGCGGCGGCCGGCGCCCAGGGGCAGGCAGGCCCAGAGCAGCAGCGCCGCCATGGCCGGTAGCAGCCAGACGCCAAGCCCCGCCTGCCAGTTGGCGAAGTGGCTGGCCACCTGCGGGCTGAGCAGGGCGGCAATGCCGCCACCGCCCATCAGCGAGGCCGAGTAGACGCCCATGGCCAGGGCCACCCGGTGCTGGAACTGGCGCTTGATCAACGCCGGTACCAGAGCCTGGATCAAGGCCACCCCGGCGCCGCCGAGCAGGGCGGTGGCGAGCAAGGCCGCGGCCTGGCCGAAGAACAGCCGCACCAGGCAGGCCAGCAGCACCAGCAGCAAGCCCAGGGAAACGCCCCGACGCTCGCCCAGGCGGGCTTCGATGCGTACACCGAGCAAGGCCACCAGGCCCATGCAGATCACCGGCAGGCTGGTGAGCCAGGCGCTGCTCTGGAAGCTCATGCCGGTGGCGCCGCGGATCTCGTTGAGCAGCGGGCTGACCGAGCTGAGGATCGGCCGCAGGTTCAGCCCCAGGCACACCAGCAGGGCCCAGCCGGCCCAGCGCTGGAAGGTGGATTCAGTTCGCTGCATGACGCTCCTGCCAATCCTGGTAGAGGGCGCTCATCGCTGCCTGGGGCAGGTGCAGCACCGGCAGGCGCTGGGCTTCCAGGGGCTTGCTCAGTTGCTGGTAGATGGCCGCGGTGGACAGGCCGAACGGCTCTGCTTGCTCATTGCTGGCAGCGAATACCGCGCGGGACACGCCGCACAGGTACATGGCGGCCAGGCACATGGGGCAGGGCTGGCCGCTGGCGTAGATCACGCAATCATCCAGGCGCGGGCCCAATTGCCTGCTGGCGGCGCGGATGGCCAGCATCTCGGCGTGGGCGGTGGGGTCCTGGCTGAGGTGGATTTCATTCACCGCCTCGGCCAGTACCCGGCCGTTGCGCACCAGCAATGCGCCGAACGGGCGGCCGCCCTGTTCGACATTGCGCCGGGCCAGTGCCACGGTCTGTTGCAGGTAGTGTTGATCGTCGTGCATGCAAGGTTCCTTCAAAAGAGGGGCGGGCTCAGGCAGCGCCGGCATCGCGCAGCAGCTTGGCGATGGCGCCCTGGCCACGGCGCTCGGCCTGTTGCAACGGGCTGAGGCCGGCACGGTCCGGCAGGTTCAGGTCGGCGCCGGCGGCAATCAGTTGGGCGACGATCTGTTGGTGCGCCGGGCCGCCGTCGGACAGCACTATGGCTTCCATCAGGCAGGTCCAGCCCAGGTGGTTGACGTGGTCCAGCTCGACGCCGGCCTCGATCAGCAGGCGCACGGTTTCCACGTGGCCGCGTTCGCAGGCCGGGATCAGCGCGGTGCCGCCGTAGCGGTTGGTGCTCTTGAGGTCGGCGCCGTGGGCCAGGGTCAGCTTGAGGATTTCGTTGTGACCGCTGGCGCCGGCCAGCAGGTAGGGGCTGTCCTGGATCAGGTTCTTGCGGTTGACGTCGGCCCCGGCCTCGATCAGCGCCCGGGCGATGTCGATGCGGTTGTCCCGGGTGGCCACCAGTAGCGGGCTACTGCCGTCCAGGCCACGGCCATCGAGCGCCGCGCCTTGCTCAAGCAACTGTTGCACCTGTTGCAGTTGCCCCTTGCGTACCGCTTCCAGCAACGCGCCATCGCTGGCCATGACCACCCCCGCAGTGAACAGGCCGGCGGCGATCAGGCCGCGTTTGAGAAAACGCTTGAGTTGCATGAGAACCTCCCGTTCCGGCTGATGAAAGGGAAGTATGGTGACGGCCCTGGGTATTCTGAAATTAAATATAATCATGCCAACCAGTGGCAGTCAGGATGGTAGGTCAACATGTTGGATCCGGTGTTGTTACGCAGTTTTGTCGCGGTCGCCGACAGCCAGAACTTCACCCGCGCCGCCGAGCGCCTGCACCTCACCCAGTCCACTGTGAGCCAGCAGGTACGGCGCCTGGAAGAGAGCCTGGGCTGCCAGTTGCTGGACCGTGACCAGCGCCGGGTGGTGGCCACGGTGGAGGGCGAGCGGCTGCTGGCCTACGCCCGGCGCATCCTGGCGCTGCATGAAGAGGCCAGCGATATGCTGGTCAACCAGCGCGGCGAAGAGGTCCTGCGCCTCGGGGTGCCGGAAGATTTCGCCGCCGAGCGCCTGATGCCCATGCTCTCGCGCTTTGGCCTGGACTACCCGGCAGTGCGCCTGGAGGTCAGCAGCGGCCTGGGCCCTGAGCTGTTGCGCCAGTACCGGCGGGGTGAGTTCGACCTGCTGCTGGTCAAGCAGATGGGCCACAGCGATGACTGCGTGGACTCCTGGCCCGAGCCGCTGTGCTGGGTCGATAGCGTTCGCCAGCCCGCCTTTGGCCGCGATCCGCTGCCTTTGGTGGCGTTCCCGGTGGGCGGTTTGTATCGCCAGGAAATGCTCCATCACCTGGAAGTCGGTGGCTGGCCGTGGCGCATCGCCTATTCCAGCGCCAGCCTGGCCAGCGTCTGTTCGGCGGTGGCGGCGGGCCTGGGCATCAGCCTGTTGCCGGTGCGGGTGCTGGGCAAGGGGCATCGCGTGCTCGACGCCGACAGCGGTTTGCCGGACATCCAGGGCGTGCGCCTGGCGTTGTACGCCGGCAGTGGCTTGAGCCGGGCCGGCAAGGAGCTACAGGAACAGTTGCGGGCAGTGGCAAGCGTCAAGCCGCAAGTGGCCAGGCGATGACTGTCTGCTGGTTGGCCAGGTTCGTCTGCACCAGGGCTGTACAGGCCGATCATCCGGGGGGCGAGTTGCGGAACAGGTTCGCCTAGCCGTCGCGCGTTCGATAACAGGCGGCCGCCGGGATCTCGTCGCCTCATGCCGGTAGCACAGTGCCCCAGCGGCCCTGGAATGCCCCTTCACAAGATTGTTCAAGCAGCGCAAGGGCTGATCTTGAGGGGGCGCTGCTGCTTGGAGAGCTGTTCCATCCCCCGCCAAGCGTCTTGTTTCGATGCTTTGCGGGAATATTTTCGATGCCCGCAAGGCATGGTGTTTTTCCCTCTTGGCTGCAGCCCTTGAACCACGGGGCCTGGGGCTTTTTCGCGAAATCAGGTATTCGATTTCGATCTATCTATAACTTGAAAGATTACTTTAAGAGATAAGCACGGGGCACTGATCATTGACCCCGCGGCACCGTTGCGTGGGGGCAGTTCAAACGCCGGTGCCGGGTTTTTCAAAAGATCGTAGGGAGTGAATCCATGGGCAATGTCCAGACCGCCGCCAGTGCACACGAGGTGCTGTGGCGCCAGGCACCGAGCGGCGAGTTGGTCGACCTCGGCCGGCCTCACCGCTTGCCGCTGGGCCAATTGCGTCTGCAACGCACGCCCAAGGGGATATTGCGTCGCCGTGAGGCCATCATCCTCGGCGCCGCGGCCCTGGTACTGCACGCGGCAGTGATCTACTGGCTGAGCCAGAAGCCTACCCCGGTGCTGCCGATCGTGCCGCCGGAAATCCCGCCCATGACCATCGAGTTCTCGCGCCCGGCGCCGCCGGTGGTCGAGCCCCCACCGCCACAGCCGGTACAGCCGGTGGTGGAGCCGCCACCGCCAGTGGAGGACGAGCTGGCCGTGAAGCCGCCACCGCCCAAGCCGGTGCCCAAACCCAAACCCAAGCCGGTGCCCAAGCCCGAGCCGAAACCTGCGCCCAAACCGGTGCAGCAGACTCCGGCGCCGCCACAGCCCGCGGCCCCGGTAGCCGCTCCGGCTCCGCCCGCGCCACCGGTCCCGGCGCCCGTGACCCCGGCTTCGGCGAATGCCGCGTACTTGAAGAACCCGGCGCCGGAATATCCGTCGCTGGCCCAGCGTCGCGGTTGGGAAGGCACGGTGCTGCTGCGGGTGCATGTACTGGCCAGCGGCAAGCCGGGCGAGATCCAGATCCAGAAGAGCAGTGGTCGCCAGCAACTCGATGACGCCGCCCTGGCCGCGGTCAAGCGCTGGAGTTTCGTCCCTGCCAAGCAGGGCGACGTGGCCCAGGACGGCTGGGTCAGCGTACCCATAGATTTCAAGATTCATTGAGCCGCAAGGCCGATCAACCAACACGCGCTAAACGCTTACACAGAGGGAACACATCATGACGTTACTGGCATCTCCACTGGAATCCATCGAAAGCGCGGTGATCTGGCTGTTGGTGGTCTTCTCCGTCGCCACTTGGGGCCTGGCCCTGGTCAAGGGCGTGCAGTTCGCCCGCCTCAAGTCCCAGGATCGCAAGTTCCACAATCAGTTCTGGGCAGCGTCCAGCCTCGACTCCGCTGCCTCGTTGAGTGAAACCCAGCCCGGCGCGGCGGCCCGGGTGGCCCAGGCCGGCTATGCGGCGATCCAGGTTGGCGAAGCGCCCCACGCGGCGGACCTGAGCCAGGCAATCAACCACCAGGACCGTCTCGAACGTGCCCTGCGCCAGCAGATCGTGCGTGAGCGTCGTTCCCTGGAAACCGGCCTGGCGGTGGTTGCCAGTATCGGCAGCACCTCGCCCTTCATCGGCCTGTTCGGCACCGTGTGGGGGATCATGGAAGCCTTGAAAGGCATCAGCGCTGCTGGTTCGGCGAGCCTGGAAACCGTGGCCGGTCCCATTGGCGCAGCCCTGGTGGCGACGGGGGTGGGGATCGCCGTCGCAGTGCCGGCGGTGCTGGTCTACAACTACTTCCTGCGGCGCCTGAAGCTCACGGCCGCGGACCTGGACGACTTCGCCCACGACTTCTACAGCCTGGCGCAGAAGAACTCCTTTCGCGTGCTGATCCACCCGAGCGTGCACAAGGCCGCGGCCCAGGGCAGCCCGCAAAAAGTGAAGGAGGCGTCCTGACATGGCCTTTTCCACCCAAGACAGCGATGAAGTGCTGAGTGAGATCAACGTCACGCCGCTGGTGGACGTGATGCTGGTGCTGCTGGTGGTGTTCATCGTCACCGCGCCGCTGCTGACCAACGCCATTCCGATCAACCTGCCCAAGACCGAGGCCGTGGCCCCGGTGGAGCAGAAAGACCCGCTGGTGGTGAGCATCGACGGTGCCGGCAAACTCTTTATCAACAAGGACGAGATCCAGCCGGACCTGCTGGAAACCAACTTGCAAGCGGCCAAGGCCAAGGACCCGCAAGTGCGGGTCCAGCTGCAGGCCGACGATGGCGTCAACTACGGCGAAGTGGCCCGAGCCATGGCGTCCATCGAGCGTGCGGGCATCACCAAACTGTCGGTGATTACCGCGCGCTGAGACCGAGCAACAACGCCACGACTTTTCAGGCCGTCTCCTTGGCAGGGTGCGGCCTTTTTTTTGCCTGGCGAAAAGCCCCCGCAAGGCCCCCACCGAAATCGCGCCAGCCGTAGGCGCTGGCTTGCCAGCGAAGGCGTCCTTGAGCGCGGTGCAAGGCTTGCGGGCCCCTTCGCCGGCAAGCCGGCTCCTACAAGAACACCGCCGTAATCGCGCCAGATGTAGGCGCTGGCTTGCCAGCGAAGACGTCCTTGAGTGCGGTGCAAGGCTTGCGGGCCGTTTCGCCGGCAAGCCGACCCCTACAAGAACACCGCCGTAATCGCGCCAGATGTAGGAGCTGGCTTGCCAGCGAAGGCGTCCTTGAGCGCGGTGCAAGGCTTGCGGGCCCCTTCGCCGGCAAGCCGGCTCCTACGGAGGCCGGGGGAAGTTTTATATTCGTTTAAGGAATTAATAAATAGCTTCTTATTCCTTAACGAATATAAATCCCCTCCCTATACTCGTCCGGGAACAGACACGCAGCAGGAGAGTTCCCCATGCGCAACGAATCCATTCGCTACTTGATTGTGCCGGGCTGGCAAGGATCGCCAGAAGATCATTGGCAAACCCACTGGCAGAACAGCCTGCCCAACAGCGCGCGGGTGGAGCAGGCCGACTGGCTGACGCCGCGCCGCGAAGATTGGGTGGCGGCCCTGGCCGAGGCCATTGCCGCCGACGACACTCCGGTGATCCTGATTGCCCACAGCCTGGGTTGCATTACCGTGGCTCATTGGGCCGCGCGCGCGCCCATAGCGGCCCTGCGCCAGGTGCGCGGTGCGTTGCTGGTGGCCCCGGCGGACGTCGAGCGCCCGGCCTGTGCCCCGGCGCTGCGCAATTTCGCGCCGATCCCCCGGCACCTGCTGCCGTTCCCCAGCCAAGTGGTCAGCTCGGATAACGACAGTGCCGTGAGCGCGCCGCGGGCCCTGGAGCTGGCCCGTGACTGGGGCGCCGAGGCCGGGATCCTGGCCGGCGCCGGCCATATCAACGTCAAGTCCGGCCACCATCGCTGGGAGCAGGGTTTCGCCTATCTGTACCGCTTGCAGAACCGCATGGAACAACACGCCCTGCGTCGTGCCTGATCGTCCTTTTTTCGTTTAAACGCCCCGTCCCCCGGCGGTCTGGGGCGGGAGCCTGCCATGAGTGCCCATACCCCATTCGGTCAGCCGTTGCTGACCTTCCCCGATGCCGAGAAAAGCCCCCTGAGCATCCGCGCCAAGGCGCTGGTGTTCGTCGACCCGCGCTCGCGGCAGTTGCGCGAAGAGCTGGAGCAACTGGCGCCGCGTTCGGTCTCGGTACTGATCCGTGGTGAAACCGGCACCGGCAAGGAGCTGCTGGCCCGGCACATCCACCGTGCCAGCGATCGCAGTGGCCTGTTCGTCTCGGTGAACTGCGGCGCCATCAGCCCGACCTACGCCGACGCCGAACTGTTCGGTTATGCCGCCGGCAGTTTCAGCGGTTCGGCCAGCAGCCGCGCCGGCTGGTTCGGCTCGGCCAACGGCGGGACCCTGTACCTGGATGAAATCGGCGACCTGCCGCTGCCGATCCAGACCAAGCTGCTGGCCGCCCTGGAGAACCACGAAGTGACCCGGGTTGGCGCCCAGCAACCGAGCCCGGTGGACGTGCGCCTGGTGGCGGCCACCAGCATCGACCTGGCCCAGGCGGTGGCGGCGGGCAAGTTTCACGAGCGCCTGTATCGCTACCTCAGCGAAGGCCAGCTGGAACTGCCGGCGCTGCGGGAACGGGTGGGAGACATCGAGTCCCTGGCCGAATACTTCCTCGGCATCTACAGCCAGCGCCTGGACCTGCCGGTGCCGCTGATCAGCGAAGCCGCGCAGCAGGCCCTGAATCGCCACAGCTGGCCGGGCAACACCCGGGAGCTGGAGAACGTCATTCACTTTGCGCTGCTGGTCAGCAGCGGCGAGGAGATACTCCCCGAGCACCTCAACCTGCCGGAAAAAGTGTCACCGCTG
Organism: Pseudomonas sp. 8(2025); assembly: GCF_052665325.1. Lineage (NCBI taxonomy): Bacteria > Pseudomonadati > Pseudomonadota > Gammaproteobacteria > Pseudomonadales > Pseudomonadaceae > Pseudomonas > Pseudomonas sp. 8(2025). Next base: position 586,649 of record NZ_JBQOIE010000002.1, on the reverse strand, counting down.
AGTGAGTTGGAGCGGCAAATAGAGGTGTTGCTGCGGGGAAGTGAGAGTGAGCGCGGAAGGTTGAAGGCTGTGCTGGAGAAGGTTGCGCAGCGGTTGGGATTGTAGAGCGGAGCGAGCACGAGAGTTATTGCAAAAGCAATGGTTGTACATGCAAATGATTTGCATTAACTTCTTCGAAAAGGAAATCTGCTTCAAGCATTAAAGGGATTTTTATGAGAAGAGTATCTTGTGCGGTCATTTTTCTATCTGCTCTGACCCCCAACGCCTATGCGTATCTCACTGAACTGGCGATGTTTTCTCGTGCCAACTGTTTCGGCTTCAACGAGTCAGTCAGTTGGGACACGATACGTACATGGAAATTAGAAACATCGTCTGTGCAATACAACACTGTGGATGGCAGTTACAGGGAGTTTTACGATAAATCCGACAGTACCTGGCGGTCTTATGCAGGTTGCGGATTTTGTGGCATGGATTGGGAAGTCTACGGTTTCCATTATGCGGACGGGAAATATGGCGATCCTGACTACAGCGCTCAACAGGATCATCTGCTTGTCAATGTCTGTACTCCTGGCTGGTCTCCAAGCGTAGCTGACGGTTCGCCCTGCCTCGAAACCTACACGACCTCTTGCAATCTGACGGAGTGGTGATGATGCGCTTGTTGATGATCTGCATAAGCATGTTGCTTGTTTCATTCTCGGCAATTGCGGAGTTGGAAATTCACCCTCTAAGTGGTAATGCACATATTCAAAGTATCATTAACAAGAGACCCGCCTCATCCCGAATTGAGCCTGAGAAAAGATCGAGCTTTCCAAGCTTCGAGCAATTCAGTTCGATGGTCACACTCGCTCAGAAGACCGATAAAAGGCTATCTAAAGCAGTCAGGTTCAAATCGGAGTCGAGAGCGGCAATTGAAAAATTGGGATGTCAGTTTTCCAAAGAAGCCCCCTCCGGTGTCGAGATGAAGGAAGGCGGTTTGAACGGTGTCATGTCACTTTATTCGTGCGGTGCTGACTATGTTGTCACCTACGAGTCCCACTATGAACGTGAGCTGACGCAGCGTGTAGTTGTTTACGACGATGATTACGCCAAGCCTCAAGACCTCGGTAAGCCCTTGGTGAAAACGTCGGAAAAAGTAGTGGGCGGAGTCAGGAAGACCGGGTTGCGCTGGATGAACTCGAAGCATGAAGTGAGGTATGACATTTACGCCAGCCTGGAGGGTGATGGTGCACTGGAGAAGGCACTGACGTCGGTCATTACCAAGGTTGCCATTGAAGTCGGTAATCGATAGATCGCAGGCGTTGTGTAACGGAGCAACGAGACGTACCGGCAGGCTAGCCAGCTATCCATTTTGTACCCGTAAAAAAGTTATAAGTTCTTGCGAAAAAGATATTGTTCGGGAATAAAAAATCTCGGTATTGTCCGCCTCACGCCAGCAGTGGCACTTCACTGGCACCTCAATCAGTTCCCTATTTGAAGCCGTCGTCGACCTCGACACCTAAGGACCTTGCATGAAAAAAGTTCTGTTGTTCACCGCACTGGCGGCAGCCCTGAGCGCAGGTATCGCCCAGGCTGGCGAGAAGCTGGTGGTCGCTGCGACCCCGGTGCCCCACGCCGAGATCCTCGAGCTGATCAAGCCGACCCTGGCCAAGGAAGGGGTGGACCTGGAAATCAAGGTCTTCACCGACTACGTGCAGCCCAACGTGCAGGTCGACCAGAAGCGCCTGGACGCCAACTACTTCCAGACCCTGCCCTACCTGAAAAGCTTCAACGAAGGCAAAGGCACCCACCTGGAAACCGTGATCGGCGTGCACGTCGAACCTTTCGGCGGTTACTCGAAGAAGGTCAAGACCCTGGCCGAGCTGAAAGATGGCGCAACCATCGCCATCCCCAACGAAGGCAGCAACAGTGGCCGCGCCCTGATCCTGCTGCAGAAGGCCGGCCTGATCGAGCTCAAGGACCCGAAGAACGCCGTGGCCACGCCCAAGGACATCGCCAAGAACCCGCACAACTTCAAGTTCAAGGAACTTGAGTCGGCCATGCTGCCGCGGGTCCTGGACCAGGTTGACCTGGACATGATCAACACCAACTACGCTCTGGAAGCCGGCCTGAACCCGGCGAAGGATGCGCTGATCATCGAAGGTTCCGATTCGCCTTACGTGAACTACCTGGTGGCCCGCCCGGACAACAAGGACAGCCCGGCCATCCAGAAGTTGGCCAAGGCCCTGACCAGCCCGGAAGTCAAAGCCTTCATCGAGAAAAAATACAGCGGCGCAGTACTGCCGGCGTTCTGATGAACTAGGCTACTGACGCGACAAACCCCTTCAAGGTTTAAACGCCGACGGCTAGCGCAGCGTCGGCGTTTTTTATTGCGCCGGAAAAAACCGTAGGAGCCGGCGCCTACACAGGGGCGTTTTTGGCAGTGGGCTGGGTGGCCCGGCGCAGGGCCGCCAGCCATTTCATCAGTTCATGGGGGTCCAGGGGTTGCGGGGTCTTTGCATCGGCCATGGTGGTCGTCCTTGAGAAGTGCAGCGTCCAGTGGGGCTGTTCGAGCGCGAAAGAACCCGGCAGGCCCGGCAGAGAAGGTAGTAGCTGGGCGCCAGCCCGGCAAATCCGCGGGTTAGGTTTTTGGGTGATATCAATATGCCTTAACGGTATTTAAATTCTGCTTTTTATAGCTATAAAGTCGCGGCAGCCGGGCGGTTACCCATCGCCCCATGGACTGCACCACCGCCGCTGTATCCCAGCGGCGTCCAGGACTTTCAATGACCCTCGACTACGCCTTTATCCTCAGCACCCTGCCGGCCTTTCTCAAAGCCGTTGGGGTAACCCTGCAGGTCGGCCTGATCGCTATCGGCACTTCCCTGCTGGTGGCCCTGATCAACTCCACGCTCCTGGTATTTCGCACCCCTTACCTGCACCGGCTGATCGGCCTGTACGTTGAACTGGCGCGCAACACACCGCTGCTGATCCAGCTGTTCTTCGTCTACTTCGCCTTGCCGGCCCTGGGGATCAAGGTCTCCGGCTTCACCGCGGCGATCATCACCATGACTTTTCTTGGCGGCGCCTACCTCACCGAGGTGCTGCGGGCCGGCGTGGAAGCCGTGCCCCAGGCGCAGCTGGAGTCGGGGCGTTCCATCGGCCTGTCGCAGTGGCAGTTGCTGCGCTACGTGATCCTGCCCCAGGCCGGGATCCTCAGCCTGCCATCGCTGTTCGCCAATTTCATTTTCCTGCTCAAGGAAACCACCGTGGTCTCGGCGGTGGCGGTGCCGGAAATTCTCTACACCACCAAGAGCTACATCGCCCTGTACTACAAGACCTACGAAATGCTCGCGGTGCTGACGCTGATCTGCGTGCTGTTGTTCCTGCCCCTGTCGCTGTTGCTCAGCCGTCTGGAAAGGAGGTTGCAGCATGGCCAGTTCGGGTCTTGAGCTGTTGCTGGTGTCCCTGCCGCAACTGGCCAGGGGCGCTGCGCAGACCTTGTCGATTTCCTTGCTGAGCATTGCCTTCAGCACCCTGGGCGGCGTGCTCTACGGCGTGCTGCGCAGCCTGCAGCGCAAGGTGCTGGACGTGCCGCTGCGGATCTACCTGGAGCTGTTCCGGGCCATTCCGGTGCTGGTCTGGCTGTACCTGCTGTTCTTCGGCTTTCCGATCTTCTTCGGCCTCAGCATTCCCAGCTTCACCTGCGCGGTGCTGGTGCTGTCGCTGTGGGCCGCCAGCGAGGTCGGCGAGGTGGTGCGCGGGGCGCTGCAGTCCCTGCCCCGGGGCCAGCGTGAGGCAGGGCTGTCCATCGGCCTTTCCGGTGCCCAGTTGTACGGCTACGTGTTGCTGCCCCAGGCGCTGAAACGCATGACGCCACCGACCATCAACGTCTACACGCGGATCATCAAGACCAGTTCCCTGGCGGTGCTGATCGGCGTGGTGGACGTGATCAAGGTCGGCCAGCAGATCATCGAGCGCACCTACGAGTCGGTGCTGATCTACGGCGTGCTGTTTCTGTTTTTCTTCTTTATCTGCTACCCGTTGTCAGCCGCCTCCCGCGTGCTGGAACGGCGCTGGACGCAAGCATGAGCGCATTGATCGAGTTCCAGGGTTTCAACAAGTTCTTCGGCCCGCAGCAGGTGCTAAAGGAAGTGGACCTCTGCGTGGCGGCGGGTGAGGTGATCGTCATCCTCGGCCCCAGCGGCTGCGGCAAGAGCACCCTGTTGCGCTGCCTCAACGGCCTGGAAACCGCCCACAGCGGCCACCTGCGTTTTGCCGGGCGCGAACTGCTGAGCCCCGCCACCGACTGGCGCCAGGTGCGCCAGCAGATCGGCATGGTGTTCCAGAGCTATCACCTGTTTCCCCACATGAACGTGCTGGACAACATCCTCCTGGGGCCGCTCAAGGTACAGAAGCGCGAGCCCCGGGAAGCCCGGGCCCAGGCCGAGGCGCTGCTGGAACGAGTGGGCCTGCTGGACAAGCGCGAGGCCTTTCCCCGGCAGCTTTCCGGCGGCCAGCAGCAACGCATCGCCATCGTCCGTTCGTTGTGCATGAACCCCCAGGTGATGCTGTTCGACGAGGTCACCGCGGCGCTGGACCCGGAGATGGTCAAGGAAGTGCTGCAAGTGATCCAGGGCCTGGCCCGCGACGGCATGACCCTGTTGATCGTCACCCATGAAATGGCCTTCGCCCGGGCCGTGGCCGACCGTGTCGTGTTCATGGACGGCGGGCGCATCGTGGAACAGAACACCCCCGAGGCTTTCTTCACGAACCCGCAGAGCGCACGCGCGCAGCAGTTCCTGGAGAAGTTCTCCTTCGTTGAAGCACTGCCCAAGAAAGCCCCTAAAAAGGAACTGGAGCTCTTATGAAAACTGCCAAGTCTTCGCTGTTGTTACTGCCGCTGTTCGGTCTGGCCCTGCTGGCCGGCTGCGATAAATCCAATGATGCACCCAAGCCTGCGGCCACCGCTGCCAGCGCCGCGCCGGCGGCCGGCTACCTGGACAAGATCAAGGCCCGGGACAAGCTGATCGTCGGTGTATTCACCGACAAGCCGCCGTTCGGTTTCGTCGATGAAACCGGGCGCTACGTGGGCTTCGATACCGACATCGGCCGGCAATTCGCCAAGGACCTGTTGGGGGACGAGAACAAGGTTGAATTCGTCGCCGTGGAACCGGCCAGCCGCATTCCCTTCTTGCAGAGCGACAAGGTCGACCTGATCCTGGCCAACATGACCGTGACCCCGGAGCGCAAGGAAGCGGTGGAGTTCACCAACCCCAACCTCAAGGTGGCGGTCCAGGCCCTGGTGCCTGAAGGCAGTGCAGTGAAGAGCCTGGATGACCTGGCGAGCCGCACCACCATCGTCACCACCGGCACCACCGCGGACATCTGGCTGACCCAGAACCACCCGGACTGGAAGCTGCTCAAGTTCGAGAAGAACACTGAATCCCTGCAGGCCCTGGCCAACGGTCGCGGTGACGCCTATGCCCAGGACAACCTGATCCTGTTCAGTTGGTCCAAGCAGAACCCGGGCTACCGCGTATTGCCGCAGACCCTGGGCGAGCAGGCACCGATCGCCCCGGCGGTGAAGAAGGGCAACATCGAATTGCGGGACTGGGTGAATGCCGAACTGGCCAAGCTGGGCGAGGAGAAGTACCTGCTCAAGCTGTATGACCAGTACGTGCGCAAGGAACTGAGCGACGACACCAAGCCCGAAAGCGTGATTGTCGAAGGCGGCAAGTGGCAGGGCTGATCCTGCCCGACCTGTAGGAGCTGGCTTGCCAGCGAAGGCGTCCGCGAGGACGGTGCGGGGCTCGAGGGCCTCTTCGCCAGCAAGCTGGCTCCTACAGAGGGTGTATTTGTAGGAGCTGGCTTGCCAGCGAAGGCGTCCGCGAGGACGGTGCAGGGCTTGAGGGCCTCTTCGCCAGCAAGCTGGCTCCTACGGGGGGCATGGCAGTCGGGGCCGGCGGGGAGGGGTCAATCGGGCCAGTTCCACGCCGGTTCGTCCAGCATGCGCTGGCCGACGATGGCGGTCTGGCCCAGTTGTTTCTCCAGCACGATGCAGTTGCATTCGGGGTCTTGCTGCAAGGCCGCGATCAGCCGCCGGGCGTGGGACACCACCCACACCTGGCACTGCTGCGAGGCGCGAATGATCAGGCGCGCCAGGGCCGGCAACAGGTCCGGGTGCAGGCTGGTCTCCGGTTCGTTGAGCACCATCAGGGTCGGTGGTCGTGGGGTCAGCAGGGCCGCTACCAGCAACAGGTAGCGCAAGGTGCCGTCGGACAGTTCCGCGGCCGACAACGGTCGCAACAGGCCTTCCTGATAGAACTGCACCCCGAACAGCCCCCCCGGAACGGCATCGATCTCCAGCCGCGACTCGGGGAAGGCATCGCTGATGGTTTCGTGCAATGCCTGCTGATCGCCCACTTCGATGATGGTCTGCAACGCGGCGGCCAGGTCCCGGCCATCGTGGTGCAGCACCGGGGTGCGGGTGCCCAGTTGTGGTCGGCGCGCGGGTGCCTGGCTGTCGGTGCGCAAGTGGTCATAAAAACGCCAGCCACGGATCTGCTCGCGCAGATGCAGGACCTCGGGCGATGAACTCAGGTTGCCCACCCGGTCGAACAGGCTGTCGCCGCTGCTCGTGTGCTGCGCCAGCACCTCCCATTGGCGGCCCGCACGGGCTCGTATCATCGGGCCCTGGCGGTCCACCAGGGCACTGGCCGAGCGGTACAGGGGCCCGCCCCAGATGCTCTCGCGCTTGATCCACGGGTCGAGAGTGAAGCGCGAGGCAATCGGCGAGCTGTGCCCGGGCAACATGAAATGGCCGCTGGAATCCGGCAGCCCCAGGCTGATCGCGTACCCGAAGTCCTCACCGGCAAAGCCCAGTTGCAGGCGTCTGGCGGCCTTGCGCGGCCCGCCCTGGATCGGTACCTCGCCCTGGCTCATGCGTCGGCTGATCTGTTCCGGCCCGGCCCAATACGTCGATTCCAGCCCGCCTTCCTTGGCCAGGGCGTTGACCACGCCGCCCTGGGCGGTCTCCGCCAGCAGGCGCAGGGCGCGGTACAGGTTGGACTTGCCGCTGCCGTTGGCGCCGGTGACCAGGTTCAGCCGACCCAGGGGAATTACCAGTTTGTTGATGGAGCGGTAGTTGGCCACTGCCAGGGTCTTGAGCATGCCGGGTCTCCTGTTGCGTGGTGCGCAGTGTGCCTGATTTGTGAAGCCGCAGCTTGCTTGCGGCGGCCCTCGAAACCGACGTTGTGCTTGCCAGGATAGAGCGCGTCGAGGGCCGTTGCGGCTGCTGCGCCCCGGGGTGCCGGCCGGTCAGCGGGAGCAAGCTCCGCGCCACCGAAACCCTCTCTGATGAGACTGGCGTGCAGCGGTTGAACCCTGTTCTAAGCTCACAGTCGTAACGTCACTGGCGAGACAGCATCACGCAAAAGGAGCCTGCATGGCTGCGTTCAATTCGAAGTGGATAGTGGGATTGACCCTGTTGCTGCTGCTTGGCGGCTGCGGGGCGGAAAAGCCCGGGGAAAAGGAGCGCCCGCGGGTGCGCATCCTGGAGGTGCAGAGCAGTGACTTCGCCCCTTCGGTGACCCTGACCGGTGACGTCCAGGCCCGGGTGCAGACCGAACTGTCGTTCCGCGTCGGCGGCAAGATCATCCAGCGCATGGTCGATGTCGGCGATCGGGTTACCGCGCAACAGGTGCTGGCCAAGCTCGATCCCAAGGACCTGCAGACCAATGTCGATTCTGCCGCGGCCTCGGTGTTCGCCGAGCAGGCCCGGGTCAAGCAGGCCGGCGCGGCGTTTGTCCGCCAGCAGAAGCTCTTGCCCAAGGGCTACACCAGCCAGAGCGAATACGATTCGGCCCAGGCCGCCCTGCGCAGCAGCCAGAGCGCCCTGAGCGCGGCCCAGGCGCAACTGGCCAACGCCCGCGAGCAACTGAGCTACACCGAGCTGGTGGCCGAGGCTCCGGGGGTGATCACCGCGCGCCAGGCCGAGGTCGGCCAGGTGGTGCAGGCCACGGTGCCGATCTTCAGCCTGGCCCGGGATGGCGAGCGCGATGCGGTGTTCAACGTCTACGAGTCGCTGCTGATGCAGCCACCGGGCCAGGAAACCATTCACATCAGCCTGCTGGACAACCCCAAGGTGACCACCACCGGCAAGGTGCGCGAGGTGACGCCGGTGGTCTCGGCCCAGAGCGGCACGGTGCAGGTCAAGGTGGTGCTCGATTCGTTGCCGGCGGGCATGGACCTGGGCTCGGTGGTCAGCGCCACCGCCCGGGCCCATGGCAAGGCCAGTGTGGTGCTGCCCTGGTCGGCCCTGACCAAGAATCTCAGCGAGCCTGCCGTGTGGCTGGTGGGCGAGGACGGCAAGACGGCCCTGCACACGGTGAAGGTCGGGCGCTACCTCACCGGCAAGGTGATCATCAGCGACGGCCTCAAGGGCGGCGAGAAAGTGGTGGTGGCGGGTGGGCAGTTGCTGCACCCGGGGATGTTCGTGGAGATCGCCTCGCAAACGAGCGACCAGGGAGCACAGCCATGAAGCGCCTGCTGCCGTTGTTGTGTGCCAGCGCCTTGTTGCTGGGCTGCTCCAGGGAAGAGCCGGCGCCGGAGCCGGTGCGCCCGGTGCTGTCGTTCCGGGTGGCGCCCCAGGCCGAGGAAAGCCTGGGGCGTTTTGCCGGCACCATCCAGGCCCGCTACGAGACCAACCTGGGCTTCCGGGTGCCGGGGCGCATTGCCAACCGCAATGTTGATGTCGGTGCCGAAGTGGGCCCCGGGGACTTGCTGGCCACTCTGGACCCCACCGACCAGCAGAACCAGCTGCGGGCCGCCCAGGGCGACCTGGCCAAGGTCGAGGCGCAGTGGATCAACGCCCAGGCCAATGCCAGGCGCCAGCAGGAACTGTTCGATCGCGGCGTGGGCGCCCAGGCGCAACTGGACATCGCCCAGACCGACCTGAAGACCACCGGTGCCTCCCTGGACCAGGCCAAGGCCTCGGTACGCCAGGCTCGGGACCAGCTCAACTACAGCGAACTGCGCAGCGATCACGGCGGCGTGATCACCGCCTGGAACGCCGAGGCCGGGCAGGTGGTGACCGCCGGCCAGCAAGTGGTGACCCTGGCCCGGCCGGAGATCAAGGAAGCGGTGATCGACCTGCCGGCCAGCCTGGTGGACCAGTTGCCGGCCGGTGTGGAATTCAAGGTCGCGGCACAGCTGGATCCGAGCATCAGCACCACCGCCACGGTGCGTGAGATCGAACCCCAGGCCCAGAGTGCAACCCGTACCCGCCGCGCCCGCCTGACCCTCAAGGACACGCCCGAGGCCTTTCGCCTGGGCACCGCCATCAGCGTGACCCTGAGCTCGGCCATCGAGCCGCGCACCGAGGTGCCGCTGACCGCCCTGCAAGAGGTGCAGGGCAAGACCCGGATCTGGGTCGTCGACCCCCAGAGCCAGACGGTGGCTCCGCGCGAGGTCACGGTGCTCAGCCGCGACAGCGCTTCGGCGTTGATCAGCCAGGGCGTCAAGCCCGGCGAGCGGGTGGTCAGTGCCGGGGTCAACAGCCTCAAGCCGGGGCAGAAAGTCAAAATCGATGAGGACCGCGCACAATGACGCCCGACAGCAAAGGGAGCTTCAACCTGTCCGAGTGGGCGATCAAGCATCAGTCCTTCGTCTGGTACCTGATGTTCGTCGCGCTGCTGATGGGCGTGTTTTCCTACATGAATTTGGGGCGCGAGGAAGACCCGTCCTTCACCATCAAGACCATGGTCATCCAGACCCGCTGGCCCGGTGCGACCCAGGAAGAAACCCTGAAGCAGGTCACCGACCGCATCGAGAAGAAACTCGAAGAGCTGGACTCGCTGGACTACGTGAAAAGCTACACCCGCCCCGGCGAATCGACGGTTTTCGTCTACCTGCGCGACACCACCAGTGCCAAGGACATTCCCGAGATCTGGTACCAGGTGCGCAAGAAGATCAACGACATCCGCGGCGACTTTCCCCAGGGCCTGCAGGGCCCGGGGTTCAACGATGAGTTCGGCGATGTGTTCGGCTCGATCTACGCCTTCACCGCCGATGGCCTGAGCATGCGCCAGCTGCGCGACTACGTGGAACAGGTACGGGCGCAGATCCGCGAAGTGCCGAACCTGGGCAAGGTGGAGATGGTCGGCGAGCAGGATGAAGTCATCTACCTGAACTTCTCCACCCGCAAGCTGGCGGCCCTGGGCATCGACCAGCGCCAGGTCCTGCAGAGCCTGCAATCGCAGAACGCGGTGACTCCGGCCGGGGTGATCGAGGCTGGGCCGGAGCGCATCTCGGTGCGCACGTCCGGGCAGTTCGCCTCGGAGAAGGACCTGGCCACGGTCAACCTGCGGCTCAACGACCGCTTCTACCGGCTGGCGGACATCGCCGAGATCAGCCGCGGCTATGTCGACCCTTCCACGCCGCTGTTCCGCTTCAATGGCAAGCCGGCCATCGGCCTGGCGATCGCCATGAAGAAGGGCGGCAACATCCAGGACTTCGGCAAGGCCTTGCACGCCCGCATGGACCAGCTCACCGCCGACCTGCCGGTGGGCGTCGGGGTGCACAAGGTTTCCGACCAGGCCGAGGTGGTGGAAGAGGCAGTGGGCGGTTTCACCAGCGCCCTGTTCGAGGCGGTGATCATCGTGCTGGTGGTGAGTTTCATCAGCCTCGGGGTCCGCGCCGGGCTGGTGGTGGCCTGCTCGATTCCGCTGGTGCTGGCCATGGTCTTCGTGTTCATGGAGTACAGCGGCATCACCATGCAGCGGATCTCCCTGGGGGCGCTGATCATCGCCCTGGGGCTGCTGGTGGATGACGCGATGATCACCGTGGAAATGATGGTCACGCGGCTGGAGAAGGGCGAGAGCAAGGAGCAGGCAGCGACCTTCGCCTACACCTCCACCGCCTTTCCCATGCTCACCGGGACCCTGGTGACCGTGGCCGGCTTCGTGCCCATCGGCCTCAACGCCAGTTCTGCCGGTGAGTACACCTTTACCCTGTTCGCGGTGATCGCGGTGGCCATGCTGGTGTCGTGGATAGTCGCGGTACTGTTTGCCCCGGTGATCGGCATCCACATCCTCAGCACCAACGTCAAACCCCATTCCGATGAGCCGGGGCGTATCGGACGGGCCTTCAACGGTGGCCTGCTGTGGGCCATGCGCAACCGCTGGTGGGCCATCGGCATCACCGTGCTGCTGTTCGTGGCTTCGGTGTTCTGCATGCGTTTCGTGCAGAACCAGTTCTTCCCGTCATCGGACCGGCCGGAGATCCTCGTTGACCTCAACCTGCCGCAGAACGCTTCGATCAACGAGACCCGTCAGGCCGTGGACCGCCTGGAGGCCACCCTCAAGGACGACCCGGACATCGAGCGCTGGAGCACCTATATCGGCGAGGGCGCGATCCGTTTCTACCTGCCCCTGGACCAGCAACTGCAGAACCCCTACTACGCCCAGCTGGTGATCGTCAGCAAGGGCCTGGAGCAACGCACGGCCCTGACCCAGCGCTTGCAGAAACGCCTGCGGGAAGATTTCGTCGGCATCGGCAGCTATGTGCAGGCCCTGGAAATGGGCCCGCCGGTGGGGCGGCCGATTCAGTACCGGGTCAGTGGCAAGGACATCGACCAGGTGCGCAAGCACGCCATCGAACTGGCCACCGAGCTGGACAAGAACCCGCACATCGGCGAGATCATCTATGACTGGAACGAGCCCGGCAAAGTGCTGCGCATCGACATCGCCCAGGACAAGGCGCGGCAACTGGGGCTGTCCTCCGAAGACGTGGCGCAGTTGATGAACAGCATCGTCAGCGGCTCCACCGTGACCCAGGTGCATGACGACATCTACCTGATCAACGTGGTCGGTCGCGCCGACGACAACGAGCGCGGCTCCCCGGAAACCCTGCAGAACCTGCAGATCGTCACCCCCAACGGCACTTCGATCCCGTTGCTGGCGTTCGCCAGCGTGCGCTACGAGCTGGAGCAGCCGCTGGTGTGGCGTCGCGACCGCAAGCCGACCATCACCATCAAGGCCGCGGTGCGCGATGCGATCCAGCCCACCGACCTGGTCAAGCAACTGAAGCCGGACATCGACCATTTCGCCGCGCAACTGCCCGCCGGCTATTCGGTGGCCACCGGCGGCACCGTGGAGGAAAGCGGCAAGGCCCAGGGGCCGATCGCCAAGGTGGTGCCGCTGATGCTGTTCCTCATGGCGACCTTCCTGATGATCCAGCTGCACAGCGTGCAGAAGCTGTTCCTGGTGGCCAGCGTGGCGCCCCTGGGGCTGATCGGCGTGGTCCTGGCCCTGGTGCCCACGGGCACGCCCATGGGCTTTGTGGCGATCCTCGGGATCCTGGCGCTGATCGGCATCATCATCCGCAACTCGGTGATCCTGGTGACCCAGATCGACGAATACGAGCGTGAGGGCTATCACCCTTGGGACGCGGTGCTGGAAGCCACCCACCATCGACGGCGGCCGATCCTGCTGACCGCGGCGGCGGCCAGCCTGGGGATGATCCCGATTGCCCGGGAAGTGTTCTGGGGGCCGATGGCCTACGCCATGATCGGCGGCATCATCGTTGCCACCTTGCTCACCCTGCTGTTCCTCCCGGCGCTGTACGTGGCCTGGTACAAGATCAAGGAACCGAGCAAGGACACCGAGCGCACCCGGCCCACGGCCTCGTAGGCGCTGGCTATTTCCGTAGGGGCTGGCTTGCCAGCGAAGAGGCCCGAGAGACAGGCGCCTGACTCGCAAGTGCCTTCGCCGGCAAGCCGGCTCCTACGGGGTATGCGGCGTTGCAGGGGGCGTAGGCCCCCCACGGCCTCGTAGCAGCTGGCGAGCCGGCTCCTCGCAGGGGGATCAGGCCTTGCGCCAGACGCTGGCCAGCCACGGTTGCTGTTCCCGGGGCAGGCCGGCGGGGCGGTAGTAGTGTTCCAGCTCGACGAACCCGGCATCCGTCAGCAACGCCTGCCAGGCCGCCAGGTCGTGGTAGGCACCATAGCGCGGGCCGTTCCAGCCTTCCTGGTTGTCACCCCGGGGATTGGAGCTGAACAGTACGCCACCGTCCTTGAGGCTGGCATGCAGTTGCTTGAGCACCCGCGGCAGTTCCTGGCGGGGAATGTGGAACAGCACCGCGTTGGCGAAGATCCCGTCGAAGCGTTCAGCCGGCAGGTCGAGCTTGAGGAAGTCCTGCTGCCAGACCTCGCAGCCGCTGTCTTCCCGGGCCATCTGGGCGAAGCGCTCGCAGCCGTCGAGGCCGACGGCGACATGGCCCAGGCGGGTAAAGGCCTGCAGGTCGCGGCCGGGGCCGCAGCCAAAATCCAGCACGGTGAATGGCGCCGAGCCCTGAATGTGCCGCAGCAGCGCGTCGATGTTCTGGCTCACATCGTGGTTGCGGGTGCCTTCGCGAAAGTCCTCGGCCACCTGCTGGTAGTGGCCGAGGGTGGTGGCGGTGATGCTGTCGAGATCGTCGGGGGCGAGTTTCATGGCGGGCTGCGTGGCTAGAGAGGAGGCGGCCAATATACCGCCAATGACGGCCTGGCGGCCTGTTCGCGAGCGAGCTCGCTCCTACGGGATGATCACCGTCCTTGGTAGGAGCGAGCTTGCTCGCTAAGGCGTCCGAACGGACACCACAGCCCTCAACGCTTGTTCAGCACCCGCGCCAGACGGTCGCCACCCAGCTGGATCGCGGCTACCAGAATCACCAGCAGCACGATCACCGTGAGCATGATCTGGCTGTCGAAACGCTGATAACCGTAGCGGTAGGCAATGTCCCCCAGGCCACCCGCGCCAATCGCCCCAGCCATCGCCGAGGAGTTGATCATGGTCACCAAAGTGATGGTGAAGCCACCAACGATGCCCGGCAGCGCCTCGGGCAGCAGCACGTGCCAGACGATATGCCAGCGCCGGCAACCCATGGCCTGGGCGGCCTCGATCAGGCCGTGGTCGACCTCACGCAGGCTGACTTCGGCGATCCGCGCAAAGAACGGCGTGGCGGCGATGGTCAGCGGCACCACGGCGGCCCACACGCCGTAGGTGGTGCCGACGATCAGCCGGGTAAAGGGGATCAGCGCCACCATCAGGATCAGGAACGGGATCGAGCGGAACAGGTTCACAAAGGCCCCCAGCGCCCGGTTCAGGTTCGGCGCCTCGTAGATCCCGCCCTTGCCGCTGGTGACCAGGATCACCGCCAGGGGAATCCCCGCCAGCAGGGCAATCAGCGAGGACACGCCGACCATCAGCAGGGTGTCGAGGACGCCCTGCAACAAGCGATCAAACCACATAGCCCAGTACCTCCACTTGCTGTGCCCATTGCCCGGCGCGCTGGCGCAGTTGCGCAGCCTCCAGGGACGAGCCCTGGACTGCCAGCAGCAGTTGCCCCAGGGCGTGGCCCTGGATGCGTTCCACGCCGCCTTGCAGCAGGCGTACGCGGCCGCCCAGGGCGCCGAACAGCGCCGCCAGGTCCGGTTCCTCATGGCTGCTGCCGGTGAAGCGCAGGCTCAGCACCAGCGCCGCATCGGAAGACGTCGGATGGCTTTGCAGGCGGTTCTGCAGTTCTTCCGGCAGGCCGTGCTGCAGGGGCGCCAGCAGGGTCTTGCTGACCTCGTGCTGCGGGTTGCCGAAGACTTCCCAGACCGGCCCCTGCTCGACGATGCGCCCGTGCTCCAGTACCACCACCCGGTCGCAGATATCGCGGATCACCGCCATCTCGTGGGTGATCAGGATGATGGTCAGGCCCAGGCGCTGGTTGATCTCTTTCAGCAGGCCGAGGATCGACTGGGTGGTTTCCGGGTCCAGGGCCGAAGTGGCCTCGTCGCACAGCAGGATCTCGGGATCGTGGACCAGGGCCCGGGCGATTCCCACCCGCTGCTTCTGGCCGCCGGACAACTGCGCCGGGTAGGCCCGGTGCTTGTCCTTGAGGCCCACCAGATCCAGCAGCTCGCGCACCTTGCGCTCGCGCTCGGCCTTGGGTACCCCGGCCACCTTCAGCGGCAGCTCGACGTTGTGCCATACGGTCTTGGCCGACATCAGGTTGAAGTGCTGGAAGATCATGCCGATGCGCCGGCGCAGGGCCACCAGTCGGTCTTCGTCGAAGTCGCCGATGTCCACCTGGTCGATCAGCACCCGGCCGCTGCTGGGCTGCTCCAGGCGGTTGATGGTGCGGATCAGCGACGACTTGCCGGCGCCGCTGCGGCCGATGATGCCGAACACCTCGCCGCGCTGGATCGACAGGTCGATATCGTGCAAGGCCTGCACCGGACCCTGCTGGCCCTGGTAGGTCTTGCCCAGGCCGATAAAGCGCACCTGGGCGCGATTCAGTTCGGGGTGCAGCTCGGTCTGCTCGGCGCGCCGGGGCGCCGCTTCCGGCAGCTTGCGCTGTAGCGTCGCGACACTCATCTCAACCTTCCCAGCCGGCTTGGTAGAGCTTGCCGTGGGCTTTATCCAGAGCGTTGCGAACGGCAGGCGAGTGCTGGTAGATGTCGACGAACTTGATCAGCCGCGGGTCGTTCTTGCTCTTGGGCTGGATGACGAACTGGATCACGTATTCCTTGTGGTCCAGGCCGTCGAACAGCAGCGCCGAGCCGGCATCGAAGGTCTTGGCCAGGCGGATGTAGGCCGGGTAGCCCTGGACCAGGTCAGCGTCGTCATAGGCGCGCACCAGTTGCACGGCTTCGACCTGGAGGATCTTGATCTTCTTCGGGTTGCTGACGATGTCTTCTTCGGTGGCCTTGTAGCCAACGCCCGGCTTGAGGGTGATCAGCCCGGCCTTGGCCAGCAGTTGCAGGCCGCGCCCGCTGTTGATCGGGTCGTTGGCGATGGCCACGCTGGCGCCTTGTGGCAGTTCGTCGAAGCTTTTGTATTTCTTCGAGTACAGGCCGACGTTGTTGATGATGCCCGGGGCGAAGGGCACCAGGTCGAAACCGGCGGCGGCCTTGGCGTTTTCCAGGAACGGGATGTGCTGGAAGTAGTTCACGTCGATGTCACCGGCGGCCAGGCTGACGTTGGGCGCGATCCAGTCGGTGAACTCCACCAGCTCGACTTTCAGGCCCTGCTTGCCGGCCTCTTCCACGGCGGCCTCCAGGGGAATGGCGAAGGCGGCGGTGGTGCCGACCTTGAGCGGCGCGTCGGCGGCGAAGACGGCGCTGCTGAACAGGCCGAGGGCGAGGGCCAGGGCTTTGAGCGGGTGGCGCAGGCGTTTGGTTTTCATAGGGGTCAGGGTCCGAGTCGGGGCCAGGGAATGGGGTGTGGTTGCGGGCCTCTTCGCTGGCTAGCCAGCGCCTACAGTGAGGTGTGCAGGAGCCGGCTTGCCGGCGAAGCGTTTAGCGGCGGTAGGCCGCGCCGGTGTGTTGTTCGGGCAGCTTGCGGCCCTGGCGGAAGAGCTTTTCCCGCAGGGTGCCATCGTCGTAGGCGGTCTTGTAGGAGCCGCGGCGCTGCAGTTCGGGGATGACCAGGTCGATGAAGTCGACGTAGCTTTCCGGGGTGACGATGCGGGTCAGGTTGAAGCCGTCCAGGCCGGTTTCGGCGATCCAGGATTCCAGGTCGTCGGCCACCTGCTGCGGCGAGCCGACCACGGTGAAGTAGCGGCCGCCCAGGGCGTGCTGGTCCAGCAGCTTGCGTCGGGTCCAGTCGTTGTTCTGCAGGTTCTTGGTGGCCGACTGGATGGCATTGCTCTTCACGTACTGGATCGGCTCGTCGATCTCGTACTGGGAAAAATCGATCCCGGTGGACGCGGAAAAATGCGCCACGCCGGCTTCGGCGCTGGCATGGCTGCGGTATTCGGCGTGTTTCTTCCAGGCCAGTTCCTCGGTCTCGCCGACTATCACGTTGAGGCCCATGAACACCTTGATGTCTCCGGGATTGCGCCCGGCGGCCACGGCGCTGGCGCGGACCTTGTCCACCTGGGCCTTGGTCGCGGCCTTGTTCTGCCCGCTGATGAACACGCACTCGGCGTGGCGCCCGGCGAACAGCAGGCCGCGGTCCGAGCTGCCGGCCTGGAACAGCACCGGGGTGCGTTGCGGCGACGGCTCGCACAGGTGGTAGCCACTGACCTGGTAGAACTCGCCCTGGTGCTCGACCTTGTGCACCTTGCCCGGCTGGGCATAGATGCGTTGCTCGCGGTCGTTAAGGACCGCGTCGTCCTCCCAACTGCCTTCCCAGAGTTTGTACAGCACCTCCAGGTACTCGTCGGCCTGGTCGTAGCGGCGGTCGTGCTCGATCTGCTCCTTGAGCCCCATGGCCTGGGCGGCGCTGTCCAGGTAGCCGGTGACAATGTTCCAGCCGACCCGGCCACGGCTCAGGTGGTCGAGGGTGGAAAGGCGCCGGGCGAACAGGTAGGGCGCCTCGTAGGTGAGGTTGGCGGTGAGGCCGAACCCCAGGTTCTTGGTGACTGCGGCCATGGCCGAGACCAGCAGCAGCGGGTCGTTCACCGGCAGCTGGATAGACTCCTTGAGGGGCACGTCCACCGAGTTCTGGTAGACGTCGTAGACCCCGACGATGTCGGCGATGAACAGCCCGTCGAACAGCCCGCGCTCCAGCAACTGAGCCAGTTCGGTCCAGTATTCGAGGGTCTTGTACTGGGTCGAGTTGTCCCGCGGGTGGGTCCACAGGCCGTGGTTGATGTGCCCGACGCAGTTCATGTTGAAGGCGTTGAGCAGGATCTTCTTCTTGGTGGTTTGTGGCGCGGCCATCAGATGGTCCCCCGCAGCGGCGGGTTCTGCTGGTTCAGGTAGTAGTTGCCCACCGCGTGGTACTTCCAGCGCACCGGGTCGTGCAGAGTGTGTACCCGGGCATTGCGCCAGTGGCGGTCCAGGCCATGCTCGGCCAGGGTCGCCTGGCTGCCCGCCAGTTCGAACAGGGTGCTGCCGGCGGCCAGGGAAATTTCCGTGCTCAGGGCGCGGACCTCGGCCACGGCGATGGACGCGGCGGCCACGGTGTCGGCGTTGGTCTGGGTCTGGGCCTTGTCGAGGAACTCCCCGGCGCGCTCCAGCAGGGCCTCGGTGGCGTGCAGGCGGATGCTCAGGTGGCCGAAGCTCTTGATGGTCAGCGGGTCGTCGGTGGCCTTGTCGTTGCCGGAGTCGATCCACGGCCGGGTCTTGGTGCGCACAAAGCGCAGGGCGTCTTCATAGGCGGCGCGGGCGATGCCGGTGTCGATGGCGGCGTGGAGAATCTGCGCCAGCGGGCCGACTGGGGTCGGGCGCTCGAAGGCGCTCTGGAACGGCACCACGTCGGCCTCGTCCACCCACACGTGGTCGAATTGCACCGAGCCGCTGCCGGTGGTGCGCTGGCCGAAGCCGCTCCAGTCGTCGATCACGTCCAGGCCCTGGGCGTCGGCGGGGACGAAGGCCAGTTGCTGCACGCCGTGTTCATCCACCACCGAGGTGGGGATGCGCTGGGCGTAGAGGGCGCCGGTGGCGTAGAACTTGCGCCCGTCGATGCGGTAGCCCGGGCCGTTGCTGTCGCGGCTCAGGCGGGTGGTGCGGTCGTGGGCGGTCTTGGTGCCCAGCTCGGCCAGGGCGTTGCCGAAACGCCGGCCGGCCAGGACTTCGGCATACAGCCGCTGCTTCTGCGGCTCGCTGCCATTCACCCGCAGCACTTCCAGGGCGTAGAAATGGTTCTGCGGGATCTGCCCCAGGGAGGCGTCGGCCTCGGCGATCAGGGCGATGACCTTGGCCAGGGTGACGTTGGAAACCCCGGCGCCGCCGTATTCCTTGGGCACGCTGATGCCCCACAGGCCGGAGCGGGAAAAGGCTTCCAGCTCGGGGTGCGGCAGGCGCCGCTCGCGGTCGCGCAGGGCGCTGTCGCGCTTGAAATCTTCCGCCAGGTCGCTGGCGACAATCAGGGCTTGCTCATCGCTGGTAATGACCGCGACGTGTTGGGAAAGAGACATGTGTTTCTCCAGAGATCTGGTCAAAAGCGTTCTGGGCGGTTAAATCCAGGAGTGCCGGGCAGGCAAGGTGCCGTTCAGGTGATAGGTGCCCACGGCGTGGTACTTCCAGCGCACCGGGTCGTGCAGGGTGTGCACCCGGGCGTTGCGCCAGTGACGGTCGAGGTTGAATTCGGCGAGGGTGGCGCGGCTGCCAGCCAGCTCGAAGAGCTTTTCACTGGCCAGCAGCGAGATCTCGGTGGTCAGCACCTTGGCTTCGGCTACGGCGATGGAGGCGCGGGCCGCGGACTCGGCAGTGATCGGCGCCGCGCTGACCTGGTCCAGCACCTGCCCGGCCTTGCGCAGCAGGGCTTCGGCGGCGTGCAGTTCGATCTGCAGCTTGCCGATGTCGGCGATCACATACAGGTCATCGCCGGCCCGCTCGACGTTGGCATCGATCCACGGGCGTGCTCGTTCACGAACGAAACGGATGGCGTCGGCCACGGCTTCCCGGGCGATGCCGGCGTCAATGGCGGCCTGGATCAGCTGGGATACCGCGCCCTGGATATTCGGTGTTTCGTTGATCCGCCAGTTGTCCAGCACCAGCTCGGCGTCCACCCGCACATCGTTGAGCAGGATGGTGCCGCTGGCGGTGGTGCGCTGGCCGAAGCCCGACCAGTCGTCGACGATGCGCAGCCCCGGGGTGCCACGACGGACGAAGGCCAGCACCTGGCGGCCCTCCTCGTTGAGTGCCTTGACCGCCACCCAGTGGGCGAACAGGGCGCCGGTGGAGTAGAACTTCTGGCCATTGATCACGTGGCCGTCGGCGTCGGCGGTGATCCGTGCCTTGAGTTCCAGGGTGTTCTTGGTGCCGCGTTCCGGGCCGGCATTGCCGATGCGCCAGCCTTCCAGGACGCTCTGCAGCAGCTGTTTCTTCTGCCGCTCGGTGCCGCAGCCGAGAATCAGGCCGAGGATGCCGAACTGGTTCTGCGGGATCTGCCCCAGGGCCGGGTCGGCCGCGGAAATGATGGCGAAGACTTCGGCCAGGGTGACGAAGGAAACCTGTGGCCCGCCGTAGGCGCGGGGCACGGAAATACTGCCCAGGCCGCTGCGGGTGAATTGTTCGATCTGCGCCCAGGGCAGCTTGCGCTGGCGGTCGCGCTGGGCGGCCTGCTGGCGGGCCGCGTCGGCCAATTCATGGGCAGCCTGAAGGGCTTCGGCGTCGTTGCGCAGAACCCGAGCGGGCAGCAAAAGGGGAGCGATATCCAGGTCACTCTGGACCTGGGCTTCGATCAGACTGGACATCAGTGCCACTCCTTGGCTGCACGCAATGCCCTGGCGATCTGCACTGGGGTGATTGTGTTCCGGACCATACCTACCTCACATCTTTTGGATAGGCCGCGTCATGCGGCGAAATCAGAATCAAGAATGTCCGGTGGTCCGGTGCATATACCCTATGCGCGTATAAAAATTAAATAAACTAACTTTTAGGAATATGAATAGAAGGGTTGAATCGAAGCCCGCAGGCGTTATGGATCAAGGCCTTAGCGTGCTTCCACGGCTGTGGTTCTAGCGACGAATGTCCCCCAGAACCACCCCGTACCTGCACGTAGGAGCTGGCTTGCCAGCGAAGGCGTCCGCGAGGGCGATGCAAGGCTCGAGGGCCTCTTCGCCGGCAAGCCGGCTCCTACGGGGGAGGGGGCGTGATCTGCTGTAGGAGCTGGCTTGCCAGCGAAGGCGTCCTTGAGGGCGATGCAAGGCTCGAGGGCCTTTTCGCCGGCAAGCCGGCTCCTACGAGGGAGGGGGCGTGATCTGCTGTAGGAGCTGGCTTGCCAGCGAAGGCGCCCGTGAGGGTGGTGCAAGGCTTGAGGGCCTTTTCGCCGGCAAGCCGGCTCCTACAAGGGGGCGTGGCTTGCGTCGAGGAACTTGCTGAGAAACTGTCGGGTGCGTTCGTGCTGGGGGTTGGCGAACAGCGCCTTGGCTTCGCCCTGTTCGACGATCACCCCCTTGTCGAAGAAGATCACCCGGTTGGCCACGTCCCGGGCAAAGCCCATCTCGTGGGTGACGATGACCATGGTGCGTTTCTCTTCGGCCAGGCTGCGGATGGTGGCCAGTACTTCGCCCACCAGCTCCGGGTCCAGGGCCGAGGTGGGTTCGTCGAACAGGATCACCCGCGGTTCCATGGCCAGGGCCCGGGCGATCGCTACCCGCTGTTGCTGGCCGCCGGACAGGCGCCTGGGGTAGGCATCTTCCTTACCTGCCAGCCCGACCTTGGCCAGCAGCGCGCGACCCAGGGCGACGGCTTGCTCCCGCGGGGTTTTCTTCACCACCAGCGGGCCTTCGATGACGTTCTCCAGGGCGGTGCGGTGGGGGAACAGGTTGAAGTTCTGGAATACGAAGCCCACTTGCTGGCGCAACTGGCGGATCCGGCCCTGCTGATGGCTCAGGGGGATGCTGCTGTCGATGCTGATGTCACCGATGCGGATGCGGCCGCTGGTGGGTTCTTCGAGAAAATTCAGGCAGCGCAGGAAGGTGGTCTTGCCCGAGCCGCTGGGGCCGATGATGGCGACCACTTCGCCTTCCTTGACCTCCAGGTCGATGCCATTGAGCACCGTCTGGCCCTTGAACTGCTTGGTCAGTTTTTCCACCACGATCATGGCTTCAGGACTCCTGGTCGTGCCGATTGACCCGCTCTTCAAGCCGGTTCTGCAGGTGCGCGAGCACGCTGGCGAGAATCCAGTAGATCAGGGCGGCGGCAAGATACATGGTGAAGATTTCGAAGGTGCGGGCGGTGATCAGCTGCGCCTGGCGGAACAGTTCAGGCACCTGGATGGTGGCGGCCAGGGCCGTGTCCTTGACCAGGGAAATGAAGCTGTTGCCCAGCGGCGGCAGGGCCGTGCGCATGGCTTGGGGCAGGATCGCCCGGCGCAGGGTCTGCGCGCGGGTCATGCCGATGCTGGCGGCGGCTTCCCATTGGCCACGCTCGATGGAGCCGATGGCAGCCCTGAGGATTTCACAGGCATAGGCCGCCATGTTCAGGGAGAAACCGATCAGTGCCGCGGGCAGCGGGTCCAGTTCCAGCCCCAGTTGCGGCAGGCCGTAATAGATCACGAAGAGCTGCACCAAGAGCGGCGTGCCGCGAAAGAACGACACGTAGATGCGGGCGATCCAGCTCACCAGGGCCAGGCGCGACAGGCGCATCAAGGCCAGGCCAAAGCCCAGCAGCAGCCCGAAGAACATGCCGCCGAGGCTGAGGATGACCGTGTAGTACGCGCCTTTGAGAAGAAATGGCGCTGATTCCAGCGCCAGTTGCAGGCCTGCTTCCATTATTGGGTGACGTCAGCGTTGAAGTATTTTTCCGAGAGTTTTTTCAACGTGCCGTCCGCCCGCAGTTCCTCGATGGCCTTGTTCACCGCCGCCAGCAGCTCAGGTTCGCCCTTGCGCAGGGCCACGCCGGCTTCCTGGCGGGAGAAGGGCTCGCCGGATACCACCAGAGTGTCCTTGGTTTTCTTGATCAGCTCGAAGGCCGCCAGGCGGTCCACCAGGATGGCTTCGATACGGCCTACGCGCAGGTCCTGGTACTTGGTCGGATCGTCGTCGTAGGTCTTGATGATGGCGGTGGGCACGTTGTCCTTGAGCCACTGCTCGTAGTTGGTGCCCAGGCCCACGCCGACCTTGTGCCCACCCAGGTCGGCGGCGGTCTTGAACTTGCCTTCGTCCTTCTTCTGGGTCAGGGCCTGGATGCCGGAGACGGTATAGGGGATGGAGAAATCGTACTTTTTCTTGCGCTCTTCAGAGATGGTCACCTGGTTCACCACGGCGTCCAGGCGCTTGGACTCCAGGGCGGCGAGAATGCCGTCCCACTTGGTCGGCTGCAGCTTGATCTTGACCCCGAGCTTGTTCGCCAGGGCTTCGGAGAATTCCACCTCGAAGCCGGTCAGCTTGCCGTTTTCGTCCACATAGCTGAACGGTGGGTAGGTGCCTTCCAGGCCGACGTTGATGACTCCGGCATCCTTGATTTTCTGCAGTTGCTCGCCGGCAACCGCTTGCCCCATCAGTCCGGCACCCAAGGCCAGGCCCAGTGTGCCAATCAGCAGATTGCGACGCAGTACGGAAAAATTCATGACAAGCCCCTGTGTGTTTTCTTATGCACGATGCGGGTGGAGTTGCAGGTCAATCGGTGAGGCGCGAACTGTGCTTTATCCTGCCTTAAATGCGCGTGGCGCGTCTCGTGGCAATTGGGCCTGCGGCGCGACTATAAGACGGCATTTATAGGTTTAAAAATAATATAAATTTACTTTGTTATTTCATTTTGTTTGGTTCTCCTCGCGCCATCCTTCCGCAGGAGCTGGCTTGCCAGCGAAGGTGGCATCGAGGGCGATGCAAGGCTTGCGCTGCTACGAGAAGGCGCCGGCGTAGGCGAACAGGGCCGGGGCGCCGCCGGTGTGCAGGAAAATCAGCGGGCCATCGTCGAAGCGCTGGCGACCGACCCCGTCCAGCATGCCGGCCATGGCCTTGCCGGTGTACACCGGGTCCAGCAACAGGCCTTCCTGGCTGGCCAGCAGCTTGACCGCCGCCAGCGTCCCGGCATTGGGTTCACCGTAGCGCGGGGCGAAGTACTCGTCCCACAACTGCACGTTGAAAGCGTCGGGCAGCTTCACTCCCAGCAACTCGGCGGTGCGCTCGGCCAGGCCCTGGACCTTGGGCCGCTGGTCTTCTTCGCTGCGCGACACGGTGACCCCGATCACCGGCAGTTGCGGCAGCACTTCGCTCAAGGCCAGGGCCAGGCCGCTGTGGGTGCCGGCGCTGCCGGAGGCCAGGACCACGGCGGCAAACTCCAGGCCGCTGTCTTCGATCTGCTGCGCCAGCTCCAGGCCGGCGCGCACGTAGCCCAGGGCCCCCAGGGCGTTGGAGCCGCCGATGGGCACCAGGTAGGGTTTCTTGCCGTTGCTGCGCAGGCGCGCGGCCAGGGCGTGCAGTTGCTCGTCGGCCTGGTCGAGGTTTTCCACCAGCTCCACCTTGGCGTCGAACAGGTCCAGCAGCAGGCGGTTGCCATTGCCCAGGTAGTTGGGGTCTTGGGTGCCGGTGGGGTTTTCCAGCAGGGCCACGCAGCCCAGCCCCAACTTGGCGGCCAGGGCTGCGGTCTGGCGCACATGGTTGGACTGGATGGCACCGGCGGTGATCAGGGTGTCGGCGCCCTGGGCCAGGGCATCGGCGGCCAGGTATTCGAGCTTGCGCAGCTTGTTGCCGCCCATGGCCAGGGGTGTGCTGTCGTCACGCTTGACGTAGACATCCCGACCGATCCAGGCCGACAGGCGTTCGAGTTTTTCCAGGGCGGTGGTAGACCTGAGCAGGTCGAGACGGTTAAAGCGGGCGAGCTGTTGTTTGATCATGGGGCCGCACGGAACAGGGAAGGTGCAAGGACTATAGGCAGCCCTTTTTGCCCGGGCAACCGCCAATCGCTTATGCGAAAAAGTGCTTGAAGCCAGACAATTAGTTCTTAAGCGCCGCCGTCGCCGGGCGTAAAGTGATCGCCGTTTGCGCGGCCCGATTGTCCGGCCGCCCGAGTAAGGAGTCTTATCGTGAGCGAGCGTTCCAGCCATTGGCAATTGCAGACCATCGTTGGCCAACTGCGTGATGCCCGTGACCAGTGGCGTACCCGCAACGGTCGGGTCAGCGGCGAGCAGGGCGGGCGTGAGCTGCCGTCGCGGGCGGCCATGGCGGAAATCCTCGAGGCCCTGTGCGGTGCCCTGTTTCCCATGCGCCTGGGGCCGGTGGACCTGCGCGAAGAGAGCGAGGATTTCTACGTGGGCCACACCCTGGACGCGGCGCTCAACGCCTTGCTGGCCCAGGCGCGCCTGGAGCTGCGCTATGTGGCCCGGCAGAGCGGCGAGGCCGATGCTGAAGTCAACGCCCGGGCGATCCGCCTGATCCAGGATTTCGCCCTGGCCCTGCCCGGCCTGCGGGTGCTGCTGGACACCGATGTGCTGGCGGCCTATCACGGCGACCCTGCGGCCCGCAGCGTGGATGAGGTGCTGCTGTGCTACCCCGGCATCCTGGCGGTGATCCACCACCGCCTGGCGCACCATCTGTATCGCGCCGGCCTGCCGCTGCTGGCGCGGATCAGCTCGGAAATCGCCCACTCGGCCACCGGCATCGACATCCACCCGGGTGCGCAGATCGGCCGCAGCTTCTTCATCGACCACGGTACCGGCGTGGTGATCGGCGAGACCGCGATCATCGGCGAGCGGGTGCGCATCTATCAGGCGGTGACCCTGGGCGCCAAGCGCTTCCCGGCGGACGAGGACGGCCAGTTGCAGAAGGGCCACCCGCGCCACCCGATCGTCGAGGACGACGTGGTGATCTACGCCGGCGCGACCATCCTGGGGCGCATCACCATCGGCAAGGGCTCGACCATTGGCGGCAACGTCTGGCTGACCCGCAGCGTGCCGGCCGGCTGCAACCTGACCCAGGCCAACCTGCAGCACGACGACGGCTCGCAGAAGTAGGAGCTGGCTTGTGTAGGCGCTGGCTTGCCAGCGAAGGCGTCTCTGAGAGCGATGCAGGACTTGCGGGCCTATTCGCCGGCAAGCCGGCTCCTACGGAAGAAGGTGTACGCCCGCCTGTTGTAGGTGCTGGCTTGCCAGCGAAGGCGTCCCTGAGGGCGATGCAGGGCTTGCCGGCCTCTTCGCCGGCAAGCTGGCTCCTGCGGGAGAGAGGCCGGCCCGGCAAGGGGCTTTTTCTGCTGAACGATTGCGTCCGACACACGTCATACCCTTCCCTGAGCTAGCGTACAAAAGGTACCGCTGAGCCCTGCGATTAGTCCTGAGCCCCCTATCCATGTTTAACTTGAACGCTTGTTCAAGTTAAACCGGTGGTTCGCTGCCCGCTCACAACAGGAGGCTTGCCTTTGCTGAGTCCGTCTATTTCAGCCATGTTTCATCCCTTCGAGGTGCACCGTTCATGAGTGCACCATCCACCTCCGCGAATGCTCTGATTCGCATGAACCCTCCGGTGTTCTACTTCGCCGCGAGCTTTATCCTGATCTTCGGCGTGGTGGTCATTTCCATGCCGGAACAGGCCGGCGCCTGGCTCCTGGCGGCGCAAAACTGGGCGGCCAATACGGTCGGCTGGTACTACATGCTGGCGATGACCCTGTACCTGGTCTTCGTGGTGGTCACCGCCTTGTCCGGCTACGGCAAGATCAAGCTCGGTGCCGACCACGACGAACCCGAGTTCAGTTACCTGTCCTGGGCCGGCATGCTGTTCGCCGCCGGGATCAGCATCACCCTGTTCTTCTTCTGCGTTTCCGAGCCCCTGACCCACATGCTGCAACCGCCCCAGGGCGAGGCCGGCACCGCCGAGGCGGCGCGCCAGGGCATGCAGCTGCTGTTCCTGCACTGGGGCCTGCACGGCTGGGGCGTGTTCGCCTTCGTCGGTATGGCCCTGGCGTACTTCGCCTATCGGCACAACCTGCCGCTGGCCCTGCGTTCGGCGCTGTACCCACTGATCGGCAAGCGCATCAACGGCCCTATCGGCTACGCGGTGGATGGCTTCGGCATCATCGCCACGGTGTTCGGCCTGGGCGCCGACATGGGCTTTGGCGTACTGCACCTGAACTCCGGCCTCGACTACCTGTTCGGCATCGCCCACACCCAGTGGATCCAGGTTGGCCTGATCACCCTGATGATGGGCGCGGCGATCATTGTCGCGGTGTCCGGGGTCGACAAGGGCGTGCGGGTGATGTCCGACATCAACATGCTGCTGGCGGTGGCGCTGCTGCTGTTCGTGCTGTTCGCCGGGCCCACCCAGCACCTGCTCAACACCCTGATCCAGAACCTGGGCGACTACCTGGGCGCCTTGCCCACCAAGAGCTTCGACGTCTACGCCTACAACAAGCCCAGCGACTGGCTGGGCGGCTGGACGGTGTTCTACTGGGCCTGGTGGATTGCATGGTCGCCGTTCGTGGGCCTGTTCATCGCGCGGATTTCCCGGGGCCGGACCATCCGCGAGTTCGTGTTCGGCGTACTGCTGATTCCCCTGGGCTTTACCCTGGCGTGGATGTCGATCTTCGGTAACAGCGCCATCGACCAGGTGCTCAACCACGGTATGAGCGCCCTGGGCATGTCGGCTATCGACAACCCGTCGATGACCCTCTACCTGCTGCTGGAAACCTACCCCTGGAGCAAGACCGTGATTGCGGTCACGGTGTTCATCAGCTTCGTGTTCTTCGTCACCTCGGCGGATTCCGGCACCGTGGTGCTCTCGACCCTGTCGGCCAAGGGCGGCAACGCCGATGAAGACGGGCCGAAATGGCTGCGGGTGTTCTGGGGCGCGATGACCGCCCTGGTCACCAGTGCGCTGTTGTTCGCCGGCAGCATCGACTCGCTGAAGTCGGCGGTGGTGCTGACCTCGCTGCCGTTCTCGCTGATCCTGCTGTTGATGATGTGGGGGCTGCACAAGGCGTTCTACCTGGAATCCCAGCGGCGCATCGCCCAGTTGCATTCCCTGGCGCCGGTTGCGCCTTCGCGGCGGGGCAAGGGCGGCTGGCGCCAGCGCCTGAGCCAGGCGGTGCATTTCCCGTCACGGGATGAGGTGTATCGCTTCCTCGACCAGACAGTGCGCCCGGCCATCGAAGAGGTGACCGCGGTGTTCGTCGAGAAGGGCTTGAACGTGGTGACCCAGCCCGACCCGGCCAACGACAGCGTGAGCCTGGAAATCGGCCATGGCGATCAGCACCCGTTCATCTACCAAGTGCAGATGCGCGGTTACTTCACCCCGTCCTTCGCCCGTGGCGGCATGGGGCCCAAGGAGCTGCGCAACCGCCGTTACTACCGGGCCGAGGTGCACCTGGCCGAGGGCAGTCAGGATTACGACCTGATGGGCTACACCAAGGAACAGATCATCAACGACATCCTCGACCAGTACGAACGCCATATGCAGTTCCTGCATCTGGTGCGCTGAGCCGTTCGCTCAGGCCTTGGTGAGCAACAGGTAGAACACCAGGGCCAGCACCGGCACGGCAAACACCAGGCTGCCGACCGCCAGCTCCGAACGCAGGGGCTGGTGGGCGGTGACCATGCCCACCGCACCGTTGATGACCGTCAACGCCAGCCACAGCCCCGAGAAGCCATAGCCCAGGGTCTGGCGGCTGAAACCCAGCCGCTCGCCGATAAACAGCACCAGTGCCAGCAGGATCAGGCCAAAGGTGATGATGATGGTGGTGTGCATGATGGGTACTCCCCGGGAGCCGGTGTGCCGGCGCATATATCGAGCATAGGCGTCAAACCAGCCCGCCATTGGCCCGCAGGATCTGCCCGTTGACCCAGGCCGCCGCCGGGCTCGCCAGGAAGCTGATGATGCTGGCGATATCCTCCGGCTGCCCCAGGCGTTCCAGGGGTGGCATCCTGGCGAAGCTGGCCACCTGCTCGGCAGTCTTGTCCTTGAGGAACAGTTCGGTGGCCACCGGCCCCGGCGCCACGGCATTGACCGTGATCTGGCGCCCGCGCAGCTCCTTGGCAAACACCTGGGTCAGGGATTCCACCGCCGCCTTGCTGGCGATGTACACCGCGTAGCCCGGCAGGTTGAGGCCGACGGTGCTGCTGGAGAAATTGACGATACGGCCGCCGTCATTCAGGCGCCCGGCGGCTTCGCGCAGGGTGTTGAAGGTACCGCGAGTGTTGATGGCGAAGGTCTGCTCGTAGAGCTCGTCGCTGTGCTCGGCCAGGGGCAGCACCTTGAGGATGCCGGCGTTGTTGATCAGCACATCGACCTTGCCCAGTTGGGTCTCGGTCTCTTCGAACAGCCGGCGCACATCGCTGGCGCTGGCCACGTCGGCCTTGACCGCTATGGCCCGGTGCCCGGCCTGGCGCAGTTCCACCACCAGCCGGGAAGCTTCCTCGCTGCTGCTGGCGTAGTTGATCGCCACGGCGTAACCCTCCTTGGCCAACTGGCGGGCGATTACTGCGCCTATGCCTCGGGAGGCTCCGGTGACAATGGCGACTTTTGCGGCTTGAGCGGTCATGGGGTCAGTCCTTCACGGAGGTTGAACGGCTTGTCTGGGCAACAGGTTCACGGATTTACCGTGCTGGATAAATGCGCCAGAGTTGCCTTGACTGTTCAATATTCGCCAACAATCGAGCTTCTGGAGCCACCTGTGGACCAAGTCAAAGGGATGAAAGTGTTCGTAAGGATCTACGAGCGCAGCAGCTTCACTCTAGCCGCCGATGACCTGAACCTGCCCCGGGCGACCCTGACCCACACCCTCAACCAGTTCGAGGCCTGGCTCGGTACCCGGCTGCTGGAGCGCAGCACCCGCCGGGTACGCCCGACTCTGGATGGCCAGGCCTATTACCCCCGTTGCGTGCAACTGCTGGCGGAGCTGGAAGAGGCTGAACTGGCGTTTCGCACTGTGGAGCCCCATGGGCGCTTGCGGGTGGACATGCACGGCACCCTGGCCAAGCACTTCGTGATCCCGCGGCTGGGGGAGTTCATGCAACGTTATCCACAGATCGAACTGGCCATCAGCGAGGCCGACCACTTTGTCGACCTGGTCGCCGAGGGCGTGGACTGCGTGCTGCGTGCCGGCAACCTGGAAGGCTCCTCGCTGATTGCCCGGCGGGTGGCGAACCTGCAGCAGGTGACCTGCGCCAGCCCCGCCTACCTGGCGCGATACGGCGAACCGCAGAGCCTGGACGAACTCGGCGCGCATCGGGCGGTGAACTACGTTTCGCGTACCGCCACCCGCTCGTTCCCCTTCGAGTTCCTGGTCGAGGGGCAGGTGCGCGAAGTGGCCATCGATGGCGCCTTGTCGGTGTTCGGTGCGCAGATCTACGGCGCCTCGGCCCTGGCGGGGCTGGGGATCATCCAGTGTCCGCGTTATCACGTGGCGCGGCAGATCGAGCAGGGGTCGATGCGCGAGATTCTCTGTCACACGCCGCCCCCGGCAATGCCGGTGTCGGTGGTCTACCCCCATAGCCGGCACATGTCGCCGCGGGTGCGGGTGTTTGTCGACTGGCTGGCGCAGGTGTTTACCGAGGCGCATTGACGCCCCCCGATGGCACGCCATGCGCAGGAGCTATGGGCCGCCAGCGTATTGATCAACCCAGTGGATCACCTGGACAACCCCGACTACGCCGGTGGCGTATGGGGCGCTGCGCGAGCTCTCTGCCTGAGGGGCGGTGGGCTCAACTGCTTTCGCGCTCGATCAGCCGGCATTGCAGCAGGTTCAGGCGTTGCACCGTGCCTGCCACTGGCAGCACTCCCAGGCTCTCCAGCACCCGGGTCGCGGCCAGTACGCCGATCTGAAGCGCCGGTGGCTGGATGGTGCTCAGGCTGGGCAGCAGCATCTGCGCAAAGGGATAGTCGCCAAAGCCCAGCACCGCACATTCCTCGGGGATCTTCAGCCCGGCTCGTTGCCCCGCCAGCAGGCCGCCGGCCGCCAGGTTGTCGTTGGCGAAGATGATCGCGTCGGGGCGTTCCGGGCTGCCCATCAGCGCTTCCATGGCCTGTTTGCCGGCCTCGAAGGGCGCGCGGTCGGCATCCGGGGCAAACACCCGGGGCGCCAGCCCCAACTCGGCCAGCGTTGCCAGATAGCCGTCGCGCCGCTCCAGGGCACTGAAGTCTCCGGGGGCGCTGTTCTGCACGAAGGCGATGCGCCGGTAGCCTTTGGCGTGCAGGTGGCGAGCGGCCGTGACCCCCACCTGAAAGTGCGAAAAGCCGATCTGCAGCGGTTGGCGCTGGGGCTGGTAGTCCCAGGTTTCGATCACCGGGATCTCGGTGTCGGCGAGCATCTTTTCCGTGCCCGGGCTATGGAAGTGGCTGGTCAGTACCAGGGCTGCCGGCGACCAGCCGAGAAAGGCCCTTACCGCGCTCTCCTCCTGCCTTGCGTCGAAGTAGCTGGAAGCCAGCAGCAGTTGGTAGCCATGGCGGCTGAGGGTGTCGCTGAAGCCCTGGATGGTCTGGGCGAAAATCGGCCCGGAAATGTTCGGGATGACCATGGCGACAATCCGCCCGCGGGCCGAGGCCAGCCCGCCGGCCACCAGGTTCGGTACATAGCCGAGTTCGGCGACCACCGCGGCGATGCGTTCACGGCGCTCGGGGGAAACACTGTCGGGCTGGTTGAAATAGCGCGAAACAGTGATCGCCGACACCCCGGCCTGGCGCGCCACGGTGTTCAGGGTTACGCGGCCGGCGCCGCGGCGCTTGCGGCCAGGCGCTTGGTCAGAGCTCATGAGCGCATTCCTTTGGCTGAACAAAAAGGCATATAAAAGTAATTTTTCAGTATTGGACGCTCTATCAGGAGCCTGTCGATACTGGCGATGTTAGCGCTAACAAAGCGCCATGTCTGCTACTCGCTCGAGCGAATGCCCAAGACAGTTTTCAGGCGCTGCCGGCACAGATCGGCAGCGGTTCGGGGCATTTTTCAGCAGGTGCAGCATGCAGAACTTTCTTGGGGAACAGCACAGTCTCACGCAGTCGATCCGTGGTGCCACGCCATTGCGACCCCATCTGGGCTGGTTGCTGGCGGGGCTGGCCGCCTTGCCGCTGCCGGCGGCTTATGCCGCTGGCAGCGGCGCCAGCGCACAGGATCAGGAACCGACCCTGAAGTCGGTGACCGTCACCGCCACCCGCCGCGAGGAATCGCTGCAGAAAGTCCCGGTGGCGGTCTCGGTGGTGGAGGGCGAGCAACTGGAGCGGGATAACCGCAACGGCGTTGCAAGCATCGTGCAGCAGGTGCCATCGCTGAACTTCCGCACGGGTGCCTCGAACAAGGACACCTCGCTGTTCATCCGTGGCGTGGGCACCATTTCCACCTCACCGGGGGTGGAGCCCACGGTGGCGACGGTGATCGACGGCGTGGTCTACGGCCGCCCCGGCCAGGCCACCCTGGACCTGCTGGATCTGGAACGGATCGAAGTCCTGCGCGGGCCCCAGGGCACCCTGTTCGGCAAGAACGCCTCGGCCGGGGTGCTGAATGTCATCACCAAGGCGCCTACCGCCGAGACTCATGGCTACATCGACCAGGCCTACTACAGCGGCAATGAAAGCCGCACCCGTTTCGGCATTGGCGGCAGCCTGATTCCCGACACCCTCAAGGGCTCGCTCACCACCTTGTTCGGCAGTTACGACGGCAATGTGGATAACCGCCACAACGGCCAGGAGGTCAACGGCTACAACCGCAAGGGCGTGCGCGGCAAGCTGGAGTTCACCCCCAGCGAGGACCTCAAGTTCACCTTCGCGGCGGACTATATGCAATCCCATGATGACGCCCCCAACGGGGTGGTGAGCAAGGCCCTGACACCCGCCTTCGCCAATGCCCTGAACCCGGTCCGGGCCAGCAGCGACAACCGGGACATCAACACCGACACCCGTACCCATGTGGACGATATCAACAAGGGCCTTTCCGGCCAGCTGGACTGGAGCCTGGGCGACTACACCCTGACCTCGATCACCGCCTGGCGCGGCTGGAACAATACCCAGTACCAGGACGGCGACCGTCTTGGCACGGTCACTGCGGCGTTCCCCGGGACCGCCGACAAGGGTGACCTGGACTACAACCAGTACTCGCAGGAGCTGCGCCTGGCATCGCCCAAGGGGCGGTTCCTGGAGTACGTCGGCGGCCTGTTCTACATGCACGGCAAGGATGAAGAAACATACCAGCGCACCCTGACCACGACCACCGGCGCCAACCGGGGCATTGCCGACTACAGCACCACCAACGACAGCTACGCGGTATTTGGCGAGAGCACCCTGAATTTCACCGAGGACTTTCGTGGCATCGCCGGCCTGCGCTGGACCCACGATGACCTGAAGTACGATCACCGCCGGGTCTCGACTTCGGCGACCACGGTCAGCGGTATCCAGCCGGGCACCCAGAGTTCCGGCTCGGTGGACGAGGATGGCTGGTCCGGGCGCCTGGGCCTGCAATATGACCTCAGCGCCACGGTCACCAGCTACCTGACCTATTCCCGGGGCTACAAGGGCCCGGCCTACAACGTGTTCTTCAACATGCAGCCGCGGGACACCCAAGCACTGAAACCCGAAACCTCCAACACCTGGGAGGTGGGGATCAAGGCCAGCAGCTGGAACAACCGGCTGACCACCAACCTCGCGGTGTTCCACAGCGAATACGACAACTACCAGGCCAACTTCTTCGACACCGTGGCCGGGCAGGTAGTGACCCGCCTGATCAATGCCGGGAGCGTCAGCAGCGAGGGCGTGGAACTGGATTACGCCCTGCAGGCCACCCAGCAACTGAAGTTCTCCGGGGCCCTGGCCTACACCCGGGCGCGCATCGACGAATTCGCCTGCCCGGCGGGCGCGGCGGCTTCGTGCAATGTCAACGGCAAGCCGTTGCCTTTCAGCCCGGACTGGAAAAGCTACGTGCGCGCCGACTACAGCATTCCCCTGGATAACGGCCTGGATATCGAGTTGGGCACTGACTACAGCTGGCAAAGCGAAGTGCAGTACGACATCAGCCAGAACCTCGACACCCGCCAGGGCGCCTACGGCATCTGGAACGCCAGCATTGCCCTGGCCGACTACAACGATGGCTGGCGCGTGGCGTTGCTGGGCAAGAACCTCGCCGACAAGTCCTATTCGCCCTTGCTGGCCAGTGGCGGCAACTACATCTACCGCGCCGTGCCCCGGGATGACGAACGTTATTTCGGCGTGCAGTTGCGCAAGGATTTCTGATGCCCTGCCGTTGTAGGAGCCGGCTTGCCGGCGAATGGGTCGGCGAGCTGGGAGCAGGTCTTGTGGGCGCTTTCGCTGGCAAGCCAGCTCCTACAGCGGGCTTTGGCGGTGCCCTTTTTGCAGCATGAAACAAGGAGTGATCCATGTCCCGTTCCACTCGCCAGCTCAAGCTCGGCGCCTTTCTCATGGCCACCGGTCACCACGTTGCCGCCTGGCGTCATCCGGATGTTCCGGCCCAGGCAGGGCTGGATTTTGCCGTCTATAAAGAACTGGCGCAGATCGCCGAAGCCGCGCGCTTCGATGCACTGTTCGTCGCCGACAGCCTGGCAGCCCCTACCGGCCCCATCGCCAGCCGCATGGCCCGCTCCGATTACTTCGAACCCTTGACGTTACTGGCGGCCCTGGCGGCCGTGGCGGCCGTGACCGAGCGGATAGGGCTAATTGCCACTAGCACTACGAGCTATAACGTACCGTACCACGTAGCACGTAAATTCGCGTCGCTGGACCATCTTTCAGGTGGTCGGGCGGGGTGGAACCTGGTGACTTCCGACAATGCCGCCGAAGCGCGGAATTTCGGTCGGGAGGAACATTTTGGGCACGCGGAACGTTATCGCAGGGCCCGGGAGTTCCATCGGGTGGTCACCGGGCTCTGGGACAGCTGGGAGGACGACGCCTTTGTCCGCGACAAGGCCAGTGGCGAGTATTTCGACCCAGACAAGCAGCATTTACTGGACCATCGCGGTGAATTCTTCCAGGTCAAAGGGCCACTGAATGTGGCGCGCCCACCCCAGGGATACCCGGTGATCGTCCAGGCCGGTTCTTCCGAGAGCGGTCGTGAGCTGGCGGCCCAGACCGCCGAAGTGGTATTCACCGCCCAGCCTTCCATGGCCGCCGCGCAGGCCTTCTATGCCGACCTGAAAGGACGCCTGAAGCAGTACGATCGTAGTACGCAATCCCTGAAAATCATGCCTGGGGTATTCGTGGTGGTGGGGGACAGCGAAAGTCAGGCCCGGGAAAAGTTCGAAGCCTTCCAGGACCTGGTGGAGCCCGAAGTGGGCGTGGCCCTGTTGGGGAGGATGCTGGGCAACTTCGACTTGTCCGGCTACCCGCTGGATGCACCGTTGCCGGCGCTGCCACTGACCGAGAGCGGCCAGCAGAGCCGCCAGCAATTGCTCACCGAGCTGGCCGGCAAGGACAACCTGACCCTGGCCCAGCTGGGGCGCAGGATTGCCGGTGGCCGTGGGCACTACAGCCTGATCGGTACGCCCGGGCAGATAGCCGACGAACTGCAAGCCTGGTTCGAGGAGGGCGCGGCCGATGGTTTCAATGTGCTGGTGCCACATCTCCCTGGCGGGCTACGGGACTTTGCCGGCGGGGTGATTCCGGAACTGCAGCGGCGCGGGCTGTTCAGAACTGAATACGAGGGCCGAACCCTGCGGGAAAACCTGGGGTTGGCGCGACCGAAAAATCAGTTTGTGTGACAACGCGGCTGGCGCAGGGGCCGGCTTGCCAGCGAAAGCGCTCGTGGTGGCCAAGGCTTGCGGGCCTTTGGCCGGCAAGCCGGCTCCTACCGTGGGGCGCTTTGATCGACGTTAGTCGTTTTGGAAAGACCTGACTCAGAGAGGATTCGATGACTTACATAGCTGCTGAAAACCGCTACGACTCCATCCCCTATCGCCGTGTCGGCCGCAGTGGCCTGGTACTGCCGGCGCTGTCCCTGGGGCTGTGGCACAACTTTGGCGACAGCACGCCGATCGACACCCAGCGTGCCCTGCTGCGCACCGCCTTCGACCTGGGGATCAACCACTTCGACCTGGCCAACAACTACGGCCCGCCCTACGGCAGCGCCGAAATCAACTTCGGCCGCCTGCTGCGTGAAGACTTCAAGGCCTATCGCGATGAATTGATCATCTCCAGCAAGGCCGGTTGGGACATGTGGCCCGGGCCTTACGGCCAGGGCGGCGGTTCGCGCAAGTACGTACTGGCCAGCCTCGACCAGAGCCTGCAGCGCCTGGGCCTGGACTATGTGGATATCTTCTATTCCCACCGCTTCGACCCGGATACGCCGCTGGAGGAAACCGCCAGCGCCCTGGCCACCGCCGTGCAGCAGGGCAAGGCGCTGTATATCGGTATTTCTTCCTATTCGGGGGCCAAGACCCGGGAAATCGCCGCGTTGCTCAAGGAGTGGAAGGTGCCACTGCTGATCCATCAACCGGCCTACAACATGCTCAACCGCTGGGTCGAGAAGGACCTGCTGGATACCACCGAGGAACTCGGCGCCGGGGTCATCGCCTTTACGCCGCTGGCCCAGGGCCTGCTTACCGACAAGTACCTCAATGGCATTCCCGAGGATGCGCGGGTCAATCGTCCGGGGGGCGGCTCGTTGCAGGCTTCGCACTTGTCGGAGGCCAATATCGCCCATGTCCGCGCGCTCAACGAGATCGCCAAGAACCGCGGCCAGAGCCTGGCGCAACTGGCCCTGGCCTGGACCCTGCGCGACCCGCGGGTGACCTCGGCGCTGATCGGCGCCAGCCGGCCGGAGCAGATCATCGAGAACGTCGGGGCGTTGCAGAACTTGAGCTTCAGTGTCGAGGAACTGGCGGAAATCGATCATTTCGCCAAAGAAGGGCGCATCAACCTGTGGGAAAAACCTTCGACGGCAGAGTGAGGTAAGTCTGCCCCTGCACCGATAAAACAGCCCCCGGCAGAGCGATCTGCCGGGGGCTGTTGGCTTTGCCGCCTGGAGCGGGGCGGCAGGCGTCGTTATCTGGTCGTGCTGCTGACTTTCAAGGAAGACGGATTGCCGGCCACGGTGCGGTCCTGGGGGGCATCGAGGTCGACCTTGGCGGTCACCGACAGGCCCGGCCGCAGGCGTTCGAGGCCGGACTGGTTGGCGTCGAAGCGAATGCGCACCGGCACCCGCTGGACGATCTTGGTGAAGTTGCCGGTGCCCGGTTCGAAGGGCAGCAGGGCAAAGGTCGAGCCTGAACCCGGAGCCAGGCTTTCCACGGTGCCGGTGATGCTGACGCCCGGCAGGGCATCGATCTTGATCTGCGTCGATTGCCCCGGGTACATGTGCTGGGTCTGGGTCTCCTTGAAGTTGGCCAGGACATAGAGGTCATGCAGCGGCACCAGGGTCAGCAGGCGCGAACCCGGTTGCACGTAATCGCCGACCTGAATCTGCCGATTGCCAACGGTGCCGTCCATCGGTGCATAGATGGTGGTGTGGCGCAGGTCCTGCTGGGCCAGTTCCAGCCGCGCCTTGGCGGTTACCACCTTGGCCTTGGCCATCTGCAATTGCGCTTGCAGGCGTTGCCGTTGCGCGGTGGTGACCGCAAGGTCGTTCTCCGCCACTTGCAACATGGCCTGGGCATAGGCCAGGCCTTGTTCGGCGGAGATGGCCTGGGTGCTGTATTTCTCCACTTCATTGCGTGCCACGGCGCCGGTGGTGACCAGGGTATCGAAGCGATTGCGCTCCGCACCGGCACGCTTGGATTCGGCCTGGTTGGTGCGGATCGAGGTGCGCGCCGCCTGCACGCGGGCACTGGCCAGGCGCTGCTCGGCGTCCTGGATGGTCAGCGCGGCCTCGGCCAGGGCGACCTGGGCCTGGTTGTCCGCCAGATCGCCTTCGGCCAGGGATACCCGGCTGTCGAACTCTTCGCTGTTGATGCGCACCAGGGGCTGCCCGGCGGTGACGTTCTGGTGATCCTTGACCAGCACCTCTGTCACCAGGCCATGGACCCGCGGCGCGACGGAGGTCGCATCGGCGGCGATGTAGGCATCGTCCGTGGCCTGCGTCGACGGCGCCATCAGCACCCAGCCAACCCCGACTGCTACCAATGTCAGGGCGATAGCGCCGGCGATCAGCGGGCGCTTGGAACGCTTGCGCGGCTTCTCGGACTCTTGGGCGGCTTGCAGGATGGCGTTCTGAGTCTGGGTGCTCTGCTCCATGTTGAAGCTCCATGCTGTTTTGAATTACGATCATAATATTCACATGTCGGTCGCAATACTACAGGGAAGTACCTACCGTGACGACAAGCGCAACTGACCTCTCCGAAGCGGGTGCCCAGCCCGGCCAACAGTCCACCAAGCGCAAGTTTCTGGTCTTCACGATCATGGCTTTCGGCATGTTCATGGCGCTGATCGACATCCAGATCGTGGCGGCCTCGCTCAACGACGTGCAGGCCGGGCTCAGTGCCGGCCCTGATGAAGTGAGCTGGGTGCAGACCGCCTATCTGATTGCCGAACTGATCATGATTCCCTTCTCGGCGTTTCTCGCCCAGGCGATTTCCACCCGCTGGCTGTTCGCTGCCAGCGCGGCGTTCTTTACCCTGTTCAGCGTGGGTTGCGGGATGGCCTGGAACATCGAGTCGATGATCGTGCTGCGAGCCCTGCAAGGCTTTGCCGGCGGGGCGATGGTGCCCACGGTATTCGCCGTGGGGTTCGTGTTGTTCGAAGGCAAGCAGCGGGCGATGGTCCCGGCAATCCTTGGCATGACCGCGGTGTTGGCACCGACCCTGGGCCCCACGGTGGGCGGCCTGGTGACCTTCTACCTGGACTGGCGCTGGATCTTCTTCATCAACGTGCTGCCGGGGCTGGTGATCTGCATCGGCGCGGCGTTGCTGATCGATGTGGATCGCCCGGACCTGTCCATGCTGCGGCGTATCGACTGGCTGCATTTCGTCGCCATGGCGCTGGCCCTGGGGTGTTTTGAATACGTGCTGGAGGAGGGGCCGCGCAAGGACTGGTTCAGCGATACCGGGATCGTCATCGCGGCCTGGGTGTCCCTTGTGTCCTTTGGTTTGTTCATCGAGCGCTCGTTGTATTCGAACAACCCGATCGTGTCCCTGGTGCCGTTTCGCGACCGCACCTTTTCCATTGCCTGCCTGCTGAACCTGGTGATCGGTTTTGGCCTTTATTCGTCGACCTACCTGGTGCCGGTGTTTCTTGGCCGGGTGCGTGGCTTCGATAGCCTGGAAATCGGCACCACGGTTTTTGTCGTGGGCATCGGGCAGTTGGTCAGTACGATTATTGCTGCCCGGGCCTCGGAAAAAGTTGATCGGCGCCTGATCATCTCGGTGGGTTTCCTCGGCCTGGCGCTGAGCCTGTGGCTGACTTCCCGGGTCACCTCCAACTGGGGATTCGATGAGTTGCTGGTGCCGCAGGTGGCGCGTGGGCTGTTCCTGATGCTGTGCATCGTGCCGAGCGTGAACATGGCCTTGAGTTCGTTCCAGGGGGTTGAACTGCGCCAGGCCTCCGGGCTGTTCAACCTGATGCGCAACCTGGGCGGCGCCATTGGTATTGCTACGGTCAACACCTGGCTGCAGGACGATGCCCGGACTCAGGTCCTGCGCCTGTCCGAGTCGCTGGGGAGCAAGGCTGTCGCTGCCCAGGAACTCATGGGCCAACTGGCG
This sequence comes from Pseudomonas sp. 8(2025), assembly GCF_052665325.1. Classification (NCBI taxonomy): domain Bacteria; kingdom Pseudomonadati; phylum Pseudomonadota; class Gammaproteobacteria; order Pseudomonadales; family Pseudomonadaceae; genus Pseudomonas; species Pseudomonas sp. 8(2025). The sequence goes on along the minus strand of NZ_JBQOIE010000002.1, from coordinate 547,692 downwards.
CTGAAGATTGCCGCCGATACACCGGATGCCAGCCACGCTTTCCTGATGGCTCAGGGCATTCTCGGCCGCCTGGTGGGGCGTGAAGCGCTGACCCTGGCCTTTGGCGATGTGTTCCGCCTGATGGCGATGATGTTCGTGGTGGCGTTGTTGCTGGTGCCGTTGTGCAAGGTGCCCCCGGCCGTGCCAGGCGCAGCCGAGGAGGAGAAGTGATAAGCAGCCGGGGCCTAGATGATCGGCGGCCCGGAGCGGGTCTTGCGCAACTGGCTGGGGGTGCAGCCCATGTTTTTCCACATCAGGCGGCGTAGAGCGGTGGAATCGGCATAGCCCACTTTGAAAGCAACTTCTTCAATGCTCATATTGGTGGTTTCCAATAAGCTTTGAACATGTTGCAGGCGAACTTTCTGAATGAAGGCCATGGGCGGCTTTCCCGTGGCGCTACGAATTCTGCGGGATAAGGTCTTCTCGGTTATACGCAAATGTTCAGCAATGGTGCTCAGTGGCGGAACGTTGGGCAGGCAATCCTCGATGAACTTCTCCATTAACAAAACTTCACGGTTTTCCGTTTGCAAGTTGGACAGGGCCATGTAGTGATATTGCGCCGGTCGACCATCTATCAACAGATAACGCATGGTCAATTCAGCAATCTGATTGCCCATCTTATTACGCAATATGTAGAGCATTAGATCCATTTGCGACATGCCTGCGCCTGCTGTAATCATATTTCCGTCATGAATAAGCATGCGTTTTGTGTCGAGTATCGCTTCGGGATAACGCTCTTTGAAAGTTTCATACAGTTGCCAATGAGTGGTGACCGTATGCCCCTCCAGAACCCCCGCCTCACCCAGGACGAAAACTGCTGAACAGGACGCCGCCGTCTGCTGCCCGCGGCGGTGATGGTCATGCACCAGCTGGCTGAGCTTGCGGATATCGGCGTGCCCGAGCCGGGTGATCAGTTCGCTGGACAGGCTGAGCCCAGGCAGCCTTTTTTCCCGGCGACAGCCAAAGAAATCCAGCTCCTGGGTGTTCTCCAGCCCCAGTCCCGGGATCACCAGCATGCTGCCTTCGATGGCCTGGACCTTGTCCAGTGGCTGGGCATCCAGGCGCATGCCGTTGCGCATGCGAACCGATTCGCTGCTGCCGATAATCTTCCAGGTGATGGTTGGCCGGCCCATGACTTCGGCGACCTGGTTAGCTGTTCGCAGCACATCCAGGGTGATCGCGACACTCGATCCCATGGCACCTTCCAGCGCAATAAGCGTGAGCACATCCATGTCCATTTTCTCCCTGTAAGTGTCCATTTGTGCATTAGCAAAATATACAAGCTGGTGGCAGACTTCTCAACGCATCCAGATTTCACTTTCCTGCCCACGCTATTCCCTGTGGGACATAAAAAAATATGCATTCATCAAGTGAATGCGTTGCTCTGTCAATAAAATGACATCTTTGTCTACTGCCTAGTAAGAGCTCCCCTTCTTAGGGGCGTTTGTTCGGTTCCTTAGTGCTGAAAATAATAAACGACCTTTAGGTCAATATATGGCTCTCCATTTAAAAAGGATTTTGAATGAACTACGCCGTGCCTCGTGATTATCTTAATGATGTCAATCCAGCCATCTCAGCGCATGTAGCAGTTGATGATCTGCCGTTGGCTGAAGTCCCGGGCATCGAATGTTTAAGTTCGGTTACCGAAGTACTGGCCTATCGCGCATGGCGGCAACCCGATGCCATTGCCTTCATCCATCTGCTCGATGGCGAGCGGGAGGAGGCGTCGATCAGCTACGCCGAACTGTGGAAGCGTAGTCAACGATTGGCCGCCGCGCTGCAGATCTTCGAGCCCCGTGAAAAACGGGTGCTGATGCTGTTCGAGACCGGTATCGACTACATCGTTTCACTGTTCGGCCTGCTGCTGGCCGGTGCCGTGGCGATCCCGGCCTTTCCCCCAGTGGGGACCCGGGGGCTGGAGCGGCTGGCACTGATCTGCGCTGATGCCCATCCGCAACTGGTGCTCACCAGCTCGCGCTTCATGCGGTCCCGGGAGCGGGTCAACGCTCTGCTCCAGGGTGATTTGTCCGTGCCCCAGTGGGTTGACCCGGAGCAGTTGGCCGAGGCGGATTCATCCTGGCGCGGGCAGGCGCTCGCCCACGGCCAACTGGCCCTGCTGCAATACACCTCGGGCTCCACCTCGGCGCCCAAGGGCGTGATGCTGACCCACGACAACCTCTACAGTAATTGCCGCAGTGCCAGCCAGTGGATGGGCCCGGCCAGGAGTCGCGTGGGTTGCAGCTGGCTGCCGCCCTATCACGACATGGGCCTGATGGGCGGAATCCTGCAGCCGATCTTCGATGCCTTCCCTACCGTGCTCATCAGCCCCGGGCACTTTGTCCAGCGGCCGCTGCGCTGGCTGGATGCGGTGTCCAGGTACGGCGCCGACGTCACCATCGCGCCCAACTTCGCCTTCGACCTGTGTGTCGAAAACATCACCGACGAGGAACTGGCAGAGCTCGACCTGAGCAAGCTCAAGGCTATCTATTGCGGGGCCGAGCCGGTGCGCCAGAGCACCCTGGCGCGCTTCTCCGAACGTTTTGCCGCCGCCGGCTTCAACCCGGCGGCCCTGGGCCCCTGCTACGGGTTGGCCGAGGCCACCGTACTGGTCTCGGGCAAGCGCCACGATGAGCCGGCGTTCAATACCCAGGTGGATCGGGACCAACTCGCCAGTGGCACCCTGGCCATCGTCGATGCCGAGGATGCCCGGGCCCTGCCGCTGGTCAGTAGCGGCAGGGTCGCCCCGGGCCTGCGCGTGGCGATTGTCGACCCTGTCAGCCTGCAACCGGTGGCGGACGGCCAGATCGGCGAGATCTGGGTCCAGGGCGACAACGTGGGCGCCGGCTACTGGGGCAAGGAAGCGCTGAGCCAGCAGGTGTTTCGCGCCAGCCTGCCGGGCATCCATGGGCGTTTCATGCGCACCGGCGATCTTGGCGCGCTGCACCGCGATGAGCTGTTCGTCACCGGGCGCCTCAAGGACCTGATCATCATTGCCGGGCGCAACCTGTATCCCCAGGACCTGGAGCTGGCGGTGGAAAGCGCCGACCCGCGCATCCGCAGCAACGGCTGCGTGGCGGTGGGCATCGATAACGGCCAGCAGGAACAACTGGCGATCGTGGCCGAGGTCAAGCGCAGCGAGAAACTCGATGAAGCCCAGCAGGAACAGCTGCGCCAGGTGATCACCAGTGCGCTGGTCAGCCAGTTCGGCGTGGCCCCGGCGCGCATCCACCTGGCGCCCATGGGCGGCATTCCACTGACCACCAGTGGCAAGGTCCAGCGCCAGGCCACCCGCAAGGCCCTGCTCAACGACACGCTGGCGCGCTATGGCGCCAGTCGCGCGGCTGCGGCACCTACCCTTAAAACTGCTACGGATGCCCTGTCATGACGGCCATGAATCCTCATATCGACCGCACCGGCCAGCGCGAGCGGCAATTGGCCTGGCTGACGGTCGCAACTCCGGCAGTGGGCACCGTGGTGGCCCTGGTGCTGGCCTGGCATCAGGGCATCGGCTGGCTGGAAATCGGCGCGCTGGCCAGCATGTACCTGCTGACCGCCCTGGGAGTGGAAGTGGGCATGCACCGGTTCTTTTCCCACCATGCGTTCAAGGCCGGCCCGGTGATCACCGCATTCTTCGGCATCGCCGGTTCGATGGCGGCGCAGGGCCCGATCCTGTTCTGGGCGGCGACCCATCGCCAGCACCACGCCTTCACCGACAAGGAAGGCGACCCGCATTCGCCGCGTCCGCTCAAGGCGGGTTTTATCGGCAATATCCAGGGCTGGTGGCACGCTCACCTGGGTTGGCTGTTCAGCCTGCGCAAGCAGAACTGGAGCCAGTTCGTGCCGGACCTGCTGCGCGATCGACTGATCATGCAGATCAACCAGCGCTACTACCTGTGGATCATCCTCGGCCTGCTGCTGCCCAGCCTGGCATGCGGGCTGATAACCCGCAGCTGGGAGGGCGCGCTCAGCGGCCTGCTGTGGGGCGGCTTCGTGCGGATCTTCTTGGTGGACCACGCCACCTGGTGCATCAACTCCTTTGCCCACCGGGTTGGCGGCCGCGACCACAAGACCCGGGATACCAGCCGCAACGTGTTCTGGCTGGCGATTCCGACGGTAGGGGGCGGTTGGCACAACAACCACCACGCCTTCCCGGCGCTGGCCCATGCCGGCCTGAAACCCTGGCAGTTGGATATTGGCGGCCTGTTCATCGAGCTGCTCGCCCTCTGCGGCCTGGCCTGGGATGTCAAACGGCCCGGCCCGACCGTGGCTGCAGAACCTTCAGAAAGCTGATTGCCGGTCCCTACCTCACAGGAAGCAATTCATGGACGAGATACTCACCAACACAGCGACACCAGAGGTCGGCGGGGTTGCCCAGCTGAGCCCGAGTGCGGCCAGGACCAAGGCGCGGATCGCGCTGGCAGTCATGCTGGTGCCCCTGTTCGGGACCTTCGAGGCAATCCGGCTATGGTTCACCGGCCAGGTCCATGCCCTGGATTTCATCCTCTTCGCGGTGTTCTACGCGGTGCAGATGTTCGGGGTTTCCATGGGCTACCACCGTTACCTGGCCCATCGTGCGTTTAAGACCTCGCGGCTGATGAGCAGCCTGATGCTGATCGCCGGTTGCATGGCGGCCCAGGGGCCGATCCTGTTCTGGGTCACCACCCATCGCCGGCACCACACCTACAGCGACCAGCACGGTGACCCGCATTCCCCCAACCTCATGGGCCAGAGCCGCTGGCAACGGGCCAAGGGGCTGTGGCATGCGCACATGCCGTGGATGCTGGCCCCGGACATGTCGAGCTGGAACTTCTTCGCCCCGGACATCCTGCGCGACCGCCGGCTGTTCTTCTACAACCAGACCTACCTGTTCTGGGTGGCCCTGGGGGTAATCCTGCCAGGGGTGATCGGCGGGCTGGTCAGCCAGAGCTGGTCCGGTGCCTGGAGCGGCCTGATCTTCGGCGGCCTGGCGCGGATCTTCGTCGCCAACCAGGCGGCCTGGTGTGTGGGCTCCATCTGCCACCGCTACGGCGCTCGCCCGTTCGTGACCCACGACCAGAGCACCAACAACTGGATCGTGGCCTTCCTCACCTTTGGCGAGGGGCTGCAAAACAATCACCACGCATTCCCTGCCTGGTACCGGCATGGCGTGCACTGGTGGGAGCCCGACCTGTCGGGCTGGACACTGGCGTTAATGGGCAAGCTGAGACTGGTCTCAGACCTGCGTTCCCCGTCCCAGGCAATGATCGACAAAGTCCGCAAGCGCCAGGCCTCGTCCTGAAACGCCCAATCGGCTGATCGTATTAACCACCTCACTCATCAAGGAAGATCCTATGTCCAATTTCATCTCCAATTTGCTGAGCACTCTGAGCTTCTCAGAGAAAAAACAGGCGGCGGTCGAACTCAACGAGGACAGCATCAAGCATTGGCTGGTGCAGAAGATGGGCGCGCTCTTGAAGATCGATCCTTCCCAGGTCGATACCGCCCGCAGCTTCGAGTCCTACGGCCTCGATTCGCTGGTAGCGGTGAAGGTGGCGGGTGACCTGGAGAAGTTCATGGAGCAGCGCCTGTCGCCGGCCCTGCTGTTCGAATACTCCAGCATCGATGACCTGTCCAAATACCTGGCCAATGAACTGACCACATCCGAAGTTTGACTTCGCAGGAGCTTGGCCATGGCCATTGCACAGATGCCCTCGCAAAAAAACGATAAATTCAATGACCTGCTCCGACGCTCTCAGGAGATCGAGGGCCTGCGTCTGACCGACGCAATCCCCAAGCACCTGTATCAGCCGCGGGTATGGCGCGGGATGCTCAGCTTCGTCGTCAGCTACATGCTCTACATCGGTGCCATCGTGGCGGTCGCCCACGTGCACTGGATGTTCTACCTGCCGCTGTGGCTGGTGGCGGGCCTGGGCGGCTGGGGCCTGTTCTGTGTCGCTCACGATTGCGGGCACAACTCGTTCTCGCGCAACCGCAGCTTCAACCACATCCTCGGGCACATCGCGCTGCTGCCGTTGCTGTACCCGTTCCACGGCTGGCGCCACATGCACAACATGCACCACGCCAACACCAACAACCTGGAAATGGACGTCGACTGGCGCCCGGTGCTGCGCGTGCAATATGACGCCATGCCCTGGTGGGACAAGCTGGTCTACAGCAGCACCCGCACCTGGCTGTTCTGGCTGGGCACGGTCAACTACCAGCGTCACTCGGGCTTCCGTCCGTCGATGTTCCACAAGCTCGAAGCGCGCAACGAAGTGCGTCGCTCGATCCTGTTCATGGTGGTGGCTGCGCTGATCTACCTGCCGACCCTGGTCTACTTCACCGGCTTCACCGGTCTGTTCCTGTACTTCATCGCCCCGTGGCTGGCGACCCATGCCTGGTTCAGCCTGACCACCATGATGCACCACATCAGCGACGAGACCCCGTTCCTCACCAAGGAACACTGGAGCTTCAACAGCAGCCGCCTGCTGCTGACCACCGACTACATGTACCCCAAGTGGCTGCTGTTCCTGACCCACTACATTTCGGTGCACACCGCGCACCATGTGGCGCCGATCATTCCCCACTACAACCTGCCCGAAGCCCAGGCCGCGTTGAAGACGGCCTTCCCCGGCATGGTCCGGGAAAAGCCCATGACCGTGCAGGACGTGTGGCACGTGGCGCGTAGCTGCCACCTGTACGACCCGGTGAACGGTTTCTATGAGTCCTTCGACCAACCAGCCCAGGCGGCCGGTGACCCGAGCACCCCCGGAGCCCGGGCCGCCAACGGCCCGTTGACCATGAAGCAGCAGATGCTGCGCAGCTACATGGGCGTGCTGGGATCGGTGTCGCTGGAGACCGCCGGGGCCAAGGCCACCGACCTGTTCGGCTACACCCGGGAATACATCAAGCAGCCGGACAAGGAAATGAGCCCCCTGGGCGCCCAGCGTTTCCATATCAAGGGTATCCCCGGCGTTCCCCATGGCTATCAGTGGGGCACGGGCAACCAGACCATCCTGCTGGTCCATGGCTGGGGTGCGGACAGCCGCAGCCTGTATTCCTTCACCCGGGTCCTGCAGCGCCAGGGCTTCAAGGTCGCGACCTTCGATGCGCCGGCCCACGGCATCTCGCCGGGCTCGCTGAGCACCATGACCGAGTTCAAGGACGCGGTGAAAGCGGCGATTGTCGCCCTCGGTGACGTGGTGGGTATCGTTGCCCATTCCCTGGGCGGGATCGCCGCCACCGGAGCCCTGGCCGAACTGGCCGAGACTCATCGGATCAAGGCCTTGTGCCTGCTGGGCTCGCCGGCCAACCTGCCGGTGGTGATCCAGCGCTGGGCCAACGGCTACCTGAAGCTCAAGCCGGCGGTGGTCCAGGCCATGCACCGGGAACTGTGGAAACGCAACGGCGTGCCGGTGGAGCACTGGGATATCCCGGCGCTGGGCAACGCCCTGCAACTGCCAACCCTGGTGCTGCATGACCTCAACGACCCGATCGTGCCGTTCTGCGAAGCGCAGCAGATCACCACGCTGATGCCATGGGCCAAGCTGGAGCCGGTGTCCGGGCTCGGGCATGTGCGGATCCTCTCCGATGCCGCGGTACTGGAGCAGGTGGCGCAGTTCCTCGTGGAGAACGTCAAGGTGGCCGAAGTGGCTCAGGCCAGCGCATGAGAACAACGCATAACCCTTTGATGATGGTTGACCACCCATGAGCACCTACGCTGAAAACGCTGTGGCCGAATCCGGCCTGTGGATGTGCCTGATCTGTGGTTGGATCTACGATCAACGCCTTGGCGATCCGGATTCGGGGGTGCCTCCGGGCACCGCCTGGGACGACATTGCCGAGGATTGGACCTGCCCGGAATGCGGCGTGAGCAAGTTGGACTTCAACATGGTGAAGCTGTAGCCCAGCGCTTGAATTCTGTAGTCGATGAGGAAGGAAGATGGCGACCCAAGAGCCAAGGCCGGCACCTGCCAGGGGCCGGCGCAACAGCTTCAGGAAGATGCTCTTCAAGGGCATTTACAACGGGGTTCTGGGGCTGCTTCGCTGCAGCTTCTGGATCGAGTCGCGGCTTTTTCCCCAGCGCGCTGCAGCACGGGCGCTGAAGATGTTCACGACGCCACAACGGCTGCGCCAGCATTTTCCGCAGACCTTGCCCAGCGCCACGGTGCAGGACCTGGAAACCGACCAGGGGCGCCTGCGCTGCTTTCGCTGGACTCCACCGCAGGTCCGGCGCCGGGTGGTGCTGGTGCACGGTTGGAGTGGCGCCAGCACCCAGTGGCAGTACCTGATCCCGCTGTTGCTGGAGGAGGGCTGCGAGGTCCTCTCCTTCGACTGCATCGGCCATGGCGGCAGCGGCGGTCGGCAGGCCTCGCTGCCGACCTTCGTCAGCATGCTCGACCAGGTGCAAAAGCAACTGGGGCCCTTCGACACCGTGATTGGTCACTCCCTGGGCGGCGCTGCCGCCGGGTATGCCTTGAGCACTCCGGTCGGCAAGGGTTTCCAGCGGGCGGTCCTGGTGGCCGCGCCGGCCGATATCGAAAACGTGGTCCGGCGCTTTGGCGCATTTTTGTGGATCAACGATGACGTCAGGCAACGCATGCAACTTCTGGTTGAGCAACGCTATCAGAAGGACATGGCCAGCCTGGCGGTCAGCCGTTATGGGCGTCAGGTGGAGGTCCCGGTGCTGCTGGTGCATGACCAGCAGGATCAGGAAGTCCCGGCAGATGACCTGCAATCCTTCGCCGAAGGCTTGCGACACCGGCGGGTCTTGCAGACTCGCGGGTTGGGCCATCTGAAAATTCTCAAGGACAGCGCGACCATGGAGGCCGTGGTCGAGTTTGTCTGTGCAAAGGACGGCAACCTATGAGTGAAAGTTACGATGTGATCGTTATTGGTGCGGGTCCCGGCGGCTATGTCGCCGCCATCCGGGCCGCGCAACTGGGGCTCAAGACAGTCTGCATCGAGCGCTACAAGGGCAAGGATGGCAAGACCGCCCTGGGCGGGACGTGCCTGAACGTTGGCTGCATTCCCTCCAAGGCACTGCTGGACAGTTCCCACCACTACTACGAAGCGCGCAACGGCTTCGAAGTGCACGGCATCGCCATCAGCAATCCGCAGATGGATGTGCCGGCCATGCTGGCGCGCAAGGACAACGTGGTGCGCAATTTCAACGGCGGCATTGCCTCGCTGTTCAAGGCCAATGGCGTGGCCCTGCTGGAAGGTCACGGCAAGCTGCTGGCCAACAAGGAAGTGGAAGTCACCGCCGCCGATGGCAGCACGCAACGCATCAGCGCCGGCAATATCATCCTGGCTCCCGGCTCGCGGCCGATCGACATTCCCGCGGCGCCCCTGGCCGGCGAGGTGATAGTGGACTCCACCGGCGCCCTGGAATTCACCCAGGTGCCCAAGCGCCTCGGGGTGATCGGTGCCGGCGTCATCGGCCTGGAACTGGGGTCGGTCTGGGCACGCCTGGGGGCTGAAGTCACAGTGCTGGAAGCCCTCGACAGCTTCCTCCCGGCGGTGGATGCGCAGATCGCCAAGGAGGCACAGAAGATCCTCGGCAAGCAGGGCTTGGATATCCGCCTGGGCGCCCGGGTGACGGCCTGCGAAGTGCAGGGCGACAGCGTCAAGGTCAGCCTCAGTGAGGCCGGCGAGGACAAGCAGCAGGTGTTCGACCGGCTGATCGTCGCCGTCGGTCGCCGCCCCCTGACCACCGATCTGTTGGCCGCCGACAGCGGCGTGCACCTGGACGAACGCGGTTTTATCCACGTCGATGGCCAGTGCTGCACCAGCGTCCCCGGGGTGTTCGCCATTGGTGACGTGGTACGCGGCCCGATGCTGGCGCACAAGGCTTCTGAAGAGGGGGTGATGGTGGCCGAGGGGATTGCCGGGCATCGGCACCCGTTGAACTACGACCTGATCCCCTCGGTAATCTACACCCACCCGGAAATCGCCTGGGTCGGCCAGACCGAGCAGGCCCTCAAGGCCGAGGGCGTCGAGTTGAACATCGGCACCTTCCCGTTCGCTGCCAGCAGCCGGGCCATGGCGGCCAACGACACCGCCGGGCTGGTCAAGGTGATTGCCGATGCAGGCACCGACCGCGTGCTGGGCGTGCATGTGATCGGGCCGGGCGCGGCGGAGCTGGTTCAGGAAGGGGCCATCGGCATGGAGTTCGGCACCAGTGCCGAGGACCTGGGGATGATGGTGTTCTCCCATCCGACCCTGTCCGAAGCCCTGCATGAAGCCGCGCTGGCCGTGAATGGCCAGGCGATCCATATCGGCAATCGCAAGAAGAAAGCCCCCGCCGGCGTCAAATAGCCAGTGGCCCCGGCCCCGCTCATGCAGCGCGGCCGGGGTTTGCTGCATCCCCGCGTTTCAGCGAAAGAACGGCACATCCCCAAGAATGGTCGCGCGCTGCATCACCCGGCGCTGTGGACGGTAGTCGTCCACCGCATAGTGCTGGGTCACGCGGTTGTCCCAGAAGGCAATGTCGTTCTCCTGCCAGCGCCAGCGAATGGTGAATTCCGGGCGGGTGGCGTGGGCGAACAGCAGTTGCAGGATGGCTGCGCTTTCGCTTTCCGACAGCTCGTTGATCCGGGTGGTGAAGCCGTCGTTGACGAACAGCGACTTGCGCCCGCTCACCGGGTGCGTGCGGATCACCGGGTGCGACAGCGGCGGGTTCTTGCGCCGGGTTTCTTCCCAGCGCGCCAGGTCCTCGGGGGTGTTGCCGAAGCGCTCCAGAGGGAAGGACTTGGTGAAGTCGTGGGTCGCGGTCAGGCCCTGCAGCAGATTCTTCATTGGCTCCGACAGCGCCTCGTAGGCGGCAATGCCGCTGGCCCACAGGGTATCGCCGCCGAACTCCGGCAGCAGCTTGGCGCTGAGCACCGCGCCCAGGGCCGGGGTCGGCAGAAAGGTTACGTCGGTGTGCCAGATGGCGTTGTCGCGCACGTCGGTCTCGGCGGTATCGAGGATCAATACCTCCGGCTGCTCCGGCACATTGGGGTAGATCGGGTGGATGTGCAGGTCGCCGAAGCAGGCGGCGAAACGCGCCTGCTGCTGCGGGGTGACCGGCTGGTTGCGAAAGAACAGTACCTGATGCTTGAGCAGCGCCTGCTCGATGGCGTCACGATGTTCGATGCTCAAGGGCTGGCTGATATCGATGCCGCCGATCTGGGCGCCGAGGGCGGAGCTTAGAGGAGTGATGGTCAGGCTCATGGTCGTTCTCTTGTACGGCGCCGGACGTCGGCGTGGTCGGATTCGGTTTATCTGCATCAATCTTGAAATCGCTGGCATGCACGGCTCTTGTAGCCGCTGCCGAGCCTTGGCGAGGCTGCGAACGGCTGCGCAGCAGACGCAAACCCTTGCAGCGCGGTCGTCCTGGTCGATCGCTGCGAGCGCTGTGCGCTCGGTCGCAGCTTCGCGGGGGCTACAGACAGCCGAGGCAATCGACGCAAGGCAGGCGCCAGTCAGTGGCTCTGGCCATGCCAGGGCACCAGCTTGCGCTGCAGGGCGCGCAGGCCCATTTCCATGGCGAAGGCGATCAGGGCAATCACCAGGATCCCCAGCACCACCACATCGGTGACCAGGAATTGCGCGGCGGACTGCACCATGAAACCCAGGCCGCTGGTGGCGGCAATCAGCTCTGCCGCCACCAGGGTCGACCAGCCCACGCCCAGGCCGATGCGCACGCCGGTGAGGATGTCCGGCAAGGCGCTGGGCAGGATCACATGGCGAATCAGCTGGGCCCGGGTAGCCCCCAGAGACTGGGCGGCGCGCAGCTTCGCCGGGTCCACGGTGCGCACGCCGGTGGCGGTGGCGATGGCGATCGGGGCGAAGATCGCAAGGTAGATCAGCAGCACCTTGGACAGCTCGCCAATGCCGCACCAGATGACGATCAGCGGCAGGTAGGCCAGGGGCGGAATCGGCCGGTAGAACTCGATCAAAGGGTCGAGCACGCCACGGGCGATGCGGTTGGCGCCGATGGCGATGCCCACCGGAATCGCCGTCAGCACGGCAAAGCCCAGGGCCAGGCCGATGCGTTGCAGGCTCGCCGCCAGGTGCTGCCATAGGGTGGAATCCATGTAGCCGCTGGTGGCCAGCAACCAGCCCTTTTGCAGCACCGCAGAAGGGGGCGGCAGGAACAGCGGCTCGATCAGGCCGGTGGCGGTGACGGCCCACCACAAGGCCAGCAGGACCACCAGGGTCAGCACGCTGATCCAGCGGGTGCTCAGGCTGCGGCGCGCGATTTGTGGCGCTTTGGGGTTGGCCTCGCCGGTGGCGGTGGCGGGAATCTCGTAGCTGCTCATGGCCGCTCCTGCTGCTGGGTGGCGCTGCGCTGGGAGAACACCCGGGCCAGCACGTGTTCGCGGGTTTCGATGAACCGCGGGTCGGACTTGATCGCCCGCGCCGACTCACCGGCGGCGTAGCGCTGGCCGAAGTCCAGGTTCAGGCGTTCGACGATCTGCCCCGGGTTGGGCGCCAGGAGAATCAGGTCGGTGGCCAGGAACACCGCTTCCTCGATGTCGTGGGTAATCAGGAACACCGGCTTGGCAGTGCGCCGCCAGACTTGCAGCAACAGCTCCTGCATCTGCTCGCGAGTGAAGGCATCCAGGGCACCGAAGGGTTCGTCCATCAGCAGCACCCGCGGGTCGGCCGCCAGGGCGCGGGCCAGGCCCACACGCTGCTTCTGGCCACCGGAGAGCTGCCAGATGCGGCGCTTGTCGAAGCCGGCCAGGTCCACCAGGGCAAGCATTTCCCGAGCCCGGGCTTCGCGCTTGTCGCGGGCCACGCCGGCCAGCTCCAGGCCGAAGGCGACGTTGCCCAGCACGTCCTGCCAGGGCAGCAGGGCATCGTCCTGGAACACCACGCCGCGTTCGGCGCTGGGGCCCTGCACCGGTACGCCATCGAGCTGGATGCGCCCGGCGCTGGGTTCGACGAAGCCGGCAATCAGGTTCAGCAGCGAGGTCTTGCCGCTGCCGGAAGGGCCCAGGGCGACCAGCAGTTGCTGTGGCCCCAGGGTCAGGGAAATATCCGCCAGCACCGGTTCGGCGGCGCCGGGGTACTGTGCGCTGATGCGCTCCAGTTGTAGCAAGGCCATGACGGCTATCTCCTGTCCTGACGCGGGTTATTCAGGGATGAACTTGGCGCTGACGTAGGGGGCGTAGTCCGGCAGCACTGCCTCCACCTTGCCCTGCTCCTTGAGGAACGCGGCGGTGTCGGTGATGGCCTTGGTGGTCGGCGCACCGAGGCTGACCACCTGGTCGGCGGCCAGCGGGTAGACGTTGCCCTGCAGCAGCAGCGGAATATCGCTGGCCTTGGCCCCGGAGAGCTTCACCAGCTTGTCGACGTTGCCCTGGTTGGCCAGCCAGGCTTGCGGGTCCTTGCGGTACTGGGCGTAGGCATCCAGGGTCACCTTGGCGAAGGCCGTGACGATTTCCGGATGCTTCTCGGCAAAATCCTTGCGCACGATCCAGGCATCGAAGGTCGGTGCGCCGAACTTGGCCAGTTCACCGGAGGTGATCAGCACCTTGCCGTTTTCCTTGGCCACGCCCAGGGCCGGGTCCCAGACGTAGGTGGCATCGATATCGCCGCGCTTCCAGGCGGCGATGATCGCCGGTGGCGCGAGGTTGAGGATCTGCACTTTCGAGGGGTCGATGTTCCAGTGCTTCAGGGCTGCCAGCAGGCTGTAGTGGCCGGTGGAAACGAAGGGCACGGCGACTTTCTTGCCGACCAGATCCTGAGGGCTGTTGATCCCGGAACCGTCCCGGGCCACCAGGGCTTCGGCGGCGCCGATCTGGGTGGCGATGAGGAAGGTCTGCACCGGCACCTTGCGGGTGATGGCGGCGGTCAGCGGGCTGGAGCCCAGGTAGCCGATCTGCACATCGCTGGAAGCGATGGCGGCGATGACGTCGGCGCCGTTATCGAATTTGCGCCAGTTGATTTTGGCCTGGGTGGCTTTTTCGTAGCTGCCATCGGCCTGGGCCACTTTGGCCGGGTCGACGGTGGTCTGGTAGGCGACGGTGACGTCGGCCGCCTGGGCGAAGAAACTCGCTGCGGCCAGGGACGCGGCCGCCAGGAGGCGAAGGGGGAAATGCAGTTTCATGGGAGGCTCCTCATAGGCGGCCGGTGATCGGCGTGGGAGGAGACTAAATGATCTAAGAATGCAGAAATAAATAACTTATTTGCATTAGCTTATGAGGGGAATATGCAGCGTGTTGTTCGCCGGCCAGCCGGCTCCTACGGGAGGGGTGTAGGAGCCGGCCGGCCGGCGAAGCGTCAGTTGCTGATGGCCAGGATGCTGGCCTGGTAGGCACCGACGAACACGTCGAAATCACCCACCTCGTTCTGTTCAAGCTCGGTCTGCTGTTCCAGGGATTTGCGCGCCGCTTCTTCGAACGCGGCTTGCTCTTCCTTGCTCAGGGCCTGGCTGCGGAAGTACTCGGCATGGGCCTGGCTCTGGCGCAGGGAGAACTGGGTGAAGCTCTCCTTGTGCTCGCTCATGGCCGCCAGCACCTGGGCCGAAGGGGTCAGGGACGAATCCTTGACCTTGGCCAATTGGGCGTCCAGGGCCTTGCTGTGCACGTCGCTGCCATGGCTCTGGTCGAGCAGGGCGGCCAGAGGGGCGATCTGCTCCAGCAGTTGGGCGGCCCACTCCTTCATTTCCACCGGCTGGCCATGGCGTTGCAGCTGCAGGCCCGGGCGCCGGCCTTCCTTGACCACGGCGAGGAAGTTCGAGGTGGCATTGCCGCACTCGTTGTTCTCGAACAGCGGGCTGTCGTTGAGTGCGCAATACAGCAGGAAGGCGTCGAGGAAGCGGGCTTCCTGGATGTCGATGCCCAGTGGCAGGAACGGGTTGATGTCCAGGCAGCGTACTTCGACGTACTGGATACCCCGGGCCATCAGCGCCTGGATCGGCCGCTCGCCGGTGTAGGTCACGCGCTTGGGGCGGATGTTGGAGTAGTACTCGTTTTCGATCTGCAGGATGTTGGTGTTCAGTTGCACCCACTCGCCATCCTTGTGGGTGCCGACTTCCACATAGGGCACGTAGGGCGTGGCCACGGCCTTGCGCAGGCTGTCGGTGTAGCTGTTCAGGTCGTTGTAGCAAGGGGTCAGGCCGGCCTGGGCCTTGCTCTGGTAGCCCAGGTCGCTCATGCGCAGGCTGGTGGCGTAGGGCAGGTACAGGGTCTCGGCGTCCAACTGCTCCAGCTGGTGCGAGCGGCCGCGCAGGAAGCCCGCGTCCAGGGCCGGCGAGGCACCGAACAGGTACATCAGCAGCCAGCTGTAGCGACGGAAATTGCGGATCAGCGCGATATAGGCCGAGGACTGGTAGTCACGGTCGGTACCGACAAAGCCCTCGGCCTGCTTGAGCAGCGGCCATAGCTGTTCCGGCAGGGAAAAGTTGTAGTGGATCCCGGCAATGCACTGCATGGTCTTGCCGTAGCGCAGGGCCAGGCCCTTGCGGTACACGTACTTGAGCTGACCGATGTTGGAGGTGCCGTAGTAGGCGATGGGGATATCTTCCTCGGCCGGCAACGGGCACGGCATCGATGGACTCCACAGGTACTCGTTGCCGAGCTTGCTGTAGGCGAAGCGATGAATCTTGTCGAGGCTGGCCAGGGTGTCCGCCGGGTCCTTGAGGGCCGGGGTGATGAACTCCAGCAGCGACTCGGAGTAGTCCGTGGTGATCTGTTCGTTGGTCAGCGCGGAACCCAGTTCTTCCGGGTGCGGGGTCTGTGCCAGGCGGCCTTCGCCGGTGACACGCAGGCATTCACGTTCGATACCGTGCAGGCACTGCTCGAGCAGAGAGAGGTTAGCGCGCTCGCCGAGCAGAGCCAGGCGGCGGTTGAGAAGTTCGCTCAAGTTGGATTCCTTCACGCGTCAGTCGCCCCAATATGGGGGTGGGCAGGACGGTCTACAAGGGTGAAGTTAAAACTGGCGTTTTCGCCTGGTTTTTGAGTCAAGCCGACTCGCCTGAAAACGCCAATCCTTCATCCCTGAATCTGGCTTTAGCGCGGGCAGAAAACTCCGACGCCGCTTTTGCAGCGCCGAAATTAACCCAAATACATGACAGGGAGCTATAGGACCGCGAAGGTGCCTTGTGCTTTTGCGACCAGTTTGTCGCCCTGGATCACATCCGCTTCCACCACCAGGGTGCGGCGGCCGGGGTGGATCACCTTGGCCCGGCACAGCACCTCGCCCTCGGCCACGGCGCGGATGTAGTTGATCTTGCACTCGATGGTGGCGCTCTGCTGGTCGAAGCCGTGGGTGCTGGAGCAGGCCAGCCCCATGGCAATGTCCACCAGGCTGAAGATCGCCCCGCCGTGCAGCTTCTGCCCGCGATTGCGCAGTTGCGGGGTCAGCTCCAGGGCGACGTCCGCTTCGCCGGTTTCCAGGCGTTGCAGACGGCAGCCGAGCAATTGGCTGAAGGCGCTTTCGGTCAGGCCGGCAGGGATCTGCATCAGCGTTTCTTCAACTGCTTGGCGTTGGCGAACAGCGAGGCCATGGCGTTGTTGCTCGGAGCGGGCGCGGCGCTCTCCTTGCGCGGTGCATTGCCCTGGGAGGAGCGTGGCGCCGAGCCGGGGCGGGAGCCACGGGCACCGTCGATCTTCTCGCCCGGGGTGTCGCCCATGCGCATCGACAGGCCGACGCGTTTGCGCGGGATATCGACTTCCATGACCTTCACTTTCACCACGTCACCGGCCTTCACCGCTTCGCGTGGGTCCTTGATGAACTTCTCCGACAGCGCCGAGATGTGCACCAGGCCGTCCTGGTGCACGCCGATGTCGACGAAGGCCCCGAAATTGGTGACGTTGGTCACCACGCCTTCGAGGATCATCCCCAGTTGCAGGTCCTTGAGGTCTTCGACACCGTCCTGGAACTCGGCGGTCTTGAACTCGGGGCGCGGGTCGCGGCCGGGCTTGTCCAATTCCTGGAGGATGTCGGTGACGGTGGGCAGGCCGAAGGTTTCGTCGGTGAACTTTTTCGGGTCCAGGCGCTTGAGGAAGCCGCTGTCGCCGATCAGCGAGCGGATGTCGCGGCCGGTGTCGGCAGCGATGCGTTGTACCAGCGGGTAGGCTTCCGGGTGCACTGCGGAAGCGTCCAGCGGGTTGTCGCCGTTCATCACACGCAGGAAGCCGGCGGCCTGTTCGAAGGTCTTTTCACCCAGGCGGGCGACTTTTTTCAGCGCGGCGCGGGTCTTGAAGGCACCGTGTTCGTCGCGGTGGCTGACGATGTTCTGCGCCAGGGTTGCGTTGAGGCCGGAGATCCGCGCCAGCAGGGCCACGGAGGCGGTGTTGACGTCGACGCCCACGGCGTTCACGCAGTCTTCCACCACCGCGTCCAGGCCACGGGCCAGTTTCAGTTGCGAGACATCGTGCTGGTACTGGCCGACACCGATGGATTTCGGGTCGATCTTCACCAGCTCGGCCAGTGGATCCTGCAGGCGGCGGGCGATGGACACCGCGCCACGGATCGATACGTCCAGGTCCGGGAATTCCTTGGCCGCCAGCTCCGAGGCCGAGTACACCGATGCACCGGCTTCGGAGACCATGACCTTGGTCATCTTCATGGCCGGGTATTTCTTGATCAGCTCGGCCGCCAGCTTGTCGGTTTCCCGGCTGGCGGTGCCGTTGCCGATGGCGATCAGGTCCACCGAGTGCTTGGCGCACAGGGCAGCCAGTATGCCCAGGGTCTGGTCCCACTTGTTGTGCGGCACATGGGGGTAGACGGTGGCGTGGTCCAGCAGCTTGCCGGTGGCATCCACCACCGCCACCTTGCAGCCGGTGCGCAGGCCCGGGTCCAGGCCCAGGGTGGCGCGCGGGCCGGCCGGAGCGGCCAGCAGCAGGTCGTGCAGGTTGTGGGCGAAGACGTTGATCGCCTCGGTTTCCGCGCCATCGCGCAGTTCGCCCAGCAGGTCGGTTTCTAGGTGGGTGTAGAGCTTGACCTTCCAGGTCCAGCGCACCACTTCGCCGAGCCATTTGTCGGCCGGGCGGTTCTGGTTCTGGATGCCGAATTGCTGGCCGATCATGCCTTCGCACGGGTGCATGGTGCCCGGCAGTTCGTCACCGACTTTCAGCGCGGAGCTGAGAATGCCTTCGTTGCGGCCACGGAAAATTGCCAGGGCGCGGTGCGACGGCATGCTTTTGAGTGGTTCATCGTGTTCGAAGTAGTCGCGGAACTTGGCGCCTTCCTCTTCCTTGCCGGCGATCACGCGGGCGCTGATGGTGGCTTCCTGCTTGAGGAAATTGCGCAGCTTTTCCAGCAGGCTGGCGTCTTCGGCGAAGCGCTCCATCAGGATGTACTTGGCGCCTTCCAGGGCGGCCTTGACGTCGGCCACGCCTTTTTCGGCGTCGACGAAGCGTGCGGCTTCGGTTTCCGGAGCCAGGTTCGGGTCGTTGAACAGGCCGTCGGCCAGTTCGCCGAGGCCGGCTTCCAGGGCGATCTGGCCCTTGGTGCGGCGCTTCTGCTTATAAGGCAGGTAAAGGTCTTCGAGGCGGGTCTTGGTGTCGGCCAGCTTGATGTCGCGGGCCAGCTCCGGGGTCAGCTTGCCTTGCTCTTCGATGCTGGCCAGGATGCTGATCCGCCGTTCGTCGAGTTCTCGCAGGTAGCGCAGGCGCTCTTCCAGATGACGCAGCTGGGTGTCATCGAGGCTGCCGGTGACTTCTTTCCGGTAGCGGGCGATGAAGGGCACGGTGGAGCCTTCATCCAATAGAGCGACGGCCGCTTCGACCTGTTGTGGGCGTACGCCGAGTTCCTCGGCAATGCGGCTGTTGATGCTGTCCATAAAACCACCTGACAAATTGTGAAAGCAGGCCCGCGGGCACGAAAATAAGGCCCGGCGAGTCTGGTTGAGCGGCCTGGCCCGCGCCGCCACCTGGATCAAAAGGCTGCCTGTTGACCCGTGAAATCGAAAAAATACTGCCGGCCCGGGTAAAAAAATAAACCGGCCGCAGGCGTACTGATCAGATATTGCCCAACACAAAAGGCGGCGCATTATACCCAGCGTTAGCCGTTGCGGGGTGATCGCCAGCCTCAGGCCGACAGCGGGTTTGCTGGCGATAGAGGAAAAATCTGCTAACAATGCACTCGGTGCGTATAACGGCAGCTACGCCATAATGCGCACCGAGATTAGAGGAGCATCCAATGAGCAGCACTGTACAAACTGCTGAAGGCGAAAAAATTCTTATTGTTGACGACGACCCGGGGCTGAGCAGCCTGCTGGAGCGTTTCTTCGTCAGCAAGGGCTACCGTGCCCGCGCAGTACCGAACACCGAGCAAATGGACCGCCTGCTGGGTCGCGAAGTGTTCAACCTGGTGGTACTCGACCTGATGCTGCCCGGCGAAGACGGCTTGACCGCATGCCGCCGCCTGCGCAGCGCGAACAACCAGATTCCGATCATCATGCTCACCGCCAAGGGCGACGAGCTGAGCCGCATCAAGGGCCTGGAACTGGGCGCCGACGATTACCTGGCCAAGCCGTTCAACCCCGACGAGTTGATGGCGCGGGTCAAGGCCGTATTGCGTCGCCAGTCTGCCCCGGTGCCGGGTGCGCCGGGCAGCGAAGACGAAAGCGTGACCTTCGGCGACTACGAGTTGTCCCTGGCCACCCGCGAGCTCAAGCGCGGCAATGAAGTGCACATGCTCACCACCGGTGAATTCGCGGTGCTCAAGGCGCTGGTGATGAACGCCCGCCAGCCGCTGACCCGGGACAAGTTGATGAACCTGGCCCGTGGTCGCGAATGGGACGCCCTGGAGCGCTCCATTGACGTGCAGATCTCCCGCCTGCGTCGGATGATCGAGCCCGATCCTTCTAAGCCGCGCTACATCCAGACCGTCTGGGGCGTGGGTTATGTCTTTGTGCCGGATGGCACCGCGACCAAGTGATCATTGATTTGTAGGAGCCAACGCCCGGGCCGGTAACGACCCGGGCGTTCGCATTCCGCAACGGTGCGAGCGCGAGTCGCTCCTGCAAAGTGTGTAGTGGCTGTTATGAAAACCCCGCTGTGGTTCCCCCAGAGTTTCTTCTCCCGCACCCTGTGGCTGGTGCTGATCGTGGTGCTGTTTTCCAAGGCATTGACCCTGGTTTATCTGTTGATGAACGAGGACGTGCTGGTGGACCGGCAGTACAGCCACGGCGTGGCCCTGACCCTGCGCGCCTACTGGGCCGCCGATGAATCCAACCGTGACCAGATCGCCGAGGCTGCCGGCCTGATCAAGGTGGTGGGCAGCGGCGTACCGGCCGGCGAGCAGCATTGGCCCTACAGCGAGATCTACCAGCGGCAGATGCAGGCCGAACTGGGCGCCGACACCGAAGTGCGCCTGCGCATGCATGCGCCGCCGGCGCTCTGGGTGCGGGCGCCGAGCCTGGGGGACGGCTGGCTCAAGGTGCCGCTGTACCCCCATCCGCTGCGGGGGCAGAAGATCTGGAGCGTGCTGGGCTGGTTCCTGGCCATTGGCCTCTTGTCCACCGCCTCGGCCTGGATTTTCGTCAGCCAGCTCAACCAGCCCCTCAAGCGCCTGGTGTATGCCGCCCGGCAACTGGGCCAGGGACGCAGCGTGCGCCTGCCCATCAGCGATACGCCCAGCGAAATGACCGAGGTCTACCGTGCGTTCAACCAGATGGCCGAGGACGTGGAACAGGCAGGGCGAGAACGGGAGTTGATGCTGGCCGGGGTGTCCCACGACCTGCGCACGCCGCTGACCCGGCTGCGCCTGTCCCTGGAATTGATGGGCGATCACACTGACCTGACCGACGACATGGTGCGGGATATCGAGGACATGGACGCCATTCTCGACCAGTTCCTGGCCTTCATTCGCGATGGGCGCGACGAATCGGTGGAAGAGGTGGACCTGGGCGATCTGGTGCAGGAAGTGGCGGCGCCCTACAACCAGAACGAAGAGCGGGTGCACCTGCGCCTGGAGCCGATCCAGCCGTTCCCGCTGCGCCGGGTGTCGATGAAGCGCCTGCTCAACAACCTGATCGGTAACGCCCTGAATCATGCGGGTACGGAAGTGGAAGTGGCGGCCTATGTGTCCGGTGACACCAATGCGCCCTATGTGGTGCTCAGCGTGATGGACCGTGGCGCGGGGATCGATCCTTCGGAACTGGAAGCGATCTTCAACCCCTTCACCCGTGGCGACCGTGCCCGCGGCGGCAAGGGCACCGGGCTGGGGCTGGCCATCGTCAAGCGGATTGCCGCCATGCACGGTGGCAATGTCGAACTGCGCAACCGCCCCGATGGTGGCCTGGAAGCGCGAGTACGCCTGCCGCTGGGCTTGCTGCTGCCCCGTGATGCGGATTGATCGGGGCTTCGCTCCTGCAGGCAGCACATAGCCCGTAGGAGCTGGCTTGCCAGCGCAAGGCCGGCAACGCGATCCCTAGCCCTTGCCCTTGGTCCGGGTCATGTTCGGCCCGCCGTTCTTCTCGATGTGCTCGATGATGATTCCCGCCACGTTCTTGCCGGTGGTGGTCTCGATGCCTTCCAGGCCCGGCGAGGAATTGACTTCCATCACCAGCGGCCCGTGATTGGAACGCAGGATATCCACTCCTGCCACGCTCAGGCCCATGACCTTGGCCGCCCGCAGCGCAGTCATGCGTTCTTCCGGGGTGATCTTGATCAGGCTGGCGCTGCCGCCGCGATGCAGGTTGGAGCGAAACTCCCCCGGCTTGGCCTGGCGTTTCATCGCCGCGATCACCTTGTCCCCCACCACGAAGCAGCGGATGTCGGCGCCGCCGGCCTCCTTGATGTACTCCTGGACCATGATGTTCTGCTTCAGGCCCATGAAGGCCTCGATCACCGATTCCGCCGCCGTGGCGGTTTCACACAGCACCACGCCGATGCCCTGGGTGCCTTCCAGCACCTTGATCACCAATGGCGCGCCATTGACCATCTCGATCAGGTCGGGAATGTCGTCCGGGGAATGGGCGAAGCCGGTCACCGGCAGGCCGATGCCACGCCGCGACAGCAACTGCAGCGAGCGCAGCTTGTCCCGGGAGCGGGCGATGGCCACCGATTCGTTGAGGGGGAACACCCCCATCATTTCGAACTGGCGCAGCACCGCGCAGCCATAGAAGGTCACCGAGGCACCGATCCGCGGGATCACCGCATCGAAGCCTTCCAGGGGCTTGCCGCGGTAGTGGATCTGCGGCTTGTGACTGGCGATGTTCATGTAGGCGCGCAGGGTATCGACCACTACCATTTCATGGCCACGCTCGGTGCCGGCCTCGACCAGACGACGAGTGGAATACAGACGCGGGTTACGCGACAGCACAGCGATCTTCATGCAACACCTGTGGCAGAGGTAGTGGATACCGGGAACACCGGTTTGTCTTGTACGTACTTGATGCCCGGATTGACCACCAGTTGGCCGTCGATCAGAGCCTTGGAACCCAGCAGCAGGCGATAGCGCATGGCCTTGCGGCAGGCGAGGGTGAACTCCACCCGCCACACCCGATCGCCCAGGGCCAGGGTGGTGCTGATCACGTAGCGCACCTGGGCCTGGCCGTTGGAGCTTTTAATGGTTTTCATCGCCACCAGCGGTGCTTCGCAGCGCCGGTGACGCAACTGCACCACACTGCCCAGGTGGGCATTGAAGCGCACCCACTGCTCACCGTCGCGCTCGAAGGGCTCGATCTCGGTGGCATGCAGGCTGGAGGTGCTGGCCCCGGTGTCGATCTTGGCGCGCAGGCCGGCCACGCCCAGATCCGGGAGCGCCACCCACTCGCGCAGACCGACAACGGTCAAATGGTCAAAAGTCTTCAATAAGGAAAATCCGCAATTAGCTGTTCCAGGCCGCGGCCGGAACCTCGGCCAGGGCTTTGAATGCAGGCTTGGCGAACCAGTAGCCCTGCATCAGATAAATTCCACAGTCGCTGAGAAAGTCCCGTTCACCGGCGCTTTCAATACCTTCGGCGATGACTGTAACCCCCAACTCCGCACACATTGTGACAATCGCGCGGATGATCGCCTGGCGTACGCGATCCTGGTCCACATCGCGCACCAGCGCCATGTCGAGCTTGATCAGGTCGGGTTGGAAATCCGCCAGCAGGTTCAGCCCCGAGTACCCCGAGCCGAAGTCGTCGATGGCGGTCTTGAAGCCGAATTCGCGGTATTCACGCAGAATATTGGTCAAATGGCGATAGTTATCTACGTGCTGGCTTTCCAGGGTTTCGAAAATCAGCCGGTCCAGGGGAAAACGCTGGGCTCGGGCCGCCTCCAGGGTGCTGCGGATGCACAGTTCCGGCCGGTACACGGCGTTGGGCATGAAGTTGATCGACAGGTGGCTTTGCATCCCCAACTGGGCGGCGAGGGTGATTGCCTGGGTCCGGCAGCGCTGGTCGAAACGGTAGCGATTGCTGTCATTGACCTGGCCCAGCACCGTTCTCGCCCCTTCGCCATTGACCCCGCGCACCAGGGCTTCATGGGCGAAGACCGAGTGGTCCCGCAGATCGACTATGGGCTGGTAGGCGAAGGAAAAATCGAAGCCCAGTGGCTGGCTTTGCTGGCAACCTTCGCAACGGTTGCCGGGCGAGGTCAGGGAAGTGGGGAAGTCAGTCACGGGGACTCCTCGCGTATCAGGGCGCAACCTGGGTTATTTTAGGTGAGCGGCAGGGTTTATGAGAGCCCGCTTGCAGGCGGTAAAGTTGCGACATTTTTCAGCGAGGGGAATTCCAGTGGCGCACAAGCAGGAAGAAGAGGACAAGGTTCGTCTGGATAAATGGCTGTGGGCAGCGCGCTTCTACAAGACTCGTGCCCTGGCCAAGACAGCGATTGAAAGCGGCAAGGTGCATCACCGGGGCGAGCGCTGCAAACCGGGCAAGGAGCCGCGGGTAGGCGATGAATACCAGATTCGCGCTGGCTTCGACGAACGCACCGTGGTGGTCCAGGCCCTGTCCATCGTCCGCCGTGGCGCTCCTGAAGCGCAGGCTCTGTACGCGGAAACCGAGGCCAGCATCGCCAAGCGCGAAGCCGCTGCGGCCCAGCGCAAGGCTGGTGCCCTAGGAGTGAGCACCGACGGTAAACCGAGCAAGAAACAGCGCCGGGACCTGTTCAAGTTCCACGGCAGCAACCACGAATGAAACCGTAGGAGCCGGTAAGCCGGCTCCTACGGGGCTGCTTAGCGCAGCAGGCTGCTGGCGCGCACCACGCTCATGCGCGAGAGCACGGGCATCCGGCTCAACAGGTTGAACAGCGGGTGGGTCAGGCGCAGCAGGAAGTTCGACATCCGCGCCGCGTACGGGGTGTAGTAGCCCCAGCCCAGGGCCAGCACCGCCAGCAGCACACCGCCGATGTAGTCGTCCTGGCCCCAGTGGGCGCCTGCCACCAGGCGCGGCATCATGAACAGCAGGGTCAGGCCCCAGACGATCAGGAACTGGCCGATGCTGCGGCTGAAGATCCCCATGAACAGGCCCCAGATCAGCAGCACCGAAGCGTGGTCGCCCGGGAAGCTCTGGCTGGAGCGGTCCTTGAGTTCCCAGGTCTTTTCCCAGCCCGGGAAGTAGTCGCTCATGTGCACGGCGCCTTCCAGCACCATGGACGGGCTGTTGTGCTGCCAGTTCATGACGGCCACCAGCTTGGAAAACAGCGCGCGAATCACCACCATCAGAATCAGGATCGATAGAAAGCCGAAGAAGGCACGGCGCACGTCCACCGCCTTGAACACCCAGTCACCGCGAATCAGCAGGCCGAGCATGATCAGCCCCACCACGATATCGAACGGCCGCAGGCTGGCCACGGCCCAGATATGCAGCCAGGTCGAGTTGCTTGCCAGAGGGGCGTTGAGGTGGTGGAACAGCCATTCGTCGAAGACCGTGCAGAGCGCCTGCCCGGTGGGCCACAACCAGAAACCCAGCAGGGCCAAAGGGAGTAAATTGCACAGAACCAGCTTGCCGAGGTTCCACCTTGCTTGGAACAAACCCGGATTGTTCATAAAATATCTCCAATCACCGCAAAACTGCACCCTCATGGTGCAAAGCCGCAATTTTCGGTGCTTGTCACCTTTTTGTCATCATTCAGATACCCAGACCTATGACTGATTTGCCGGATACCGACTTCACTCAACGCTTCATCTTCGATGAGAGCGACACCCGCGGCGAGCTGGTGGCGCTGGAGCGCAGTTACGCGGAAGTCCTCGCCAAACACCCCTATCCCGAGCCAGTTGCACAGCTGCTTGGCGAACTGATGGCGGCGGCATCGTTGCTGGTCGGCACCCTGAAATTCGATGGCTTGCTGATTCTCCAGGCCCGTTCCGAAGGCCCGGTGCCGCTGCTGATGATCGAGTGCTCCAGCGAGCGCGAGATCCGTGGCCTGGCCCGTTACGACGCGGAGCAGATCGCCCCTGATGCCACCCTCGCCGACCTGATGCCCAACGGCGTCCTGGCCCTGACCGTGGACCCGACCAATGGCCAGCGCTACCAGGGCATCGTCGACCTGGACGGCACCAACCTGGCGGAATGCTTCACCAACTACTTCGTCATGTCGCAACAGACCGGCACCCGTTTCTGGCTCTATGCCGACGGCCGCAGCGCCCGTGGCCTGCTCCTGCAACAACTGCCCGCCGACCGCCTGCGTGATCAGGAAGAGCGTGACGCCAGCTGGCAGCACCTCACTGCCCTGGCCAGCACCCTGACCGCCGATGAGCTGCTGAGCCTGGACAACGAAACCGTGCTCCACCGCCTGTACCACGAAGAAGCCGTGCGCCTGTTCGACGTGCAGCCGCTGCGTTTTCGCTGCAGTTGCTCGCGGGAACGCTCGGGCAATGCGCTGGTCAGCCTGGGTCTGGAAGATGCCCAGCAACTGGTGGTCGAACATGGCGGCAGCATCGAGATCGATTGCCAGTTCTGCAACGAACGCTACCTGTTCGATGCCGCTGATATCGCGCAATTGTTCGCGGGGGCGGGCGTGGACACGCCGTCAGATACTCGTCACTAAAACGATTCAGCGCAGGTAAATCACCTGGCAAACGCCGGAATTACGCCGTGCTGACGGGAGGGCCCTACTATTTTGGGGCTTTTCTGGCATAATCCGGCGCACTTTTTTCGCGGTAGTAGTGCGCGAGTTTCTACTACAAAACGTTTGGAGCACTCGGCCAATGGCCGACGGGGAACCTCATGACGCAAGCCAATAACGCCGTGTACACCGATCTGAGTGTGGATGATCTGGTCAAAGAAGCCCTGAACCGCGGTGAGGGCGAGCTTGCCGATACCGGCGCTCTGGTGGTTCGCACCGGTCATCGTACCGGCCGTTCGCCAGTGGATCGTTTCATCGTAGAAGAGCCCAGCACCCAGGACGCTATCGCCTGGGGCCCGATCAACCGCAAGTTCCCGGCGGCCAAGTTCGACGCCCTGTGGGACCGCGTTGAAGCCTACCTGGGCGAGCGCGAGCGTTTTGTTTCCCATGTGCATGTAGGTTCCGATCCGGCGCACTACCTGCCGGTGAAAATGACCACCGAGACCGCCTGGCACAACCTGTTCGGCCGCTGCCTGTTCATCAACCCCGAGCAGTACAACGCCGGTGGCAAGGATGAGTGGCAGATCCTCAACGCGCCGAACTTCGTCTGCGAGCCAGAGCGCGACGGCACCAACTCCGATGGCACCGTGATCCTCAACTTCGCGGCCAAGAAAGTGCTGATCGCCGGCATGCGCTACGCCGGTGAAATGAAGAAAGCCCTGTTCTCCGTGCAGAACTTCCTGCTGCCGGCTGCCGACGTACTGCCGATGCACTGCGCTGCAAACATGGGCGAAGAAGGCGACGTGACCCTGTTCTTCGGTCTGTCGGGCACCGGCAAGACCACCCTGTCCGCTGACGAAAGCCGTTACCTGATCGGTGACGACGAACACGGTTGGGGCGTGGGCGTGGTGTTCAACATCGAAGGCGGTTGCTATGCCAAGTGCATCGACCTGTCGGAAAAGAACGAGCCGGTGATCTGGAAAGCCATCCAGCACGGTGCCGTTCTGGAAAACGTGGTGATCGACCCGGTCACCAAGAAAGCCGACTACGCCGACGACAGCCTGACCCAGAACAGCCGCGCCGCCTACCCGCGCGAGCTGATCGAAAAACGCGCACCGAAGAACCTCGGTGGCGAGCCTAACGCCGTGATCTTCCTGACCTGCGACCTGACCGGCGTACTGCCGCCGGTGTCGATCCTCAGCGAAGAACAAGCCGCCTACCACTTCCTGTCCGGCTACACCGCTCTGGTGGGCTCGACTGAAATGGGTTCGGGCTCGGGCATCAAGTCGACCTTCTCCACCTGCTTCGGCGCACCGTTCTTCCCGCGTCCGGCGGGCGAATACGCCGAGCTGCTGATCAAGCGCATCCGCGGCTTCGGCTCCAAGGTCTACCTGGTCAACACCGGCTGGACCGGCGGTGGCTACGGCGTGGGCAAACGCTTCAACATCCCCACCACCCGTGGCGTGATTGCAGCGATCCAGAGCGGCGCGCTGATCGGTGCCGAGACCGAGCACCTGGACATCGTCAACCTGGACGTGCCAAAAGCCGTACCGGGCGTTGAAACCGGCCTGCTCAACCCACGCAACACCTGGGCTGACAAAGCCGCCTACGACGAAGCCGCCAAGGCCCTGGCCGGCCTGTTCATCGAGAACTTCAAGAAGTTCGACGTGAGCGACGCGATCAAGGCTGCTGGTCCGAAGCTGTAAGCTTCGACCTGCCATTAAAAAGCCGCCCTTCGGGGCGGCTTTTTTGTGCGCCGCTGTAGCCGCAGGCGCAGGCTGCGATGGGATGCGCGGCATCCCCTGGGCCAGCCAGACACCCTCACGTCTTCAAGTGCAACACCAACGCCCCCAGCAACACCAGCACCACCCCCGTCACCTGCACCGCCGTCAGCCGCTCCTTGAAGAACACATAGCCCAGCACCGCAGCGATGCCGCCGGACAGGGTGCTGATTACCGTCACCACCGACACCGAGCCGCTCATGGCACCCCAGGAAAAGGCGAAGAAGGCGCCCAGGTTCATCAGGCTGGTGGAGGCCAGCAGGCCGCAGTTCTTCAGCGGCGGGATCTTCAGCCCGTCCACGACTTTGAGCACCATCAGTAGCATCACGCCGCTGCCCACCGCGTAACCCAGCCAGAGCATGCTGATCGGCCCCAGTTGCGGCAGGGTGTAGCGGCCCTGCAGCCAGAAGCTGGTGCCATAGAGGAAGGCCGAGAGCAGGGCGAAGAAGATCGAGCGGCCGGCGGCGGTGCTGTGGGGCAGCTTGGAGTCCGAGTGCAGGCTGGAGAGGATCACGCCGATCACGCACAACAGGATGCACATGAGCTGCAGCAGGCTGATCTGCTCGCCACTGGCCCAGGACAGCAAGGTGGTGACCACACCGTAGGAGGTCACCAACGGGGCGACGATGGAGGCTTTGCCCAGGGCGAAGGCCTTGCCCAGGGCCAGGGCGCCGGAGACGGTGAAGGCCGCGGCGACCAGGCCCATCAGCCAGACCTCCAGGGGCGCGGCCATGGCCTTGAGCAGGAAGGCGGGAAAGATCACCAGCAGCAGGCTCATCAGGGTGAACCCCAGGCTCTGGCTGAAGAACACCGCACGTTTCACGCCCACGGCGCGCACGTTGAGCCCCACGAGAAAATCGGTGCCGCCCCAGAGCAGGGCGGCGAGCAAGCCCATCAGTACGTCCACGACATTTCCTTATGTACTGCCGTGGACCTTAGAGGCCTTCCAGCTCCTGAGTGTCCCAGCGTTGCTCCTTGAGCGCCCGGTACAGCATGCCGATGGTCAGCGGGAGCTTGTCTCCCCGACCCTTGGCGCGACGCTTGAGGGACACATCGTAGCCTTCGGGCTGGAAGTAGCGATAGCTGTCGAAATCGACAAAATCGATATCGAACTGTTCTTCCAGAGTGTTGAGTAAATGCCGGGCGTCGGCGCCGTCGCAACCCAGGTCGAGATTGATCGCGGTGTTCAGGCGAAGAGTCTTGCGCTCGGGCAGGCCTATTTCCTCATGCAGCAGTTGCATGAGCTGGCGCATGATGACGTCGTCGGGAAAGCCGGGGGCCAGTTGCATGGTCGGGGTTCACTTGCGGTTTCCAGGAGCTGCAGTGTAAGGCGAGTAGGGGTTTGGCTTGCAAGTGCTCGGAGGTCGGGACGGGGGGCGTTGCTCCGGGTAGGCAAGACTGTCGTTTTGCGCTGTATTTACGGCGCCAGGCCGAGCATTGGCGGGCAAAACTGTGTATGGTTCGCCGCTGATGGGTGGGGCGGGACAGAGGTCCGGCCATCGTTATCTACAGGGATTTTGTTATGGCTTTTTTCCGCCTGGCGGCGTTGTTGTGGCTAGGGATGCTGATGAGTCCGGTGCAGGCTCAGTCGTTGTCGCTCCAGGTGCTGGATGCGGTGGTCAAGGACGCGGTACTGGCCGATGCCGAAGTGCAGTTGGGGCAGGCTTCCGGGCGGACCGATGCCCAGGGGCGAGTGACGCTGGAGGCCGCCGATTCGCCGGGCAGTGAACTGCTGATCCGCAAGCTCGGTTATGCCGACCTGCGGGCCAAGTGCCCGTGCCAGGGGCTGAGCTACGCCATGAGCCCGGTGCTCAAGGATCCGCAAAGCCTGCGCGTGGTGCTGAGCTGGAGTGCACCGGGGGAAGACCTGGATGCGCATTTGAGCTATCCCCACCGGTTGCTGTATTACGCCACCGGCACCGGGCCGGGGGCGCGGATGAATGTGGATAGCACCGACAGCCGCGGGCCGGAGACCCTCACCATCGAACAGCCTGTGCCGGGCGATGCCTACGTGTATGCGGTGCACGACTTTACCAACGGCAATAATCCCGAATCCTTGCGCCTGGGCCGCAGCCAGGCGCAAGTCTTTGTCTATAAGGGCCCGACGCTGATGCGCAGCTACCGGGTGCCACAGAACCGCCAGGGCAACCTCTGGGTAGTGTTTCGCCTGACGGCCAATGGCCAACTGCAGGACATCGATCGGGTGCTGCAAGGCAACGAGGAAGTGGAGTCGCGGATGAGCAACCTCGATCCGCTGCTACTGGCCAATGGCAAGCCCATCGATGAAGTGCTGGCCAGGGACGAGGGGCCGGTGGATGCCAAGAGCCTCAACCAGAAAGGCGAGGCTTCCTACCGCAAGGGCGACTTCGGCAGTGCGGGTATCTATTATCGCGAAGCCATCGAGCTGGATCCTGGCTTTGCCCAGGCCTACAGCAACCTGGCGCTGTCCAACCGCAAGAACAGCCGCCCCGACGAGGCCGTGGCCGCCGATCGCCAGGCAATCGCCCTGGCCAGTGGCCCATCGGCGCCCACCATACGCGCCAGCGCCTACTACGACATGGGGCGCATCTACGAAGACGCCGGGCAATTGGTCACGGCGCTGGAGCACTACCGCAAGGCCCGAGAGCAGAAGGCCAACCCGGTGTACGACAAGGCGATAGAGCGGTTGCAGAACCGCTGATCACACAGGCAGAAGTTATCTCCACAACGCGCCGGCAGTGGCGCGTTGTGCATTTATGGAGGTTGGTATGCGAATTCGTGTTTTCCCCTGGTTGCTGGCGCTGTGTCTGACCACAGGGGTGGCCCAGGCGGCCGGGCCGCTGGTGTTCGCCACCATCGACCGCAGTGGCTGGCCGAATCCGCTGACCAGCGCCGCAGATTTCGATACCGCCTCCCGTGCCGAGATTCTGATGTTCAGCAAAGCCCTGCTGGCCACCGAGGCCTTGGATGACAAGGCCCTCAAGCAGCGGCTTGGAGTGCGGCAGCTTGACCGCAAGTCGGTGGATCAACTGCGCCAGCGTTTTTGGGAGCAATTGCTGGACAACTACCGGCAGGCCAGCCAGGACTGTGATGGCCAGCCTTTCTGTCTGCAGGTACGCAGCCTTGGGGAGCTGCGGCAACTGGCGGCCAGTTTCACCGGCGCCAGCAAGGCGGCCTACGGCGCCTGGGGTGAGGCCAGTGGGCAGTTTCATCAGCAGTACCTCAATGAACAGCTGCGCCTGGCCGCCTTGTTTCCCGCCGTCAGCAGTGAGATCCAGCGCATGGACCCGGCAGAGCGCCTGGGCGACGAACTGGCAGACCGGCAGTTTCTGCTGACCTTCGACGATGGGCCGAGCCTGAGAGACGGGCCTACGGATCAGTTGATCGAGGTGCTGCGGGCCTACGATCTGCATAGCCTTTTCTTTGTCCTGGGGGACTCGTTTCAGGCGCGCCTGAGCCAGTCTTCGGCAGGGAAAATGCGCGAGTTGTACGACGGTCAGTGTGCGGGCGTACACGGCTGGGAGCACAAGTCCCACTCATCCTGGAACGAATGGCAAAGCTCGGTGATTCGCAGCGCCAACCTGGCCAACCGCACGTTGACCAATGAGTACCTGCCGCTGTTCCGGCCGCCCTACGGGCAGCGTCGCAGTGACAGCGCCGGGTTCTTCAAGGCCCAGGGGGTGCAGGTGATGCTGTGGAACATCGACTCCCAGGACTGGAGCAAGAAGGTCAGCGCCGAGGCGGCCGCGCAGCGGGTGCAGACACTG
Source organism: Pseudomonas sp. 8(2025) (assembly GCF_052665325.1). Taxonomy (NCBI): domain Bacteria; kingdom Pseudomonadati; phylum Pseudomonadota; class Gammaproteobacteria; order Pseudomonadales; family Pseudomonadaceae; genus Pseudomonas; species Pseudomonas sp. 8(2025). The sequence continues at coordinate 516,198 of NZ_JBQOIE010000002.1, read as the reverse complement.
ATGCTGCTCTGGCGCCGGGGCATCATTCTGTTCCATGACACCCATGCCAAGGCCGCCCAGGCGGTGCCGGCCTTGCTCAAGGCCAATCAGCACAACGGCGTGCAGTGGCTGGATTGCCGGACCTTGCGCTAGCGGTGGCCTCCTTTGCCGGCAAGCCGGCTCCTGCGCTGGGGCTGGCTTGCCGATGAAGCTTCTTGCGCCCGGTATCATCCGGTAGCGCTTTTCCTTCGACCTTTTCTGGCCCCGCCGACCTGTCCCGCTAGTCTTCAAGACAGGTCAGTGGTCCAAGGAGTGACCCTTATGCACAGCACCCTGGAACAGGTCTTCGGTTATCCACAGTTTCGTCCGGGCCAGGAGGCCGCAGTCAGCGCGGTGCTCGCCGGGCGCTCGGCGGCAGCGATCTTTCCCACCGGCTCGGGCAAGTCCCTGTGCTACCAGTTGCCGGCCCTGCTGCTGCCGCACCTGACCCTGGTGGTCTCGCCGCTGCTGGCGCTGATGCAGGACCAGTTGGCCTTCCTCCAGCGCCACGGCATTGCCGCTGCCAGCATCGACTCGGCCCAGGGCCGGGATGAAGCCAATGAGGTCATGGCCCGGGCTCGTTCCGGGGAGCTGAAGATCCTGATGATCTCGGTGGAGCGGCTGAAGAACGAACGCTTTCGCAACTTTCTGCAGCAGGTGCCCATCTCCCTGCTGGTGGTGGACGAGGCGCACTGCATCTCCGAATGGGGCCACAATTTCCGCCCCGACTACCTGAAACTTCCGGGCTACCAGCGCCAGTTCAACATCCCCCAGGCCCTGCTACTGACGGCCACGGCGACCCCCAAAGTGATCGTCGACATGCAGGCCAAGTTCGCCATCGCCCAGCAGGACGTAGTAACCACCGGTTTCTACCGGCCCAACCTCAACCTGCTGGTGGAGCCGGTTCGGGGCGCCGACAAGCGTCGGCGGCTGGTGCAGTGGATGAGCGACCGGGCCGGGCAGCCGAGCATTGTCTACGTGACCCTGCAGAAAACCGCCGAGCAGATCGCCGAGCACCTGAGCCAGCAAGGCATCGCCGCCGAGGCCTACCACGCCGGCCTGCCCCACGAGCAGCGCGAGTCGATCCAGCGTCGCTTCATGGAGGGCCGCAGCCACTGCATCGTCGCCACCATCGCCTTCGGCATGGGCATCGACAAGAGCGACATCCGCAACGTGGTGCACTTCGATCTGCCCAAGTCCATCGAGAACTACAGCCAGGAAATCGGTCGTGCCGGGCGCGACGGCCAGCCTTCGGATTGCCTGGTGCTGGCCAACCGCGACAGCCTCAACGTGCTGGAAAACTTCGTCTACGGCGACACCCCGGAATTGAGTGGCATCCGTTGTGTGCTGGAGGAGTTGCAGGCATCGGCGGCGGACGGGCAATGGGAGTTCCTGCTCGGCCCCCTGGCGGACCAGAGCAACATTCGCCAACTGCCACTCAAGACCTTGCTGGTGCAGTTGGAACTGCGGGGCCTGATCGCGCCGCGCTATGCCTATTTCGCGGAATACCGCTTCAAACTGCTGCTGGAAACCGAGGCCCTGCTGGCGCGTTTCGAAGGCGAGCGGAGGGACTTCGTCGAGGCCGTGATCAACACGTCAAGCCGCGCCAGGACCTGGGCCACGGTGAATTTCGACGCGCTCTACGAGCAGTACCAGGCGCCGCGCAGCCGGGTGGTCAAGGCCCTGGACTACTTCCAGGAAAAAGGCTGGGTAGAGCTGGAAAGCAAGCAGATGACCGAGGTCTACAGCCTGTTGCAGACGGACTTTGACCTGGCGGCACTGAGTGCCGATCTGCACGGTTATTTCACCCGCCACGAGGGCAGTGAAATTGCGCGGATCCATGCCATGCTCGACCTGTTCGCCACCGAGCAGTGCCTGGGTTACCGCCTGGCGGAGTATTTCGGCGACCGGCAGGCACCTCAGCGTTGCGGGCATTGTTCGGTGTGCCATGGCCAGGTGGCGCGGCTGCCGGAGCCGCCGGTTTTGCCCGCGCTTGTGGATAAGAGTTTCGACGGGCTGTGTGGCCAGTTTATCCACAGGCACCAGCAGCACACCGGCGATGTACCCGGGGCGGAACGCCTGACCCGTTTTCTCTGTGGTATCAGCGTGCCGTTGTTCACCCGGCTCAAGGCTCGTAGCATCCCCGGTTTCGCGGCATTGGAAGATTACCCTTATGCCGCGGTGCGGGTGTGGTGCGAGGCCCATTTGCCAGGCTGAAAATCCATCTGCTGAATGCTGCTCATCACAGGAATAAATTTCAAAAATGATGAGGGCCTGACTATGGTGGGGGCTGTCTTTGGATCGCCCACAAGAGAGCCAACATGAGCCAGACAGCTTTCGATATTCAGCGCGCCGCCGTGATCGGTGCCGGCACCATGGGCCGTGGCATTGTCATGTGCCTGGCCAATGCCGGCCTGCCGGTACTGTGGCTGGACAACAACCCGCAGATGCTCCAGCAGGCCCTGGCGGCGGTGGCGGACACCTATGCCCACAACGTGCGCCAGGGGCGCATCGATCAGGCCGAGGCCGATGCGCGGGTGGCGCGGATCAAGCCGGCGGCGGATTATCCACAGCTCGCCGACGTGGACCTAGTGATCGAGGCAGTCTACGAAAACCTCGAGCTCAAGCAGCAGATCTTTCGCCAGCTGGACGCGACTCTCAAGCCCGAGGCGATCCTTGCCAGCAACACCTCGGCCCTGGATATCGACGCGATTGCCGCAGTCACCCAGCGGGCGCCACAGGTACTGGGCCTGCACTTCTTCAGCCCGGCCCACATCATGAAACTGCTGGAGGTGGTGCGCGCGGCCAAGACCGCGCCTGCGGTGCTCGACGCTGCCCTGGCCCTGGGGCAGCGCATGGGCAAGGTCAGTGTCGTGGCGGGCAACTGCTTCGGCTTCATCGGCAATCGCATGCTCAACACCTACGTGCTCGAGGCGCGCAAGATGCTGCTGGAAGGGGCGTTTCCCTATCAGGTGGATGGCGCCTTGCAGGGGTTCGGTTTCGCCATGGGCCCGTTCCGCATGTATGACGTGGTGGGCGTCGACCTGGGCTGGCGCGCCCGGCAACTGGACGGTGTGGGCCAGGATGCGCCCGAGGTGCAGATCGACAACCGGTTGTGCGAGTCGGGTCGTTTCGGCCAGAAGAGTGGCGACGGCTACTACCACTACGAACCCGGCAGCCGCCAGGCCGAGCATGACCTGCAGGTGGATGCGCTGGTGCTGCAGGTCAGCGAGGAGCTGGGTTACCGGCGCCGGGACATCGGCCCCGAGGAGATCCTCGAGCGCTGCCTGCTGGCGCTGGTCAACGAAGGTGCGAAGATTCTCCAGGAGGGCATCGCCCAGTCGGCCGCCGACATCGACCGGGTCTATCTCAATGGCTACGGTTTTCCCAAGGAGCAGGGTGGGCCGATGAGCTGGGCGGATGCCCAGGGGCTGGAGCAGGTCCGCCAGCGTTTGCAGCACCTGCAAGCCGAACACGGGGCGCATTGGCGCCCGGCGCAGTTGATCGAGGAACTGGCCGCGGCCGGAAAAGGGTTTGCCCAGGCTTAGCTGCCTGGGGTGAAATGCCGGGCGATCAACCGATCGCCCGGCCTTCAATCGATGGGAGAGAGCCCTGATGTCCGAGCCTATGCCGCAACGCGGCGACTATCGCCATTTCCAGCCGATCATCACCCGCTGGCATGACAACGATGTCTACGGCCACGTGAACAATGTCACCTACTACAGCTTCTTCGACACGGCGGTGAACACCTACCTGATCGAACGGGGCGGGCTGGATATCCATGACGGCGAGGTGGTGGGATTCGTGGTCAGCTCGGCTTGCGATTACTTTGCGTCCATCGCCTTTCCCGAACGCATCGAGATCGGTTTGCGGGTCGGCAAGCTGGGCAACAGTTCAGTGCAGTACGAACTGGCGGTGTTCAAGGCGGGAGAGGCGGATGCCTGTGCAGCGGGGCGTTTTGTCCATGTGTTCGTGGACCGGGCATCGAACCAGCCGGTGCCGATTCCGCCCGCATTGCGGGCGGCGCTGGAACAGCTGCTGGTGGCGTGAACGTCGATAATCGATCTGGAATCTGGAATCTGGAATCTGGAATCTGGAATCTGGAATCTGGAATCTGGAATCTGGAATCTGGAATCTGTAGCCGCTGCTGTAGGCTGCGATCGGCTCCGCAGGAGACGCTAACCTGTCTCCACGAGCCGCCTGACACACCGCAGCGCCTGCTCTGGCGAGTCCTGCGGCCTCGTTCGCAGCCTGCGGCAGCGGCTACAGGGGATCAGTCGCGGTAGTGGCGGTGCTTGCGATGCCCGTAGGCATGGCCACGGCCACGGTGGCCGTCGCGGTAGTAGCGGCGGTCGTCGCGGCCGCGGTAGTCGCGATCTTCCCGGGCACTTTCATTGCCCATGTAGTTGCCCAGCGCGCCGCCGGCGCCACCGCCTGCCGCTGCGCCGATCAGGCTGCCGGTGTTACCGCCCATGCTGCGGCCCACCACGTTGCCACCGGCTGCGCCCAGGGCGCCGCCAATGGCTGCCTGGCCACGGCTGCGTTTGTCCGCGCCCACTGCGCTACCGCCGGCGCCGCCCAGGGCCGCACCGATGGCGGAACCGGTATTGCCGCCGATCTGCTGACCGACCACCGAGCCTAGAACCCCGCCCAATGCGCCGCCCACACCTGCTTCAGTGGTGCCTCCGGCAGAGGCGACGCCGCTGACCAGGCCAAGGGACAACAAGAGAATCGAGGAGAACTTCATAGAGGAGCCTCAAAGGGATGACGGCGCGATCCTGAGGCTGTATCGAGGGGCTTACAAACGAAATCCGACGAATAGCACGAATTGTACACAATCTCGTAACTTATTGTTTTTAATGCGGAACTTAAGTGATTTTTGCGGGTCTTTAGCTACTTCGGAACGGCCGCTTTGATACAAAAGCGGCCTTTTTTGTGCCTGCGGTTCAAGGCTGCGCAGCGGCTGTCGCCGGCTCCTACGGTTCACGCGCTAACCGTAGGAGCTGGCTTGCCAGCGAAGAGGCCCTCAAGCCAGGAATCAGGCCGAGCGAGCCATGATCAGGCCGCTGTCGCTGGCCGCTTCCAGGCGAATGGCGATGAACTTGGAAGTCGGGGTGTGGCTGCCGTCGCCGGTGCTTTCCAGCGGTACCAGGGGGTTCACTTCCGGGTAGTAGGCCGCGGCCTGGCCGGCCGGAATGTCGAAGGCCAGCAGGGTGAAGCCCTTGACCCGGCGCTCGCGGCCGTCGTCCCAGAGCGAGACGATATCGGCCTTTTGCCCCGGCTTGAAGCCCAGGCGGATGATGTCCGCCTCGTTGGCGAACAACACGTCGCGCTGGCCCTTGACCCCGCGGTAGCGGTCGTCCAGCCCATAGATGGTGGTGTTGTACTGGTCGTGGGAGCGCATCGATTGCAGGATCAGGTCCGGCAGTTGGCCGGTGGCCCGGGTGCGCTCGTGGATCAGGTCCTTGGGCAACGAGTTGGCGCGGAAGTTGGCGCGCCCCGACGGGGTGTTCCACTGGCGGGCGCCGGCACTGTTGCCCAGGTAGAAACCGCCAGGATGCTTGAGCCGTTCGTTGAAGTCCTTGAAGCCGGGAATGGTGTCGGCGATCAGGTCGCGGATGCGTCCGTAGTCGGCCGCCAGCCAGTTCCAGTCCACCGGCCGGCTGCCCAGGGTTGCAGCGGCGATACCGGCGAGGATCCAGGGCTCGGAGCGCATCTGCGTCGACAGCGGCTGCAACTGGCCGTTGGAGGCGTGGACCATGCTGAAGGAGTCTTCCACGGTCACCGCTTGCGGGCCGCCCGCCTGCTGGTCGATATCGGTACGTCCCAGGCACGGCAGGATCAGTGCGTCCTTGCCGTGGGCCAGGTGGCTGCGGTTGAGCTTGGTGCTGATCTGCACGGTGAGGTCGCAGTTGCTCAGGGCCTGGAAGGTGCGCGGGCTGTCCGGGGTAGCCTGGGCGAAGTTGCCCCCCAGGCCGATGAATACCTTGGAGCGGCCTTCGAGCATGGCGTGGATCGCCTCGACCACGTTGTGGCCGTTGTCCCGGGGGACCTTGAACTGGAAGCGCCGCTCCAGGGAGTCGAGGAAGGCCACTGGCGGGCGTTCGTTGATGCCCATGGTGCGGTCGCCCTGCACGTTGCTGTGGCCGCGCACCGGGCACAGCCCGGCGCCGGGCTTGCCGATGTTGCCGCGTAGCAGCATCAGGTTGGCGATTTCCTGGATGGTCGGCACCGAGTGGCGGTGCTGGGTGATGCCCATGGCCCAGCACATGATGACGTTCTTGCCCTTGGCATACATGCGCGCCGCTTGCTCGATCTCCACCAGGGCCAGGCCGGACTGCTCGACGATCTGCTCCCACGGGGTGTCGTCGATGGTGCCCAGGTAGTCGAGCACGTTGGCGGTGTGGGCATTGAGGAAGTCGTGGTCGAACACCGACGCCGCGCCGGCTTTCTGCGCATCGCGCTCCCACTGCAGGAGGAACTTGGCCATGCCCCGCAGCAGCGCCATGTCGCCGCCCAGGGCCGGGCGGAAGTAGGCGGTATTGGTCGGGCGGTTGCCGTTGGTGAGCATCTCGATCGGGCTTTGCGGGTGCTGGAAACGTTCCAGGCCGCGCTCCTTGAGCGGGTTGATGCACACCACCTGGGCGCCACGCTTCACTGCTTCACGCAGCGGTTCGAGCATGCGTGGGTGGTTGGTGCCGGGGTTCTGGCCCCAGACGAAGATGGCGTCCGCGTGTTCGAAGTCGTCGAAGGTCACCGTGCCTTTGCCGACCCCGACGCTCTGCGCCAGAGCCACGCCGCTGGCCTCGTGGCACATGTTCGAGCAGTCGGGGAAGTTGTTGGTGCCATAGGCGCGCACGAACAGCTGGTACAGGTATGCCGCTTCGTTGCTGGCCCGGCCCGAGGTGTAGAACTCGGCCATGTCCGGGCTGGGCAGGTTGTGCAGGTGCCTGGCGATCAGGCTGAAGGCATTTTCCCAACTGATGGGCTGGTAGCGGTCGGTCTCGGCGTTGTAGCTCATCGGCTCGGTCAGCCGGCCCTGGTACTCCAGCCAGTAGTCGCTCTGCTCCAGCAGCGAAGTGACGCTGTGCTTGGCGAAGAACGCTGCGTCCACCCGGCGCTTGGTGGCTTCCCAGTTGACCGCCTTGGCGCCGTTCTCGCAGAACTTGACCATGCCGCTTTCCGGCGAGTCGCCCCAGGCGCAGCCCGGGCAGTCGAAGCCGCCGTTCTGGTTGGTCTTGAGCATCATGCGGATGTTCTTCAGCGCGTTGTCGCTGGTCAGCCACGCCTGGGCCACGCTGATCAGGGCGCCCCAGCCACCGGCGGGTCCCTTGTAGGGCTTGTAGCGGGCTACGGGTTTCTGATCGGCTTGGTTATGTGTACTCACGGGCGACTCTCCATCGCAGGCTGCTGACCCGCAGCGCACGCTCGGCGGCAGGTGGACAAGGTTGAGACGCTGCTCGCGCGGCCGGCGTCTGGCCGGGCAAATGCCTTCGCGTACTAGCGTTCGAGGGATGCTGTGGGGCTGGCTGGCAGCGAGTGCGGGTGCCCGTTTCGCCGGGGCTGGCGCCGCGCCGGGGTGACCAGCGGCGTAACGGCTCCCAAGACTAAGCGCGGCAATCTGTCGCGTCTAATTGCTAGTACTGATCTATTGATAGATGGCGTCGATCAAGAATCGCCGAAGGCTCGCTGGTAGAGGGCGAAGCAGGCTTGCGCCAGGGCCGAGCGCGGCGCGCTGCGGCGCATGATCAGGCCCAGGCGGGCCAGGGTCTGGGCATCGGCGATGGGTTGCAGGCGCAGGTGCTCGGTGAGGGTTTCCAGGCCGCTGTCCAGAGGCATTACGGCGCAGCACAGGCCGCCATGGACCATCTGCACCAGCTGATGGACGGCGTCGGTCTGCAGCACCGGCTGCGGTTGCAGGCCGCGGATGTGGAAGTTGTGGTCGATGGACTGGCGAAAGTGCATGCCGCTGGTGAGCAGGCCCAGGGGCAGTTCGATCAGCGCCTCCCAGCTCAGGGGCTGCTCGCCGAAGCTGAAGTGCCGGTGGTCGTAGAGCAGGCCCATGTGGGTCGGCTCCAGGGGCAGGGAGTCGAAGTTCTCGCTGTCCAGGCGCTCCAGGTAGGAAACCCCGAGGTCCAGGCGATTGCTGGCCAACTGTTCGAGGATCTGTTCCGAGCTCAGGGACGAGAGTTCGAAGCGCAGGTTCGGGTGCTCGGCATGCAGGCGCTGCAGCAGTGGCTGGGGATTGAAACTCGACAGCGGCACCACCCCTACGCGCAGGGTGCCCACCAGGTTGCCGCGGCAGGCGGCGGCCTCGGCCAATAGCCCGTCATGGGCGGTGAGCACGGTGCGGGCCCACGCCAGCACCCGCTCGCCGGGTGCGGTGAAGCCTTCGAAACGCTGGCCGCGCTTGACCAGCGGCAAGTCGAGCTCTTCTTCCAGGCTGCGCAGGCGCATGGAGAGGGTCGGCTGGGTGATGTGGCAGCGCGCGGCGGCTTGGCCGAAATGCCGGGTTTCGTCGAGGGCGATGAGGAATTTCAGCTGCTTGAGGTCCATCTTCGCTCCGGAGCGGCAAAAGGCCGGGATTCTACCGCGGGCCTGTGACCTTGGGTCACTGGTCGCCCGGGAACCTCATCCGGCCAGGCTGGTCTAGTCTTTCGCGTCTGGATCTATCAACCAAGGAGTGTGCGACATGAGCATTTTCAGCTTTGTGAAGGAAGCCGGTGAGAAACTGATCGACCTGTTGACCCCGGGTAACGCCAATGCCAGTGAGCAACTCAAGGAGCACATCGAAAAGGTTGGCCTGGGCAATCCCAATGTTCATGCCACGGTGGAAGGTGACAAGGTGATTGTCAGCGGTGAAGTGGCGAGCCAGGAAGAGAAGGAGAAGATCCTGCTGGCCCTGGGCAACATTTCCGGCGTCGGCAGTGTCGAGGACCAGATCACCGTGACCGGTCCGGCGGTGGTTTCTGCGGTATTCGTCACCGTGAAGAAAGGCGACACCCTGAGCGCCATCGCCAAGGTGCAGTACGGCGATGCCAACAAGTACAACAAGATCTTCGAGGCCAACAAGCCGCTGCTGTCCCACCCGGACAAGATCTACCCGGGCCAGGTGCTGCGTATTCCCGAATGATCGGTTCTCTTCGCCGGCAAGTCCGCTCCCACGGGGTTCTGTAGGAGCGAGCTTGCCCGCGAAGGGCTTCACAAGCCTTCGATCAACGCCCGGTAATCCCCCACCGCCGCGAACTCCGCGGTGTCTTTCGGCCCTCTGCGGCTGTCCGGCTGGCTCACCGCCAGCAACTGCGCCACACCAAAGTCCCGCGCACTGCGCAGGATGGGCAGGGTGTCGTCGATGAACAGGCTGCGGGCCGGGTCGAAGCGGATATCGGCCTGCAAGGCGTCCCAGAACTGTGGGCTTTCCTTGGGGAAACCGTAGTCGTGTGAACTGATCAGGCGTTCGAAGTATGGCGCCAGTTCGATCCGTTCCAGCTTCAATGACAGGGAGTCGCGATGGGCGTTGGTGATCAGGATCACCCGCTTGCCGGCTTGCTTGATGGCTGCAAGAAAGGTGTCTGCGTCCGGACGCAGGGCGATCAGGTGCGCGGTTTCCAGCTTCAACTCGCGCACCGGCAGTTGCAGTTCGGCGCTCCAGAAGTCCAGGCAATACCACTGCAACTGGCCGGCGTTGCGTTCGAACAGGGGCTCCAGCTCCAGCTCGGCCATGGCCCGGCTGACCCCGTGCAGCTCGGCGTAGCGCTGGGGCAGGTGTTCCATCCAGAAATGGTTGTCGTAGTGCAGGTCCAGCAAGGTGCCGTCCATGTCCAGCAGGACGGTATCGATCTGGTGCCAGGGCAGTAGGGCCATCGAACACTTCTCCAGTGGTAAGAAAACAGCCGACCGGCGGGGTCGACAAGGCCAGTGGGGCAGGGAGGCCCGGTCACTAGAACGGATAGAAAGGAGCCGCCTCGAAGAGGACGGTCACACGCAGTAAACAATAGGTTCCGCCGTGGTGCCGTGCACCGGCAATCTGCAACCCAGTCACTTTAAAACAGGCTGTATAGTAACCCGCTATCGCCAAGGAGCCCGCTATGCGCCAGAAACCCACCGTACTCGCCCGCGAGATCGTCGCCACCAGTCGTCTGTTCTGTGTCGAGGAGGTGCAGTTGCGGTTTTCCAATGGCGTCGAACGTACCTATGAGCGCCTGGTGGGCAAGGGCGCCGGCTATGGCGCGGTGATGATCGTGGCAATGCTCGACGCCGAGCATGCAGTGTTGGTGGAGGAATACTGCGGTGGCACCGACGCCTACGAGCTGTCGTTGCCCAAGGGCCTGATCGAGCCGGGGGAGGATGTGCTGGCAGCGGCCGAGCGCGAGCTCAAGGAAGAGGCCGGGTTTGGCGCGCGGCAACTGGAGCACCTGACCGAGCTGTCGCTGTCCCCGGGCTACATGAGCCAGAAGATCCAGGTAGTGCTGGCCACCGATCTGTATGAGGAGCGCCTGGAAGGCGACGAGCCGGAGCCGATGCGGGTCGACAAGGTCAACCTGCGCGAACTGGCGAGCCTGGCGCAGAACCCTCAGTTCAGCGAAGGCCGGGCCCTGGCTGCGCTGTACCTGACCCGCGACCTGCTGAGCCAGCGCGGGGTCTTTCAAGCATGAGCGAGACGTCAATGAATTTTCCCCACCCCTTGCTGGCGCCGGTTGCCGAGCTGGCCCTGCGTGCCGGTGAAGCGATCCTGCCGTTCTGGCGCGCCGATGTGGCGGTCAATCACAAGGCCGACGAGTCGCCGGTGACCGCCGCCGACCTGGCCGCCCATCACCTGATCGTGGCCGGCCTCACGGCCCTGGACCCGAGCATCCCGGTGCTGTCCGAAGAGGATGCGGACATTCCCCAGGCCACCCGCGCCAGCTGGCAGCGCTGGTGGCTGGTGGACCCGCTGGACGGCACCAAGGAATTCATTTCCGGCAGTGAAGAATTCACCGTCAATATCGCCCTGATCGAGCAGGGGCGGGTGGTGTTCGGCGTGGTGTCGATGCCCACCAGTGGCCGCTGCTACCTGGGCGGCGCAGGCCTTGGGGCCTGGCGCGTGGATCGCGGGCAGGCACCGCAGGCGATCCAGGTGCGTGAGCAACCGGGGGCCGGCGAGGCGTTTACCGTGGTGGCCAGCCGCCGGCATTCGAGCCCGGAGCAGGAACGTCTGCTCAGTGGTTTGAGCGCCGCCCTGGGTGAATTGCAACTGGCCAATATCGGCAGTTCGCTGAAGTTCTGCCTGCTGGCCGAAGGCGCGGCGGACTGCTATCCGCGCCTGGCGCCCACCTCGCAGTGGGACACCGCGGCGGCCCAGGGCGTGCTCGAAGGCGCGGGCGGCGAGGTGCTGGATCTCAGCGGTGCGCCGTTCTGCTATCCACCTCGGGAGTCGTTGCTCAACGGCTTCTTCCTGGCCCTGCCGGCCAAGGCGCCCTGGCGCGCCAAGTTGCTGGAACTGGCCCGCTCCTGATCACCTCGCGGCGACTTGCCTCTGCCACTCTTGTGCAGGAGCCGGCTTGCCGGCGACGGGGCCCTTGGGCCCTGTGCAAGCATTTCCGGCCTCTTCGCTGGCAAGCCAGCTCCTACAGATTTGAGCCGGGTCGCAAACGGGTTAGCGGTGCAGGACGTACTGGCCGGTAAAACGCACGGCGTCTTCTGCGCTGCCGGCATTGACGACCCGGGTGTGCAAGGTCAGCCGGGCACGGCCGTAGCGCTGATACATGGCGAGGAATTTGTTCCAGACCTTGTCATCCGGTGCGGCGCAGATCGCCACGGCGTCGCCGGTCACCGGCAGCGGGTAACTGATCTGGCCTTCCTGGATGACGATGTGCCCGTCATCGATGCCCTGTTCCTTGAGCCGCAGGTGCAGCCAGCCCCAGCCGGCGAGCACCGCACCGCAGTACAGGCTGCCGCCGAACATGGTGCTCTTGTGGTTGACGTTGGCCTCCAGGGGCAAGTGCAGGCGCAACTCTTGCCCCTGCCAGTCGAGCACCTGCAGACCCATGTCCCGTGTCAGGGGGATGTCGTGGTGGAGGATGGATTCCAGGTATCGACTGTCGCGATTCATGCCGGGGCCTCAGGGGTAAAGGGAATAGCGGAACGCTTCATTCTGATTCGTCGCCGGGCTGGTTGGCGCCGCCGTCGGCGAAGTTCAAACCGTGCTTGCGCAGCTTGTCGTGCAGGGTCTTGCGTGGAATCCCCAGGGCTTCGGCGAGGCTGCGCATGGAGCTGTGGGGCTGGGCCATTTCAGCGGCGATCAGGGTCTTTTCGAAGTGCTCCACCTGCTCGCTCAAGCCACCTTCGATCAGGCTCGGGGCCGCAGCCGCGGGAGTACCCGGCTCGTTGTTGTCCAGGGCCAGTTCCAGGCCCAGGGCGAAGCGTTCGGCGGCGTTCTGCAGCTCGCGCACGTTGCCCGGCCAGCTGTGGCGCAGCAGCAAGGCACGGTGTCCGGGTTGCAGTTCCTGGGGGGGCAGGCCGTGGCGGGTGCTGGCTTCGTCGGCGAAGTGCTGGAACAGCATCAGCACGTCTTCGCCACGCTCGCGTAGCGGCGGAATGCGCAGCGGCGCGACGTTCAGGCGGTAGTAGAGGTCGGCGCGAAAGCGTCCCTGGTCCGCGGCCTGGCGCAGGTCTTCCTTGGTGGCGGCGATGATGCGGATATCCAGCGGGATCAATTGATTGCCCCCCAGGCGTTCCACCACCCGCTCCTGCAGCAGGCGCAGCAGCTTGACCTGGACATCCAGGCTCATGCTTTCGATCTCATCGAGGAACAGGGTGCCGCCGTTGGCAAATTCGAACTTGCCGATGCGGCGTTTCTGCGCACCGGTGAAGGCCCCCGGCTCGTGGCCGAACAGCTCGCTTTCCACCACCGATTCCGCCAGGGCCCCGGCGTTGATCGCCACGAACGGCCCGTTGCGCCGTCCGGAGAGATCGTGCAGGGCACGGGCCACCACTTCCTTGCCGGCGCCGGTCTCGCCGAGGATCAGCACATCGGCCCGGGTCGCCGCCAGGGCGCCGATCTGCTGGCGCAGGCGCAGCATCGGCGCCGACTGGCCTACCAGCCGTGCACTGAGTTCCTGACGGTCGCTGAGGGCCAGGCGCAGGCTGCGGTTGTCCAGCACCAGGCGCCGCCAGTCCAGGGCGCGGCGCACACTGTCCAGCAGGGCATCGCTGGCGAAGGGCTTTTCCAGAAAGTCATAGGCGCCGGCACGCATGGCCTGCACGGCCAGGGGCACGTCGCCGTGGCCGGTGATCAGCAGCACCGGCAGCTCCGGGTCCTGGGCATGCAGCTGGTTGAGCAGCTCCAGGCCGTCCATGCCGGGCATGCGGATGTCGCTGACCACCACCCCCGGCCAATCCCGCTCCAGGCGCGGCGCCAGGCCCTGGGCTTCGTCGAGGGACAGCACCTTGAGCCCCGCCAGGTCCAGGGTCTGGCTCAGGGCCTGGCGCAGGTGGGGATCGTCGTCGATCAGCACCACTTGCAACTGAGGATCGAGGCTCTCGGGATGGCTCATCGCTCACTTTCCAGATCGTGTCGGGGCCGGGAGCGCCGGGCCGGACAGGGTTGATATCGGGTTGCCGCTCTGCTTCATACCCCGCGGTCCTCGGAGGGCTGCAGGCTGACTCCGGGGGCCCCGGCCCGCAGGCGCAGGGTGATCAGGGCCCCGCCTTCGCGGTGGTTGGCGAATGACAGTTCACCACCGAAGGCACGCATCAGGGTGTCGCAGATGGCCAGCCCCAGGCCCAGGCCCTGAGTACGGGTCTTGGTGGTGTAGAACGGCTCTCCGGCGCGACCCAGCGCTTCCATGCAGAAGCCCGGACCGTTGTCGCGAATGTACAGGTTGACGCCGGTGGCGGTGGATTCGGCACTCAGCCAGAGTTTGCGCGGGGGGCCTTTTTCGGTCAGGGCATCCAGGGCATTGGCCAGCAGGTTGCCCAGTACCTGGCGCAGGCGGGTTTCCCCGGCTTCGACCCACAGGGTGGCGGCCGGCAGGTCGCGGATCAGTTCCACTTCCATGGCCCGGCGGCGCTTGGCCAGTAGCGCCAGGGCGTCGTCCAGGGCCGGTTGCAGGGCCACGCTTTCCGGGGCGTGGTGATCGCGCCGGGCGAAGGCCCGCAGGTGGGCAATGATCGAGGCCATGCGCCCGGTCAGTTCGCTGATCAGTTTGAGGTTGCCTCGGGCGTCGTCGGTGCGCTGGTGGTCCAGCAGCACTTCGGCGTTCTCGGCATAGCTGCGGATCGCCGCCAGGGGCTGGTTGAGCTCGTGGCTGATGCTGGCCGACATGGTGCCCAGAGCCGAGAGCTTGCCGGCCTGGACCAGGTTGTCCTGGGCCCGCACCAGTTCCTGCTGGGCGGTTTCGCGCTCCAGCACTTCCTGCTTCAGGCGCCGGTTGAGGCTTTCCAGGTCGCTGGTGCGCTCGGCCACACGCATCTCCAGCTCGCGCCGCGCCTTGGCTTCGAAGGCGATCCGCTCCAGGTAGTGGCGGCGGCGCTGCATCATCAGGCCGAGCAACAGCATCAGCACCAGCAGCGCGGCGGCGCCCACGGCCACTACCGTGCGCACCGGCCGGTCGATCAGAGTGCGCGGTGCGAGGATGCTCACGGCCCAGCGGGTTTCGTCGATCTGCTGGGTCTGGGTCAGCCAGGCATTGGGGTTGAGGTTCAGCGGCCTTGGGTCGCGAGTCGGATAGGGCTGGATGGCGACGATCGCCTGGCGTTCCTCGTCGCTCAGCGGCCGGGTCGCGCGAAAGCGCCATTCCGGGCGCGAGGTGAGGATCACCACGCCATTGTGGTCGGTCATCAGCAACTGTTCCGGGGTCTTGCCCCACAGGCTTTCGGTGTGGTCCAGGTCGACCTTGACCACCAGCACGCCAAGGATCCGCTCGCCATCGCGCACCGCGGCAGCAAAGAAGTAACCGCGCTTGGCCGAGGTGGTGCCCAGGCCGAAGAAGCGCCCCAGGCGCCCGGCCATGGCCTCGCTGAAATAGGGGCGGAAGGCGAAATTGCGACCGACGAAGCTGTCGTGCTTGTCCCAGTTGGAGGCCGCCAGGGTCTTGCCGCTGGTGTCCATCAGGTACATCACCTCGGCGCCGGTCTGGGCACTGATGTTCTTCAGCAGGCGGTTGGCGTTGCCCTGGGTCACGCCATCGTCCGGGGCGCCGAGTACCGCGCGCAGTGCCGGCAAGTCGCCGAGGATCTGCGGCAGCACTTCGTAGCGGTGCAGGGTGCCCAGCAGGTTGGCCACGTACAGGTCGAGGGTCTGGCGGTTCTGGCTGGTCAGCTCGTTGCGGTAGTAGCGCTCCGCCAGATGCTCCAGCGGCCACAGCAACGGCGCCAGGCACAGTGCCAGCAAGGCCAGGCTGCGCCAGCGAGGGCGACGGGGAAGGGGTGGGGTCATGGAAAAGGCGCCTGTGGATACAGGCGCATTATGCCTAGCCCTGCTCGGCAAGACACTCGCGCAATGCGGTGTGCCAGTCCGGCTGGACCACGCCCCACTCCCGTGCCAGGCGGCTGCAGTCCAGGCGCGAGTTCAACGGCCGCGGCGCCGGTGTCGGGTAAGCGCTGGAAGGGATGGCTTCAAGGACGGCGCAGGGTTTGTCCATGGCCAGCAACTGCTCACCGATGGCCTGGGCAAAGCCGAACCAGGAAGTCTCGCCGTGGGCGGTGAGGTGGTAGGTGCCCCAGGCGCCGGGCTGCCCGGCTCGCCAACGCTCGATCAGCGCCCGGGTGCTGGTGGCGATGGTGCCGGCCCAGGTGGGCGCGCCGATCTGGTCGGCCACTACCCGCAGCTCGGGTTTTTCCTGCAGCAGGCGCTGCATGGTCAGCAGGAAGTTCTTGCCATGGCTGGAATAGACCCAGCTGGTGCGCAGGATCAAATGCTGGCCCTGGACCAGCCGGATCGCCCGTTCGCCAGCCAGCTTGCTCTCGCCGTAGACACTCAGCGGGTTGGGCTCGTCGTCCTCAACATAGGGCGTTTCCTTGCTGCCATCGAACACGTAGTCGGTGGAGTAGTGAATCAGCGGCACACCCAGCTCGAAGGCTTCCTGGGCGAAGATCCCGGGGGCCGTGGCGTTGATAGCAAAAGCCAGCTCCGGCTCGCTCTGGGCCTGGTCGACGGCGGTGTGGGCGGCGGCATTGATGATCAGGTCCGGGCGAATGGCGCGCACTTGCTGGCGGATCTGTTCCGGGTGGCTCAGGTCCAGTTGCTCACGACCCAGGACCACCAGCTCGCCCAGGTCGCCGAGGCGCTGCTGCAGCTCCCGGGAGACCTGGCCGTGCTGGCCGCTGATAAGGATTTTCAGAGGAGCGTTCATGGGAACAGATCGGCCTCTTCTAGGCTTTTACCTTTCTGGTCCTTGGCCGAGAGCGTTGGCATATCCTGCAACTGCCAGTTGATCGCCAGGGTCGGATCGTCCCAGCTGATGCAACGCTCAGCAGAAGGCGTGTAGTAATCGGTGGTCTTGTAGAGAAACTCGGCAGCGTCGCTGAGTACTACGAAGCCATGGGCGAACCCTTCGGGAATCCATAGTTGGCGATTGTTATGTGCAGACAGGCGAACACTTGCCCAACGGCCAAAGTTCGGGGAGCTACGCCGGATATCGACGGCTACGTCCAGAACCTCGCCGGCAATCACCCGGACCAGTTTTCCCTGCGGGTGCTCAATCTGGTAGTGCAGACCACGCAGGACGTTCTTGACGGATCGCGAGTGATTGTCCTGTACAAAGCTCTTCTGCAAGCCGGTGGCCTCTTCGAAGGCCTTGGCATTGAAGCTCTCGTAGAAGAAGCCACGCTCGTCGCCAAAGACCTTGGGCTCGATAATCAGTACACCGGTGAGCTCTGTCTGAATGATGTTCATTGGGTTTCCCCCGCCAGAGTGAACAGGTACTGGCCATAGCCGGTCTTGCCGAAGTAAGCGGCGCGCTCCAGCAGGTGCTCGCGGCTGATCCAGCGGTTCTCATAGGCGATCTCTTCCAGACAGGCGACTTTCAGGCCCTGGCGATGCTCGATGGTCTGCACGTATTGCGAGGCCTCCAGCAGGCTGTCGTGGGTGCCGGTGTCGAGCCAGGCAAAGCCCCGGCCAAAACGCTCCACGTGCAGGTCGCCACGCTTAAGGTAGGCGTTGTTGACGTCGGTGATCTCCAGTTCGCCCCGGGGCGAAGGCTTGACGTCCCTGGCAATCTGCACCACGTCATTGTCGTAGAAGTACAGGCCGGTGACCGCGTAGCTGGACTTCGGCTTCTTGGGCTTTTCTTCGATGGACAGGGCACGGCCCTCGCTGTCGAAGTCGATGACCCCGAAACGCTCCGGGTCCTTGACCCAGTAGCCGAACACCGTGGCGCCGCGGGTGCGCTTGGCGGCATCGCGCAGCTGTTCGCCGAAGTACTGGCCGTGGAAGATGTTGTCGCCCAGGATCAGGCACACCGGGTCATTGCCGATGAACTCCTCGCCAATCAGGAAGGCCTGGGCCAGGCCATCCGGCGAAGGCTGTTCGGCATAGCTGAAACGCACGCCGAACTGGCTGCCGTCACCCAGCAGGTTGCGGTATTGCGGCAGGTCCTGAGGGGTGGAGATGATCAGGATGTCCTGGATGCCGGCCAGCATCAGTACCGAGATCGGGTAGTAGATCATCGGCTTGTCGTAGATCGGCAGCAGCTGCTTGGACACACCGAGGGTGATGGGGTGCAGACGGGTGCCGGAGCCGCCCGCCAGAACAATGCCTTTGATCATGCAATCAGATCCTTGATGTCGGTGGAACCCAGGCGTTGGCCCTGGTAGCTGCCGTCTTGTACCCGGCGGCACCACTCGAGGTTTTCCAGGTACCACTGCACGGTCTTGCGCAGGCCACTGGTGAAGGTTTCTTCCGGAACCCAGCCCAGCTCGCGCTCGATCTTGCCGGCGTCGATGGCGTAGCGCAGGTCGTGGCCGGGGCGGTCCTGGACGAAGGTGATGAGGTCGGCGTAGTGAGCCACGCCCTGGGGTTTCTGCGGGGCCAGCTCTTCCAGCAGGCTGCAGATGCCGCGTACCACGTCGATGTTCTTCTGCTCGTTGTGGCCGCCGATGTTGTAGGTCTCGCCGACCGCGCCTTCGGTCATCACCTTGAACAGGGCCCGGGCGTGATCCTCGACATACAGCCAGTCGCGCACCTGCAGGCCGTTGCCGTACACCGGCAGCGGCTTGCCTGCCAGGGCGTTGAGGATCACCAGCGGAATCAGCTTTTCGGGGAAGTGGAACGGGCCGTAGTTGTTGGAGCAGTTGGTGATCAGCACCGGCAGCCCATAGGTACGCTGCCAGGCGCGGACCAGGTGGTCGGATGCGGCCTTGCTGGCGGAGTAGGGAGAGCTGGGGGCGTAGGGCGTGGTTTCGGTGAACAGGTCATCGACGCCATGCAGGTCGCCATAGACCTCATCGGTGGAAATATGGTGGAAACGGAAAGCGGCTTTTTCCGCCTCGGGCAATGTGTGCCAGTAGGCGCGGGTCGCTTCCAGCAGGCTGTAGGTGCCGACGATATTGGTCTGGATGAAGTCGGACGGCCCGTCGATGGAGCGGTCGACATGGGACTCGGCAGCCAGGTGCATGATCGCGTGGGGCTGGAAGCGCGCCAGCACGGCGCTGACGGTGGCCTGGTCGACGATATCGGCCTTGACGAACTCATAGCGGCTGTTGCTGGCGATGCTGTGCAGCGATTCCAGGTTGCCTGCGTAGGTCAGTTTGTCCAGGTTCAGCACTTCGTGTTCCGTGTGCTGAATCAGGTGGCGGACAAGAGCCGAGCCAATAAAACCGGCTCCGCCGGTAACGAGAATGCGCATGTTGGGGGCCTGTATCCTTGAAAACGGTCATTTGCTGCGACGAATGCAGCATAGCTTGTCGATAGGGAGCCTAGGGTGCAATAGCAACAACCGCTTGATTGCTCTGCGAACCGTCGGAAATTTCAAGGGTGAAGTTTACAGCAGGCAAGGCTCTGGTCTTGCCTGCGCGCTTTGGGGTTGCGCATTACCTTGCGCAGTGGCGATATAAGCGGCCTATAACAATTCCAGGGGTCGTTGTATGTTGCTCGCCACCTTGATCCACCGTGCCAGTCTGCCCAGCCCGCAAGTCTTAGCGCAGCAAGCGCTGGAGTTGCTGGAAAGCCACTACGGCCTGCACGGTACCCTGCACTCGCTGGGCAGTCAGCAAGACCTCAACTACCGCGTCGACAGCCCCCAGGGGCGGTTTGTCCTGAAGATCTGCCGCGGCGACTACTCGGTCCTGGAGTTGCAGGCGCAGCACGCCGGCCTCAAGCATCTGCAACAGCGCCCGGAGCTGCGAGTGCCCAGGGTCATCCCGGCGACAAACGGCGCGGACCTGCTGTCCGTGGAGATTGCCGGGCAAGCGCTGCACGTACGCCTGCTGGACTATATAGAAGGCCGCTCCCTGACCCACCTGCCGCACCTGGGCGGCGAGCTGGTGGCGGGCCTGGGCCGGCTGTGCGGGCAGATGGACCTGGCCCTGGCGGATTTCGAGCATCCGGGCCTGGAGCGCACCCTGCAATGGGACGCCCGGCATGCCCAGGCATTGATCGGGCATCTGCTGCCGGTCATTGCCGACCCGCAGCAACGAGCGGTGATCGCCAGCGCCGCGCAACGCGCCGAGCGCCGCCTGCATCCGCTGCTGGAGCAACTGCCGGTGCAGGCCATCCATATGGACATCACCGATGACAACGTGGTCTGGCAGCGGGATGAAGCACGGCATTGGCAGGTGCAGGGGGTGATCGATTTCGGCGACCTGATCCGCACCTGGCGCATCACCGACCTGTCGGTGACCTGCGCGGCGCTGCTGCATCACGCCGAGGGCGACCCGCTGCGCATCCTCCCGGCGATCCAGGCCTACCATCAGGTCAACCCGTTGCAACGGGCGGAGCTGCTGGCGCTCTGGCCTCTGATCGTGGCCCGGGCGGCGGTGCTGGTGCTCAGTGGCGAGCAGCAGGTCAGCATCGACCCGGGCAATGCCTACAGCCGTGCCAACCTGAGCCACGAGTGGGAGATTTTCCAGGTCGCCAACTCGGTGTCGTTCGAGTTCATGGAGGCGGCGATTCTCACCGCTGTCGGGCACGCACTGCCTGCCATCGGCGGTGAGGGGTTCGCCCCGCTGTTGCCGAGCCTGGTGGGGCGCGAATTCGCCCTGATCGACCTGGGCGTGCTCAGCCCGCACTTCGAGGCGGGCAATTGGGAGCAGCCGGGGATCGACGATCGCCTGTTGGCCGAAGCTGGCGCCGCCCATGGCCTGGCCGCCAGCCGCTATGGACAGTACCGCCTGTCGCAGACCCGTCCCGATAGCGCCGAGGAACCCTCGACCTGCCCCTTGCATGTACAACTGCAAGTGCCGCCAGGCACCGCCGTGGAAGCGCCGTTCGCCGGGGTCCTGCACCGCGGCGAGCAAGGCCTGTTGCGCCTCGATGGCCCGACCCTGAGTGTGCACCTGTGGGGCGTCGAGCCTTCGCTGCACCCGGGAGCGGCGCTGGTCAAGGGCCAGGTGCTGGGCGCCGTGGCGGCGGATGGTCGGCTCAAGGTGCAGCTGTGTCGCGCTGCCGAACTGGATCCGCCGCTGTTTTGTACACCGTCCCGAGCCCCGGCCTGGCAAGCCCTTTGCCCCTCGCCGGCGGCGCTGCTGGGGCTGGCCTGCGATGCCGAACCGGAACTGGATCCGCAAACCCTGCTGGAGCGTCGTGACGCCAGTTTTGCCCGCTCGCAGAAGCACTATTACCTCGATCCGCCGCGGATCGAGCGCGGCTGGCGCAACCACTTGATCGACATGCAGGGGCGTTCCTACCTGGACATGCTCAACAACGTCGCGGTGCTGGGCCACGGTCACCCGCGCATGGCCGCTGAAGCGGCGCGGCAATGGTCGCTGCTCAACACCAACTCGCGTTTCCACTATGCGGCGATCGCCGAGTTCTCCGAGCGCCTGCTGGCCCTGGCACCGGATTCCATGGACCGGGTGTTCCTGGTCAACAGCGGCACCGAGGCCAATGACCTGGCGATCCGCCTGGCCTGGGCCTACAGCGGCGGGCGCGATATGCTCAGTGTGCTGGAGGCCTACCACGGCTGGTCGGTGGCGGCTGACGCAGTGTCCACCTCCATCGCCGACAACCCCCAGGCCCTCACCAGCCGTCCGGAGTGGGTGCACCCGGTGACCGCGCCCAACACCTATCGCGGCGAGTTTCGCGGCCAGGACAGCACCCCGCACTACCTGCGCAGCGTCGACCAGCAACTGCACAAGCTGGATGAGCAGCAACGCCAGCTGGCCGGTTTCATCTGCGAACCCGTGTATGGCAACGCCGGAGGGATTTCGCTGCCACCGGGCTACCTGCAGCAGGTCTACGAGCGGGTGCGGGCCCGGGGCGGGGTGTGCATCGCCGACGAGATCCAGGTCGGCTACGGGCGCATGGGCCAGTTCTTCTGGGGCTTCGAGGAGCAGGGCGTGACCCCGGACATCATCACCATGGCCAAGGGCATGGGCAACGGCCAGCCCTTGGGTGCGGTGATCACCCGGCGGGAAATCGCCGAAGCGCTGGAGGCCGAAGGCTATTTCTTCTCCTCGTCCGGCGGCAGCCCGGTCAGTTGCCGCATCGGCATTGCGGTGCTGGACGTGATGCAGGAAGAGAAACTCTGGGAAAACGCCCAGGTGGTCGGTGAACACTTCCGGCAGCGCCTGGAGGCGCTCAAGGAAAACCACCCGCTGGTGGGAGCGGTGCATGGTTCCGGTTTCTACCTGGGGCTGGAACTGATCCGCGATCACGCCACCCTGGAACCGGCCACCGAGGAAACCACCCTGCTGTGCGAACGCCTGCGCGAGCTGGGGATTTTCATGCAACCTACCGGCGATCACCTGAACATCCTCAAGATCAAGCCGCCGATGGTCACGACTCGCCAGAGCGTGGATTTCTTCGTCGACATGCTGGCCAAGGTGTTGAGCGAAGAGCTGTAGGCGCAGGGCTCTGCTTTGCGTTGACCTCCATTCGCCGGCAGTCCGGCTCCTGCAACGCTTGGTAGGAGCCGGCTTGCCGGCGAATGCGTTTCTTGATAATTCGATTGTTATCGGCTTTTTGTCGGTAATTTATCGTGGCTAATGGTTCTTCAGCTTTTAAAGTCGATATTTATCGGATATAAAGTGGCCATATCCAGGCCCGGCCTCGCCGTGCCCGGTGCCTTGTGTCCGTTGTCATCGACCGCTTCGCCTTGCCCAGGAGTTGATCCATGAGCCGTACCGTTACCGTCGCCGCTACCCAGATGGCCTGTTCCTGGGACCTTGAGGCCAACCTCGAAACCGCTGAGAAACTGGTGCGCGAAGCCGCGGCCAAGGGGGCGCAGATCATCCTGATCCAGGAACTGTTCGAGGCGCCTTACTTCTGCCAGAAGCCCAATCCGGATTACCTGCAACTGGCCACCACGGTGGACAGCAACGCCGCCATCGCGCACTTCCAGAAAGTCGCCAGGGAGCTGCAAGTGGTGCTGCCCATCAGCTTCTACGAGCTGGCCGGGCGGGCGCGTTTCAACAGCATCGCGATCATCGATGCCGATGGCAGCAACCTCGGGATTTATCGGAAAAGCCACATCCCGGATGGCCCCGGCTACCACGAAAAGTACTACTTCAACCCGGGCGATACCGGCTTCAAGGTATGGAACACCCGCTACGCGAAGATCGGCGTGGGCATCTGCTGGGACCAGTGGTTCCCCGAGTGCGCCCGCAGCATGGCCCTGCAAGGCGCGGAAATTCTCTTCTACCCCACCGCCATCGGCAGCGAGCCCCACGACCAGACAATTTCCTCCCGCGACCACTGGCAGCGGGTGCAGCAGGGCCATGCCGGGGCCAACCTGATGCCGCTGATCGCCAGCAACCGCATCGGCAACGAAGAGCAGGACGGCTACGACATCACCTTCTACGGCTCGTCCTTCATCGCCAATCAGTTCGGCGAGAAGGTTCAGGAGCTCAACCAAACTGAAGAAGGTATCCTTGTGCACAGCTTCGACCTCGACGAGCTCGAGCACATCCGCAGCGCCTGGGGCAGTTTCCGTGACCGTCGTCCGAACCTCTATGGCGCGCTGAAAACCCTCGACGGTTCCCTGGAGTCCTGAACACTATGAGCACTTTGCACAGCACGCCGCGCGCCGACGGTTTCTACATGCCCGCCGAATGGGCGACCCAGACCCAGGCCTGGATGATCTGGCCCGAGCGCCCGGACAACTGGCGCCTGGGCGGCAAGCCGGCGCAGGCCGCCCATGCCGCGGTGGCCAAGGCCATCGCCCGCTTCGAACCGGTGACAGTGGCCGTGTCCGCGGCCCAGTATGAAAACGCCCGGGCACGCCTGGACGTGCCCAATATCCGTGTGGTGGAAATGTCCAGCGACGACGCCTGGGTCCGCGACACCGGCCCGACTTTCGTCATCAACGCCAGCGGCGAAGTGCGCGGCGTGCACTGGGGCTTCAACGCCTGGGGCGGCTTCGAAGGCGGCCTGTATTCGCCGTGGAACCGTGACGAGCAGGTCGCCAGCAAGGTGCTGGAAATCGAACGTTGCCAGGAGTACCGCACCGAGGGCTTCGTGCTCGAAGGTGGCTCGATCCACGTCGATGGCGAAGGCACCCTGATCACCACCGAGGAATGCCTGCTCAACCACAACCGCAACCCGCACCTGTCCCGCGAAGAGATCGAGGCGGTACTGCGCGAGCATCTAGCGGTGGAGCAGATCGTCTGGCTGCCGGACGGCCTGTACAACGACGAAACCGACGGCCATGTGGATAACTTCTGCTGCTATGTGCGCCCGGGCGAAGTGCTGCTGGCCTGGACCGACGACCCCCAGGACCCGAACTACCCGCGTTGCCAGGCCGCCCTGCAGGTGCTGGAAAACACCCGTGACGCCAAGGGCCGCACCTTCAAGGTGCACAAGATGCCGGTTCCCGGCCCCTTGTACGCCACCGAAGAGGAATGCGCCGGGGTCGACGCGGTAGAGGGCAGCCAGGAGCGCAACCCTTCGGTGCGCCTGGCGGGTTCCTACGTGAACTTCCTGATCGTCAACGGCGGGATCATCGCGCCCAGCTTTGACGACCCGATGGACGCCCAGGCCAAGGCCATCCTGCAGCAGCTGTTCCCCGAGCACGAAGTGGTGATGGTGCCGGGCCGTGAACTGTTACTGGGGGGCGGCAATATCCACTGCCTTACCCAGCAACAGCCCGCGCCACAGCGGATTTGAGTGCCGTTGTAACAGCCGATGCCGGTTGTTTGCCGGTGCCGGCCCGGCCCGTGGCCTGAGCTTCACCAGCCAGCCCGCAGCCTAGACAGGCCGCGGGCTTTTTCATGGCCGTATATCGGCACGGGTGGCACATTGGCATAGCTCTTGTATCTCTCCTGGCGTGATTCTGAGACATGGAGAACGGTGTTGTTCTGTCATAAAGCTTGGATAAGTTAGGCCGCTCAGATACCAGGAGAGCGCTGGAATGAACATGGTCAGCGAGCGGGCGTCCCATCCCTTGGCAATGAATAACGAGTCGCTGCAGGTGCTGGCCCAGTGGTTGAAGTCCAATGGAACGCGTCAGATCAGGGAACCTGATCCGCGCCGGATCATCATTGAGCGTTACCCCGCTGGATTGCTCAGCGAGGCGGAACTGCAGGCGTTGTGGGATGTGGTGAAAGGATAGATAAACAAGGGATTGTGCGAAGCGCTGCCGGGATGGCAGCGCTTTTTTTTGCCTGGCATTCAGATGCCGGGCATCCGGGCATCAGAAGCGGTAGTTGCCGGTGACCACCAGGCTGCGAGGGTCGCCCGGCTGGATCTGGAAGGCGCTGGTGGCGGAACTGTAGTACTCGCGGTCGGCGATGTTGTTCAGCGCAGCGCGTACGTCCCAGTCCTTGTGCCGGTAACCGGCCAGGGCGTCCCAGCGGCCATAACCGGGCAGCGCCACGGTGTTGCTGCTATCGGCGAAGCGGTCGCCGACCAGGGTCAGGCCGGTCTCGGCGTACCAGCCCAGTTCCGGTTTCCAGGTGATGAACAGGCTGCCATTGCGCTTGGCGACGTTGTTCACGCGCTTGTCTTCGAAGCCGTTGTTGTCCTTGACCACCACGGCGTCCTGCAGGCCGATGCCGCCGCGCAGGTACCAGTTGCCGACGATCTTGCCGGTGCCCGTCAGCTCGATGCCGCGGGAGCGTTGCAGCCCGGTGAGCAGGGTGATGCTGCGGTCCTGCGGATCGGAGGTGCGACGGTTGTAGAGCTCCAGCTCATACACCGCCAGGGTGGTGCTCAGGCGTTCGCCCAGCCAGTCGCTCTTGACTCCGACTTCCTTCTGCCGGGTGAGCTCAGGGCTCAGGTCGTTGCCGTTACCGGCGGCGTTCGGGGTGATGCCGATCAGGCCGCCGCCCACCGGTGAGAACGACTTGCTCCATGAGGCATAGAACGAGTGGTGCTCCAGCGGCGTCCAGACCACCCCCAGGCGCGGGCTGACGCTGTGGCTTTCGCGGCTTTCGGAGAGCCCGTTCTTGCGGTTGCTGGTCTGCACATCAAAGTTGTCGTAGCGCAGGCCGGCGAGCAATTGCCATTGATCGTTCAGGCGCAGTTGGTCCTGCATATAGAGGGCCCGGCTTTCGACCTCGGTGTGGTTGTTGCTGGAGACCTGCATGCGGCCGGTGTGGCTCTGGTACGGGTTGGGGTTGTACAGGTCGACGGCGGGCACCGCCTGGCTGCCCGGCCCGGAAGTGGCGGCGTTGTAGAGGATCGGGTCGCGGCGCTGGCTGCCGAGCTCCAGGCCGGTGAGCAGGCGATGTTCCAGGCCGAAGGTGTCGAAACGGCCCTCCAGTTCGGTGTTGTTGTAGACGTTGCGGGTCTTCAGGTCTTGCTGCCAGCGTTGGCGTTGGACCTTGCCCGTCGTGGCGTTGTAGCCGGTCTGGTAGGTGTTGTCGAAGTCGCTGTCGAGCTTGAATACCCCCAGGGTGTGGCGCAGTTGCCAGTTCTCGCTGAGCTCGTAGCTCAGCTTGGAGCGCAGGGACTGGGACTTGTCGTCGATGTAGTCGCGGTGATCGCCGTAGGTGGTGTCGCGGCTGACGTCCGCCGGGCGTCCGTTGACCCCGGGGATGCCGCGGTCCGGGGTGCGGTTGTAGCGGCTGTATTCGTACTGCACCAGCCAGTTCAGGTCCGGGGTCAGTTGCCAGCTCATGGACGGGGCGAACAATTGGCGGTTGCCGCTGACGCCTTTGCGGAAACTGTTCCGGTCCTCGTTGCCCAGGTTCAGGCGCAGGCTGATGTTCTCTGTCGGGTCGGCGCTGAGGTCGGCATACAGGCTGCGCAGGTCCTGGCTGCCGCCCTGGACTTCGACGCTGGAGCGGCGGCCGAATTCCGGCAGCTTGCTCACCCGGTTGATGATCCCGCCCTGGCTGCCACGGCCGTAGAGCACTGCCGCCGGGCCCTTGAGCACTTCGATGCGCTCGATGTTGTGCAGGTCGCGCACGTATTGGCTGTCGTCGCGGATGCCGTCCAGGTAGAAGTCGTTACTGGCATCGAAGCCGCGGATCCGCAGGCTGTCGAAGCGCGTGTCCGAGCCGCTGCTGACGTTGGGAATGCCACTCAGGGCGCTGCCCAGGTCGTTGACGCCGTAGTCCAGCACGTTGGCGGTCTTGATTGTGTCGATGGCCTGGGGCACGTAGCGCGCCGGGGTCGAGGTACGGGTTGCAGTGCTGACTTCCTTGACCCGTGGGTCATCGGGGTCGGCTTCGGCCTCGGCACTGATGGAGGTCATCGGCAGGGTAGTGCTGGCAGCGCAGGCAAAACCGCTGGCCAGCAGGGTGCAAAGACCCAGGGACAGGGGCATGAGGCGGAAATGGGCAGGCATCTGAAACGCATCCGAGAAGGGGAAATTCGAGGGTGCGAATGGTAATGCTTGTCATTAACAGATGTTAAATATTCCCTAATAAGTTCCCCGGGCTATTTGTTTCTGAATGTATCTTTCGGGTTTCGGTTCGCATACTGAGGCTAAACAGACGGATTCGACCGGTTACAGCAACAGACTAAAAGCCAATTCGAGGTTTTTTCCTTGGCGCGCGCGGCCTAGTCTGCGTGACATCGAATTTTCAAGACCTTGCTGGAGCCCAGATATGTCCTTGGCCACCCTTCACTATATTTATGACCCCCTGTGCGGCTGGTGCTACGGTGCCAAGCCGCTGGTGCAGGCCGCCCAGGCGGTGGTGCCGGTGGTGGCCCATGCCGGCGGCATGATGACCGGGCGCAATCGCCAGCCGGTCTCGCCGCAACTGCGCGATTACGTCATGCCCCATGACCGGCGGATCGCCGAGTACACCGGGCAGCCTTTTGGCCAGGCCTATTTCGAGGGCCTGCTGCGGGATGAGACGGCCACCTTCGACTCGGCGCCGCCGATTGCCGCCGTACTGGCGGCCCAGGCTATGGAAGGGCGGGGCCTGGAATTTCTGGGCCGGTTGCAGACGGCGCATTATCTGGAAGGGCGCAGGATCGCCGACCGGCAGGTGCTGCTGGAGCTGGCGCAGGCCCAGGGGTTTGCCCCGGCTGCCTTCGAGGCGGCCTTCGACCAGGCGGTGGCCCATGAACTGGACAACCATATAAAGGCCAGCCGGGCCCTGTTGGCCAAGGTCGGCGGGCAAGGCTTCCCGACTCTGGTGCTGGAGCGCGATGGTCGTTACCAGCTGCTCGACATCAGCCCCTGGCTGGGCAAACCCGAGGCCTTCGCCGACTGGCTGAAGACCTCCCTGGGCGCCGATAGCGGCCCTCACGATGGCGTGGCCCAGGCCTGTGGCCTGGACGGTTGCACACCCTGAACTCACCTGACCTGCGTGGAGTCACCCATGGATAACCTAGCGTTGATCAAGAGCACCTACGAAGGTGCCAACTCCCAGGAAAATGCGCGCAACACCGCAGCGGCCCTGGCCCCCGATGCCCGCTGGACCGAGGCGGCGGGCTTTCCCTATGCCGGCACCTATATAGGGTTCGAGGCGGTGCTGGAGCACGTCTTCAAGCGCCTGGGCTCGGAATGGCAGGACTTCACCTTCAAGGTCGAGAACTATGTGGCCCAGGGCGACAAGGTGTTCGCCTATGGCAATTACCAGGGCGTCTACAAGGCCTCGGGCAAACCGATCGATGTACGGGTGGCTCACTTGTGGACACTTAAAGATGGCAAGGTCACCCACTTCGAACAATTCGTGGACAGTCACAGTGTGCAGCTGGCAATGCTCTAGCCCGCAGTTCTTAGAATATTTTCAGCTATTCAAAGACGATTCACGAAATTGACACGTTGTTAAAGGCGCAGATAGGATTCGCCCCAACGCCTGTGGCCAGGAGCCATATTTCAGAATAATAAAAGGCCCGTCGCGCTCACCCGCGGTCGGGCTTTTTTGTTTCAACGGTAGAAGAGCGTTCAATCGCCATAGCCGCGGAGCTCACAGCGCGTCACCAAACCGTAATAAGGAAAATAAAATGTTTAAACAGCGGATCTGCTTGATTGCACTGGGGATTTTGAGCGCTACACAGGCCATGGCCGACGGCCAGGCCGACGCCAAGGGTTTTGTTGAAGACAGCAGCCTGAAAGTGCTGTTGCGCAACGCCT
Source organism: Pseudomonas sp. 8(2025) (assembly GCF_052665325.1). Classification (NCBI taxonomy): domain Bacteria; kingdom Pseudomonadati; phylum Pseudomonadota; class Gammaproteobacteria; order Pseudomonadales; family Pseudomonadaceae; genus Pseudomonas; species Pseudomonas sp. 8(2025). The sequence goes on along the minus strand of NZ_JBQOIE010000002.1, from coordinate 487,567 downwards.
ACATCAACCGTGACTACAAAGATGGCAACCCGGACAAGGCTGAATGGGGCCAGGGTTTCATCGGCACCTTCTCCTCGGGCTTCACCCAAGGCACCGTGGGCGTGGGCGTTGACGCCTTCGGCCTGTACGCACTGCGCCTGGACGGCGGCAAGGGTCGCAGCGGTGCCGGCGGCATCGACTTCTTCAAGCAGGGTGACAGCGGTAGCGCTGCAGACGACCTGGCCAAGGCCGGTGCTGCAGTCAAGTTCCGTTTCTCCAACACTGTGCTGACCTACGGTGACCAGATGCCGGCCCTGCCGGTGCTGAACTACGACAACTCGCGCCTGCTGCCGGAAAGCTACACCGGCACCCTGATCACCTCCAAGGAGATCAAGGGCCTGGAGCTGAACGCCGGTCACTTCACCGCCGAATCGCGCAAGAGCGCCGAAGGCCGTGACAGCGGTGGCCTGAAGTCGATCAACGTATTGGGTGGTAGCTACCAGTTCACCGAACAGTTCAAGGGCGCGCTGTACGCTTCCGACGTCGAAGACGTGCTGAAGAAACAATACGTGAACCTCAACTACGTGTTCCCACTGGCCACCGACCAGTCCCTGACCCTGGACTTCAACGGTTACCGCACCAAGCTGGACAAATCCTTCGCCAAGGACCTCAACGCCGGCGGCCAGGACAACAAGATCTGGAGCCTGGCGGCGACCTTCGCCACTGGCCCGCACTCGTTTACCGTCGCCCATCAGCGCAGCACCGGCGACAGCCACTTGGGCTACGCCTATGGCGGTTATCAGAAGTCCGGCTATGTGGGTGATGGCGGCAACACCATCTACCTGGCCAACTCCTACTGGTCCGACTTCAACGCGGAAGACGAACGCAGCTGGCAACTGGGCTACGGTCTGGACTTCGGCGCCTTCGGCGTACCGGGCCTGACCTACAACGTGGCCTACGTGCGTGGCGACAACATCACCACCGTCAACAGCACTGGTGGCAGCGAGCGAGAAATCTTCAACCAGCTCAAGTACGTAGTGCAGAGCGGCCCGGCCAAGGACCTGAGCGTCAAAGTGCGCAGCTCGGTTCTGCGTGTGTCGCAGAAGTCGTATGAGTACAACAAAGGTGGCAACGAACTGCGTGTGTTCGTCGACTACCCGATCAACGTGTTCTGATGAGCGTTTGATCACCACCTGATTGCAGGTGGCTGCAACGCAAGAAGCCCCGGCTGGTTCGGGGCTTTTTTGTGCCTGGGCATCCGGGTTGCAGAAATGCCCGGGATGGCGGGTGACTGTTTTCGCCCGGGTGTCTGTTTCAGCCAGTGGTTGGCGCATATCAATCTTGTTACAGTCCACCCCCCCTGTCTCGTCACGGATGATTTCGATGTTCCGTACCCTGCTATCCGGCCTGTGCCTGCTGAGCGTCGCCAGCATCGCCCACGGCCAGCAAGCGACTGCGCCCGAGCAGTTGCTGAGCGACTTCTCCCGCTGCGATGCGCAGTTCTTCCAGAACCTGAATACCGCCCGACTGCCGACCGGCACCTTGAGCCTGGCCCGGTACGGTGCGGTAAGCGCGCCCAAGGTCATGAACCCTTTGCAGGAAGGCGGGCGCTACCAGGCCTTCGAACAGCCGCTGCTGGTCAATGGCGTGCGCCTGGTGGGCTACTACAACGAAGCTCAGTCGCTGAAGTCGGTGGGCAACCTGCTGTTCTGGGGCTTTGTCGCCGAGGGCCAGCCCAAGGACGTGGCCGCGGCGCTCAAGCCGCTGCTGGTGGACAACAGCCGCCTGAAGGCAGACCGCAGCGCCATGAGCCGGGTGGAGATCCGCCGGGTCGGCGACCCCATCGACCAGTGGCGCACCGAAGGCCTGGCGGGCGGTGGCGTGGCTACGCCGTTCGGTTATGTCGAACGCATCCTGAGCATCGACATCGGTACCACCCACGCACCGATTGCCGGCCGCACCACGATCTTCTGCAGCTTGCAGGGTACGGTCACCGCGCCGTTGCTGCAGGTGTATCGCCCTGACCTCAACGCCCATCTGCTGGATTGAAAAACATGCCTTCATTGTCTGTACGCGGGTCGCTCCTGCTTGTGTGTGCCCTTGCTGTGACTGGCTGCGCCAGCCTGCAGAGCCAGGACCAGATCAACTACGCCCATTGCCGCATGGTGGGCCAGGCTTCCAAGGCCGAAAAATTCGACGTGGTGCTGCAAGAGGCCGACCTGTGCCTTGAGAAGAACCCGCTGAGCCAGCCCATGCAGAGCCTGGTGTACTGGCTCAAATCCGATGCCTACGCCAGCTTCAAGCGTTACCCGGAAGCCATCGCCGCCAAGGAAAAATCCATCGAGCTGGGCCCCAAGCCCGATGCTCGGGCGGTGCTGGACCTGAGCCGTCTGTATCGCGAAGCGGGCAACCCGCAAAAGGCCCTGGAGCTGGTGCAGTCCAACCTTGACAACAACCTGGGCGAGGCGGGCAAGGGCAGCGGTTTCAACATGCCGACCTACTACCACCTGGGCCAGACGCTGTACGACCTGGGGCGCTATCGCGAGGCCGCGGAAGCCTACAGCACCGGCCTGTTGAAGCAGCCCGACTATGCCTGGGCCTTCTACCACCGCGGCCTGGCCTACGACAAACTGGGCCAGACCGACGACGCCCGCGCCGACTTTGCACAGTTCGCCAAGCTGGTGAACCAGAAGTACGTCGAGCCGCAGCACCAGGCCAAGCTGGCCGAGTACAAGATCAAGCTGCCTTGAATGCAGCGTGGTTGATGCAATAAAAAAGGCTCGCCTGATCGCGAGCCTTTTTTTATCCGCGAACGCTGTTCGTCAGTCGTCCGGATTGATGGCGAACTTCAGCTGGTTGCCCTGCAGGTAGACCACCGCTTCACGGCCATGGATATCCACCGGCCGGGCCGACATTGCGTCGTGATCGGTGACTATCTTCGACAACTCCTTGCCCCGCATATCGACCCGCCAGATACAGGCCCGGGGCCCTTGGTTATCGAAGTACAGCACCGGGCGCGTGGTGCTCCAGGTCGGGTTGACGATGGCCCATCCGGCATCGGGCTGTTTCTGCTCGGTGATGTTCTCCGAATGGCTGCCCGCGTTGGCGCGCTCATAGTTCAGGGACAGCTGGCTGCTGTCGCGATTGAGGTCCTGCTCCACCCGCGCCCGGGCGTGCATGAAGGTGTTGGAGCCAACCTGGAACACCTGCTGGGTGCTGGCGGGCGCGCTGCGCGAACCCAGGCGGTAGACCATGCTTTGCTGCAACTGGCCCGCCATCTGCTCGCGGTAGTAGAACTGGCCATCGACTATCCCGGCGTAGCGCGGCCCCTGGTCGTTGGCCCCGGGATTGGCCCAGCCGGCGAAGGCGATGTCCTGGGCGATGGGATGCAGCCCCGGCTGGTCATCGGCGTACTCATACAGGGTGCCGACATACACCGGCTTGCCCTGCTGATAGCGCCCGACAAACAGCACCACATGCAGCACCCCGGCTATCACCTGGGCATCGACGATCTGCTGGTCGCCCTGGGGCAGGGTGCTGTTGAAGGTGGCCAGGGTGAAGTTCTGCCAGTCGTCCGGGTCATAGACCAGGTACGCCTCGCCGGGAGCCAGTGGGCGCAGTGCGTCCGGGGCGGGCTCGGGAGGAATCGGCAGCGACGTGAGCATTTTCACCTGGGCCCGGTAGACCGACTCCAGGCAATCGGTGTCGGGGCAGGTATTGCGGGTGTTCTTCAACCAGTGGCCTTGCAGCAGGCGGAACACCTGCAAGTGCTTCAGCGCCTGGTAGCGGCGGGTCATCTCCTCGTCCTTGGCGGACAGCGTCGGCGTGGCGCAGACAGTCTTTTCCACTTGGGTCGAGGCCTTGGCGCAGTCGAAGCCGGCGGCCTGCAGATCGGGCGCCAGCGCGCCCAGGGCGAGGCTCATGGCCGCCAGCGAGAGCAAAGGGAGCTTCATCAACACATCCTTGTCGAAAACGGGTCAGGGGGTCTGGAACGTCTGCAGATAGGCCAGCAGATTATCGATTTTTTCCTCATCGCTCAGCCCCCAGAAAATCATCCGGGTACCGGGCACCACGGCCTTGGGGTCTTCCAGGTACTGGATGAGCTTGTCCCGGCTCCAGACAATGCCCGAGGACTTCATGGCCGTCGAGTACTGGTAGTCCGCGGCGCTGCCGGCAGGGCGGTCGATGATGCCATTGAGCTGCGGCCCGAAGGAACTGCGCACCGAAGGCCCGATGTTATGGCAGCCGCTGCACAGGCGCTTGAACAGCTTGGCGCCGGCTTCGGCATCACCGGCCAGGGCCGGGGCGCTGAATAGCAGGGAGTGGAGCAACAGGGTCAGGATCGATACGGCGATGGGCTTCATGGGCGGCCTGCGTGCAGCTGGAATCGGCGGCTATTGGAGCATGAAGCGCATGCCTGGGGGGAGCCTTGCGATACAAGGCTCAGAAGCGCCCACTGATACCCAGCAGCGGGCCCTTCTGGACGATGTCGTAGACAAACCCGTCATGGCGATAATCGACCCCCATGGCCCGGTAGCCGGCCACCGCCGAAAAGCCCGGCAGGAACTCCCAGCCCGCCAGTGCGGCCAGGTCCCAGTCTTCCCGGGACTGCCCGGCGCCCGCCATGCCCCAGGCGGAGAGCCAGAATCGCTCGTTCACGGCGTAGTGCCCGCGCAACCCCGCCATCGCGTCGGCCCAGGTGGCCTTGTCCGAGCCCGACAGGCCCCCGGCCGGACCACCGTGCAGGGTGATGCTGGTGCTGCTGTACCAGACGCGCACGCCGCCGGCGATGTCCAGGCGATGATCGTCATCCCCCAGCACCTGGTAGCCGCCCCCCAGGAAACCCGAGGCGGTCTTGCTCTGCACCTCTAGCTTGGACGCCAGCGCTCCGGCTGGCAGCCGGTTGCGGGTGTCGGTGTCGATGTACATCAGGTCGGCGAGCACGCTGTAGGGGCCGCGCCGCGCTTCGCCCATCAGCATCACCGACATGTCGACACTGCGCGCGATGTCCGAGAAGTCGGACTTGATGAACTGGGTCCCTGTGCTGCGGTGGCCTACGTGCCCGCGGATCCCGGCGCCCCACACGTACGGGCCGCCGTTGAACCGCCAGCCATCGTCGTCTGCCGCCATGGCCACGGGCGGCAGGCTGGTTCCGGCGGTCGTCAAGGCGCCCAGCAGCAGCGCCAGGCGGGTACGCCGGTGCAGCAACGGTGAGTGCGGATGGTCACGGTGGATCATGCTGTTTCTCCGATCAGTGCTGGGTCAGCCCAAGGGCCACGCCTTCGGCTGCGCAGTCCTCGGCAGGCTTCAGGCCGGCCTGATGCGCCGCCTTGACCTCCTCCTTCGCGGCCGCCAGATCGGCGAGGAATGCCGGATTGCCATGCAGGCTGGCGACCGTCGCGGCCCCCATGATGCGGCCAGCGTCCACGTCGCTCTGCCAGTGGGCATCGCAGATGACCCGGCTCTGGCCGTATGCCAGGCCACGGGTCATCAGTTCGGTGGCGCGGGCCGGGCTGATCTCGGCCAGGACCAGGCTCCAGGCCCAGCCCGCTGCGGAGTGGCCGGAGGGCCAGGAGCCATCCGTGCGCAGCAGTGGCTCCATGTCCTTGCGGCACGTGCCTTCGTCATGCACCACGAAGGGGCGAGTACGGTTGTAGGCATTCTTTCCGGCGTAGGTGGAGCCCCCCCGCATCGGTCAGGGTGCGCTGCATCAAGGTATAGAGATGGGGGGTGCTCTTTTCGCTGATCTGCGTGCCCAGCGCGCAAGAGAAGGTTTTCGCCGGGCCGGGGAATGACAGTTCTGCATCGGTTGCCGCGAGTTTCTCCCGGCTCGAGCCACGCAGCGCCAGCGCCGCACGCCGTGCTTCTTCATCCCGCGCGAGGGCCGCGGAGCCCGGTTTTGGCGGGGCCCCGAGCAAGGCCAGGCGTACAGGCAAGTCAGCCGGTTCAAGGTAGCCTGGCGCCAGCTTGAAGTGCGGGTCGGTGACCTTCGTGGCGGCGTCCTCGGCCGGCGCCCATGCCGACCAGAGCAGGCCGGCCAGGGACAGTGTCACCGCGAAGGGTTCAGGTATTTTTTTCATCGTGCGTTCTCTTTTCTATCCATGACCACGGCTGATCAGAACCGGTACAAGGCGTCCAGATAGGCTCCGGCACCGACCTTTTCCCCCGTCAGCGGGCTGTCACGGGCGTCGGAGACCAGGGCGTAGGTCTTGATGCCACCTTCCAGCGCCAGCTGTGGCTGCCATTGCCAGGTCAGGCCCAGTTTCAAGGTCACGTCGCGCATCCCGCCACCGGGGTGGTATTCATCGAACCGGGTGCGTGCGGCTTGCTGGGCGGTGACGCCAAAGCGGGCCATCATGTCGTTCTCGTTGCTCCAGGTGCCGTACAGCGTCGAGTCCAGGGTCAAGGTCGAAGACAGCGGGTAGGTGGTGGCGACCCCGGCTTCCAGGTACGTCGTACGGCCCAGGCTTTCGCCACCGTAATTGCGCCTCTGGCTCGATTGCAGGCCGCGTACGAACAAGCGGCCGGCGGGCAGGACCCAGTATGCTTCCGCCCCCACCAGGGCGGTGCTGTCCAGGTTGCCCATGCCCCGCAGGTAGTCATCACGGCCGTCCAGGGTGTGAATGCGTTCCTTGCGCCCCGGGTCATAACCCACCAGCAGGGCCACGCCGAAAGGCGCCAGCCCCGGCAGATCCCATCGCAGCCCTTCCGGAAAGGCTGCGGTAAAGGTGCCCCAGTCCTGGGTCGGCATGACCGCCTTGAGCTTCAGTGACGGGAAGGCGGCGTAGTGGGAAGAGCCCTGGTACAACGGGCCAACAGCCAAGCCGCCGCCTACCGTTACCGATGGCGTGCCGCCTGAATCGGCCGGGGCAGCCTGGGCAGGCGGCACCAGCATCAATGCAAGGGCTGCACCTAGGGAGAACACCACGGGAGACCTGAAAGAATGTGAATGATCCTTGAGTGTCATTGTTCATTTCCTTGGGGGTGAACTCTGTAGTGCAGAGCCATTGCTGAGTTGATCACCAATATTCAACTTGCAGGTGCTGGTATCCGAGGCGAGTGCAGGCCGGTAAACCCCCGGCGCAAGCGCTGGCCTCATGGATCGCCCCAGTGCGTTTACAAGTACCGATGGCAGGAGTCCGTCGTTTCGACAAACTTGCACTTGCTCGAATAATCGAATTTACAAATCGACGGGCTCGGGCGTTGGAAAACGCCATTGGCCACTGAGTATTTCGTTACTCGGTCGATAGAGCCTGACGGTGTAGTTCCAGCCGGGTGTCGTAACCAGGCAATTGACGACCTTGGCCTCGCAACCCCCGAACTGGATGACAATTGAACCATCGGCACTTTTCTTGGCAGTGAGGTTGTTCAGCGAGTAGGCGTCATAGGGGTTTTTCTGAAAGTACCCGTCGGCGTTGTAAACACTCACAGACCAGAAACTCTTGACCGGTACCTGTTCGACCTTGAGCCGGTAGACGGTTTTTCCATCGTTGTGCGGCAATACTGCTCCGAGGTAGATGGCGTCCCTGCTCGGGTTGCCGCCCCAGCCCGTAGCGGTTCCGATCAGGTGGCGCACCGGATCGACCCTGCCTTTCGGGCCAAAGGACTGGTTGTAGTCGGGAAGGGTCGAACCCAGAACAGCCAGGGCATCACGCACTTTTTTCTGGCTCGCCTGATCCCACTTCGGAACCACGAACTCCCCGTGCCTGGCCTGGCTGACCTGGATGGCGTCCTGCAGCGCATGCACCTGCTCGAGGTCTTTGCGATCCGTGGGGTCGAAGAACAGGCGGATAGCGACAAATACATAGCGTGTGCCGATGTCCTCTTTCGCCAGCGTATGGGGACCGGGCCCATAAATGACTGCCGGCACGTAGTGATCTTCGTTGACCACTTGCATCGACATGAACCTCTCACCGGCTTCAGGCAAGGTGACAGTCACCGGGCCGGCATCGAGATCGAACACCGCTGACGAGTAAAGCGTGTCCCTGTTCATGCGGATGACATCCTGAGCGTCGATGGCAACCGCTTCGCGGCTGTGAACAAACCGCCCCAAGCCTCCACTCTTCACACTCTTGCCCATGTAGAGGTCGGACTCGGCGCGAGCAAAGTTATCGACATTTACCCGCACCGTCGCATCAGCGGATGACTGAGCGTGTGCACTGGCAAAAGTGGCCAGCGTCAGGGCGACGATGCAGGCCGTGGATGAATCGGGCATGAAAACCTCTAGCTCTTTTAAGTGGGCATTACCTTTTCAGACTTTATAAGAACACCCTGCTGGAAACTTGCCATTTGGTGCCAAAAGCACAACAGGCAAGTACCGCGAAGTGGGTTATTTGAAGGCGCCCGATAGTGGGGCGGGAGGGTCAGGCGAAGAGGTTAACGATCATTTTTCAAGAGCGAGCGGTAGCGCGACGGCGAACTTCCGGTCCAGCGCTTGAAGGCTCGGGTAAAGTGCGCCTGATCACTGTAGCCCACCATGTAGGCAATCTCGGTCGCGGTGTATTTGCCGCTGGCAATCAATTGCAGTGCTTCGCTGCGACGGGTCTCGTCACGCAGGTCTTCGAAGTCGATGCCGCAGTACTTGAGGCGACGCTGTAGCGTTCGGGAAGACAAGCCGATGTTTCTTGAAATGGCGGTAAGTTTGGATCGATCCTGATCCGCGATCCGTTCGATCAGCACACCGGCGGCTTGCGCGGTCGACTTCAAGGCCTCGGTGACTTTCCAGGCGTCATCCCGGGCAGGTTGCAGAGGGGTGTCGAGCAGCTCACGATCGAATTCGATCATGTTGTGCTTCGCGTTCATGTGCAGATTCGGCCCCAGGTACTCCTCCAGCGCCTCATCTCCTCGCTCCCGCGGGTTTTGCAGATGCACCCTTATGGCGCAAGGCTCGCCGGACATGAGCGGCACTTTCCTCAGCAGCGCCAGAGTGCCGAGAATGACCTGCTTCGGATCAGCCCCGTGCTGCCCGGTGAATTGCTGGATCAGCTTCGTCGTACGGCCTTCGGTAACGATTCTTACGTCACTTCCTTGATGCAGTAAGTCCGTATGGATCGCTGCCACTGCGCACGCCTGGGCAAGGTTGGTCGAACCCAGGATCAATCCGCCCCAGGCGCCGAGTGAGCGTACTTCGATCAGATGCCCCACCGTTGCACCCGCGAAGGGGTCCTGTGCGACCGCGGCCATTTCATTGGCGATGTGAAAACAGGTCGCTCGCGGCACCCAGGCATCTGGGTATTGAAAAACCTGCGGGGAAATCCCGTAACGCCGGAAGAACTCCAGCGGCGACACCCCGCGCATGCTCAGGTAGGGCGCTATTTGCTGAAGCGTGCTGAGTTTGATGGAGGGCGTTGCATGGGTCATGAGCGTTTGCACCTGGTTCAAAGGCCGTGCACGTGAGGAACGTCCGAATCCGCAGGAAACACTAGCGCAAAACACCTGCCGGAGTCGTGCTGGCGATGTGCATTAAACACGAAGGACATTGTGCTTGTGGGACTTGCGAAGAAGGGTAAGGGGGCTGAAGCGCGGCGATACCGGGTCCAGCAAGGTGCTGAAGGCATCGGGAGAGGATTGTTTGACCCTGGAAACAACAAAGCCCTCGCATCGCTGCGAGGGCTTTGTTTTGTATGGTGCCGGCACCAGGAGTCGAACCCGGGACCTACTGATTACAAGTCAGTTGCTCTACCAACTGAGCTATACCGGCGTGTCAGGGCGACGATTATAGCGATTGGCGGGCTTCTGTAAACCCCTGAAATCTGACTATTTTTGCGAAGCGCTCAGGGCCGTGTTCGCTGGCAAACGATTGGCTGGCCCTCCTCAGGAGCCTTGCGCTATCGATTCGGCGAGGATGCACAGCAACTCGAACATCAGGGTCGCGCCCACCAGGGCGGTGGCGCCGCCGACGTCGAAGGGCGGCGAGACTTCCACCACGTCGGCGCCGACCAGGTTCAGGCCGCGCAGGCCGCGGATCATCTGCTGGGCCTGGAGGGTGGTCATGCCGCCGATCTCCGGGGTGCCGGTGCCGGGGGCGAAGGCCGGGTCGAGCACGTCGACGTCGAAGCTGATGTAGGTCGGGCCGTCGCCCACCACGCGCCGGGCTTCGGCCAGGGTGGCTTCGACGCCGATGTCGGTGAACTCTTCCATGTGGATCACGCGAATCCCGCAGTCCCGGGCGAAAGCCTCGTCGTCGGCGCTGTAGATCGAACCGCGAATGCCGATCTGCACCGTGCGCTTGGGGTCCAGCAGGCCTTCTTCGATGGCGCGGCGAAAGGGCGTGCCGTGGGTGTAGAGGTTGTCGCCGAAGTAGCGGTCGTTGGTGTCGGAGTGGGCATCGAAGTGCACCATGCCGATGGGGCGGTGGCGGGCCAGGGCGCGGAAGATCGGCAGGGTCACCAGGTGGTCGCCACCCACCGCCAGGGGCACGGCGCCGGCCTGGTGCAATTGGCTGAAGAAACCTTCGATCTGTTTCAGCGAATCCAGCAGGTCGATGGGGTTCACCGGTGCATCACCCAGGTCACCGACCCGGACCAGGTCATAGGGGGCGATGCGGCTGACATGGTGCACCTTGCGCATCAGGCTCGACTGGTTGCGCACCTCCCGCGGGCCGTGGCGGGCACCGGCACGGTTGGTGGTGCCGCCGTCCCAGGGCACGCCCACCAGGGCGATCTGCACCTGGGCCGGGTCGTTGAACAGCGGCAGGCGCATGAAGCTTGGAATGCCGGCGAAGCGTGGGACCAGGGCGGCATCCACGGGTTGGGGAAAGGGCTTGGACATGGCGGGGTTCCTTGTTCGCTGTGAAGGATTTATTCGGTGGCGCTGCGCAGTGCCGGTGCCGCCCGGCTTGTCAGGCTAACGCCGACAAAGGTCAGCAGGCTGACCCCGAGCCCGTAGTAGATCGGGGTGTTGGCGAGAATGCCGTCGCGGACCATGAATGCGATCACCGTCAGGCTGCCGGTGAGCATGCAGGCGATGGCGCCCCTGGCCGAGGCGCGGTGCCACAGCAGCGCGCCCATAATCGGCACCAGCAGGCCGCCCACCAGCAGGTTGTAGGCGATGCTCAGCCCGGCGATCACGTCGTTCACCAGGCACGCCATCAACAGCATCGCCGCGCCCAGCCCGAGGGTGATCCAGCGGCTGCTGGCCAGGTGGTTTTCCCCGCCCCGGGTAAGGAAGCGGCTGTAGATGTCTTCCTTGAGCACCGTGGCCGACGCCAGCAGGCAGGCGCTGGCGGTAGACATGATGGCGGCCAGGGCAGCGGCCACCACCAAGCCGCGCAGGCCGGCGGGCAACACGCTGCGGGTGACTTCGGCGAAGGCGTTTTCCGCCACCGCCAGGTCCGGCAACAGCAGCTTGGCGGCGGCCCCCACCAGGGCGCAGGCGGCGCCATAGAACATGCAGTAGATCCCGGCGCCGAGCCCGGCGTAGCGCACCACGCTTTCACTGCGGGCGGTGAACAGACGCTGCCAGATGTCCTGGCCGATCAGGGCGCCGAAGAAGTACAGCAGGAAGTAGGTGAGGATGGTGTCCAGGCCGATATTGCCCAGCTCGAAGAAGCCCGCCGGCAGGTTGGCCTGCAAGGCTTCCAGGCCGCCGGCCTGGCCCAGGCTCATGGGCAGCAGGACGCCGAAGATCCCCAGGGTCATGATCACGAACTGGATGATGTCGGTGAGGGTCAGCGACCACATGCCGCCGATCACCGAGTAGAAAATCACCAGGCCGCCGCCGCAGAGGATCGCTGTGATCCGCGGGATCTCGAACACCACTTCGGTGATCGAGCCGATGGCGATGGTGGCGGTCACCGCCACCATCAGGTCGTAGGCCACCATCACGCAGCCACCGATCAGCCGCGAGGACGCCTGATAGCGCTGCTCCAGGATCTGGGTCACGGTAAAGACCCGCAACTGGGCGATCTGCCGGGAGAACACCAGGCTCAGCACGATGATCCCAAGGCCCAGCATGAACACCAGCCACAGCCCGGAAATGCCGTAGCTGTAGCCCAGGCGCACCGAGCCTATGGTGGAAGCGCCGCCGAGCATCACCGCCGACAGCGTGCCCAGGTACAGGGCCGGGCCCAGGCGGCGCCCGGCCACCAGAAAGTCATCCTGGCTTTTCACTTTGCGCATGCCCCACCAGCCGAGGCCGGCCATCAGCAGGACGTAGATCGCCATTACCAGATAATCGAGTGCCATAACCGTCGCTTCCTTTTGTTTTTGTTGTTGAAGGCAGGTCGGCGCAGGGTAGGTGGCAGGGGTTGCCGGGTACATCCCGGCGGGCACAAGCTGGCTTGTGTTTTGTGGAAAGTGCCCGGGTGGCAGTGAAGGCTGCGGGCATTCGGCCGATAGCCTGTGCGGGCCCGGTGGCCGCCTCAGTCAAAGGAAACTTCAGTGATGAATCTCGCAACTCCCACCCTGCTGGCCGCGTTGGCGTTGCTCAGCGCTTGCAGTGTCAAACCGGTACAGCCCTATTCGGAACCGCCCCTGAGCGTGCCGACCGCGCAGTTGCGGGTGATCACCAACGGCGAGGTGCGCGGGGACGCCTATGCCGGGTGCCTGGGGGACAGCAAGCGCCTGGCCAAGGCCGGGCGTTTCGGCAGCGATCAACAGGCCAACATCAACTACCCGCAGTTCCCGGTGCAGCCCCGGCAGATCGACATGCTGCCCAGGTTCGCGCCGAAACTGCCGGCCTACGCAGGGGCGATCCGCAGGGGCGAGGGCGCCTACAACGAGATCGCCACCGAGTACCGGGTACCGGCGGGCCGGCCTTTCCTGCTGGAAGGCGGGGGCGTGGCGGCGGGTGGCTATGGCAGCACCTACAGCACCTGCCCCGAGGTGAGGAAGGTGGTGCTGTTCGAGCCGGGCAAGAGCTACGAGGCCTATGTCGGCCTGAACTACATCCCCCAGGCGAACGGCGAAACCGCAGCCATGTGTGCCTTTGCGGTGTACCAGTTGTTGCCACTGGGCAAGCCGGGAGCGGTCATGCCGATGGCGGTCCAGGCCAAGCCGCCGGTGGACAGCAAGTGCCCGGGTAGCTGAGCCGTTGGAGGGTAGCCCCGGCCTGGGGTAGCAGGCCGGGGGTGAGGGCTGGTCTAGGCCTCCCAGCCCGCGTCGCGCACCGCCTGCTGCACGAGTGGATGCAGTTCGGCCCCTTGCTGCTCGGTCTGCCAGGCCAGCAGTTCCTTGCGCATGCCTGGGGTCCAGAACATCTGCATGTGGTTGCGCACGCTGAGCACGGCCTGTACCTGGTCCGGCTCATTGGCGAAGTACGAGGCGATCTGGTTGGCCATCTTGATCAGGTTGGCGGTGCTCATCGGCGCACCTCCGCCTTGCCGCCCCGGGAGCGGCCACGCTTGTCCAGCAGGCGATGCTGCTCTTCGCTGAATGCCTGGTAGCGCTTCTGCCATTCGGAAGGGTGGTAGACGCGGCTGACTTCCACCGCGGTGACCTTGTATTCCGGACAGTTGGTGGCCCAGTCGGAGTTGTCGGTGGTGATCACGTTGGCCCCCGACTCGGGGAAGTGGAAGGTGGTGTAGACCACCCCCGGTGCCACCCGCTCAGTGACCCGGGCCCGCAGCACGGTCTGCCCGGCGCGGCTGCCGATGCCCACCCAATCGCCTTCGTTGATGCCCCGGCTCTCGGCATCGGTGGGGTGGATTTCCAGGCGGTCCTCGGCGTGCCAGGCGACGTTGTCGGTGCGTCGGGTCTGGGCGCCGACGTTGTACTGGCTGAGGATGCGGCCGGTGGTCAGCAGCAGCGGGTAGCGACCGTTGACCTTCTCGTCGGTGGGCACGTAGCCGGTGAGCATGAAGCGCCCCTTGCCACGCACGAACTCGTCGATGTGCATGGTCGGCGTGCCGTCCGGCGCGGCGTCGTTGCACGGCCATTGCAGGCTGCCGTGGCGGTCCAGGCTGGCGTAGCTGACGCCGGTGAAGGTCGGGGTCAGGCGGGCGATCTCATCCATGATTTCCGAGGGATGGCTGTAGTGCATCGGGTAGCCCAGGGCCGCGGCCAGGGCCAGGGTGCCTTCCCAGTCGGCCTTGCCGCCCAGCGGTTCCATGACCTTGCGCACCCGGGAGATGCGCCGTTCGGCGTTGGTGAAAGTGCCGTCCTTTTCCAGGAACGAGCTGCCCGGCAGGAACACGTGGGCGAACTTGGCGGTTTCGTTGAGGAAGATGTCCTGCACCACCACGCATTCCATGGCCGACAGGGCCGCGGTCACGTGCTGGGTGTTGGGGTCGCTCTGGGCGATGTCCTCGCCCTGGCAGTACAGGCCCTTGAAGCTGCCGCCCAGGGCTGCTTCGAACATGTTGGGAATGCGCAGCCCGGGATCGGCCTGCAGGGTGACGTTCCAGGCCTGCTCGAACTGCTGGCGCACCGCCTGGTTGGAGATGTGCCGATAGCCCGGCAGCTCGTGGGGGAAGGAGCCCATGTCGCAGGAACCCTGGACGTTGTTCTGCCCTCGCAGCGGGTTCACGCCCACCCCTTCGCGGCCGATGTTGCCGGTGGCCATGGCCAGGTTGGCGATGCCCATGACCGAGGTGCTGCCCTGGCTGTGCTCAGTGACCCCCAGGCCGTAGTAGATCGCCGCGTTGCCGCCGGTGGCGTAGAGGCGGGCAGCGGCACGGATGTCGGCGGCGGGCACGCCGCAGATGGCGCCGAGCACTTCCGGCGAGTTGTCCGCGCGGCTGACGAAAGCGCTCCACAGGGCGAAGGCCTCGGGCTCGCAGCGGGCGCTGACGAACTCCTGGTCGACCAGCCCTTCAGTGACGATCACATGCGCCAGGGCATTGAGCATGGCCACGTTGGTGCCGGGGCGCAGGGCCAGGTGCAGCTCGGCGCGGGCGTGCACCGAGTCCACCAGGTCGATGCGCCGCGGGTCGATGACGATCAGCTTGGCCCCTTCACGCAGGCGCCGTTTGAGCTGGGAACCGAACACCGGGTGCGCGTCGCTGGGGTTGGCGCCCATCACCAGGATTACGTCGGCCTGCATCACCGAGTCGAAGCTCTGGGTCCCGGCGGATTCCCCCAGGGTCTGCTTTAGGCCGTAGCCGGTAGGCGAGTGGCAGACCCGGGCGCAGGTATCGACGTTGTTGTTGCCGAAGGCCGCCCGCACCAGCTTCTGCACCAGGTAGGTTTCCTCGTTGGTGCACCGGCTGGAGGTGATGCCGCCGATGGAATCGCGGCCATATTTGAACTGGATGCGCCGCAGCTCGCTGGCGGCGTAGGTCACTGCTTCGTCCCAGCTGACTTCCTGCCACGGGTCGCTGATGTGCTTGCGAATCATCGGCTTGGTGATGCGGTCCGGGTGGGTGGCGTAGCCCCAGGCGAAGCGGCCCTTGACGCAGGAGTGGCCGTGGTTGGCCTGGCCGTTCTTGTACGGAACCATGCGCACCAGCTGGTCGCCCTTCATCTCGGCGCGGAACGAGCAACCCACGCCGCAGTAGGCGCAGGTGGTGATCACCGCCCGCTCCGGCTGGCCCATCTGCACCACGCTCTTTTCCATCAGGGTGGCGGTGGGGCAGGCCTGCACGCAGGCGCCGCAGGACACGCATTCGGAGTCCAGGAAGTTGTCGCCACCGGCCGCCGCAACCCGGGATTCGAAGCCGCGGCCGCTGATGGTCAGGGCGAAGGTGCCCTGGGTTTCCTCGCAGGCGCGCACGCAGCGGTTGCAGACGATGCACTTGCTCGGGTCGTAGTCGAAGTAGGGGTTGGAGGTGTCTTTCTGATCCTGCAGGTGGTTGGCGCCGTCATAGCCGTAGCGCACTTCCCGCAGGCCCACCTGGCCGGCGACGGTCTGCAGTTCGCAGTTGCCATTGGCCGAGCAGGTCAGGCAGTCCAGGGGGTGGTCGGAGATGTACAGCTCCATCACGTTGCGGCGCAGGGTCGCCAGTTTCGGCGTTTGCGTATGCACCACCATGCCTTCGCTGACCGGGGTGGTGCAGGAGGCCGGGTAGCCGCGCATGCCGTCGATCTCCACCAGGCACATGCGGCACGAACCGAAGGCTTCCAGGCTGTCGGTGGCGCAGAGTTTGGGGATTGTGGTGCCCAACAAGGCTGCGGCGCGCATCACCGAGGTGCCCTGGGGCACGCTGATGCTGCGCCCGTCGATGTTCAGGCTGACCTGCACCTGGCTGTCGCGGGCCGGGGTGCCGAAGTCCACGGCATTGAGATCGATATCTGTGGCTGGGTCGAAAAGAGTGATCATTGCTCGGCCTCCGAGGGCGCCAGACCGAAGTCGGCGGGGAAGTGCTTCAGGGCGCTGGCCACCGGGTAGGAGGTCATCCCGCCCAGGGCGCACAGCGAGCCGTATTGCAGGGTGTCGCACAGGTCCTTGAGGATCAGCGCCTGCTCATCGCGGCGGCCTTGATCGGGAGCGGCCAGCAGGCGATCGATGACCTCCACGCCGCGGGTCGAGCCGATGCGGCACGGGGTGCATTTGCCGCAGGATTCCTCGGCGCAGAACTGCAGGGCG
Source organism: Pseudomonas sp. 8(2025) (assembly GCF_052665325.1). Taxonomy (NCBI): domain Bacteria; kingdom Pseudomonadati; phylum Pseudomonadota; class Gammaproteobacteria; order Pseudomonadales; family Pseudomonadaceae; genus Pseudomonas; species Pseudomonas sp. 8(2025). Next base: position 471,124 of record NZ_JBQOIE010000002.1, on the reverse strand, counting down.
AAGCGCGCCATGTGGGCCATGTCCAGGCTGTCATCGGCCACCACCACGCCGCCGTGGCCGAGCATCGCGCCCATGGCGGCGAAGGCTTCGTAATCCAGCGGCGTATCGAACTGCGAAGGCGGTACCCAGGCGCCCAGGGGGCCACCGACTTGCGCCGCCTTCAGTGGCCGGCCGCTGGCGGTGCCGCCGCCATAGCCTTCCACCAGCTCGCGCAGGGTCAGGCCGAAGGCCCGTTCCACCAGACCGCCGTGGCGCACGTTGCCCGCCAGTTGGAAGGGCATGGTGCCCAGGGACCGGCCCATGCCGTAGTCACGATAGAACGGCGCGCCCTTGGCCAGGATCAGCGGCACCGAGGCCAGGGTCAGCACGTTGTGCACCAGGGTCGGCTGGCCGAACAGGCCTTGCAGCGCCGGGATCGGCGGCTTGGCGCGAACGATGCCGCGCTTGCCTTCCAGGGAATCCAGCAGGGCGGTCTCCTCGCCGCAGATATAGGCCCCGGCACCGACCCGCACCTCCATGTCGAAGGCCTGGCCGCTACCGCCGGCATTGGCCCCGAGATAACCGGCATCCCGGGCGATGTCCAGGGCTTCGCGCAGGGTGGCCACCGCCTGGGGATATTCCGAGCGCACGTAGATATAGCCGTAGCTGGCGCCGACTGCGATGCCGGCAATGGCCATGCCTTCGATCAGCAGGAACGGGTCGCCTTCCATCAGCATGCGGTCGGCGAAGGTGCCGGAGTCGCCTTCGTCGGCGTTGCACACCACGTACTTCTGCTGCTGCGGCGTGTCGCGCACGGTGCGCCATTTGATCCCGGCGGGGAAGGCCGCGCCGCCACGGCCGCGCAGGCCGGAATCGAGCACCGCGGCCACGGTCTGCTCGCCGCCCAGGGCGATGGAGCGGGTCAGGCCCTCGAAGCCGCCGTGGGCCCGGTAGTCGGCCAGGGACAGCGGCCGGGTAATGCCGGCGCGGGCGAACAGCAGGCGTTGCTGGTTCTTCAGGTAGGGCAGGTCTTCGACCCGGCCCAGGGCCAGGGGATGGCTTGCGGCATCGCCTTGCAGGGCGTCCAGCAGCGCCGGTACGTCGGCGGCGCCCACCGGGCCGAAGCCCAGGCGCCCGTCCGGGGTGTCGACTTCCAGCAGCGGCTCCAGCCAGTACAGGCCACGGGAGCTGGTGCGTTGCAGCTGCAGCGGCAGCTGGCGCTGTTCGGCCTGGGTGGCGATGGCCTTGGCCACTTCATCGGCGCCCACGGCGCGGGCCAGGGAATCACAGGGCAGGTAGAGGCTGGGCATCACGCGTCCTCCCGGCAGCTGTCGAGCAGCGCGTCCAGGCGCTCGGCGCTCAGGCGTGCATGCAGCTGGCCATCCAGCTCCAGGGCTGGCGAGCAGGCGCAGGCCCCCAGGCAATACACCGGCCGCAGGCTGATGTTGCCGTCGGCGCTGCTGCCGTGGTCGTCCAGTTGCAGGCGCTCGCGCAGTTGCGCCGCCAGTTGCTCGGCGCCGCGGCTCTGGCAGGATTCGGCGCGGCACAGGCGCAGGATGTGCCGCGCCGGCGGCGAGGTACGAAAGTCATGGTAGAAGCTGATTACCCCGTGCACTTCGGCCTGGCTCAGGTTGAGGCTGTGGGCTATTTCCGGGATGGCGGGATCGGGGATGTAGCCGAGCTCTTCCTGGATCTGGTGGAGGATCGGCAGCAGCGCGCCCGGGGAGTCTTTGTGGCGCTCCAGCAGGCGGTGGATCAGAGGCAGGTGCAGTGTTTCATCAGGCATACAGCATTCCTCACGGTCACGGACACACCTGGTGGTTGTCGGCTGTCCGAAAGTGTCGGCTGCGGCGCTGGTTGCCGCGTCACGGTAGCGCAGCGTTTCAGGCCGTTGGCCATGCACCCTGAATGGGCATCTTGTTGTACCCGGCGCGGTCGTTGCCGCACCTGTTCAGGGCATAAAGGGCAGCTTGACACGCTGCTTCTGGTTCATCTGCACGAAAGCGACTTGTTCGGTTCCATCTACGACCACCCATTGAGTCTAGAAGAGCCTGGGCAACCGGGTGGGCGAGCGGGGCACTATCGGATAAAACGCGGGGAGTGAGGGATGACTTCGGTCAGCTCGGAAGCGAATAGCCAGGGAGTAGGGTGGGCCCTGTGGCGAGGGAGCAAGCTCCCTCGCCACAGGGCGCTAGGAGCGGGCGCGGCGCTGGGCGGCGTACTGCAAGGCCAGGCGGCCCATGAGTACCAGCAGGGTCAGGCAGATCAGCAGCACCGAGATCGCCGCCACGCTGGGGTCGACGTTATCGCGCAGGCCGCTCCAGATCCGCCGCGGCAGGGTGTTGACGTCGACACTGGTGATGAACAGGGTCACCGCCACTTCCTCCCAGGACAGGGCAAAGCTCAGCAGCGCGGTGGAGAAGATCCCCAGCTTGAGGTTCGGCAACATCACCAGGAAGGTGGTCTGCATCAGGCTCGCCCCCAGGTTGCGCGAGGCCAGTTCGATGCGCCGGTCCACCTGGCTCAGCGCCACCAGCATGGTCACCACGCCGTAGGGCACCACCATCACCACATGGGCGATCACCACCCCGGGCAGGGTGTCGTAGCCCCAGCCCGGGGCGATGCGCCCGAGGTTGGTTTCCATGAAGTACAGCACCAGCGCCGAGATCACCGGCGGAATGGCCATGGGCAGCAGCACCAGGCCGATCAGCAGGGTTGCCAGGCGCGAACGCAGGTACCAGATGCCGAGGCTGAAACTCACCGCCAGCAGGGTGGCGATCAGGCTGGTGGCGCTGGCGATGGCCAGGCTCTGGCCGATGCTCGACAGCCAGTCGGGGTTGCTTAGCAGCGCCTCGTAGTGGCGCAGCGACCAGTGGCCGTCGGGCATCGACAGGTAGCGTTTGGCGGTGAAGGAAACCGGGATCACCGTCAGCAGCGGGAACAGCATGAAGGCCATGGCGACCACGGCGATCAGCCGGGTACTCAGGGCAGTGCGATGTGTATTCATAGTGACCTCAACCCACCAGTCGATTGACACGGGTGATGCGCATCAGCAGCCAGATCAGCGCGCTGACCAGGGTCAGCAGCACCAGGCTCAGGGCCGCGCCCAGGCCCCAGTTGCTGGTCTGGAACATCTGCAGGAACACGTATTCGGCAATCATCACCGTCTGCCCACCGCCCAGCAGCACCGGGGTGATGAAGAAGCCCAGGCAGAACACGAAGACCATGATGAAGGCCCCCAGCAGCCCCGGCAGGGTCTGCGGCAGCAGCACCTGCCAGAAGGTGCGCAGGGCGCCGGCCCCCAGGCCGCGTGAGGCCAGCAGCACCCGTTGATCCAGCTGGCGCATGCTCGACAGCAGCGGGAACAGGGCATAGGGGATCATGAAGTGCAGCATGCCGATCACCACCCCCAGTTCGTTGCGGGTCAGTTGCAAGGGGTGATCGATCCAGCCCAGGGACAGCAGGCTGTCGTTGACCACGCCGTTGCTGCGCAGGGCGATCAGCCAGCCGAAGGCCCGCACCAGCACCGAGATCCAGAACGGGATGAACACGCAGATCTCCACCATGCGTTGCCAGAACGGCGGGCTGAACACCCAGCAGTAGGCCAGCAGGTAGCCGATCACCAGGGCCAAGAGGCTCACGGTCAGGCACAGGCGCAGGGTGCGCAGGAGCATGTCGTGGATCGCCGGGTCGGTTGCGATGCGCTGGTACTGCCCCAAGCCCGTCTCCGGCAGGGTGAAGCTCCAGCTCACCACGCCGAAGAACGGCAACAGATAGAACACCACCAGCAGCAGCGGCAGCGGGAACAGCAGCAGGCTGCGTTCCAGGCGTGCGGTTCGGGTTGCACTCATGGTTGGCGGCTCATTTGGACAGGTGGGTCAGGTACTGCTCCAGGGTGCTGGAGTAGTGGTCGGCGTACCACTGGGTGTCGAGGAAGATCTGCTTCTTCATGTTGGCTTCGGAGGCGCAGTTGATCTCCCGCTGTTCGGCGCTCATCAGTTGCTGGGTGGCGGCGTTGGATGGGCCGTTGCCCAGGGCCTCGAACAGCTTCAGTTGCCCGGCCGGCTGCAAGGCGTGCTGGATGAACTGCATGGCCGGTGCGGTGCCCGCGGGGTTGTCCTTGAGCACGCCCCAGCTGCTGGCGTTGAGGAAGGCATGGTCGAAGCCCCACTTGATGCGGCCGCCGCTGTCTTCGTGGAGCAGGGTGGCGCGGGTGTGCCAGATGGCGCCCATGGAGGCTTCGCCTTCGATCATCAGCTGCTGGCTTTCGGCGCCCGAGCCCCAGAACGACAGGACATGTGGCTTGAGCTCATCGATCTTGCGCAAGGCGCGGGGCACGTCCAGCGGGTACAACTGCTCGGCGGCCACGCCATCGGCCAGCAGCGCGGCTTCGAGCATGCCGTTCATCCACTTGTAGAGGGTGCGCTTGCCGGGGAATTTCTCCACGTTCCAGAAATCCGCCCAGTCCTTGGGGCCGTTGTCGCCGAACTTCTGGCTGTCCCAGGCGATCACGTAGCTGAACAGGTAGCCGGCGATGCCGTGCTCGTGGGACAGCGACGGCGCCACCAGGTCCCGCTGCACCACGCTGTAGTCCAGGGGTTGCAGGACCTTGTCGCGGCCCAGGGTCATGGCGCTATAGCTGTCCACGTCGACCACGTCCCAGCTCGGCCGGCCGCTGGCCAGCTGCGAACGGATGGCCCCTTCGGTGGGGCCGGCGCCGTCGATGCGCACCGGGATGCCGGTGCTCTTGGTGAAGCTGTCGGTCCAGGCGCTGCGAAAGGCATTGAGTGCGTCGCCGCCCCAGTTGACCACCACCAGGGGCTTGTCGGCGGCCCAGCTGATACCGCTGCGCAATGCCAGGGGCACCGCCGCCAGCAGGCCCATGGCCTGGAGGAAGGTGCGGCGGCTGACCTGCCCGCCGCGGGCTTTTTCGATGAGGATTTCAATGCAGTCGCGTTGATGGTGCTGGCTCATGGGGCAAGTCCTCGCGAGGCCGGTGCAGGGCGCGCCGGCCGATTATTGTTATGGGAGAGCTGTGCGCGATGGGGGAGCGGCCGGCTCAGGCTTCCAGCAGGAAGCTGTGGCGTACCGGCCAGCTCAGCCACACCGGGGTGCCGCTGGGCAATCGGGCGCCGGGGTGGTCGCCGGGCACCGAGAGGTTCACCGGTGCCAGTTCCGGGCTGATGTTCAGCGCCAGGTGGGTGCTGGAGCCCTGGTACACCCGCTCGCCGAGGCAGGCGGGCAGCACGTTGTGCTCGCCGGCTTGCGGGCGCTCGGTGTGCAGGGTCATGTGTTCCGGGCGTACCGCCAGCAATTGCGGCTGGCTGCTGATTTCCCCGGACGTGGTGGCCTGCAGCGGGCTGTCGCCAAAGCGTCCGCTGGCCTGGCTGCCGTTGCGGGAAATGCCTTGCAGCGGGAACAGGTTCATCTTGCCCAGGAACTCGGCGACGAAGCGGTTGCGCGGGCGGTCGTAGATGGTTTCCGGGGTGTCGATCTGTGCCAACCGCCCCTGGTTGAAGATGGCGATGCGGGTCGACAGCGCCAGGGCTTCACCCTGGTCATGGGTGACGAAGACGAAGCTGGTGCCGACCTGGCGATGAATGCGTTGCAGCTCGGTCTGCAGTTGCTCGCGCAGGTTCTTGTCCAGGGCCGAGAGCGGCTCGTCCAGCAGCAGCATGTCCGGCTCGAACACCAGGGCCCGGGCGATGGCGACGCGCTGTTGCTGGCCACCGGAAAGTTCGGACGGCTTCTTGTTCAGGTGGGCGCCCAGGCCCACCACTTCGAGGATGTGCTTGACCCGGCGCTGGCGCTCCTCGGCTTTCACGCCTCGGATGCGCAACGGGTAGGCGACGTTGTCGGCCACGCTCATGTGGGGAAACAGCGCGTAGCCCTGGAACACCATGCCGTAGTTGCGTTTTTCCGCCGGCCGCCGGCTGATGTCCACACCGCGCTCCAGCAGCTTGCCGGCGCTGGGGGTGAGGAAGCCCGCGAGGATCATCAACAGGGTGGTCTTGCCTGAGCCCGAGGGGCCGAGCAGGGTGAGGAATTCGCCTTGGCGAACGTCGAGGTCGATGCCGTCCAGGGCAGTGAAGTTGCCGTAGAACTGGCTGATTCCTTGGGCGCTGAGTTGAGTCGAGGGACTGCTGGACACTACGGAGATCTCCCGCAAAGCCGGCCTGCGCTATGGAATTTTTATTGTCGGAACAGCAGGCGGTCGGCTCATTATTGTGAAAAGCAACGCCACATCAATGGAATAATTTTTGTCTCATTGGTGAGTGAAATTTCCCAGTCGCGAGCGCCTCAGGGTTCGCCGGAGGGGGCGTCCGAGATGTGCTGGGCGCTGGTCTGCAACTGGTTCTTCAACCATGCGCTGAAGGCCTGGACCACCGAACGCTCGGCCTTGGCCGGGTCGATCACCAGGAAGTAGCCGCGCAAGGCGCTGATGCTGATGTCGAACGGGCGCACCAGCAGGCCCCGGGCCAGGGCGTCGCCACTGAGCAGGTTGTCGCCAATCGCCACGCCCTGGGCGGCGATGCAGGCCGACTGGGCACAGTGCGCATCGGAGAAGGTGATGCCGCTGTCGGCGTTGACCTGGCTGGCGCCCGCCGCTGCCAGCCAGACCCGCCAGTCGCTGGTGTCGCTCATGTGGATCAGCGGGAAGTCCTTGAGGTCCAGTGGGGTCTTCAGGCCGCCGATGGCGTTGATCAGGCGTGGGCTGCACACCGGCGAGAAGCGCAGGGTAACGATCTGCTCCACCAGCAGCCCCGGCCAGTCGCCGATGCCATAGGCGATGAACAGGTCGGCTTCGGCATCGCTGGTGTCGTCCTGGGAGCGCGGGCTGACCACCTGCAACTGCACCTGGGGGTACTGGCGCAGGAAACCGTTGATGTGATTGCACAGCCAGAAACTGGCGAACCCCGGGTTGCAGCTGATGCGCAGTTTTCCGGACACCGACAGGCCGTCGAAACGCCTCCCGGCGTCCTGGATGTCGGCCAGGATGCGCCGCACCTCCCGGGCATAGCACTGGCCCTGGTAGGTCAGGCCGATGCCGCGCCCGACCCGTTCGGTGAGGGCAAAACCCAGGCTCTGTTCCAGGCTGATGATCTGGTGGCTGATGGCGCTGCGGGTCAGGCTCAGTTGCTGGGCGGCAGCAGTGACGCTGCCCAGCCGGGCGACCGCGTCGAGGGCGCGCAGGGCGGTGATCGAGGGGTAGCGCATACAACCTCCGGGTCAAGGGAACCTGTGTTCGACGGCGTTCGTATTCCGCACATAGTGCGGCGCAGTATGGGCCGCCCTCTCGGCAAACTGGTCAATTTACTTTGACATTGCCGCCTAAAAAATTCGATTGATGTAATCGGTGCTTCACCAATACTGAGCCTCGATCCGGCCTTCAGCCGACCGGACAAGCCTAATAACAACAAGAGGTCCCGCAGGCCGAGTGGGGGCGCTGTGGCGTCCTGGCGCCGGCCGGCCGGAACCTGGATAACCAGGAGTGCCGCGGATGTCCCGTTACAAAGAATTCGCCATTGATTGGGTTGAACGCCACCGCCAGCAACTGTCGGACTGGCACCAGATCATCTGGCATTACGCCGAGCCGGCCTTTCGTGAATACAAGTCCAGCGCCTGGTACGTGCAACTGCTGGAAGCCGAGGGCTTCACCGTCGAGCGCGCCAGCGGCGGCATGCCCACGGCCTTCTGCGCCACCTTCACCCAGGGCCAGGGACCGCTGCTGGCTACCTACGGCGAATACGATGCGGTGCCCGGCAACTGCCAGGCGGCCACTACCCGCAAGCAGCCGCGCGATGGCCTGTCGCGCTTCGCTCCGGGGCACACCGACCCGCACTCGGCCCTGGGCATCAGCGCCCTCGGCGGGGCCCTGGCGGCCAAGGCGACCATGGTGGAATTCGGCCTGCAGGGCAGCATCAGGTTCTTTGGCGAGCCGGCGGAAAAGCTCCGCGCCTCCAAGCCGGTCCACGCCGCCAAGGGCTACTACGATGACCTGGATGCCGCCATCAGTTTCCACCCCACCTACATGTTGCCGCTGAACAACACCACCACCTGGGACACCCACTGCGGCATCGCCTACGCCTACATCTACAGCTTCACCTGCGAGGATCCGCAGAACTGGATCGCCGCCGATCGCTACAGCCCGATCCCGCAGAACCATCTGGCGGCCCGGGCGCCGGGGGCCAACGACGCCCTGGTGCATTTCTACACCCTGAACGAAAGCCTGCGCCGTTCGACCCTGCCGTTCACCGGCCTGTGGAGCTACAACGAGGCGATTCTCACCGCCGGCCAGGCCACCGCGGACAACCTGCCGCCGCACCTGTCGCAGATCCAGTACCTGCTGCGCTGCGATTCCATCGAGCAGGCCGAGACCATCTCCCAGGTCATGGACAACAACGCCGCAGCGGCCGCCATGGCCACCGGCTGCCGCTGGAAAAAGACCTGGGTGTGCAAGTCCCGGGGCGGCCTGCCCAACCACGTCATGGCCCAGGCCACCTACGACAACCTGGCGGCGGTGGGCGCTCCACAGTGGGACGAAGAAGCCCGGGAGATCGCTCGGGAAATCCAGCGCAACCTTGGCCTCGAAGCCATGGAACGGCCATTTCTGCCGGCCACCGAAGCCTTGATCGAACCCCAGGAATGCGAGCGCCAGATGCGCCTGCAAATGCCCGCCTGGCAGAACTACCTGACCTCCGATGACTACCCGGAATACACCTGGCACTGCCCCACCGTGCGCCTGCTGGTGGCCCGGCCGATGCTCAGCGCGCCAGCTGGCACGGTCTATCCGGACTGGGTGTCCAACGCCCTGGGCGGCATCCGCCAGACCATCGACCCGATGATCGAAGTGGCGGCCAAGACCATTGCCGCGACCCTGGTGGACCTGCTGACCGACGAAGCCCTGTTGAGTGCGGCCAAGGCCGAGTTCGTGGAGCGCACCGGTGGCGGTATCGGCGGCACTCGCTGGCAGGCGCCACTGCTGCCCGAGGACTTCAAGGTGCCCCACGATTTCCGTTGGCCGGAGTACATCAGTACCGCCCGGGGCGAAGAATGGTGGATCCCGGCGCGAGCGGATGAGTAGGCGCGTCAGTTTGCGTCGGGATGAAGGATGAAGGTCGAGGCAGCTCATACATGAGCTGCCGATTTATTTATCTTTCGTAGTCCTATTGTGTCTTCTCGGATACCATGCCGGCCGCGAACGAAGGACCTGATCACGGATTGGCAGATGCAGTTCAGAAAGAATATAAATGCCTTACGGGCAATAGCCGTTATTTCAGTTGTGTTGTTCCACTTCAAAGTTTCAGGGTTTTCTGGAGGCTTTGCCGGGGTCGATATCTTTTTTGTAATTTCCGGCTACTTGATGACTGGAATTATCTTTTCCGGGCTACGGGAGCAGCGTTTCTCCTTGGTCGGATTCTATGCTGCCAGGGCGCGTCGGATCATTCCTGCTCTGGCGATACTGTGTCTGGCGCTGTTGGCCTTCGGTTTTATATTTCTGCCTCTGGATGACTATCGCGACACCATCAGAACCATCAAGAGCAGTTTGCTGTTCAGTTCCAACTTCGACTTCGCCAAGAGCGGTAACTACTTTGATGCCCCCTTGCACGAAAACTGGTTGCTGCATACCTGGTCGTTGTCTGTGGAGTGGCAGTTCTATCTGATCTATCCGTTGCTGTTGATGGCCATCGGCAAGTACCTAAGTTTGCAGAAAGCCAAGTGGGTGCTGCTGTTCAGCGCTGCCGCTTCTCTGGTGGCCTCTGCCATCGTTACCCAGACCCATCCAGTCTTTGCCTTCTATATGTTGCCCACCCGGGCCTGGGAAATGATCGCTGGCGGCCTGGTATTCCTGTTCCCGCTGCATCTGAGCAAACGCCATGGGCAAGTGTTCGAGCTACTGGGTCTGGGGTTGATTCTGGGCAGTGTCCTGGGTTTCTCCGAGGGTGATCTATGGCCAGGCTACCTGGCCCTGGTACCTGTGCTCGGGACAGTATTGGTGATCTACGGCAATACCCAGTCGTTATTCAGTAATAATAAGTTCTTGCAGTTTTTTGGGAGCACTTCTTATTCAACTTACTTGTGGCACTGGCCAATTGTGGTGTTTCTGTACACCTGCGGGCTGTTGATTCAGTGGGAAGCGGTTGTGTTCGCCATTGTTCTTTCTTTTGTGTTGGGCGCGTTCTCTTATTATCTGGTGGAGTCGAAAGTCAGTAAGAGCACTTCAGCGCGAAACACACTGTTCAAATATGCCGGTGTTACTGTCGCGGTAGTTGCTGTTTCGGCGATTACCGCGTCCGTGGTCAAAGACTATCCTCAAGTCCGATTTGCATTTGTCGATCTGGGCCAGCCGCAATATACGAGCAAGCTTTACACCCAAGAGTGCAGTCCCAATGACTACAGTGCCGCCACCTGCAAGTTTGGCTCCGGCAGGGTCTCGGTCATTCTCTTTGGCGATAGTCATGCTCAGTCCACCGGTGCTGCGGTGCAGTTGGAGAACAAGCAGGCGGCGATATCCTGGGCGCGTGGCGGCTGTCCAACCCTTCAGCACTTTGAGATGCGGGACAAGAAGCAGCAGAGCCAGTGCCTGGGGTTTAACAATGAGTTCCTGACGCGCCTGAAAGAGGAGTATCACGGTGTGCCGGTCATTCTCTTCAGTCGCGCCGCGATGTATTCCGATACCAATCGGGACAATAGCTACCGAGCGTTCTTCAATGGCAATGAGCGTCAGGACCAGGCAGCCTTTGCTCGCGATTACATGGCCGAGTACACACGAACCGTGTGTTCGATTGCCCAGGATCACCCTGTCTACATCGTCAAGCCTATTCCCGAGATGCCTTTCAGCGTCTACAAAGGCCTGAATCTGCATACTCGTATCTTTGGACGGACCTCTGACATCAGCACCTCTCTTGAGGACTACCAGCGCCGCAATCACCTGGCGATCCAGGCCATTGAAGTGGCCGCTCAAGCGTGCAACGCCCAGATCCTCGATCCCACGCCTTATCTGTGTCCCAATGGCCGTTGCATGGGCTCCCAGGATGGTGTGCCGCTGTACTTCGATGACAACCATTTGGTCGACTCCGGAAACCAGTTGCTCAGAGGGTTGTTCAAGGGCTTGATCAAGGACAGTTGAGGGCTACGGGGTAGGGCATAAGCTGCGCGACATAGACTGAACAGCGCATTGTTTATGCCCTTTGCCCAAGGCTTTATGCACAACGGATGGGTTGCCAGGGCCTGGATGGACCGGTTTTGTGGACCGTTTCTCATTTTTTGCGCAACTGGCTGTTTTTTCGACGGTTTATTTTGTGAACAAAAAATGACCAGCCTATGTTTTTGGCTCCAGGCCAGGCTTTCATGGGCTTTCATTGAATTCCATCAACAGACTTATCCACAGGTCGCGACAGGCCGTCGCAGGCTCTCAACGCTCCGCCAGAAGCAGCAGATTGCGCGGGGTCAGGTGCGCAGGGCAGAAGGTGCCCAGGCGTACCTGGTAGCCCTGCTGTTGCAGAAACAATGCCCGGTCCAGCACCAGCCACAGTTCCAATGGCCGGCGGAACAGGCCGCGCAGCAGTTCCAGGTTGCGCACCTGGGCCAGGCGCTGCCAGCCGGCGGCTTCCAGTGCCGGCCAGTCTGGCTGGCCCACTGTGGATAACTCCTTGAGCGCGGCAAGGTCGCGGCAGTAGTCGGCGAAGGGCTTGTCCAGCCAGTGGCTGGGCAGCGACGGGGTAGACAGGTATTCATCGACCCCGCGCACTTGCCGCTGCAGCAGGTCGAAAGCCAGGCGGCGGGCCATGGAGCTGTCGCGCTGGCGCCGCACCCGGGCGCCGGCGGTGACGGTTTCGCTCATGGGCAGGGCCAGGTCCTCCAGGGACAGTTGCAGGTGTGATGCCTGGGCCGCTGTGGATAACCCCTGATAGTGGCTGGCGCTGGTGCGGTTGTAGCAACAAGGGGCAATGGCCAGTTGTTGGCAGCCGTTCTGGCTGGCCAGCTGGATCAGGCGCACATGCAGGTCGCCGCAGGCGTGCAGGGCCACTGGGGTGTGTCGGGCATCGAGGTGGCGGTCGGCGTCGGCGGCCAGTACATCCTGGTGCAGGTGCCGGGCAGGCAGGCCGTGGTGCTGGCTCAGCTGCGCGCCGCTGGTCACCAGCGCCGGATCGTATTCCAGGCAGGTCAGTTGTTGCCCGGGCTGCAGCAGGCGCCGCCCCAGGTGGCCCTTGCCCGAACACCAGTCGAGCCAGTGCTCGGTTGCCCGGGTGAAGTGCAGGCGGCCGGCGAAGGCTTCGATCTGCTGCCATTTGCGCCCGGGGACGTCGACACTGAGGCGCTGGCGCAGGGGCGGCAATGCCTGGCCGGACCATTCGGCCACGGCAGACAGGGCCCCGGAGCGCGCGGCCAATTCGCCGAAGGGGGCGGGTGCCTGGAGGTGTTCCGGGTGGTTGTGGGCAGCCTCGGCGTCTTCCAGGGTGCGCTGGCGCAGCCACTGGGCGAGTTCCGGGTAGGAGGTTTCCCAGGGCAGCTGCAGATACTGGAACGGACGGGGCCGCCAGAGATCCTGGTGTTCAAGCAGGAAGCCGTCCAGGGCCTGGAAGCGATCGAGCAGCGCGGGGCCTTGGAGGATGACGGGCATGGTGTCGAGTCCGGGGCAGGCCCGCTCCCTGGCGGGAGCGGGAGAGGGTCAGCGTCCCTGGCAGGCGTCGACCCGCAGCCAGCGTTCCAGTTGGCGGAAGGCCTGGACCAGGATGAACGACATCAACAGGTAGAACACCCCGGCGGTGAAGAACATGTCCACCGTCAGGTAGTTGCGGGCGATGATGGTGCGCGCCATGCCGGTCAGCTCCAGCAGGGTCACGGTGCTGGCCAGGGAGCTGGCCTTGAGCATCAGGATGACTTCGTTGCTGTAGGCCGGCAGGCCGATGCGTGCCGCCCGTGGCAGGACGATGTAGAACAGCGCCTTGGGCCTGGACATGCCCAGGGCCCGCGCCGCTTCGATTTCACCGGGCGGAATGGCCTGGATTGCGCCACGCAGGATCTCGGCGATATAGGCCGCGGTGTGCAGGGTCATGGTGGCGGTGGCACACCAGAACGGATCGCGCAGGTAGGGCCACATGAAGCTCTCGCGCACCGCGTCGAACTGCGCCAGGCCGTAATACACCAGGAACAGCTGCACCAGCAGCGGCGTACCGCGAAAGAAGAAGATGTAGGCGTAGGGCAGGGCGCGCACGTACCAGAGCTTGGACGAGCGGGCGATGCCCAGCGGGATGGCCAGCAGCAGGCCGAGAATCACCGCGATGCCCACCAGCTCCAGGGTCAGTGTCGCGCCCTGGATGAACTTCGGCAGCCATTTGTAGATGACTTCCCATTCCATTACGTCGTCCTCACAAAGCCGCGGGCGGCGCGTTTTTCCAGGAAGTGCATGCCGATCATGGCCAGCACGGTCAGGCCCAGGTACATGACGGCCGCGACCATGTAGAAGGTGAACGGGTGCTTGGCGAAGGTCACGGCGTTCTGCGCGTTGCGCATGATTTCTTCAAGACCGATCACCGACACCAGCGCGGTGTCCTTCATCAGGATCATGAACAGGTTGCCCAGGCCCGGCAGGGCGATGCGCCACATCTGCGGCAGGATCAGGCGGCTGAAAATCCGCCACTTGGAAAGGCCCAGCGCGGTGCCGGCCTCGCGGTGGCCCTTGGGGATGGCCAGTATCGCGCCGCGAAACACTTCCGTGGCATAGGCGCCGAAGCACAGCCCGAGGGCGATCACCCCGGCAAGGAACGGGCTGAGGGCCAGGTCGGGGTTGCCGAAATGCTCCCCCAGCGCGTTCATCGTATTCACCGTGCCCAGGTAGATCAGCAGCACCCACAGCAGTTCCGGGACGCCGCGCACGATGGTCGAATAGGTTTCGCCAAGCCAGCGCAGCGGCTTGTACGGGGAAGTCTTGGCCAAGGCGCCGAGCAGACCGAGCACCAGCCCCAGGCATAACGCCGAGAGGGCCAGCTTGACGGTCATCAGCGCGCCGGCGGCGAGCGCCGGGCCGAATCCGAAGAGATCGATATTCATGGGGTCTGGATGGCTTTGCTAAGGACCGGCGCCCAGGGGGTGAGCGCCGGTCAGGCAAGTCAGTATCAATAGATGCTGAACGGGAAGTACTTGTCGTTGATCTTCTTGTAGGTGCCGTCGGCCACGATTTCCTTCAGGGCGGCGTTCAGCCTCTCGCGCAGTGGATCTTTCTTGCGCACGGCAATCCCGATCTTGTCGCTTTCCACCATTGGCTCGCCCTTGAACTCATAAGGCTTGCCCGCGTCGCTCTTGAGCCACTCGTAGTTGACGTACTTGTCGGCCAGGATCGCGTCCAGGCGGCCGGAGGTCAGGTCCAGGTAAGCGTTTTCCTGGGTGTCGTAGAGCTTGATGGTGATGTCGTCGCCCAGGTTGTCTTCCAGCCAGGTGCCGGCCAGGGTCGCCCGTTGCGCGCCGATGATCTTGCCCTTGAGCGAGGCCTTGTCGGTCTTGAAGTCGGTGTTGGCCTTGGGCGCGATGAACTGCAGCTTGTTGGAGTAGTACGGGTCGGTGAAGTCCACCGCCTGCTTGCGCTCATCGGTGATCGACAGCGAGGAGATCAGGAAGTCGAACTTCTTCGCGTTCAGGGCCGGGATGATGCCGTCCCAGTCGGAGGTGACCACGGTGCACTCGACTTTCATCTTGGCGCACAGGGCGTCGCCGATGTCCTTGTCGAAGCCGACCACTTGGCCGCTGGCATCCTTGTTGTTGAACGGTGGGTAGGCTGCTTCGATGCCCATCTTCAGGGTCTCGGCGGCAGCGCTGGCGCTGAAGGCCAGGGTGACGGCAGCGGCCAGGAGGATTTTCTTATAGCTCTGCATGCGTGTAGCTCCGTTAGCGGTTGCTGGACATGAATTGTTTGCAGCGTGCCGAAAGCGGGTTCTCGAAGACCTGCTGTGGCGATCCTTGCTCTTCTACCAGACCCTGGTGCAGAAACACCACTTCGCTGGAGACCTGACGGGCAAAGCTCATTTCGTGGGTGACCAGCAGCATGGTGCGGCCTTCTTCGGCGAGGGCGCGGATCACGTTGAGGACTTCCTGGACCATTTCCGGGTCCAGGGCCGAGGTCGGCTCGTCGAACAGGATGACTTTGGGTTGCATCGCCAGGGTCCGGGCGATAGCGGCGCGCTGCTGCTGGCCGCCGGACAGTTGTGCCGGGTAGGCGTGGCGCTTGTCGGCGATGCCGACCTTGGCCAGCAGCGCCTCGGCCACTTCGATGGCCTCGGCCTTGCTCTGGCCCAGCACCCGGCGTGGCGCCTCGATGATGTTGTCGAGCACGCTCATGTGCGGCCAGAGATTGAAATTCTGGAAGACGAACCCGATTTCGCTGCGCAGGCGGTTGATCTGCTTGCCGTCGGCGGCTACCAGCTCGCCGTTTTTCGCGGCCTTGAGCTTGAGCTCTTCGCCGGCCACCAGGATCTGGCCCTGGTGCGGGTTTTCCAGCAGGTTGATGCAACGCAGGAAAGTGGACTTGCCGGAGCCGGAGGAACCCAGGATCGATATCACGTCACCGTCGCGTGCGGTCAGCGAGATACCCTTGAGTACCTCCTGAGTGCCGTAGCGTTTGTGCAAGTTGCGGATTTCAAGCGCGGGCGTGGCCTCAGCCATGTGCGGTCCTCATTGAGTTCATTGTGCTCCTGCTGTTGGGCGGCCTTCCTGGCGAGGCGCCAAGCTAGCATAGGGTTCCAAGCGCAGCCAACAGCGCTACCGGAGGTAAACAGACGGTGTGTGGCAGGTTGTCGCATCAGCACAGAAGACTGTCGCCCCATCAACAACCGAACGCCTGTTTGAACCCTGGATCCGCCTGAAATCCGGTAGGTGTCGCGTAAAAAAAGGCGCGATGGTGCCAGCTTTGGCCGGGTGTTGGAAGGGTTAACGGGCCAAAGGTCATGGATCTGCACTCTAATCGCTCATCGGCTGCTTTTCGGGTGTGTTTTTGGTGCGTCATTTCGTCCTGCAAGTGAGTCGGCCGGTAACGAAATGGCGAAATGCCATTGTTCTCAATGACTTGGGATTTCCATCGGTCGGCTCGCCAACCCTTGTTGCCCGGGGTTCTGTAACATTTTGGCGCAATTCTTGCGTGCGATATAAAGAACGCCCTGTTGGATTCTTTTTACGAGAACGAATGCAGACCGGGTGGAGTTACTCTTTTTTCGTTGCAAAGGTGCTTTTCATGAGCGGTACGCAACTCTCCAATGACCTCGAACAGGGGCTCAAACCGCGGCATGTGACCATGCTGTCGATTGCCGGCGTGATCGGCGCAGGCCTCTTCGTCGGCTCCGGCCACGCCATTGCCGAAGCCGGCCCCGCCGTGCTGCTGGCCTATGCCGCCGCCGGCACCCTGGTGGTGCTGGTGATGCGCATGCTGGCGGAAATGGCCGTGGCTTCGCCGGACACCGGATCGTTCTCCACCTACGCGGACCGCGCCATCGGCCACTGGGCCGGTTTCACCATCGGTTGGCTGTACTGGTGGTTCTGGGTGCTGGTGATTCCCCTGGAAGCCAACGCTGCCGCGACCATCCTGCATGCCTGGTTCCCCAACGTGGCGATCTGGGTCTTCACTCTGGTGATCACCCTGCTGCTGACCGCCACCAACCTGTTCAGCGTGAAGAACTACGGTGAGTTCGAGTTCTGGTTCGCCCTGATCAAGGTGGTAGCCATCATCGGCTTCGTGATCCTCGGCCTCGCCGCCATCTGCGGCCTGCTCCCCAACAGCCAGGTCAGCGGCGTATCGCATCTGGTGGACACCCAGGGCTTCATGCCCAACGGCATGGGCGCGGTACTGGCCGCCATGCTGACCACCATGTTCTCCTTCATGGGCACCGAGATCGTCACCATCGCCGCGGCGGAATCCCACAACCCGGGCAAGCAGATCTCCAAGGCCACCAATTCGGTGATCTGGCGGATCGGCCTGTTCTACCTGGTATCGATCTTTATCGTTGTGGCCCTGGTGCCGTGGAACGACCCGAGCCTGGCCCAGGTCGGCTCCTACCAGACCGTGCTCGACCGCATGGGCATCCCCAATGCCAAGCTGATCGTTGACCTGGTGGTGCTGGTGGCCGTGACCAGTTGCCTGAACTCGGCGCTCTACACTGCCTCGCGCATGCTGTTCTCCCTGGGCAAGCGTGGCGATGCCCCGGCCGCCGCCAAGCGCACCAACGCCAGCGGCACGCCTTACTGGGCGGTGATCCTGTCCACCGCTGCGGCCTTCCTCGCGGTGTTCGCCAACTATGTCGCTCCGGCGGCGGTGTTCGAATTCCTCCTGGCCAGCTCCGGCGCCATCGCCTTGCTGGTGTACCTGGTGATTGCCGTCTCGCAACTGCGCATGCGCCACAAGCGCATGGCTGCCGGCGAGAAGATCGCCTTCCGCATGTGGCTCTTCCCGGGCCTGACTTACGCTGTGATCGTGTTCATCGTCGCGGTGCTGGGCATCATGCTGTTCCAGGAAGAGCACCGGGTGGAGATCCTCGCCACTGGCCTGCTGAGTGTCATCGTCATCGCTGCCGGCCTGATGGTGGCCCGTCGGCGCAAGGCCGAGCGCAATGGTGCCCTGGCACTGAACTGACGGTTTGCTCCGCTCTTTATGAAAAGGCCGCGCTCAGAAATGACCGCGGCCTTTTTCATGTCCGGATGCAACTTGGGGGGGGCTGCTGGTGGCGGGCAGAGGCTCGCTCGTGGCCTGGCGACGGGGCGCTTTACCCACCCGGGGCGCCTGCTGATAATCCGCCACTCGGTTAGCTTGGGATGCAGCGATGAAAGACCTGGATATGGATGATGCCGAGTGGGAACTGCTCGACCTCGAATGGCATCAAGGGTTCGCCTTCGTGGAAGGGGCCCTGTTGGTGGAGGAGCGAGCCCGGGACGTGTACCTCATGCTGCAGCGTGAAGGGCGGACCCCGGCTGAGCAGGCTTGCCAGGCCGCGACCGAGCAATTCCCGGCTTCCCCCCTGGTAGAGGGCGAGCCGCTCTGGCGACATCGTGTTCATCGGCACCTGCTGCGTGATGTGCGGGCCGATTATTATGCGTTGCCCCGTTACTTCGCGCGTTATGGCTACCACCCGTTGCAAGCCTTGCCGGTGCGTGTGTGTCGGGGCTTGCAGAGCCTGGGCCATGACCATTGGCGTGATCAGTGCCGTGCCTACTTCTGTCATGACTACGGGCAGGAGGTGATCGACGGCGCGCAGCCTGAGCGCCTGGCGCTTGTGCACCCGGTGCCAGAAAACTGGCCTGCGGGGTCGGTGCTGTTCAGTGATGGGGACAAGGTCTTCCTTGGCGCCCGGGCGATCGCCAGCGCGGAGCAGCAGGTACGCGGTACCAACCATCCGGCTTATCAAGTGATCAGCGGCCAGGTCTGCCGGGGCGGCGTTGTGCTGCATCAGAAGGACGGTTCGCCGTTGCCGATTGCCAATCCGGATGGCTTCCAGATGTTGGCCTGGCGCTGGGGTACGGATGGGCATTCGGTGATCGTCCAGGCGCAGCAGGGCTCGAGCATCGCCTATGAGTATTTCTACCGCATCGACAACGTCGATCTGGCGACTTTCAGCGTGCTCAACGAGCGCTACGCCAAGGACGCACGGCGGGCTTATTACCTGACCGGAAAAACCCTGCGCTATGTCGGTGACTTCCGCCTGCTGAACCGTGTTCAGTCGGTGTTCGATGCCGGTGGCCGGATCTTGAGCCAGAGTGAAGCGGCGGACCCGTACTTTGCCGTGGACGATCAGTTCGTCTACTGCAATGGCACCCGCCTGCGTGGTGCCGATGGCCCGAGTTTCCGTCACCTGGGATTCGACTACTACGCTGACCGGCATCGCGTCTACCGGCGCAGCAAGCCGCTGGACGTGGATGTAGAGAGTTTTGTGGTGGCCCAGCTGGAGCGTGGCGAAGGCAACTATTCGCCGTTGCTGGTGGGTGACAGGCACGGCCCGCTCGGTTCGGATGGGGTGATCGATGACGCCATGCTGCAAGAGTGGTCGGCGTACTTCGAGGCGCATCCGCAGTTGCAAGATTATTGGTGGCATCGCTTGCAGGCACCATCGGCGTCAACAGCCCAGGCCTTGCGTTCCATCGGCTCCGGGTTCGAGCTGGGGAGCCAGGTGCACTTCCATGGCCGCCCCATCAATGGTCTGGATGCCGGTAGTTTCAAGCTGCTGGACACACACCTGTGTGGCGACGCCAATGGCTTGTATCTGATCCCCTTTCATCGCGCCGAGACCCGGGTGCCGGAGCGATTCTCTTCGGCCTGCGCCGATCATTACCGTGCCCTGGGCGGCCCGTACCTGACCGATGGCCAGAGGGTTTTTTGCCACAGTGTCTTTTATCAGGTGCCCGAGCCTATGGCCAAAGCGGATCTGGCCAGCTTCGAGTCATGCGGGCATGGCTGGGCCCGGGACAAGGGGGCGGTGTATTACTACGGCGCAAGAAAGAAGCCCCTCGACCCGGCGCACACTCGCGTCATGGGCAGCTACGCCTTCACCGCGACACTGATGTTTGCTGCCGGCAAACCGCTGGAGGTGGAATTCAGCCCGGAGGAGGTGATGGTTCCTCATCCGGACTTTCTGCAATTGGGCACGCGCAAGCTGTTCTGTGGCCGGCGGCCGGTGAGTGCCAAGCGCATCGACCTGGCCAGCCTGGAGTTTGTCGCGGACCGCTATGCTCGCGACAAACAGCGTTTTTATCAGTACGACGGCTACGCGACACTCAGCGAAATCAGCGCCGAGCAGTACCACCAGGCACTGAAGAAGGCCCCGGCAGGGGACGCCGGCTCTGAGAGTTTGGCGTTCTGAAAGGCAAAAAAGGCTGCCGTCAGCATTGACGGTGGCCTTTTTGCTGGATTTGTGACTTGTTACATGGCGTTTCATGGACAGCCCGCTGGCGAAATAGTAGCCTGCGCGCTCTTCGATAAGAGCTCTTGCGTGCCAGCGTGAGAGGAGCTATGGAATAGCGCTGTATTGCAAGGGATTGAATGCTTGTCGGGGCCCTGAATCCGCCTTCTGCCTCTGTCCCTTGTTCCCTGCGTAGCCGCCATGGTTCCTGAGTGTCAGCGCCTGCCTGACAGTCCCGGCTCGAAGAACGAGCATTCAGGGTTCAATGGTGATCGCCCGGCCATTGGTCCCTTAAAGAAAGGGCGGCAAGGAGACGCGCATGGCGTTCACTAAAATCATCTTCAAAAACCCGAACACCGGAGCCATCAAGGAAGCGCCAGTCGGTTTCTCCTGGACCGTGTTCTTCTTCGGCTTCATCCCGGCACTGTTCCGCGCCGACTGGAAATGGGCCGCCATCATGTTCCTGCTGGCCATGTTCACCTTCGGCCTGAGCAACCTGGTGTTCATGTTCATCTACAACAAGCTGTATGTACGCGACCTGATCGGCGCAGGCTTCAAGGCCCAGTCCATCGCCAGCGGCGACCTGAACTTCGCCAGCTCGCGCATCGGCATGGAAATCCCTCGGCTGGAAGCTGCCTGAGCATCACGCCAGGCTGTTTAGCTGAAACGGAAAAGGGCGCATTCATTGCTGAATGCGCCCTTTTTTCATGCCCGGAAGAAACTCAGCCTTCGGCGCTGAACAGTGCCTGGGATGCGGCCATGTAGTCGGCCTGGAAGGCCTCGGACTCGATCCAGGCCAGGGCCGTGGCCTCGTCGGCCTCGGTGGACCAGTTACGGTATTCGATCAGCGCCGCAAGGATGAAGTCCGTGGCGCCCTGTTCGCCCTCCTGCTCATAGACCAGTTCCAGCAGCGGGTCCGAGAGGAAGGCCGTGCACAGCGCCTGCTGGCTGGTTTTCTCGGCGTCGCGCATCTTCACGAACAGCTCGGTCAGGTCCACCGATTCGAAGTCGATGCGGCTGTCGTTGGGGTCCAGTTCCAGCTCCGAGGTCGGTGCAGTGCGCTTGGCGCGGTTCTGCTTGGCCTTGGCCTTTGCCCGGGCGGCACGTTTGTGTTGTTTGTCGATCGATGCCATGGGCGTCTTACCTTGTTGCGCAAAGGGGCGGCGCTCGCGGATTCGGGGCGAACGGCCGGTCAGGCGGGAAAGGATGCCAGCAAATCGCTGCGCTGGCACCCGCCAAGGCCTCAAGGCGGGTACCGACGATCCTGCATGGGCCGAGGTCCATTGCGGCGCAGCACCTGTGCCAAAGGTTTTTTGCAGCCTTTTCCCACTGCCTGGGAATCTGATTTCATTTGCCGGGAAACTCCATGCACCATGGCTGCAAGAGGCCGCTATGCACTACCACACGCCCACTGACCGTCTGCTGCAAATACTCGTGGCCCTGGGGCAATCCCCGGAGGCCATGTCTGCCAAGGAGCTGTCGCTGAACCTGCAGCAGCCCCTGAGCAGCACCTATCGCCACCTCAAGACCCTGCTGCGCTGGGGGCTGGCCCAGGACAATGGCCAGGGCCGTTACCTGCCAGGGCCCGCTTGCCTGCAACTGGCGAAGAAGTTCGACCGCGAAGGCCTGCTGGTGACCCTGGCCAAGCCGGAGCTCAACCGTCTGGCCGAACTCAGCCAGGAAAGCGTCGCGCTGATGGTGCCAAGCAACGGGCAGGCGATCTGCATCGAGCTGGTGGACAGCCCGCAGCCCTTGCGCTGCTGCTACCAGAAAGGCCTGGCGCAGCCGCTGCTGCTGGGCGCCTCGGCCAAGGTGTTGCTGGCCTACATGGAGCCTGAGCTGTGCTTGTCGATCCTGCGCCAGCAGGGCGTTGAGGAGGCGGATTTCGCCGCGCACCTGGACAGCTACGGGGCCATTCGCGCCGCCGGGCATGCGGTGAGCCTGAGCGAGATCGATCTGGGCATCTGGGGTGTCAGCGCGCCCTTGCTGGACAGCCGTGACCGCTTGCAAGGCGCCATCAGCCTCATGGCCCCGGCGTTCCGCGCCGAACAGCGCAGTGAGCGGCTGATCCGCTGGACCCGCGAAGCGGCCCAGCGCCTGAGCGCCCGACTGGATTGAATTGACTGGAGCAAGACCATGATCAGCACCGCCCCCATGCACCTGTGGCAGGGTCGTATCGACCTGGCCGAAGGCCTTGCCGCCCGGCGCTGGCACCAGTGGGTGCAGCCCTGGGCCGAACAGCAGCCGGCGGGTATCGCCTTGCTCGGGCTGGCCTGTGACGAGGGGGTCAAGCGCAACCAGGGGCGCACCGGTGCCAGCCAGGGCCCGGCAGCCTTGCGCGCGGCCCTGGCCAACCTGGCCTGGCACGGCACCGGCCCGCTGTACGACGCAGGGGACGTGACCTGCACCGACCACCACCTGGAAAGCGCCCAGCAGCGCTACGCCGAGCGCCTCGGCCTGTTGCTCGAACAGGGGCACCTGGCCCTGGGGCTGGGCGGTGGTCATGAAATCGCCTTTGCCAGCTTCAGTGGCCTGGCCGATCACCTGCGCCGCCAACAGCCCTGCCCGCGCATCGGCATTCTCAATTTCGATGCTCACTTCGATCTGCGCCATGCGCCGCAAAGCAGTTCGGGCACGCCGTTCCGGCAGATCGCCGAGTACTGCCGGCAGGCCGGCATGCCTTTCGAGTATTGCTGCCTGGGGGTCAGCGAGTTGAGCAACACCCAGGCGCTGTTCGAGCAAGCCCGGGAGCTCGATGTGCGCTACCTGCTGGACCGGCAGATGCAGGGCTGGAACCTGCCGGCAGTCGAGGCCTGCCTGGACGCTTTTCTCGACGGTATCGACGTGCTCTACATGACCCTGTGCCTGGATGTGCTGCCAGCCAGCCAGGCTCCCGGCGTCAGCGCGCCCTCGGCCCACGGGGTGGATGTGCAGGTGGTCGAGCACCTGGTACGCCGTGCGCGGGCCAGCGGCAAATTGCGCGTGGCCGACTTTGCCGAACTCAATCCCGGGCTCGACCAGGACCAGCGCACCGCCCGCGTGGCCGCGCGTCTGCTGGCCAGCCTGATTCACTGAGGGGCATGCCCCTCGCCGCGCAACACCACAATGACAAGAAGAGATGTTTGCCATGCCGACTTTTGAATTGGACGCGCTGACCACCCTGGCGCTGGCCCTGATCCTGCTGGGGGTGGGAGCCCAGCTGAAGAAACGCAGCCGCTGGCTGACCCAGCTCTGTGTCCCGGCGCCGGTGATCGGCGGTTTCGGCTTTGCCCTGATCGTCTGGCTGCTGCGCGATCAGCAACTGCTGGCGATCAAGCTCGACACCGCGATCCAGACGCCCTTGATGGTGGCGTTCTTCACCACGGTGGGCCTGGGGGGCAGCCTCGGCCTGCTGCGTCGTGGCGGCAAGATCCTGTTCGTCTACCTGGGGGCCTGCTGGTCCCTGGCGCTGCTGCAGAACCTGGTGGGGGTCGGTGCCGCCAAGGCGCTGGGCATCGACCCGCTGCTGGGCATCATGGCCGGTGCGGTGTCCCTGGAGGGTGGCTTTGGTGCGGCGGCGGCCTTTGGCCCGATCGCGGAAAACCTCGGGGCGGTGGGGGCCACCACGGCGGCCCTGGCCTCGGCCACCTTCGGCATGGTTGCCGGCGGCTTGCTGGGCAGCCCGCTGGCGCGCTGGCTGATCGAGCGCAACCGCCTGCAGATCCAGGCCGATCAGGTCAGTACCCTGCAGCACCTGGAAAACGCTGCCCAGGGTTCGGTGGCGCCTTTGGATGCGCCGACCCTGCTGCGCCTGCTGACCTGCATTCTGCTGATCATGGTGCTGGGTTTCTGGATCGGCAGCGCGCTGAACGAGCACCTGGGCATCGTCCTGCCAAGCTACGTGGGGGCGATGTTCGTGGCGATCATCCTGCGCAATCTCAATGACCGGGCGCGGATCATCGACATCCCCGACAGCGCCGTGAGCACCCTGGGCGACGTATGCCTGGGGGTGTTCCTGACCATGGCCATGATGAGCCTGAAGTTCTGGGAACTGGAACAGCTCGGCCTGCCGCTGCTGGTGATCCTGGTGGTGCAGGTGCTGGTGATGGTGCTGCTGTGCGTGTTCCTGCTGTTCCGCCTGTTTGGCGGCAACTACGACGCGGCGGTGTTGTGTGCCGGCTTCATGGGCCACGGCCTGGGGGCCACGCCCAATGCGGTGGCCAACATGGGCGCGATCTGTGATCACTACAAGGTCTTTTCCTACAAGGCCTTCATCATCGTGCCGCTGTGCGGTGCGGTATTGATCGACATCGTGGCGATCCCGCTGATCACCTGGTTCATCAACGCCTTTGCCTGATCAGCGCCCCGGCGTCAGCTCTTGCCCCGGGCTGTTCGGGGCCGGGCTTGCGTGCTGCAGCCAGTGCAGCAGCAGCGGCCAGAGCCGGCTTTCGAAGCGGCTGTGGAAGAAGGCGAAGTGGCCGATCTCGACCTCACCGATGTCCTCGGGGCGAATGCGCCAATGGGTGCGCGTGCTGTTGTCGAAGTAGCCCAGTAGCCGCTCGATGGCTGCCACGGTGCCAAAGGGGTCGTCGCTGACGCTGATGGCGAGGATCGGGGCGCTGACCTGGGCGAAGGGCTGCCCACTGCGCTCTGCGGCCAGCCTGCGGCCGCTGGGGCGGCCTTCGTAGCGTGGGTGCGGGGTGGCCCAGTCGCGGACCACCCCGGCGGGGGTGTCTTCCATCCAGCCCAGGCGCTTGCCGGGGAAGTAGCCGTACAGGCGGGTCAGCAGGGGCATCAGCACATGCCACTTGCCCAGCATGCGCCAGCGCTGGGCGGGCACGTAGTCGCGCCAGTAGGCGAACTGCGCCCCCATGGTGGCCGCGCGGCGGATCACCCCGGCGGAGGCCGCCAGGCCCAGGGCGCAGCCGCCGAAGCTGTGGCCCACCACGTCGATCGGTTGCCCGGGAAACTCGCGCCGGGCGCGTTGCAGCATGGCTTCGAAATCCAGCGCGCCCCAATCCGACCAGGATGCCTTGAGCCCCTTGAGCGAGGCCGGGCGCGACTCGCCGATGCCGCGGTAGTCGTAGGTCATCACGTCGAAGCCGTTGGCGAACAGGTAGTCGGCGAAGCGAAAGTAATAGCGGCAGCGCACCGAGGTCGCGGCGTTGATGATCACCACTGCGCGCGCCGGATCGGCTTGCGCGTGGCGCCAGCTGAAGCCGCCAAGGCGGAAACCGTCCGCCGCCACTTCGCTGAAGCGTTCACTGGGGCCGGGCGCCGGCTCGGCAGTGGCGGGGCGGGCGGCAGGCAGGTCGGGCGAGGACAGCAGGGACATGGGCGGTTGTTCCTTGGCGGCTGTAACGGGCCGGAGCGACCCCTGGCGTTCAGCGACGATTTTTTTGTGCGCCCATTAATACCCGGGCGATCCACAGCGCGGCAACTGCCAGGGCACCCAGCAACAGGGTGCTGGTGCCCTGCCAGAGCAGCTCGATATAAAACTGGGTGGGCTGCAACGCCTGGCTGTAGGCGAGCTTCGGCCCGGCACGGTTGCTGGTGACGATCTGCCCGTCCAGCAGCGCGCTTACCAGGGTCCAGCCCAGCAGCGCAGTCAGTGCCAGCAGCACGCTGCCGATCAGCAAAAAAAACCAGGCCCCGCTGCGGGTCTTGCCGGGCTGGGGATGGGGCAGGCGGACTCGGGTTCGTTTCTGGTTCACGAGAGCAGTTCCTTTGCGCCCGGATGGGCGGATGCCTGCAACTTTACTCCCAGGCGGGCCCATGGGAATAATCCGGGCCCGGTCGAGCCCGGGTATCCCTATTCGTCGATGGAGCCTTGAGCATGGAAGTGAAGAACCAGATGAGCCCGGAACAATGCCAGGGCATGGACGATATCCGCCGGGAAATCGATGCCCTGGATCGAGCGGTCATCGCCTTGCTCGGCGCGCGCTTCCAGTACGTACTGGCGGCATCGAAATTCAAGACCTCGGCGGCCACCGTGCGCGCCGAGGAGCGTTTCAAAGCCATGTTGGCCACTCGTCGCGATTGGGCGGCGGCCGAAGGCCTGAACCCGGATGCCATCGAGAAGATGTACAGCGATCTGGTGCAGCACTTCATCGCCGAGGAGATGAGGCATTGGCAGGCGGCGCAGGCTCCGAGCCGAGGGGCTGGTCCCCTAGCCTAGGTACCTTTGGTTAAAGGCCTCACGCCGAATCGATCTAAACCGCCCTGTGTCAGGTTTTACACTCAATAGCAGGAGCTATGGGCGAGCCTGGTTGCACAAGGCGAGCGAGGGTTTTCATTCGGCTTCTGGCCTGAGACATGGCCTGGCCATTCAAGATGAAGCAGGGGAGACCCGGGCGCTGCCGTCCCGGGGCCAGAGGCCTGACGGTGGCGTCCCATTCAGTGGTTCGAGACGAACCCGGGAGTGGTCATCATGAAGTCCTTTTCTATGAGTGTCCTGTCAGGTGTCATCGCGGTGCTGCTATTGGCCGCACCAGTGAGCGTGCGCTCCGCCTCCACCAGCAATGAGCCGATCGACCCGGCTGGCGTGCAATTGGAGCCGCTGCAACAGAACGGCATTTCCTATGTCAGCGGCGGCATCGGCCTGGACGAGTCGCGGGCCATTCAGCAGGCCAAGGGTTACAACCTGCACATGACCTTTTCCGTCGGCTCGGGGAATGAATACACCTCGGATGTCGATGTGCTGATCCAGAACCCGCAAGGGCATCAGCTGTTGAGCCTGAGCGGAGTGGGCCCGATCGTCTTTGTGCAGTTGCCGGCCGGCAGATACCAGGTCATCACCACCCGCAAAGGGCTGGAACAGCGCAGCATGGTCGACATGGGCGTGGCGACCATGCGTGATCTCAACGTCCACTGGAATAACGGTTACTGAGAGAGGGCTGGAATGTTGCCCGGTGCTGAGTCTGGGCAATGGCCAATTGCACGCATGAAAAGTCCTGAATCGAGTGATTCAGGGTTTTTGCGGGTCGCTGCCAAATCAGCGGCCGGGTGTAGGAACCTGATCATAAGAAGCACCCAGCGCTTTGGGTGTTGTTTGCTGTCTATGCGTTATGGCAGCTGTACGCGGGCACGCTTCGGCGTGGCCGGATCTTGTGACCGTTTCCTACCCCGCGTGCCGCTGTTCGATCTTCTGGCCTGCGCCGATCAGCGCATACGCGTCCTCCACAAGCTGGTGAACAGCCTGTCCTGCATGACCGCGCAAGCTGCCGACGCCAGCGATCTGTTCCAGATCGCCGACATCGCCTCGTTGCTGCTCGGTGATGGCGTGGCCTTGCTCGATGTGGCCCAGGGGCAGGCGATGGAGGCTGTAGACGGGGCCGCTGATCGGCGCAGGCAGATAATGAGTGAAGGCAGCCAGGATCGATAGGATTCGGGCTGCCTTCAAACTGGCCTGACGCAGCCCTTAAGTCCCCACAGGGGGGGGCAGCCTGAAGGGTTGGCAAACTGAGAGAGTGCCGGCAAGCCACGACTTGAGTCGGGTCATGGGGGGCGGGGTATCTCTGCCGGGGTGCAACACTCTTGGCGGTGCAGGTTATACGGGGAAGGGCCAAATCTCAGGCAACAAAAAACCCGCACTAGGCGGGTTTTCTGGTTGCTTTCACGTGATGCATACACCACCTGAAAGCTGAAGGTGGTGCCCAGAGACGGAATCGAACCGCCGACACGGGGATTTTCAATCCCCTGCTCTACCGACTGAGCTATCTGGGCAACGGGGCGCATTAAACGGGTTTTTCAGGGGGGCGTCAAGCAAGTTTTGAAAAAAATGTTTAATTATTACCGTCGCTTACGTTCCACCCCCGATTTTCAACAGCTTTACTCAGCCGGCGGCACGTAGCCGTCGGCCTTGGCGTATTCCTCGCCGGAGAAAAACTTGTCCATCTCGCCCTGCAGATATTTGCGATCGTCGGCATTCATCATGTTCAGGCGCTTTTCGTTGATCAGCAGGGTCTGGTGTTTCTGCCAGTCGGCCCAGGCCTTGGCCGAGACGTGATCGAAAATATCCTGGCCCTTGGCCCCCGGGTAGGGAGGGCGCTCCAGGCCCGGCAGTTCTTCCTGGTACTTGCGGCACATTACGGTGCGGGTCATGACGACTCTCCTGCATTCAAGACTTCGGCCGCGCGTTTGAGCAGTGTTTTCACCGGGGCGGCAAGGCCCAGGCGCGGCGGGGTGGCGAGGTTATACCAGAGCCAGTCGGCCTCGGCGACGTGCAGGGCCGACTCTTCGACCCGGATCAGCCAGGGTTCGATGGCCAGCTGGAAGTGGCTGAAGGTGTGCACCAGCCCGGGCATCTGCTGTTGCTGGCCCAGTTCCAGGGAGTGCTGCAGGGCCAGGTGCTGGATGTCGTCCAGGCCATCCAGCTCCGGCAGGCTCCACAACCCGCCCCAGAGGCCGCTGGAGGGCCGCCGGTAAAGCAGGATGGCGCCTTCGCGGTTGGCCAGCATCGGCATCAGGGTGCGCTTCTGAGGCACTTCCTTGCGTGGCTTGGGAATCGGGTAGCGGGTTTCCAGGCCGAGCATGTGGGCTTCGCAGCCGCGCTCCAGGGGGCACAACAGGCAGCTGGGCTTGCTCCGGGTGCAGAGCGTCGCCCCCAGGTCCATCATCGCCTGGGTGTAGTGGTTGACCCGGCTGTGGGGGGTGAAGCGCTCGGCGGCGGCCCACAACTGCCTGGCCACCTTGGGCTCCCCGGGGTAGCCCTCCTGGGCGGTGAAGCGTGCCAGCACCCGCTTGACGTTGCCGTCGAGGATCGGCGCCCGCAGGGCCATGCTGATGCTGGCGATGGCGCCGGCGGTGGACAGGCCGATGCCCGGCAGCTCGGTGAGCTTTTCCACGTCCCGGGGGAACTCGCCGCCGTATTCGGCCATGACGATCTTCGCGGTCTTCTGCAGGTTGCGCGCCCGGGTGTAGTAGCCCAGGCCGGTCCACAGGTGCAGCACTTCGTCTTCCGGGGCTTCGGCCAGGGCCTGCACCGTGGGCAGCGAGGCCATGAAGCGGTCGAAGTAGTTGAGCACGGTGCTGACCTGGGTCTGTTGCAGCATGATCTCCGAGACCCACACCCGATACGGGTTGATGTCCTGCTGCCAGGGCAGGTCATGGCGGCCGTGGCGGTCGTACCAGTCCAGCACCGCCGTTGAAAACGCCTCGGCTCTCATCGCTTGAACAGCCCCTTGAGCGCGTTCTTCAGTTCCGGGCTGACCTTGTCCCCCAGTTTCTCGTCGATCTTTTGCTGCAGGCGGTCACCGGCCAGCTTGGCTGCTACCTGGCCCAGGCCGTCCTTGTCCAGGCGGCAGGCCTTGGCCCCCAGCTCCAGCGGGCCGCGGCAGCGCAGCGGCAGCTCGATGCCGGTAAAGCGCTCGCCCACCTGGCAGGCCGGGTCCGGGTTATCCCGCAGGTCGCCTTCGACAATGATGCCGACCCGGTAGTCCATGCCCAGCACTCGCAGGTCGATGTCGCCGTTGCCGTTCACCGTCATGCCGGGGATGCGCACTTTCAGGTCCGGGTTGCTGGCCACGCCATTGCGCAGCGTCAGGTTGCCCTTGAGCTCCTGGAAGGGCGTGTCCTTGCCCCGTGGCGTGCTGCTGAGGTTCTTGCGGTTGAGCACGGCGATGCCCTGGCACAGCTGCTGTTCGATATTGGCGTTGAGCAGCACGCCGTTGTTGATGACGAAGCTGGCGGTGCCGTTGAGGCTGTCGATCAGTGCCTTCTGGCTGTTGCCGCTGCCGCTGAGGTTGCTGTTCAGGGTCACCAGGCCCTTGACCGGAGGATTCTGGCCCTGGCTTTCGAGGATGCGTTCCACCGGCACCCGGTTGATCTTGGTCTGCAAGCTCAACTGCGGTGTGCTCTGGCGCACATCGAGGTTGCCGCTGGCATCGAAGCTGCCGTTGTACAGCTCGCCGCGCAGGCTGGAAAGCTTGAGCAGGCCACCCTGGCCGGAGGCCTTGAGTGCGGCATTCTGGATCGGCAGCTTGTCCAGGGTCAGTTGGCCGAAGTTCAGGTCGGCATCGACGTCGAGTTTGCTCAGGCGCTCCACCGGCAGCAGGCGGTCAGTGCTCCAGGCGCCCTTGGTCGGTGCGTTGGGCAGCGGGGTGCTGCCGGCTCCGGCCATGGCATCGGCTTCGCTGCTCTGCACTTCGGCCTTGCGTGCCGATGCCGCGCTGTTGGCTTCGGCGGACTTGGGCGGCAGGTAGCGGTCGACATTGAAGGTGTCGGCCTTGAGCTGGGCGCGCAGGGATTGCTTGTCGAAGTCCTCGATGGCCAGGCGGCCGCTGAAGGTGCTGTCGTCGAGCTTCAGGTTCAGGTCTTCCAGGGCCAGGCTGGTGGGCGTGCCTTGCAGGCGGCTGACCAGCTCGACCTTGCTCAGGCTGCCTTCACCCATGGCGGGCAGGGTCTGGCCGATGCTGTCGACGAATCTCGCCAGGTCGAACTGGGCAATGGAGATGCCGCCGCTGATCTGCGGGGTCTTGTCCAGGTCGTTGACCTTGAGCTCACCCAGGGCGCGCAACTGATTGAGGGAGACCTTCAGGCCGGTCCACTGGGCAACGTTGGCGGCCTGGTCCAGCAGCAGCTGGCCCTGGGCTGCGAAGGTCAGGGTCTTGCCTTGCAACGGGTCGCCGGCGGCTTCGCCGGACAGGCGCATGTCTTCGAACTGGTAGCGCTTCAGGGCGCGGTCGAAGCGCAGTTCGCCATTGAGTTCGGTGCGCACGCGCACTGCGGGTTGGCTGCTGGCGAGGAAGGCCGTGAGCTTGACCGGGGTGTTGGTGGCTTCGTGAATCGGCCCGGTACTCAGCTGGATGCTTTCGGCGGTGAACTGCTTGTCGGTCTGTTCATCGTTGTACTCAACCCGGGCGTTGTTCACGGTCAGGCTGTCGATGTCCAGGCGGATCGGCTGCGCGGGTTTGTCCGCGCCGGCTGGTGGTTGGCTGGCTTCGCCGGTGCTGGCGGCCGGAGTCTCGGCCTGCTTGTCGGTCGGTGCGGCCTTGCCAATGTCCTGCCAGTTGCCGTGGCCGTCCTTGTTGCGGGTCAGGCGCAGGTTCAGGCCTTCGACACGCACATCGCTCATCTGCACTTCGCGGCGCAGCAGCGGCAACACCCGGACCGACAGGCCGAGCATCTGCAGGTCGGCGAAAGGTTGGGTCGGGTTGGCCAGGGTGGCGACGCCGGCATCGTGCAGTTCCAGGCCCAGCCACGGGAACAGGCTCCAGCCGATGTCGCCATTGAGCGTCAGCTCGATGTGGGCCTTGTCGCGGGCAATCTGGCGAATCTCGTCTTTGTAGTCGTTGGGATCAAACAGGTGGGTCAGGGCGAAGCCCAGAGCCACGATGATCAGCAACAGCCCGAGAATTACCAGACCCAGGATTTTGCCGAACGCTTTCATGGGCGAGTCCTTGTATGTCGAATTCAAAATTTAGCGGGGGAGTATAGCGCTCTGAACCTGACGACTGGTCACCCATTGCAGTTAGAGGTTTTTTCGGTGTAACGGCCATTTTTTTGCTAGTGGCCTGGCCTGCGGGCAAAGCAGTCGCGGGAAAAAAGGTGATGTCAGTTTGGTTTTTTAGTTTGTCGCAAATGGTAACCTCTCGCGGTTCGTTCGCCCTTGTGCGACTTAATGTCGCGTCTGACCAAATGGAGCTTTACTCAATAAAACGACCGCGCCGGTGTGCCAAGGTCGTCGCAGAAGAGTGGCCGATGAACAATTCTAATAATTGGGGGAAACATCCATGAGCACTAGCAACGCGGCGGCCAGTCCGTCCGCTCAGCCAGCGTTCTTGTCCAAAGAACGCATCATCGCCAAGCCCGGTTTCAACCGCTGGCTGGTTCCACCGGCCGCTCTGGCCATCCACCTGTGCATCGGCATGGCCTATGGCTTTTCGGTGTTCTGGCTGCCGCTGTCCAAGGCCCTGGGCGTCAGTGCGCCCGTGGCTTGCGAGCCCGGCATGGGCTTCATCGCGCAGATATTTTCGTCCCAGTGTGACTGGCCGATCTCCATGCTCGGCTGGATCTACACCCTGTTCTTCATCTTCCTGGGGTGCTCGGCGGCGATCTGGGGCGGCTGGCTGGAACATGCCGGCCCGCGCAAGGCCGGTGTGGTTTCGGCACTGTGCTGGTGCGGCGGCCTGCTGATCTCGGCGCTGGGGATCTACACCCACCAGATCTGGCTGATGTGGATAGGCTCCGGGGTCATCGGCGGTATCGGCCTGGGCCTGGGCTATATCTCCCCGGTGTCGACCCTGATCAAGTGGTTCCCGGACAAGCGCGGCATGGCCACCGGCATGGCGATCATGGGCTTTGGCGGCGGCGCCATGGTCGGTGCGCCCCTGGCGGCGGCCCTGATGGGCCACTTTGCAACGCCGACCAGCGTTGGCGTGTGGCAGAGCTTCCTGGTGATGGCGGCCATCTACTTCGTGTTCATGATCGGTGGCGCCCTGGCCTACCGGGTTCCGCCTACCGGCTGGAAGCCTGAGGGCTGGACCGCACCGGCGAAGAAAGCCGCCAATGCGATGATCACCCACCGCCACGTGCACGTGAACGTGGCCTGGAAGACCCCGCAGTTCCGCCTGGTGTGGCTGGTGCTGTGCCTCAACGTTTCGGCTGGTATCGGCATCCTCGGCATGGCCTCGCCCCTGCTGCAGGAAGTGTTTGCCGGCAAGCTGCTGGGCAATGGCCTGACCTTCAGCCAGCTGGACGCCGGGCAACTGGCGCAGATTGCCGCGATTGCCGCCGGCTTCACCGGTTTGCTGAGCCTGTTCAACATCGGCGGGCGGTTCTTCTGGGCGTCGTTCTCCGACTACCTGGGCCG
Source organism: Pseudomonas sp. 8(2025) (assembly GCF_052665325.1). Taxonomy (NCBI): domain Bacteria; kingdom Pseudomonadati; phylum Pseudomonadota; class Gammaproteobacteria; order Pseudomonadales; family Pseudomonadaceae; genus Pseudomonas; species Pseudomonas sp. 8(2025). The sequence continues at coordinate 438,481 of NZ_JBQOIE010000002.1, read as the reverse complement.
CAAGAACACCTATTTCGTGTTCTTTGCCCTGGGCTTTGCCCTTTATGCGCTGATCCCGAACCTCGGCCACCTGGGCAATATCGCCCTGTTCGTGGCGGCGTTCTGCATCATCCTGTCGATGTACGGCGGCGGTTTCGCCACGGTGCCGGCCTACCTGGCGGACCTGTTCGGCACCCAGATGGTGGGCGCTATCCATGGTCGCCTGCTGACCGCCTGGGCCGCGGCGGGCGTGCTGGGCCCGGTGCTGGTGAACTACCTGCGCGAGTACCAGCTGAGCATCGGCGTCGAGCGCGCTGCGGCTTACGACATCACCCTGTACATCCTCGCCGGCCTGCTGGTGCTGGGCTTTTTGTGCAACCTGCTGGTGCGCCCGGTGGCCGACAAGTACTTCATGACCGACGAGCAACTGGCGGCCGAGCAGGCCCTGGGCCATGACAAGGGCGCCGACAACAGCGTCGTGCTGGAATGGAAGGCCTCATCCGCCAGCCTGCCGCTGGTGATCGCTGCCTGGCTGGCCGTGGGCATTCCCCTGGCGTGGGGCGTGTGGGTCACCCTGCAGAAGACCGCGGTGCTGTTCCATTAAGGGCTTCGCCGGCCAGCCAGCTCCTGCGCAGGAGCCCGCTGGCCGGCGAACAAGGTGCCAGGGCCTGTCAGGCCTGGCGCCTTCACCGGCAAGCCGTTTTCTATAGTTGTCATGACAGGTACAGCCCCGCAGCCATTGGCTGGCGCCCGTCAGGATATTGTCCATCGTGTTTCTGTTTAGCCGCCGTGGGGCCTATACTATTCGCCTTTTTCGCCCAATGATTTTGCGGAGCTGGTGATGGCCGAACGTAAGGCATCTGTCGAGCGCGACACTCTGGAAACCCAGATCAAAGCCTCGATCAACCTGGATGGCACCGGAAAGGCCCGATTCGATATCGGCGTGCCCTTCCTTGAGCACATGCTGGACCAGATCGCCCGGCACGGGCTGATCGACCTGGACATCGAAAGCAAGGGCGACCTGCATATCGACGACCACCACACCGTGGAGGATGTCGGTATCACCCTCGGCCAGGCGTTCAGCAAGGCCATCGGCGACAAGAAAGGCATCCGTCGCTACGGCCATGCCTATGTGCCGCTGGATGAAGCCCTGTCCCGCGTGGTGATCGACTTCTCCGGCCGCCCTGGCCTGCAGATGCATGTGCCGTTCACCCGCGCCACCGTCGGTGGTTTCGATGTCGACCTGTTCCAGGAGTTCTTCCAGGGCTTCGTCAACCACGCCAACGTGACCCTGCACATCGACACCCTGCGCGGCACCAACACTCACCACCAGATCGAGACCGTGTTCAAGGCCTTCGGCCGCGCGCTGCGCATGGCGGTGGAGCTGGACGAGCGCATGGCCGGCCAGATGCCGTCGACCAAGGGCGTGCTGTAATGCAGACCGTCGCCGTCATCGACTACGGCATGGGCAACCTGCACTCGGTGGCCAAGGCCCTGGAGCACGTGGGCGCCGGCAAGGTGCTGATCACCAGCGATGCCAGCGTGATTCGAGAGGCCGACCGGGTGGTGTTCCCCGGAGTGGGCGCGATCCGTGACTGCATGGCCGAGATCCGCCGCCTGGGCTTCGATGCCCTGGTGCGCGAGGTCAGCCAGGACCGTCCGTTCCTCGGTATCTGCGTGGGCATGCAGGCGCTGCTCGACCACAGTGAAGAGAACGAAGGCGTGGACTGCATCGGCCTGTTTCCCGGCCAGGTGAAGTTCTTCGGCAAGGGCCTGATCGAGGATGGCGAGCACCTGAAGGTGCCGCACATGGGCTGGAACGAAGTGAAGCAGGCGGTGGACCACCCGCTATGGCACAACATTGCGGACCTGGCGCGCTTCTACTTCGTGCACAGCTACTACATCAATGCCGGTAACACGCGGCAGGTGGTGGGCAGCGGTCACTATGGCGTGGATTTCGCCGCGGCGCTGGCCGACGGCTCGCGTTTTGCCGTGCAGTTCCACCCGGAGAAAAGCCATACCCACGGCCTGCAGCTGCTGCAGAATTTCGCCGCCTGGGACGGTCGCTGGTAAATGGCGATCAAGAAACCCAAGCCGCCGATCCTGAGCCTCACTGCCGAACAGGAGAGCGAGGCGACGCACAAGATCAAGCGTTTCCTGGAGGATCGGTTCGAGCTCGAGCTGGGCTCGTTCGAAGCGGCGGAGGTTCTTGAACTGTTTACCCGCGAAATTGCTCCGCACTATTACAACCGGGCGATTTTCGATGTGCAGGCGCACCTCAAGGAGAGGTTCGAAAGCATCGAAAGCGACCTGTGGGCGCTCGAGAAAAACTGATTTCCGAGTGAAGCTGAACAATCGAACTTGAAGGTTTGCCAGATGCTGATTATTCCCGCTATCGATCTCAAGGACGGCGCCTGTGTGCGTCTGCGCCAAGGCCGCATGGAAGACTCCACGGTGTTCTCCGATGACCCGGTGAGCATGGCCGCCAAATGGGTTGAAGGGGGTTGCCGGCGCTTGCATCTGGTGGACCTGAACGGTGCCTTCGAAGGCCAGCCGGTCAACGGCGAGGTGGTCACCGCAATCGCCAAGCGCTACCCGAACCTGCCGATCCAGATCGGCGGCGGCATCCGTTCCCTGGAAACCATCGAGCACTACGTCAAGGCTGGCGTGAGCTACGTGATCATCGGCACCAAGGCGGTCAAGGAGCCGGAGTTCGTTGCCGAGGCTTGCCGCGCTTTTCCGGGCAAGGTCATCGTTGGCCTGGACGCCAAGGATGGCTTCGTCGCCACCGACGGCTGGGCTGAAGTCAGCAGCGTGCAAGTGATCGACCTGGCCAAGCGTTTCGAAGCCGACGGCGTGTCCGCCATCGTTTATACCGACATCGCCAAAGACGGCATGATGCAGGGCTGCAACGTGCCGTTCACCGCAGCCCTGGCGGCCGCTACCCGGATCCCGGTGATCGCTTCCGGCGGTATCCACAACCTGGGCGACATCAAGGCCCTGCTGGATGCCAAGGCGCCAGGAATCATCGGCGCCATTACTGGCCGCGCGATCTATGAAGGCACCCTCGATGTTGCAGAAGCCCAGGCTTTCTGCGATTCGTACCAAGGCTGAGGATTCGCCATGGCACTGGCCAAACGCATCATCCCTTGCCTGGACGTGGACAACGGCCGGGTGGTCAAGGGCGTCAAGTTCGAGAACATCCGCGACGCCGGTGACCCGGTGGAAATTGCCCGTCGCTATGACGAGCAGGGTGCCGACGAAATCACTTTCCTCGACATCACCGCCAGCGTCGATGGGCGTGATACCACCCTCCATACCGTCGAGCGCATGGCCAGCCAGGTGTTCATCCCGCTGACCGTGGGCGGTGGCGTGCGCACCGTGCAGGACATCCGCAACCTGCTCAATGCCGGCGCGGACAAGGTTTCGATCAACACCGCAGCAGTGTTCAATCCCGAGTTCGTCGGCGAAGCGGCGCAGCACTTTGGTTCTCAGTGCATCGTGGTCGCCATTGACGCGAAGAAAGTCTCCGGCCCGGGTGAAACCCCGCGCTGGGAAATCTTCACCCATGGCGGGCGCAAGCCCACCGGGCTGGACGCGGTGGAGTGGGCGAAGAAGATGGAAGGCCTGGGTGCCGGCGAGATCCTGCTCACCAGCATGGATCAGGACGGCATGAAAAACGGCTTCGACCTGGGCGTGACCCGGGCCATCAGCGATGCCCTGGGGATTCCGGTGATCGCCTCCGGCGGTGTCGGCAACCTCCAGCATCTGGCCGACGGCATCATCGAAGGCCACGCCAGCGCGGTGCTGGCGGCGAGCATTTTCCACTTCGGCGAGTACACGGTTCCCGAGGCCAAGGCCTACATGGCCCAGCGCGGGATTGTTGTGCGATAGCCACTGGACAGCATGGCGGGCTCACGGCACTCTTGAGCACGCCATGGATTCCGGTAGCCCGTCATGTTCAAACGTCTTCTAGTGGTTGTCGCCAGCGCTTCGCTTGTTCTTTGCGGCCTCGCTCGCGCTGATGAACCCGCCGACACCTCCCTGGTGTTGCTGACGGAAAACTTCCCTCCCTACAACATGGCCAAGAACGGCAAGAACTTCGCCCAGGGCGAGAATATCGACGGCATCGCCGTGGATATCGTCCGTGAAATGTTCAAGCGCGCCGGAATCAATTACAGCCTGACCCTGCGTTTCCCCTGGGAGCGTATCTACAAGATGGCGCTGGAGCAGCCGGGCTATGGTGTGTTCGTCATGGCGCGCCTGCCGGACCGCGAGCCGCTCTTCAAGTGGGTCGGCCCCATCGGCCCGGATGACTGGATCATGCTGGCCAAGGCCGGCAGCACCATCAGCCTCGAATCCCTGGAGCAGGCGCGCAAGTACAAGATCGGCGCCTACAAGGGCGATGCCATTGCCGAGACCCTGACCAAGCAGGGCCTGGCACCCCAGGTGGTACTGCGTGACCAGGACAACGCCAGGAAGCTGGTGGCGGGGCAGATCGACCTCTGGGCCACCGGCGACCCGGCCGGGCGCTATCTGGCCAAGCAGGAGGGCATCAGCGGCCTCAAGACCGTGCTGCGCTTCAACAGCGCCGAGCTGTACCTGGCCCTGAACAAGGACGTCTCCGATGAGGTGGTGGCCAAGCTCCAGGCGGCCCTGGACCAGATGCGCCAAGAGGGGCTGGTGGAGGAGATCATGGGGCGTTACCTGTAGGCGCTTCGCTGGCAAGCCAGTTCCTGTGGCGAAGGCCTCTAGCGATAAACCCCGTTCTTGCCATGCCCGGCCATGGCCTTGTTGCTGCGCAGGCTGATCATCGACTTGATATCGATCCACTCGATGCCCTGGGCCTTGAGCCTGGGCAGTTCGCGCTCGAGCACTGCCAGGGTCTGTGGATAAGGGTGGCCGATCATCACCGCCGAACCCTGTTTGCGCGCCAGCTTGATCGCTGTCTGCAACTGTTGGGCAATTGCTGCCTCGGTACGTTCGTCATCCAGGAACACATCCCGGGAAACACTGGCCAGGCCGATCTTCTGCGCTTCGGCGGCGGCCACCGTCTGGGCGCTGGTGCGGCTGTCGACGAAGAATTTGTGTCGCCGCTGCAAGTCGGCCATCAGCCATGCCATGGCCTGGGGTTGGGCGGTCATGCGGCTGCCCATGTGGTTGTTGATGCCGCTGGTGTAGGGCACGGCCTGGAAGGCGGCGTCCAGGCGTTTTTGCAGCTCTTCGATGGGCAACTCGGGGTGCCAGGCAAACGGCCCGGTGGCCGGGTCCATGGGCATGTGCAGGATGACGATCTTGCCGGCGCGATGGGCCTCGCGGGCGAATTCGGCAGCGTGGGGCGTGTCGGGCATGATCGCCGTGGTGACTGGGCCGGGCAGGGCCAGTACGCGGCGGTCACGGGGCAGGTTCTGGCCCAGGTCGTCGATGATCAGGCTCAGGTAGGCCTTGGGCGCGACGGCTGTGGGTTCGGCGGCTTGGGTCGCGAGGGGCAAGAGGCACAGCAGGGTGAGCAGCGGGGCCTGGAGCGAGCGCAACAGCAGTGAGCAGCGGGAAATCATGGGGATCGGGATCAGGCCTTTAGGGGAATGGGCACCCTGGCGGGCGCTTCGCTGGCGAGCCAGCTCCTACGCAAGCCGGCTCCTGTAGGAGCCGGCTTGCCGGCGAAGGGTTCAATCATTTGCCGCGGGTGATGCTCAGCCCCTTGAGCAGGCTCAGGGCCTGGGCCAACTGGTAGTCGTCGTCCTGCGGCATCGGCTTGGCCTTGCTCGCTGCACCACTGGGCTTGTCGGCGCCGCCGTTGCCATTGCCCAGGTGACCCTGCAGGTCGGCTTCCTTGAAGTACTCGCCGTCCTGGGACTCGCTGGTGATCTTGGCGCGGCGCACTTCGATGTCCGGAACGATGCCCTGGGCCTGGATCGAACGCCCGTTGGGGGTGAAGTACAGCGCGGTGGTGATCTTCAGCGCCCGGTCGTTGTTCAGCGGCAGCACGGTCTGCACCGAGCCCTTGCCGAAGCTGGTAGTGCCCATCAGTACTGCGCGCTTCTGATCCTGCAGGGCACCGGCGACGATCTCCGAAGCCGAGGCGCTGCCGCCGTTGATCAGCACCACCATCGGCACGGCTTCGCTTTCGTCCTTGCCGGTGGCGGAGAAGCGCAGCTCGGAGTTGGCGATGCGGCCCTTGGTGTAGACGATCAGGCCCTTGGTGATGAAGTGGTCGACCACTTCCACCGCGGCTTGCAGCACGCCGCCCGGGTTGTTGCGCAGGTCGAGGATGATGCCGTTGAGCTTCTTGCCGTTGTCCTTGCGCAGCTTGGCCAGGGCCTTGGAGACTTCCTCGCCGGTCTTGACCTGGAACTGGGTGATGCGGATGTAGCCGTAGCCCGACTCCAGCAGCTGGCTCTTCACGCTTTTCACCTGGATGGTGGCGCGGGCCAGGGTCACGTCGAACGGCGTGCCGCCGTCGCGCACCAGGGTCAGGGTGATCTTCTGGCCGATCTTGCCGCGCATCTTGTCCACGGCTTCGGTCATGGTCTGGCCACGGGTCGGCTGGCCGTTGATCTTGACGATCAGGTCGCCGGCCTGGATCCCGGCCTTGGATGCCGGAGTGTCGTCGATGGGCGAGACCACCTTGATGAAGCCGTCCTCGGCGCCGACTTCGATGCCCAGGCCGCCGAATTCGCCGCTGGTGCTTTCCTGCAGTTCGGCGAAGTCTTCCGGGCCCAGATAGGCAGAGTGCGGGTCGAGGTTGCTGAGCATGCCCTTGATGGCATTCTCCAGCAGGGTCTTGTCGTCTACGGGTTCGACATACGCGGCCTTGATGCGGTCCATGACCTCGGCGAAGGTGCGCAGCTCTTCCAGCGGCAAGGGCGCCTTGGTGGTCGCGGCGGTTGCTGCTTGAGCGGTTTCGGCGGCAAACGCCTGAGGCGCTCCGATCACCAGGGCGATCGTCAGGGCCAGCGAGGTAAGGCGGGACAAATGCAGCATGTCGAACGAACTCCTAATTTAGATGCAGCGCTTATCCTTGCGCGTGGCACCACTGTGCCGGGTCGCTGGGGCGGCCCTGCTGACGAATTGCAAAGTACAGCGCAGGAGTGTCCTGTCCGCCACTATTACCGACGGTGGAGATGGACTCTCCGGCCTTGACCACGTCGCCGGCTTCCTTGAGCAGCGTCTGGTTGTGTCCGTAGAGGCTCAGGTAACCGTTGCCGTGATCGAGGATCACCAGCAGGCCGGCGCCGCGCAGCCAGTCGGCGAACACTACCCGGCCACCGTGCACGGCATGCACCTGGCTGCCGGCGGCGGCGCTGATCATCACGCCGTCCCACTTGGAGCGGGAGTCGTCGCCACGGGTTTCACCAAAGCGTGCCAGTAGTCGACCATCAACGGGCCATGGAAGTTTTCCCCGGGCTGAAGCAAATGCCCCGCCATAGGAAGGGCCGGCGCTGGAAACCAGGGCTCCAGGGCTTGATCTTGCGGGTTTGCGCGGCTCATCGCTGGCGTCGGCCTGAGCCTCACGCAAGCGCTTTTTTTCGGCTTCCTGCTGGGCGATCAGCGCTTTCTGCCGCGCTTCTTCTGCCTCGCGAGCCTGGCGTGCCAGGGTTTCCTCGATGGTTTTCAGGACCTTGGCCAGGTCGGCCTGGTCCTGTTCGCGGGCCTTGAGCTTGTCGTCACGGGCCTTCACATCGTTGTTCAGCTTGGCCAGGGCCAGCTGGCGCTCCTTGCGCACCTTGTCGAGTTCTTCGCGCTGGGTGTCGAGGCTGCTTTTCTGCACCAGCAACTGGGCCTGCTGCAGGGAGATGTCCTTTTCCACATTGGCCAGCTGGCGCAGGGTCTCGTTGAAATTCTTCAACTGCTCCAGGCGTGCCTGGCTCAGGTAGTCGTAATAGGTCAGGGTGCGGGCGAATTTTTCCGGGTTCTGCTGGTTGAGCAGCAGCTTGAGGTATTCCTGGCGCCCGTTCTGGTAGGCCGCGCGGGCCTGGATGGCGATCAGTCGCTGCTGTTCAGTGCGCGCGCTCTGGAGTTTTTTTTTCTCCTCATCGAGTCGCTGCAGCTCGGATTCGCTTTTTTTCAGCTCTTTTTGCAGGGCCTCGACCTGCTTTTCCAGCTTGCCCATCTCGGTTTCGGTGCCGCGCAGTTCTTTCTGCACCCCGGACTTCTCTTCCTGCAGCTTGCCCAGCAGCTTTTTCAGCTCGGCAATGTCCTGACGCGTGGCGTCCAACTGTTGTTGGGTTTGCGCGCGCTCGTCGGCGAAAGCCGGTTGGAGCAGGCAGATCAGAGCAAGGGTAATCAGGGCGCGAAGCATAGAGGCGGGCGACACCAGGGAAAGGGACGGCCTAGTATGCCCGCCCATCGCTGCAAAAAAAACGCCTCAAAGCCAACTGCTTTGAGGCGTTCGTCATAAAAAGCCGTTTCCGGGCCGTTATTGGGCCATTTGCTATCAGCGTGCCGCCGCCGTGGCCTGGGGCGGCGGCGCCGATCAACCTTGTGCGGGCGAGCGAGCCTGATGCTGCTGCGCCTGGGTGCCGGCCTTCGCGGCCGAGGCATCCTGGCCGGCCTGGCTGTCTTGCCGGGCCCGCAGGACCACGATTCCCGGGACGTTGTGAACGTACTCCATGAAGGGTGAGTCGATCACCGCGCCCTGGTCCTTTTTCGAGGAGGCGTTGCGCAGGACCGGGCCCTGGGCCGTCTGGATGAACAGCCCGGTATGGGTGACGTCCAGGCCCGAGAGGTGGGTATAGATGCCGATGTAGTCGCCGGTTCGCAGGTGGCTGAGCAGATGCTGGTCAATCAATGCGCTGGGAATGTAGGTGATGTCGCGTTCGGCCACGGGCAGGCCGGGCAGGTAGCGGCCGCCATCGGCCTTTTGATTGAGGCGCTTGCCCACGGTCACCGCGTTCGCACTCAGCTGGGCGGTCACATCCTCGGCCATGGGTTGCCCGGCATGGGCCCAATCGGTGAAGAAGTGGCGGCGGTTGAGGAAGTTGATATCGCCGTTCACGTAGCGAATCTGCACCAGATTGTTGATGAAGCCGGCCTCGTCGCTGGACTGGCGCAAGGCCTCGACGTAATCCAGGTAGGTGAAGCAGTCCAGGCCCCTGAAGTCGACCACCAGCTTCTCGGCCAGGGTTGCGGAGCCGTGCAGCCGGTTCGCCGCGTAAGGCGTGTGCAGGAACTCCCGGGAAATCAGGTCGTTCATCTGGCCTATGTCGGTAGAGCCCCGAGGAGGCTGGATCTTCAGCAGTGCTTTCAATTTATCGGCGGTCTGAGCATCCATTTCCACCGGGCTGTGTTGCTGTGCGAGGGCACTGGCATCCACCGGCTGTTGAGCAGGAATCTGGCTTGCACAGCCTGACAGGAGGGAGGCCAGAAGCAGCGTAGCCGTCTTGTTCATGGAGATTCTCTCTGCTGTTATTGATAACGATAATCATTATTCAATAAGTGCCCGGCGCTTGTCTGCTTTTACTTCCATGGCCCTGATTCGCCCTGTGCAAGGCCACCATGAAAAACGCCCGACGGTTGCATCGGGCGTTTTTGCCTGCAATGGCGAGCTGGAGGGATCAGTGCGCCGGGTCCACCAGGATCGACGTGCCGGTCATTTCCGCGGGCTTGGGCAGGCCCAGCAGCTTGAGCATGGTGGGCGCCACGTCCGCCAGAACCCCGCCTTCACGGACTTTCAAGGCGCGTTTGCCGACATAGATGAATGGCACCGGCTCGGTGGTGTGGGCGGTGTGGGCCTGGCCGGTGGATTCGTCGGACATCTGCTCGACGTTGCCGTGGTCGGCGGTGATCAGGGCTTCGCCGCCTACCTTTTCCAGGGCGTCGACGATACGTCCGACGCACAGGTCCAGGCATTCCACGGCTTTGACCGCCGCCTCGAACACGCCGCTGTGGCCGACCATGTCGCCGTTGGCGTAGTTGACGATGATCACGTCATAACGCTGGTGCTCGATGGCGTCGACGATCTTGTCGGTGACTTCCGGGGCACTCATTTCCGGCTGCAGGTCGTAGGTGGCGACTTTCGGCGACGGGATCAGGATGCGCTCCTCGCCCGGGAACGGCTCTTCGCGGCCACCGGAGAAGAAGAAGGTGACGTGGGCATACTTCTCGGTCTCGGCGATGCGCAGTTGGGTCTTGCCGTTTTTCGCCAAATAGTCGCCCAGCACGTTCTCCAGGCTGCCCGGGGCAAAGGCCGATGGCGCGGGGATGCTGGCGGCGTACTGGGTGAGCATGACGAAGCCGGCCAGCTTAGGCTGGCGTGGGCGTTCGAAGTCCTTGAAGCCGTCTTCGACGAAGACCCGGGTCAGCTCCCGTGCACGGTCGGCGCGGAAGTTCATGAACACCACGGCATCGCCGTCCTCGACCTTGACCGGTTCGCCGATGGTGGTGGCCTTGACGAATTCGTCGCTCTCTTCACGTGCGTAGGCGGCTTGCAGGCCTTCCTGGGCGGTAGCGGCGTTGAACTGGCCCTGGCCGTCGACGATCAGGTTGTAGGCCTGGGCCACACGGTCCCAGCGGTTGTCGCGGTCCATGGCGAAGTAACGGCCGATCAGGCTGGCGATGCGGCCCTTGCCCAGGGTCTTGAAGGTTTCGTCCAGCAGTTCGATGGACGACTGGGCGCTTTTGGGCGGGGTGTCGCGGCCATCGAGGAAGGCATGCAGGTAGATCTTCTCGGCGCCGCGCTTGAAGGCCAGTTCGGCCATGGCGATCAGGTGGTCCTGGTGGCTGTGTACGCCGCCGTCGGACAGCAGGCCGAGGATGTGCACCGCCTTGCCGGCATCCACGGCCTTGTCCACGGCCGCGCAAATGGTCGGGTTCTCGAAGAACTCACCGTCACGGATGGCCTTGGTCACCCGGGTGAAGTCCTGGTACACCACGCGGCCGGCGCCGAGGTTCATGTGGCCGACTTCGGAGTTGCCCATCTGCCCGTCCGGCAGGCCGACATCCATGCCCGAACCCGAGATCAGGCCGTTGGGCATGCTGGCGCACAAGCGGTCCAGGACCGGCTTCTTGGCCGCATAGACGGCGTTGGATTCGTGGCTTTCGCTGTGACCGAAGCCATCCAGAATCATCAGGACCAAAGGTTTAGGCGTGGTAGTCATGGCGTCCACTCGTGGCTGGATAGGAAAGAGATGAAAGGGAGGTGTTGAAAAAGGGAGTGGCAGTTTAAAGCGAAGTTCCGGTGGAGTCACCGCCGGGCGGGGTTTGGTCGACCCGGAGGGCTGTGTATACTGGCCGACATTTTAACGCCCTGGAACCTCCTTAGATGGTTGCTCACCTGATTCAATTCGCCACTGAACACTACTTGCTCGTCGGCGCCTTCGCCATCCTGCTGGCTCTGTTGATCGCTCATGAATTGAGCCGCGGTGGCCGCAGCCTCAGCACCCGTGAACTGACCGCGCTGGTCAACAGCGAGCAGGGCGTCGTGATCGATATCCGTCCATCCAAGGACTATGCCGCCGGCCATATCGTCGGTGCACTGAACATTCCCCAGGACAAGCTGGCCGCCCGTGTCGGCGAGCTGGAGAAGCACAAGTCCAAGACCATCATCCTGGTGGACGCCCAGGGCCAGCACGCCGGCACCCACGCCCGCGAGCTGCTCAAGTCCGGTTTCACCGCGGCCAAGCTGTCCGGCGGCGTGGCCAGCTGGAAGGCCGATAACCTGCCATTGGTGAAGTAATGTCCAAGGTCATCGTCTACTCCAGTGATTACTGCCCTTACTGCTCGCGCGCCAAGCATCTGCTGGCGAGCAAAGGCGTAGCCTTCGAAGAGATCAAGGTCGATGGCAAGCCCCAGGTACGCGCCGAGATGGCTCAGAAGGCCGGGCGTACGTCCGTGCCGCAGATCTGGATCGGCGCCACCCACGTAGGTGGCTGTGATGATTTGTTCGCCCTGGAGCGTGCCGGCAAGCTCGACGCGCTGCTAGCGGCCTGAAATTCCCAACCCTATAGACCCAAGATCAAGAAGGACTCTGAGATGACTGACCAACAGAACACCGTTGCCGACGACGAAAGCGCACCGCAATTCTCCCTGCAGCGTATCTACGTGCGTGACCTGTCCTTCGAAGCGCCGAAAAGCCCGGCAATCTTCCGTCAGCAGTGGGAACCTAGCGTCGGCCTGGACCTCAATACCCGCCAGACAGCGTTGGAAGCCGACTTCCACGAAGTGGTGCTGACCCTGTCCGTGACCGTGAAGAACGGCGACGAAGTGGCCTTCATCGCTGAAGTCCAGCAGGCCGGTATCTTCCTGATCAAGAACCTGGATGAGGCTTCCATGAGCCACACCCTGGGTGCTTTCTGCCCGAACATCCTGTTCCCTTACGCTCGTGAAGCGCTGGACAGCCTGGTGACCCGCGGTTCGTTCCCGGCGCTGATGCTGGCCCCGGTGAACTTCGATGCGCTGTACGCCCAAGAGCTGCAACGCCTGCAGTCCGCTGGCGAAAACACCGTTCAGTAAGTGCTGGTTGCGGTACGAAAAAAGCGCCTGTAACGGCGCTTTTTTCATGCTCGGGCAAAACCTGTAGGAGCGGGCTTGCCCGCGAACCCCAGGCTCTACTTGAACCCCAACTGTCTCCAGCCTTCATAGACCGCAACGGCCACGGTGTTGGACAGGTTCAGGCTGCGGCAGCCTTCGCGCATGGGCAGGCGCAGGCGCTGTTCGCCGGGCAGGGCGTCCAGCACGTCCGCCGGCAGGCCCCGGCTCTCGGGGCCGAACAGGAAGGCGTCGCCCTCCTGGAAGCTGGCGTCATGGAAGGGGCGCGAGCCCTTGGTGGTGAAGGCGAACAGGCGCGGCTGGCCGAGGCTTTCCAGGCAACTGGCAAGGTCGGCATGGCGTTGCAGGGTGGCGTATTCGTGATAGTCGAGGCCGGCGCGGCGCAGGCGCTTGTCGTCCATTTCGAAACCCAGCGGCTCGATCAAATGCAGGTGGCAGCCGCTGTTGGCGCACAGCCTGATAACGTTGCCGGTATTCGGCGGAATTTCTGGTTGAAAGAGGATGACGTGAAACATGCACGGCTCCGAAGAGAAAGACAGGCTGCATTCTACGCCTGAAGCGTACTCGCGACCGAAGCTAATGCTGCGGGTGTTCGGCTCCCTGGCGATTGTCGGGGTGATGGTAGGGCTGATGATCGGCCGCCTGACCCAGCCTGATCCGGTGGCGTTGCAGCAGGTCGAGGTGGCGCCCGATGGGCTGGTGCTGTGGTTCAACCATGAGCCCAAGCTCCATGGGGAACACATCGATGGCACCGTGGCGCTGCTGTTCGATGCCCAGGGGCAGGCACAGAAGGGCCAGTTGCAGGTCAATCAGCGCAATGTGAACTGGCGGGTGCGCCGGGCGGACCAGGGCCTGCTGCTGAACCTGGTGGCCGCGCGGCCGCTGCGGGGCCAGTGGGACGGGAGCGAGGTGGAGGGGCGCTGGCGCCTGGCGATCCACCTGCGGGAGGAATAAAAGAGGGAAACCCCGGCCTGCCTGTACCAAGGCCCCCAAAAGCGGGAGGGGCTGAGCGCCACGAAGGCGATGAGTCCCGGTGTAAAGAAGGGGATTCCCGGCCTGCCTGTACCAGGGTCCCCAAAAGCGTGGCCCGTCGCGATGCGCGGGATGGGCCGGGTATTAAAGAGGGAAGTCCCGGCCTGCCTGTACCGGGGTTCCCGAAAGCCTGGCCCGTCGCTGTGAGCGGGGTGGGCCTGGTGTTAAAGAGGGAAGTCCCAGCCTGCCTGTACTGGGGTTCCCGAAACCTTTGGCCGTCGCGATGTGCGTGCCGAGCCTGGTGTTAAAGAGGGGAATCCCCGGCCTGCCTGTACCAAGGTCCCCGAAACTGGGTAGTGATTGGGTTATTGCAGGTGGCGTGCCAGTTTTGGCTGCAGAGGCGTTGATTGCTGGGATAAAAAGCCGAAAGCCCCGTAATCCGGGGCTTTTGCGTTTTCGACGGAGGGCTTTTCAGAGCTGAGGCCCGGGTTGTACCCGGGCTGTATGGCACTGCAGCGCGCCTTCGGGCAGTGCATGCACCCCATCCTGGTGCACGCACTTCCTCATCGTAGGAGCCGGCTTGCCGGCGAAAGCGCCTGTGGGCGCACTGCAAGGCTCAAGGGCCTCTTCGCTGGCAAGCCAGCTCCTACATGCCGCGGCCGGGGCTTCAGCCTTCCTCGCCTTCATCCTCGTCGCCACCGTCGACCTTCATCCCCAGCTCCTTGATCTTGCGGGTCAGGGTATTGCGCCCCCAGCCCAACAGGACCGCGGCATCGCGGCGGCGGCCGGCGGTGTGCTTGAGGGCGGTCTCGATCATGATCCGCTCGAAACTCGGTACCGCGCTGTCCAGCAGGTTCGATTGCCCGCGGGCCAGGGCCTGGTCGGCCCATTGGCGCAGGGCCTGTTCCCAGTTGGTGACCGGCGCTGAATCCTGGGGCAGGCTCAGCAACTCCGGTGGCAGGTCGCTGATATGCACCTCGCGACCCGAGGCCATGACGGTGATCCAGCGGCAGGTGTTCTCCAGCTGGCGCACGTTGCCCGGCCACGGCAGGTTCTTCAGGTATTCCTCGGTTTCGTTTTTCAGCAACTTGGGTTCCACCGCCAGTTCCTGGGCGGCGCGGCTGAGGAAGTGCCTGGCCAGGGTCGGGATGTCTTCGCGACGGTCCGACAGGCGCGGGATATGGATGCGGATCACGTTGAGGCGGTGGAACAGGTCCTCACGGAACTTGCCGGCGTGCACCAGGGTTTCCAGGTTCTGGTGGGTCGCGGCGATGATGCGTACATCGACCTTGACCGGGGTATGGCCACCGACCCGATAGAACTCGCCATCGGCCAGGACCCGCAGCAGGCGGGTCTGGGTGTCGGCTGGCATGTCGCCGATCTCGTCGAGAAACAGGGTGCCGCCGTCGGCCTGCTCGAAGCGCCCGCGCCGCAGGTTGGCCGCGCCGGTGAAGGCGCCCTTTTCATGGCCGAACAGCTCGGATTCCATCAGGTCCTTGGGGATCGCCGCCATGTTCAGGGCGATGAACGGCGAAGCCGCCCGCGGGCTGTGGCGATGCAGGGCATGGGCTACCAGTTCCTTGCCGGTACCGGATTCGCCGTTGATCAGCACTGTGATGTTGGAGTGGCTCAGGCGCCCGATGGCTCGGAACACCTCCTGCATGGCCGGCGCCTCACCGATGATTTCCGGAGTGCGAGTCAGGGTCGCCGGCACTTCCAGGCCTTGCTGTTCCTGGGCGTGCTGATTGGCGCGCTTGACCAGCGACACCGCTTCATCGACATCGAACGGCTTGGGCAGGTATTCGAAGGCGCCGCCCTGGTAGGAGGCGACAGCGCTATCCAGGTCCGAATGCGCGGTCATGATGATCACCGGCAGGCGCGGGTGCTGCTCGCGAATCCGTGCCAGCAGGTCCAGGCCACTGGCGCCGGGCATGCGAATGTCGGAAATGATCACGTCCGGGGCCTGGCGGGCCAGGCGGCTCATCACCCCGTCGGCGCTGTCGAAGCTCTGGGTGGTCATCCCTTCCTGCTGCAAGGCTTTTTCCAGGACCCAACGGATAGAACGGTCGTCATCGACGATCCACACGGTTTCACTACGGCTCATGTCGATGGGGCTCCTTGTTCCAGTGGCAGAAAGATCGAGAACGTGGTGTGGCCGGGATGGCTGTCACATTCGATCAGACCCTGGTGCTGGCTGATGATGTTCTGGGTGATGGCCAGGCCCAGCCCGGTACCGTCCGGGCGGCCGCTGACCATGGGGAAGAAGAGGGTGTCCTGCAGTTCCGCGGGGATGCCCGGGCCGTTGTCGATGATTTCGATCTTGCTCACCAGGCGATGGCGCACGTGGCCGATGGTGAACTGGCGCATGGTGCGGCTGCGCAGGGTGATGCGCCCCAGGCGCATTTCATTCTGGCTGCTGATGGCCTGCATGGCGTTGCGCACGATGTTGAGCACCGCCTGGATCATCTGTTCGCGGTCGATCAGCACGTCGGGAATGCTCGGGTCGTAATCGCGCACCAGGGTGATACAGCCCTGGCTTTCGGCTTCCACCAGGCTGCTGACCCGCTCCAGCACTTCATGGATGTTGGTCAGGGCCAGGGATGGCAGCTTGTTCGAGCCGAGCATGCGGTCCACCAGATTCCGCAGGCGGTCGGCTTCTTCGATGATGACGTTGGTGTAGTCCTTGAGGCTTTCCTCGGGCAGCTCCCGGGCCAGCAACTGTGCGGCGCCGCGAATGCCCCCCAAGGGGTTCTTGATTTCATGGGCCAGGCCGCGCACCAGCATCTTGCTGGTTTCCTGCTTGGACAACTGGGCCTCTTCCTTGGTGATCCGCAGCAGCCGGTCCCGGGGGTGGACTTCCAGTAGCAGCAAGGTGTCGCCGTTGCTGAGGATCGGCGTCACCGCGTAGTCGACGGTCAGGGTCTGGCCGGTCAGTGCGGTGAGCATGGCTTCGCGCTTGGTGAAGGGGTGCGCCTGCTCCACCGCCTGGCGCAGGGAGCTCAGGGCCTCGGCGGATTCGGTGAACAGCTCGCTGATGAATTGCCCATGGCTGCGCTGGCCGCTGATGGCCAGGAGCATTTCCGCCGCCGGGTTCATGTACTCAAGGCGCAGGTCGGCATTGAGCAGGATGGTGGCGGTGGTCAGGTTGTCCAGAAGCAGGCGGTGCAGTGGGTCGCTGATGGTCATGGGTAGATGGTGACCTCTTTTGAAGCAAGACAATCCGGGGCCGGTCCCGAAGTGCGCGCGCGGCTAAGGCGCTGTGGTGGAGAAAATGCAAAAACCAAACCAAGGCTCCGAAAAGAAGCGCGCATGCCCTGAAACAGGCGTTTGAAGCCTGGTTCTGTGGCGTTTTGCCAGCTCTGGCGGGTATTTTCGAACCAAAATGGGCTGGTATTGGCACCTGAGTGCAAGGCATTGCACCAATATAGTGCATGAATCTAAGCGGCGCTCGATGGGCGCGCGTTGATAGAAGAATCAACGCCCGTTTTTCAGCGGCGCGGGGCAAAGGGCGGGTTTAGAGTGCTCGAACCCGATGCTTCAAGGTTTAGGATGCGGCCATGGAAAATGCCCCTCTGCTGTTCCAGCTTCCCGATGACGACACCCTGTACCAGGCGCTGCTGGCACGGGACCCGGCCTATGAAGGCTTTGCCTTTGTCGGGGTGAAGAGCACCGGCGTGTTCTGCCGCCTGACCTGCGCTGCACGCAAGCCCAAGCGCGAGAACACGGTGTTCTTCGGCTCCATCAAGGGTTGTGTCGAAGCAGGGTTCCGCGCCTGCCTGCGCTGTCGTCCGCTGGAGCGGGCCGGGGTCCAGGAGCCCTGGGTGCAGACCTTGCTCGAGCAGTTGGGCCGCGACCCGGAACGCCGTTGGTACGAGGACGACCTGGTCGCCCAGGGGCTGGACCCATCCACCGTGCGCCGTGCGTTCAAGCGCTATTTCGGCGTCACCTTCCTGGAAATGGCGCGCCTGCGTCGCATGGGCCAGGGCATGCAGCAACTGGCCTCGGGAGAGCCGGTGATCGAGGCGCAGATTAGCGCCGGCTTCGACTCCGACAGCGGCTTTCGCCACGCCTTCAGCCGCCTGGCGGGCCAGCCGCCGTCCAACTTGCGGGGGCGGGAACTGCTCAAGGTCGATTGGTTGCAGACCCCGATCGGCGTGATGCTGGCGGTGGCCGACGCCCAGGTCCTGCATCTGCTGGAATTCTTCGACCGCCCGGCACTGGCCAATGAGTTGCAGAACCTGCAGAAGAGCAGCGGTTCGAGCATAGGTTTCGGGCGTTTTGCCCCCATCGACCAGATCGAGGCCGAACTGCAGCGTTACTTCGCCGGCGAGGCGGTGCACTTCGCCACACCGCTGGCGATGAGCGCCTCGCCCTTTACCCGTACCGTCTGGCAGGCGCTGCGGGCCATTCCCCTGGGTACCACCTGCAGCTACGCCGAGGTGGCGCGGCAGGTCGGCTCGCCCTCAGCGGTGCGCGCGGTGGCCCGGGCCAATGCCGCCAACCAGATTTCCATTGTCATTGCCTGCCACCGGGTGATTGGCGCCGATGGCTCCCTGACCGGCTATGGCGGTGGTCTGTGGCGCAAGCGCTGGTTGCTGGAGCATGAGCGGCGCCTGCACCACTTGCAGGGTGCATCAGCGAGCGGGCTGTAGCTCGCTGCCTGGCACCGGGTCGAGCCGGGAAACCTTATCCACAGGTGGCTGGGCGCCAGTCTGGCGCGCCAATTCGTCGGCATCCGCCTGTTCTGCCGTGGACAGCTCGGCGGCGTTATGGCCGATGCGCTTGAGCAGGGCCAGCATGCATGCCAGCGAGACCAGGGCGTAGCAGGCCGAGGCGATGGCCACGCCGATGATGCTGCCGGTGCCATTGAGGATGCTCTGGGCCAGCACCGGCGTGGCGCCGCCCACCAGCAGTGAACACAGCTGATAGGAGATCGACAGCCCGCTGTAGCGCACCCGGGTCGGAAACGCCCGCGCCAGGATGCCGCCCACCGCGCCATAGAACATCGAGTGCGGCACCGTGGCCAGGCACATGCCCAGCACCGCGATCCAGTAGTGACCGGTCTCCACGGCGAAGAACATCGCCGGCATCAGCAGCAGCTCGGGCACCACCATCAGCACCATGGCCTTGCGCATGTCCATGCGTGAAACCAGCACCGCACCCAGGGGCTGGGTGATGAACTGCACCACCAGGGCGATGACGATCACGCTGAGGAAGCTGCCCTGGCTGTAGCCCAGCTCCTTGGTGGCCCAGGACAGGGCGAAGGTGCTCTTGAAATAGGTGACGTGGATGATCGGCAGCACCCCGGCCCCCAGCAGTACCAGGCGCCAGTGGTCGCGCAGGACTTCGAGAATCGGCAGCTTGACGGTCTTTTTCTGCTCCATCAGGCGCTTCATGTCATCGGATTCTTCCAGCTTGAGGCGGATGACCATGCCGATGATCACCAGCACCGCCGACAGCAGGAACGGAATGCGCCAGCCCCAGAGCAGAAAGTCCGGAGTCGGCAGGGCGCTGAGGCCGAAGAACACCAGGGTTGCCAGCAGGTTGCCGGCCGGCGAACCCTGCTGGGCGAAGGCGGCATAGAGAATGCCCTTGCCCTTGGGCGCGCTTTCGCTGGCGATGAGGATCGCCCCGCCCCATTCGCCGCCCACCGCGATGCCCTGGATGATGCGCAGGGTCACCAGGGCAATGGGGGCCCAGACGCCGATCTGCAGGTAGCTGGGCAGCAGGCCGATGCAGGTGGTGGCCAGGCCCATCATGATCAGGGTGATCACCAGGGTGGTCTTGCGGCCGATCTTGTCGCCCATGTGGCCGAAGATGATGCCGCCGACGGGGCGGGCGATGAACCCGGCCCACAGGGTCAGGAAGGACAGCAGGGTGGCCGTGCCGGGGGGCAGGTCGGCGGGAAAGAACACCTTGCCGAACACCAGGGCGGCGGCGATGCCGTAGGCGTAGAAGTCATACCACTCGATGGTGGTGCCGATGAATGAGGCGATACCCGCCTTGCGGGCTTTCTTGTGGGCAGCGGCATCCTGGGCAGCGTTCATGTTCAATTCCTGCGTTTTTATTGTTATATGCGCCCCTGATCGGGCGCATGGACCTCTGGCAAGGTCCGACCGCTGGGAGCCTATACAGGCAGGAATCGAAAAATATAATGATTAAATCTTATGGTTTGATACGTGATTGCGTATCGCGCCCCAACGCTCAGCGCCCTCCGGCGGCCGGTTTGATCAGGGACTTGAGCAGCCCTAGAAAGCTTTCGGCCGCCGCCGAAGGCTTGTCCTCCAGGCGGATCGCCTGGATCTGCGAAGGCGCGCCGGAGCCTTCGAGCTCGCCGTAATGCACGCCCGGCTGGCCGAGCATGGCCAGGGTCTGGGGCACCAGCGCCACGCCCATCTCGTGGGCCACCATTGCCACCACCGTTTGCCATAGCCGCGTCTCGTGGCGAATGCGCGGGCTGAACCCGGCCGCCACGCAGCGGGAAATGATCAGGTCGTGGTAGTGCGGCGAGACCGCCCGCGGAAACAGGATGAAATCGTCATTGGCCAGTTGCGCCAGGTCGATCCGCGCCTGGGTGGCCAGCGAGTGGCTCTGGGGCAGGCAGCAGAGGAACGGCTCGGCCAGCAGCGGTTCGCTGTGGATGCCGGCGGCAAAGGTGCTGCCATGGACGAAACCGATGTCGATCTGGCCGCGTTGCAGGGCCTGGGTCTGGTCGGCACTGTTCATTTCCATCAGCACCACTTCGGTTTCCGGGTATTGCTGTTCGAAGGCCTTGACCGCCTCGGGCAGCCCGCGGTGCAGGATCGAATTGACGAAACCCAGGCTCAGGCGCCCGGCAAAGCCTTCTGCCGAGCGCTGGGTCAGGTGCCGCGCCTGGTCGGCACGCAGCAGCAGGTAGCGGGCCTCGTCCAGCAGAACCTGGCCGGCGTTGGTCAGGCTCACCGACTTGTTGTTGCGATTGAGCAGTTGGACTTCCAGTTGCCCCTCAAGCTTCTTGATGTCGAAACTCAGGGCCGGCTGGGAAATGCACAGACGGTTCGCGGCCCGCCCGAAATGCAGTTCTTCGGCTACCGCGACGAAGTAGCGCAACTGTTTGAGGTCCATGGCGACTCCGGCTCTACGATATGGATTTCTTATCGTAGTTGATTGATTTTGTATTAGATACTTATCGATGGCGGCTCTAGTCTCGGCCTACAAAAAACAGGAGACGCGCCATGACCGCCGAGCCCCGCCCCATTGAAGACAGCCTCAACATCCCCGACAGCCGCGGCATCAACCTGTTCGAGTGCGACGCAGGCCTGGCCGCGCTGCTCCAGGTCTACCTGCCCTCGGCGGTCTACCAGCAGTGGTTGCCCACCTTGCAGCACCTGGGCGCCCGGGCCGGTGGCGAGCTGGATGTGCTGGCCCTGAGCGCCGACAAGAATCCCCCGGTGCTGCAACCGCGTACCCGCCGCGGCGAGAACCTGCAAAGCATCGCCAAGCATCCGGACTACGTCACCCTGGAACGGGTGGCCTTTGCCGAACTGGGGCTGGCTGCCATGAGCCACCAGCCCGGAGGCCCGCCGCCGCTGATCAAGTACGCCCTGACCTACCTGTTCGTCCAGGCCGAGTTCGGCCTGTGCTGCCCGGTGAGCATGACCGACTCCCTGACCCGCACCCTGTGCAAGTTCGGTACGCCGGAACTGGTGGCGCGCTACCTGCCGCAGTTGCAGTCCCAGGATTTCGAGACGCTGTTCCAGGGGGCGATGTTCATGACCGAACAGGCCGCCGGTTCCGACGTTTCACGCACCGAAACCCGGGCCCGGCTGGAAGATGGCCAATGGCGCCTGTTCGGTGAGAAGTGGTTCTGCTCCAACCCGGATGCCGACCTGGCCATGGTCCTGGCGCGCCCGGAAGACGCACCACCGGGCATGGCCGGGGTGACCCTGTTCCTGTTGCCCAAGGTGCTGCCCGACGGCTCGCGCAACCACTACCGGATCCAGCGCCTGAAGGACAAGCTGGGCAGCCGCTCCATGGCCAGTGGCGAGATCACCCTGGAAGGCGCCACGGCCTACCTGATCGGTGAGGTCGGCCGCGGTTTTCAGCAGATGGCCGACATGATCAACATGTCGCGCCTGTCCAATGGCGTGCGCGCGGCGGGGCTGATGCGCCGGGGGCTGAGCGAGGCGTTGTACATCGCCCGCCAGCGCCGGGCCTTCGGCAAGCACCTGATCGAAATGCCGCTGATGCAGCGCCAGTTGCTGAAGATGATGCTGCCCGCCGAACAGGCGCGCTCGGTGTTCATGCAGATCGCCAGCTTGCTGCCCCGGGCCGATGGCGGCGATGAGACGGCGCGCAAGTGCGTGCGGATCCTTACGCCGCTGATCAAGTTCCGCGCCTGCCGTGATGCCCGCCGGGTGACCGGCGATGCCATGGAAGTGCGCGGCGGGGTTGGCTATATCGAGGAGTGGAGCGATGCCCGGCTGGTGCGCGATGCGCACCTGGGGTCGATCTGGGAGGGCACCAGCAACATCGTCGCCCTGGACATTGCCCGGGCGGTGACTCGGGAGCAGGCGCTGGAGCCGTTGCAGGGCTATCTGGCCGGGCTGCTGGCCGAGGCCGATTTGCCACCGGCGAGCCGCCGGCTGTTCGATTCGGCCCTGTTGCGCACCGTGACCGGCTTCCATGCCGTGGCGCAGCAGCGCCGGGACGAGCAGGTGCGGCAGGTGGGCAGCGTTCTCTATCACCTGGCCAGCGCCATCTTCATGGCCTGGGAGGCCGCGCGCCAGGGTGCGGACCGTCGGCGCCTGGCCCTGGCTCACCTGGTGCTGGTGCACAAGGTATTGCCGCGCGATCCGTTGGGCCTGGAGCCGGTGATCGATGCCGAGCTGCTGGCGCGCCTGGCCAATGAAAGCCCGCTGTCCCAGGCCCAAGCCATGCAATTGCTGCCGGCCTGAATGGCCGTCCTTGTCCGATCTGCCGGAGTACATCCATGACGTTTGCCCAAGGCGCCCTGGCGGGCGTGAAAATCATCGATCTCAGCCGTGTGCTGGGCGGCCCCTACTGCTCCCAGGCCCTGGCCGACCACGGCGCCGAGGTGATCAAGCTGGAACCTTTGAGCGGTGATGAGACCCGGGGCTGGGGGCCGCCTTTCGAAGGTGATGACGCGGCGTATTTTCGCGGTATCAACCGTAACAAGCAGGGGATCGCCGTCGACCTGTCGCGCCCCGAAGGCCTGGAACTGCTGATGCAGTTGCTGGAAGGCGCCGACGTGCTGATCGAGAACTTCAAGCCGGGCACCCTGCAGCGTTGGGGCATCGGTTACCAGGAGGTGCTGAGCCAGCGTTTTCCGGCGTTGATCCACTGCGGGATTTCCGGCTTTGGCGCCGATGGCCCGCTGGGCGGGCTACCGGGTTACGACGCGGTGATCCAGGCCATGGCCGGGCTGATGAGCGTCAACGGCGAAGGCGACGGCGGGCCGTTGCGCATCGGCCTGCCGATTGTCGATATGGTCACAGGCCTGAATGCCCTGGCGGGGATTCTCCTGGCCCTCAACGAGCGCCAGCGCAGCGGCCTCGGGCAGTCACTGGACATCTCCCTGTACGACTGCGGCGTGTCCCTGCTGCACCCGCACCTGCCGAACTACTTCGCCGCCGGCAAGACGCCCAAACGCACGGGCAACGCCCATCCCAACATTGCTCCCTACGACAGCTACCGCACTGCTGGCGAGCCGATTTTCCTGGCGGTGGGCAACGACCGCCAGTTCACCCGGCTGTGCCAGGAACTGGGGGCCGGCGCGTTGCTGGAGGACCCGCGCTTTACCGACAACGGCCAGCGCTCGATCAACCGTGAGGCCTTGAAGCAGCAACTGGAGCATTACCTGTCGGCACACGACGGCTCGTTGCTGGCCCCGCGGCTGATCGGCCTGGGGGTGCCTTGTGGTTCGATCGCCACCGTCGACCAGGTGGTGGCTCATCCCCACACCCGGCATCGCGGGCTGCTGGTGGAACTCGATGGCTACCGGGGCATAGGTTCGCCGGTGAAGTTGTCGCGCACGCCGGCCAGCTACCGTACGGCGCCGCCGAGCCTGGGGCAGGACACCCGGGCGGTATTGCAGGGGCTGGGCCTGGATGAACCGACCATCGCCGCACTGCTGGCCAGCGGCGTGGTGCACGGTTGAGGCTCAGGGGCGGCGGGCCCGCAGCAGAGTGAAGCTGATGGCCGGGCTCTGTTGCAGGACCTTGTCGCCAGCCAGCACCTGCACCGCCAACCGGTGCTGGCCACGGTCGATATTCACCAGTTGCAGCTCGGGCCCCTGGCCGGCCTGGCCATAGGGCTGGCCATCCAGCAGCAGGCGCAGACGGTGGCCGGGCCGCAGGCTGGGCTGCAACTCCACCTGCACGCTGAAACTGCCGTTGTTGGCGCGCAAGGCACCGTGCTCCGGTACGCCGCTCAGTTGCAGCCGTTCGTAGGCCAGAAGGGTGCTGGCAGGTTGTGCTGCCGGCGTATGTGGCGCCGGTGTGGCCGGGCTGGGGAGGCGATTCGGCGCGGGCGTTTCAATCTGCCGGTACGAGGTTCCCGGCGGCTGGTCGCTATAGGCGCGATTACCGGCCGAGTCGGTGTACTGGTAGATCTGCGCGCCGGCTGGCAATGCGCTGATCCACAGCAGGCAAGCAATGACGAGGTGCATCTCGCTGATCCTGGCGGGTGCCTGAAAGGCTCCAGCATAGGGTGCTGCTGCGCGTGGCACAGGCGTGGTTAACCTTTGAACACACATAACTCTGCCGTGGCACGAACCATCGCCAGTCGTCGCAGCGGGTCGCTGCTGCTGGCCTGATTGGCCCGGGCCAGCCATTGCGGGCATTGGCGGTCGGTGCGCTGCGGGCTGAAGTCGGCCAGTTGCTGCAGCAGGCGTTTTTGTAACTGATCAAGTTGGGGGCGGATCTGCCCGGCCAGGTCCTGGCGCGGAGTGTCCGGTGCCCGGCCTTGCAAGTGCCAGGTCGAGAGTCGGGCGTATTGCACCAGCTTGTTGGCTTCGATCTGGGCGGCGAAGAACTGCCCAACCGTTTCTTCGCTCAAGTGATAGGTTGCGGCCTGGGCGGTTGCCCCGGCGATCACCTGTTGTTCCCGCGGGCGGTCTTCCACGGCCTTGTGGCTGTCCCATTTGCTCAGGGCCACCTGATCGGCAATCGCCAGGCGTTCGCCGATGCTCTGCAGCAGCGGGGCGAGGGCGGGCGGGGCGTCACTGGCGCAGGCGGCGGTGGCGAACAGGCTGCAAGTCAGGGCGAGGCACAGGTTGAGGCGCGAAGTCATGGGCGGGCTCGGCTGCTGATGGGGAGACGGCGCCCATGATGCACGCAACCACCCCGGGCAGGGCAAATGCGCGGGCATAAAAAAGGCCTCCCGAAGGAGGCCTCTTGATCACGCGGCTTGCGCCGGCGTTACCGGATCAGCAGCTGTAGTACAGCTCGTATTCCAGTGGGTGTACGAAGGTACGTACCTTGATTTCTTCTTCGCTTTTCAGGGCGATGTAGGCGTCGATGAAGTCGTCGCTGAAAACGCCGCCTTTGGTCAGGAACGCACGACCTTTGTCCAGCTCTTCCAGGGCTTCCTTCAGGCTGCCGCAAACTTGTGGGATCTCTTTGGCCTCTTCAGGCGGCAGGTCGTACAGGTTTTTGTCAGCAGCGTCGCCAGGGTGGATCTTGTTCTGGATGCCGTCCAGGCCGGCCATCAGCAGGGCAGCGAAGGCCAGGTACGGGTTGGCAGCCGGGTCCGGGAAACGGGCTTCGATACGGCGGGCCTTAGGGCTCGACACGTAAGGAATACGGATCGAAGCGGAGCGGTTGCGCGCCGAGTAGGCCAGCATGACCGGGGCTTCGAAGCCTGGCACCAGACGCTTGTAGGAGTTGGTCGCCGGGTTGGTGAAGCCGTTCAGGGCCTTACCGTGCTTGATGATGCCGCCGATGAAGTACAGGGCGGTATCGGACAGGCCGGCATAGCCTTCACCTGCGAAGGTGTTCTTGCCGTCTTTCCAGATCGACATGTGGACGTGCATGCCCGAGCCGTTGTCGCCGTACAGAGGCTTGGGCATGAAGGTGGCAGTGCGGCCGTAGGCGTCAGCCACGTTGTGCACCACGTACTTCAGGGTCTGGGTTTCGTCGGCCTTCTTCACCAGGGTGTTGAACTTGACGCCGATTTCGTTCTGGCCGGCAGTCGCCACTTCGTGGTGGTGAACTTCGACGGTCAGGCCCATTTCTTCCAGTGCGTTGCACATGGAGGTACGGATTTCGTGGTCGTGGTCGAACGGTGGAACCGGGAAGTAGCCGCCCTTGACGCCTGGACGGTGGCCCTTGTTACCGCCTTCGATGTCCTGGTCGGACATCCACGAACCTTGTTCGGAGTAGATCT
Organism: Pseudomonas sp. 8(2025); assembly: GCF_052665325.1. Lineage (NCBI taxonomy): Bacteria > Pseudomonadati > Pseudomonadota > Gammaproteobacteria > Pseudomonadales > Pseudomonadaceae > Pseudomonas > Pseudomonas sp. 8(2025). Next base: position 412,654 of record NZ_JBQOIE010000002.1, on the reverse strand, counting down.
TGAACATGGAGCCGGAGATGTCGGACTTGAATTTCACCTGGTCGAAGATGAAGAACTCTGGCTCTGGGCCGGCGAATACGGTGTCGCCGATACCGGTGGCTTTCAGGTGCTCTTCGGCGCGCTTGGCGATGGCACGTGGGTCACGATCGTAACCCTGCATGCTCGAAGGTTCGATGATGTCGCACACCAGGATCAGGGTCGGTTCTTCGGTGAACGGGTCCAGTACGGCGGTTTCGTCGTCCGGCATCAGGATCATGTCGGAGGCTTCGATGCCTTTCCAGCCAGCGATGGAGGAGCCGTCGAACATCTTGCCAGCTTCGAAGAAGTCTTCATCCAGCGCATCACGAGCCGGCATGGTCACGTGATGTTGAGTGCCCTTGGTGTCAGTGAAGCGCAGATCAATCCATTTGACGTCATGATCTTTGATGAGTTGAACCGACTTCGACATAGTGTCCTCCGGGTGGCTTCGGGCTTGGTGTTGGAGTGCCCTTAGAATGTGGGTGATGCCGGCGCGAATACTCTGCCATGGCAACCTGCCTCACAAGGGAGCAAATTGCATGCCAGTGCCCCGAGATGGGTTTTCTGCCCCAAAATCACGCTTTCTGCGACGTATTGGGTTGAATGCCGGCATTCGGCGCACTGCAATGTAGCGTCTTTGCCAATAAATGACCCGTTTTGGTGCATCGAAAACCTTCTGCACATAAACTGGTTAAACCTTGAGCAATTTCCGCTATAATCCGCGCCCCCCTTTTTCGGCTGGCCCAGCGCGCGCTGTTTTCATGAAACTAATCGTTAAAGTTTTCCCGGAAATCACCATCAAGAGCCGCCCGGTTCGGACGCGTTTCATCCGTCAGTTGGCGAAGAACATCCGTGCCGTGCTCCGCGACCTGGACCCGGCCGTGGTGGTCAATGGTGTGTGGGACAACCTCGAGCTGGAAACCGCCGTCAGCGAGCCCAAGGCCCTGAAGGACATGACCGAGCGCCTGAGCTGCATGCCCGGCATCGCGCATTTCCTGCAGGTCGACGAGTACCCTCTGGGCGACTTCGACGACATCGTCGCCAAGTGCAAGCAGCACTTTGGCGAAGCCCTCCCGGGGAAGGTTTTTGCCGTGCGCTGCAAGCGTGCCGGCAAGCATGAATTCAGCTCCATGGACGTGGAAAAATACGTCGGCAGCCAACTGCGTCGGCAGTGCGGTGCCGCCGGAATTTCCCTGAAAGAGCCTGAAATCGAAGTGCGGATGGAAATTCGCGACCAACGGTTGTTCGTGATCCACAGCCAGCACAACGGCATCGGCGGCTACCCGCTGGGCGCCCTGGAACAGACCCTGGTCCTGATGTCCGGCGGTTTCGATTCCACGGTGGCGGCGTACCAGATCATGCGCCGCGGCCTGATGGGGCATTTCTGCTTCTTCAACCTGGGCGGGCGTGCCCATGAACTGGGCGTGATGGAAGTCGCGCACTATATATGGAAGAAGTACGGCAGCTCCCAGCGCGTGCTGTTCGTCAGCGTGCCGTTCGAGGAAGTGCTCGGGGAAATCCTCGGTAAAGTCGACAACAGTCATATGGGCGTCATTTTGAAGCGTATGATGTTGCGTGCCGCGTCGAGCATCGCCGACCGCCTGCACATCGACGCGCTGGTGACCGGCGAGGCGATTTCCCAGGTGTCCAGCCAGACCCTGCCGAACCTGTCGGTGATCGACTGCGTGACCGAGAAACTGGTACTGCGCCCCCTGATCGCCAGCCACAAGCAGGACATCATCGACCTGGCCGTGGAGATCGGCACCGCCGACTTCGCCAAGCACATGCCGGAGTACTGCGGGGTCATCTCGGTGAACCCCAAGACCCATGCCAAGCGCCATCGCGTCGAGCATGAAGAGAAAGAATTCGATATGGCGGTGCTCGAGCGTGCGATCGAGCGGGCCAAACTGGTGCCGATCGATCGGGTGATCGACGAGTTGGGCCAGGATGTACAGATTGAAGAAGTCAGTGAGGCGCTGGCCGGTCAGATCGTCATCGACATCCGTCATCCGGATGCCGAGGAAGACCAGCCGCTGGAGCTCGCGGGCATCGAAGTAAAAGCGCTGCCGTTCTATGCATTGAACGCCCGCTTCAAGGAACTGGACCCTACGCGCCAGTACCTGCTGTATTGCGACAAAGGCGTCATGAGTCGCCTGCATGCTCACCATCTGCTCAGTGAGGGACATGCCAATGTGCGCGTTTATAGACCGAGCTAAGTGCCCGGGGATGTTCGCCTGTGGCTTGCGTCACCGGCCCCCCGACGCCGCCGTCCAGCTGTAACGGCCAGGCCTGAATCTATTGTTAATCGCTGCCAGCATTTGTCAGCACACCGAATCCTCTGATCGAGATACACAAGTGATCGAAAATCTACGCAACATCGCCATCATTGCCCACGTTGACCATGGTAAGACCACCCTGGTAGACAAACTCCTGCGTCAATCCGGCACCCTGGAACGCAACGAGCTCAACGACGAGCGCGTGATGGACTCCAACGACCAGGAAAAAGAGCGCGGCATTACCATCCTGGCGAAAAACACCGCCATCAACTGGAACGGCTACCACATCAACATCGTGGACACCCCGGGCCACGCCGACTTCGGCGGCGAAGTTGAGCGCGTAATGTCCATGGTCGACTCCGTGCTGCTGCTGGTCGACGCTCAAGACGGCCCTATGCCGCAAACCCGTTTCGTGACCAAGAAGGCTTTCGAAGCCGGCCTGCGTCCAATCGTGGTGATCAACAAGGTCGACCGCCCGGGCGCGCGTCCTGACTGGGTTCTGGACCAGATCTTCGACCTGTTCGACAACCTGGGCGCCACCGAAGAACAGCTGGACTTCAAAGTCGTCTACGCCTCGGCCCTGAACGGCATCGCCGGTCTGGACCACACCGAAATGGCCGAAGACATGACCCCGCTTTACCAGTCGATCGTCGACAACGTGCCAGCGCCAAGCGTTGACCGTGACGGTCCGTTCCAGATGCAGATCTCCGCTCTGGACTACAACAGCTTCCTGGGTGTGATCGGCGTTGGCCGTATCGCTCGCGGTCGCGTCAAGCCCAACACCCCGGTAGTGGCCATCGACGTCGACGGCAAGCGCCGCAACGGTCGTATCCTCAAGCTGATGGGCCACCACGGTCTGCACCGCGTAGACGTTGAAGAAGCCGCTGCCGGCGACATCGTCTGCATCAGCGGTTTCGACGAGCTGTTCATCTCCGACACCCTGTGCGACCCGACCGCTGTTGAAGCGATGAAGCCGCTGACCGTCGACGAGCCAACCGTTTCCATGACCTTCCAGGTCAACGACTCGCCATTCTGCGGTAAAGAAGGCAAGTTCGTGACCTCCCGTAACATCAAGGAGCGTCTGGACAAGGAGCTGCTGTACAACGTTGCTCTGCGTGTCGAAGAAGGCGACTCGGCCGACAAGTTCAAGGTTTCCGGCCGTGGTGAGCTGCACCTGTCGGTACTGATCGAAACCATGCGTCGCGAAGGTTTCGAAATGGGCGTTGGCCGTCCTGAAGTGATCATTCGTGAAGTTGACGGCGTGAAGCAGGAACCGTTCGAAAACGTCACCATCGACATCCCTGAAGATTCCCAGGGCAAGGTCATGGAAGAAATGGGCCTGCGTAAGGGCGACCTGAGCAACATGGTTCCGGATGGCAAGGGCCGTGTACGCCTGGAATACAACATTCCAGCCCGTGGTCTGATCGGTTTCCGTAACCAGTTCCTGACCCTGACCAACGGTGCAGGCATCCTGACCTCGATCTTCGATCGCTACGCTCCGATGAAGTCCGGCCACATGTCCGGCCGTCAGAACGGCGTACTGGTATCGGTAGAAACCGGCAAGGCCCTGACCTACTCCCTGGAAACCCTGCAGGCGCGCGGCAAGCTGTTCGTCGAGCACGGCCAGGAAATCTACAACGGTCAGATCGTTGGTCTGAACAGCCGTGACAACGACCTGGGTGTGAACCCAACCAAAGGCAAGAAGCTCGACAACATGCGTGCTTCGGGCAAGGACGAAACCATCGCCCTGGTTCCACCGGTCCGTTTCACCCTGGAACAGGCTCTGGAATTCATCCAGGACGACGAGCTGTGTGAAGTGACGCCTAAGTCCATCCGTCTTCGCAAGAAGATCCTGGACGAAGGCGAGCGTACTCGCGCTGCCAAGAAAGCCAAGAACTGAGTCTTTAGTTCCGGCTGAATGAAAACGCCCCCGGCCTTGCGGCCGGGGGCGTTTTTTTTGATCTGTGAAAAAGCTCGGGTCCTGTAGCCGCTGCCGAGCCTGCGAGGCTGCGCTCGACCGCGTAGCGGTCGTAAAACGGTGTATCTGAAACTCTGCAGTGGCCCGTACTGCGGCGGCTTTGCAGCCGTTCGCAGCCTCGCCAAGGCTCGGCAGCGGCTACAGGGCGGCAGGGTTACATGGGGAACAGGGTTGCAGGCGCAGGCCGGGGCTCAGAAACGTTCCAGGGTCCGGCTGCTGGTATTGGTCGGGCGCACCTGGGGCTTGGGCTTGTAGGCGCAGTAACCGGGGCGCGGGCCGATCTTCGGATGGTTGCGGCAGGTGTCCGGGCGCTTGTCATAAATGGTGCACAGGCGGCTTTTACGATCCAGATACAGGCAGTCGTTGTTGCTCATGCGCTGCAGGGTGAAGATTTCCGACTTCTGGTTGTAGCGCTCGACGATGCCTTCCTTCTGCAGGCGCTTGGCGATGTTCTTCGCCGGCTCGCCGCGTTCGAATTCATCGACGATGCCGATGCGGATCAGGTCCTTGATCTTCACTTCCACCGGCAGTGTGCAGCAGCTGGACATGCAGGAGCCGCACATGGGGGCGGTGTACTTGGCCCAGGTATCGAGACGATCGATTTCCGCGGCGGCGATCAGGTTGGACTTCATCAAGGTCATTTCCGGCAGGTGTTCCAGGGCGCGCGATCATACCGGGACTGGTGGATTTTTGAACGACTTTAGGTCGGATTTTTCTTCATGTGGCGCCGAACAATACCTGGCGGCACGGCAACTGCATCCTTTTCTCCCGCTGGCGCAGAAGACTCCCTGTTTAGCCGAGCCATTTGAAATAGCGCCGAACCAGAGCCTTCGCCTCGTGTCAGACCGACTAGGCTCAGACAATTCCATGCTCACTGTGTATCTCGTCAGAGGTCGTATCGATGACTCAGGAACCCCTTGTTCGCGACGCTGAGGTGGCCGCTTTTCGCGAAGCCGTCTTGACCAAACTCACCTACGCGGTAGGCAAAGACCCGGATCACGCCTTCGACCACGACTGGTTCGAAGCCATTGCCCTGGCCGCGCGGGACCACATGGTCGACCACTGGATGGATCACACGCGGCAGATCTACCGCAAGGGCCAGAAGCGGGTGTACTACCTGTCCCTGGAGTTCCTTATCGGCCGCCTGCTGTTCGACAGCCTGAGCAACCTCGGGCTGCTGGAGGTGGCCCGCGAGGCCCTCACCGACCTGGGGGTGGACCTGGAGCGCATTCGCCTGCTGGAGCCCGATGCGGCCTTGGGCAACGGTGGCCTGGGGCGCCTGGCTGCATGCTTCATGGAAAGCATGTCGACCCTGGGCATCGCCGGCCACGGCTACGGCATCCGCTACGAACACGGCCTGTTCCGCCAGGCCATCGTCGATGGCTGGCAGCAGGAGCAGACTGAGCACTGGCTGGATTTCGGCAACCCCTGGGAGTTCGAGCGCCCCGAGGTGATCTACTCCATCGGCTTTGGCGGCAGTGTCGACACCGTGACCGACGAGGCGGGCAACACCCGGCAGGTCTGGTGGCCGGCGGAAACGGTGCGCGCGGTGGCCTACGACACCCCGGTGGTGGGCTGGCGCGGGGCCAGCGTCAACACCTTGCGCCTGTGGCGGGCACGGGCCATGGAAGACCTGCACCTGGAGCGCTTCAATGCCGGTGACCACCTGGGCGCGGTAGCCGAAGTGGCCCGGGCCGAGAGCATTTCCCGGGTGCTGTACCCGGCCGACAGCACCGAGGCCGGCCAGGAGCTGCGCCTGCGCCAGGAATATTTCTTCGTCTCGGCGTCGCTGCAGGACCTGCTGCGCCGCCACAAGAACATGCACGACTCGGTGCTCAGCCTCGGCGAGCACGCGGCGATCCAGCTCAATGACACCCACCCGTCGATCGCCGTGGCCGAGCTGATGCGCCAACTGGTCGACCTGCACGGCATCGCCTGGGACGCGGCGTGGCAGATCACCGTGGAAACCCTCTCCTACACCAACCACACCTTGCTGCCCGAGGCCCTGGAAACCTGGCCGGTGGGCCTGATGGAGCGCATGCTGCCGCGGCACATGCAGATCATCTACCTGATCAACGCCCAGCACATCGACTCGCTGCGGGCCAAGGGCCTGCACGATTTCGACGTGCTGCGGGCGGTGTCGCTGATCGAGGAAGACAACGGCCGCCGGGTGCGCATGGGCAACCTGGCGTTTCTCGGCTCCCACAGCGTCAACGGCGTGTCCGGGCTGCACACCCAGTTGATGCGCAGCACGGTGTTCTCCGAGCTGCACAAGCTGTACCCCGAGCGCATCAACAACAAGACCAACGGCATCACCTTCCGCCGCTGGCTGTACCAGGCCAACCCGCAACTCACTGAAATGCTGGTGGAGGCCCTGGGCCCCGAGCTGCTGGACAGCCCCGAGGAACTGCTCAGGGGGCTCGAACCCTTTGCCGAGAAACCGGCCTTTCGCAAACAATTCGCCGAGCAGCGCCTGCACAGCAAGCGCGCCCTCGCGGCGATCATCCATGAGCGCCTGGGAATCGCGATCAACCCGGCGGCAATGTTCGATGTGCAGGTCAAGCGCATCCACGAATACAAGCGCCAGTTGCTCAACCTGCTGCATACCGTGGCGTTGTACCAGGCGATCCGCGCCGAGCCGGAAACCGACTGGGTGCCGCGGGTGAAGATCTTCGCCGGCAAGGCTGCCGCCAGCTATCACCAGGCCAAGCTGATTATCAAGCTGACCAACGACATCGCCCGTACGGTGAACAATGACCCCACGGTGCGCGGCTTGCTCAAGGTGGTGTTCCTGCCCAACTACAACGTCAGCCTGGCGGAAAGCATCATTCCTGCCGCCGACCTGTCGGAGCAGATCTCCACCGCCGGGTTCGAGGCCTCGGGCACCAGCAACATGAAGTTCGGCCTCAATGGCGCGTTGACCATCGGCACCCTGGACGGCGCCAACGTGGAGATGTGCGAGCAGGTCGGCGCGGAGCACATGTTCATCTTCGGCCTCAGTGCCCAGCAGGTGGAGGCGCGCAAACGCAATGGCGAGTTCAGCGCGGTGCCGGACATCGCCGCCTCCCATCGGCTGAACGATGTGCTGCAGGCGATTCGCGGCGGGGTGTTCTCCCCGGACGATCCGTCGCGCTATACCGCGCTGATCGATTCGCTGATCGATTACGACCGGTTCCTGGTCTGCGCCGATTTCGACGCTTACTGGAACGCCCAGGCTCGGGTCGAGGAGCGCTGGCACGACTCCAAGGAATGGTGGCGTTCGGCAGTGCTCAACACTGCGCGCATGGGCTGGTTCTCTTCGGACCGGACCATCCGTGAATACGCTACGGAGATCTGGAAGGCCCTGGAATGAGGCCCCTGAGAAAATTCTAGAAGTGTGTACAAGGCCCAGCGTTTGTTGGGCCTTGCCGATATACTGGGCAGCGTTTTGCCTCCCCGGCGGTGTCTTTTGGCTGGTGTCCGGCTTCCAAGCGGGGAGGGGCCTTTACCGGTTTACCGGCGCGGGCACCCATACGGTTGCCCCCGTCCGTCAATGGACTGCTTAGGGATATCGACACATGCAATGGATATTCATGCTGCTGGGAGGGGGACTGGGCTGGCTCCTTGACGAGTCCTTCAGCGACGCCCTGATTGGCGCGGTCTCGGGCTTGGCCATCGGCCTGGCGATTCGTTCCGACGCCTTGCATCGACAAGTTGTCGACCAGCATCGTGAGCTGGAGAAGGCGAAGAAGGCCCTCGCTACCCTGGGCCAGCGCCTTGCCCTGCTGGAAAGCACCGGCGGCCCCGCTGCCGAGCCCGCCTCAGAACCCCAGGCCAGCGCCCCGCTGGCCGAGGCAGGCAGCGGCATGAGCGCCGCGCCGGAACTTGCAGACCTTCCCGAATTCATTCTTGAGGAAGTCCAGCCCGTGGAGCCGGCGCCGGCTGCCCCCGAGCTGGTCTGGGAGTTGCCCGCGGCAGCGAGCCCTGCCGCCTCCGTGGAGGCCAGCCAGCCGGTGCCGGAGTCGGTGTGGCAACCCCAGCCCCAGGCGCCGGCCCGTGAGTCCGTAGCTGCGCCTCGGGAACCCAACCTGATCGAGCGTGCCCTGAGCGGCGCGCGCACCTGGCTGTTTGGCGGCAACACCGTGCTGCGGGTCGGCGTGGTGCTGTTGTTCCTTGGCCTGGCTTTCCTTCTGCGCTACGCCACCGAAGGCATGGTGGTGCCGCTGGAGCTGCGCTACGCCGGGGTTGCGGCCTGTTCCCTGGGCCTGCTGGGCCTGGGCTGGTGGTTGCGGCGGCGCAACAGCAGCTACGCCCTGATGCTCCAGGGCACCGGTATCGCCGTGCTGTACCTGACGGTGTTCGCGGCGATGCGCCTGCATCCGTTGCTCGACCCTTCCGCGGCCCTTGGCCTGTTGGTGGCGGTCACCGTGTTTTCGGCGATCCTGGCCATTACCCAGGACGCCCTCAGTCTGGCGGCCGCTGCAGCCCTGGGCGGCTTTGCCGCACCGATCCTGACGTCCACCGGCGCCGGCAGCCATGTGGCACTGTTCAGTTACTTCGCCCTGCTCAATGCAGGCATCCTGGCCATTGCCTGGTTCAAGGCCTGGCGCCTGCTGAACCTGATCGGCTTTGTCGGCACCTTCGGTATCGGCTTTGCCTGGGGCCTGCGCTCCTACACGCCGGAGCTGCTGTGGAGCACCGAGCCCTTCCTGATCCTGTTCTTTGTCATGTACCTGGCCATCGGCCTGCTGTTCACCCGGCGCAAGCTGCTGGAAATGCCCGACGCACCGGCGGATGACAGCCGCCAGGCGCTGCTGCACTGGTCTGCGCGCAAGGGTGACTACGTCGACGGCAGCATGCTCTTCGGCCCGCCCCTGGTGGGCTTCGGCCTGCAACTGGCGCTGGTCCAGCACCTGGAGTTCGCCGCTTCCTTCAGTGCCCTGGCCCTGGGCCTGACCTACATGGTCCTGGCCCGGCTACTGATGGGCGGCCGCGCCCTGTTGCTGGGTGAAACCTGCCTGGCCCTGGGCGTGATCTTCGCCAGCCTGGCGATCCCTCTAGGCCTGGATGCGCGCTGGACCTGCGCTGCCTGGGCCGTGGAAGGGGCGGGAATCTTCTGGCTCGGCCTGCGCCAGCAACGGCCGCTGGCCCGGGCGTTCGCCCTGCTGCTGCAACTGGGGTCGGCCCTGGCCTTCCTCAGTAAGCTGCAGCCTGGCGCTACCAGCCTGCTGGATGGCGCGCCGCTGGGGGCGTTGCTGCTGGGCGTCGCGCTGCTGTTCAGCTTCGACCAGTTGCGGCGGGCGCAGAAGACCCAGGTAGCGAGCTGGGAGCAGGGCATTGCGCCGATCCTGGCGGTGGCCGGGCTGGCTTTCCTGTACCTGCTGGCGCCGTTGTTCCTGTTCACCCAGGGCACCGCCATCAGCTGGGCGGTGGCCGGGTTGGCGACGCTGTTTGTCGGCCTGCGCCTGCAATCGCGGACGTTCCTGTTCACCGCCTTCGCCGTGCAGCTGTTGGGCGGTGCGCTGTTCCTGATGCGCCTGCAAGGTGCGGACGGCGATGCCGGTGCGGTGTTCAACGCCGGCTGGAGCGGGCTGATGAGCGCTTCGCTGATTGGCCTGGCGCTGATCGGCGGCATGCTCCTGGCAGCCCGCAATGACATGGTGCGCAGTGATCCGCGGCTGCTGCGGGGCTTGTCCCTGGTACTGCTGGCCGGCCTGATGATGATCAACCTGGCGGTGCTGTTCGTCCTGCCCTGGAGCACGGCAAGTGGCGTCTGGGCCGCCAGTGGCCTGCTGATCATCTGGCTCAGCCTGTATCTGCAGCAGCGGGCCAGCTTTGTCTTCGGCCTGGTGCTCCAGGTGATTGGCGGCAGCACTTTCCTGCTGGCCGGGTCGGGTTGGTATTTCGTGGCGGCGGACGCTGCGCGGCCTCTGGCCAATGGCGATTTCTGGACGCCGATGGTCCTGGCCCTGGCGGCCCTGGTGGGCGCCTGGCGCCTGCAGCGGGGCAACCATGGTTCGGCCTTCGATACCTTGAGCCTGGGCCATCTGTCCGATCTGTTGCTGGCCTGGGGCGCCTGCTGGTGGGCCTTTACCTGGCTCAAGGAAGTGCTGCGCTTCGCCCCGGCCCATTGGCAGGCCAGCCTGCTGTTGCTGATCAGCGCGGCTAGCGTGTTGCTCTGGGCGCTGCTGGCGGTACGTTTGAAATGGTCGTCCCTGGGCCTGTTGTGCAGCCTGTTGATACCAGCCGCGGGCCTGGTGCTCCTGGCTTCCTGGGCTCCGCGCTATCACCCGGCGGCGGATTTCGGCTGGCTGGCCTGGGCCCTGTTGTTCGCCGTGCACTTCTTCAGCCAGCGGCGCCTCGCGTCGCAGCTGCCGGCACGGGTGGCGAGCATTGCCCATGTGCTGGGCTGCTGGTTGCTGATCGGCGTGCTGGCGCTGGAGCTGCGTTATGGCCTGCTGCTGTTGTCCGAGCAGTACAACGCCTGGCGCTGGCTGGGCTGGGCGATCCTGCCGAGCCTGTACCTGGTGGCGATGGCCGCGCCGCGCGCCTGGCCGTGGCCGGTTTCTGCCCACTCCCGCGAGTACCGCCTGTATGCCGCGCTGCCCCTGGCGGTGCTGATGCTCGGCTGGTTCTGGCTGGCGAATATCTTCAGCGATGGCCGGGCCGAACCACTGCCTTACCTGCCGCTGCTCAACCCGCTGGAACTGGGGCTGCTGTTCGCGCTGTTCGGCGTCTATGTCTGGTCGCGCAGCGCGGTGCGGGAACTGGCGATCCGTGCCGACTACGCCGAGCGTGCCACGCAACTGGTGGCGGGGCTGTCGCTGTTCGCCTTCTTCACCGTGCTGGTGATGCGGGCGGCCCACCATTGGAGCGGCGTGCCGTTCCAGGCGGATGCGTTGCTGGAATCGATGATGGTCCAGGCCGGGCTGTCCATCGTCTGGACCCTGATTGCCCTGAGCCTGATGATCGGCGGCCACCTGCGTCATCGCCGTGAAGTCTGGCTGATCGGCGCAGTGCTGATTGCCGTGGTGGTGGCCAAGCTGTTCCTGGTGGAGTTGAGCAACCGTGGCGGGCTGGCGCGGATCGTCTCGTTCATCGGGGTGGGAGTATTGCTGCTGGTGGTGGGCTATTTCGCCCCATTGCCGCCCAAGCGCGCCGAGGCGCAAGCCGAGCCCGGCAAACCGTTGAATGAAGGAGTGTCATCGTGAGTGCGAAGCTGAGCCTGGGCTGGTTGGGGGCTGTGGGCCTGTGTGTGGCGTTGTCCGCCGTGGCCCAGGACAAACCGGGGGACTTCAAGTCCCTGGCACCCCTGAGCCTGAGCGGCGAGGGGCCCTGGTATCGCCTGGAACTGCCGTTGGCGGTGCAACTGCACGCCAGCCAGACCGACCTGCGGGATATCCGTGTGTTCAACGCTGCCGGTGAGCCCCAGGCCTATGCCCTGGCGCGCCAGCAGGCGCAGACCACCGAGCAGCACACGCTCAGCGATGTGAAGTGGTTCCCGTTGTACAGCTCGGCAGATGCCGCCGACAGCACCCCCAGCGTGCGGGTGCAATCCACCACCAATGGCACGCTGGTGGAGGTTCAGCCCTCCACTCAACTGGAGGCCGGCGAGGAGGTCCTGCGTGGCTGGTTGCTGGATGCCAGCGCAATCAAGGCACCGTTGCAGCAACTGGTGCTGGACTGGACCAGCGAACGCGACGGCTTCCAGCGGTTCAGCATCGAAGCCAGCGACGACCTGCAGCACTGGCAGCCCTGGGGCGAAGGCCAGGTGGCGCGCCTGTCGTTCGCCGACGAACGGGTCGAACAGCATGAAGTGGCCTTGCCCGGGCAGACGGCGCGCTACCTGCGCCTCTTGTGGAACACCCCGCAAACGGCGCCGGTGCTGACTTCGGCGCAATTGCAAAGCAGTACCACCAGCAGCCTGCCCTCGCCGCTGGTGTGGTCGCAGCCCCTGGGAGGCAGCAGTGCCAAGGCCGGCGAGTACACCTGGCAGTTGCCCATGGGTTTGAACCTGGAACGGGTGCGCATTGCCCTGACCCAGGCCAACAGCCTGGCTCCGGCCACGCTTTATGGGCGCCGAGAAAGCAGCCTGCCGTGGCAGCCACTGGGCAATGGCCTGCTGTACCGCCTGACCCAGAATGGCCAGGACGTACAGCAGAACGAACTGCAACTGCCGGGGCAGACCGTGCAGCAACTCAGGCTGGTGGTGGATGAACGTGGTGGCGGCCTGGGCGCCGAGGCCCCGAGCCTGGAGTTCGCCGTGCGTGGCACCCAACTGGTGTTCCTGGCTCGGGGAGCCGGCCCTTACACCCTGGCCCTGGGCAACCCCACCGCGAGCGCGGCCAACCTGCCGCTGGCGACCCTGATCCCCGACTACAGTGCGCAACGCCTCAAGCAGTTGGGCCAGGCCAAGGTCGAGGGCGCGGCGCAACTGGCCTCGGCCACTGTCGCTCCTGCCGCTGCCGTGGCGGCAGGCGGGCCGGACTGGAAGAAGATCGGCCTGTGGGCCGTATTGCTTCTCGGGGTGCTGGCCCTGGCCGGCATGGCCTTCAGCATGTTGCGCAAACCCGCGGCCTGAGGCGGGCAGGTGTGGCGAGGGACCAAGCTCCCTCGCCACCAAGGTCCATCGTGCCCGGGGTTTTTGACTACGCTGAAACCGGCGCCTGAACTCTAACTGGCGGTTCCCTGTCTGAGAGGAGGAAATGCGCCTCGACTCGCGTTAAACTGCGCGGGTTTTTAGCCCCCCATTCCTCCGGAGCCTTCCATGTCCCGCGTTACCCTGAGTCGCTATTTGATTGAGCAGACCCGCAGCAACAACACTCCTGCCGATCTGCGCTTCCTGATCGAAGTGGTGGCGCGTGCTTGCAAGGAGATCAGCCACGCCGTTTCCAAGGGCGCCCTGGGCGGTGTCCTGGGCAGCATGGGCACGGAAAACGTGCAGGGCGAAGTGCAGAAGAAGCTCGACGTGATCTCCAACGAGATCCTGCTCGAAGCCAACGAATGGGGCGGCCACCTGGCCGGCATGGCGTCCGAGGAAATGGACAATGCCTACCAGATTCCGGGCAAGTACCCCAAAGGCGCCTACCTGCTGGTATTCGACCCGCTGGACGGCTCCTCGAACATCGATATCAACGCACCGGTCGGCACCATTTTCTCGGTACTGCGCTGCCCGAACGAGTACCTGAGCCAGAACGAAGCCCTGAATGAAAAGGCCTTCCTGCAGCCGGGCACCCAGCAGGTCGCCGCCGGTTACGCCATCTACGGCCCGCAGACCATGCTGGTGCTGACCCTGGGCGACGGCGTCAAAGGCTTCACCCTGGACCGCGAAATGGGCAGCTTCGTCCTGACCCACGAAGACATCAAGATTCCGGAATCCACCCAGGAATTCGCCATCAACATGTCCAACGAGCGTCACTGGGAAGCCCCGGTCAAGCGCTACGTGGAAGAACTGCTGGCGGGCGACACCGGCCCGCTGAAAAAGAACTACAACATGCGCTGGGTCGCGGCGATGGTGGCTGACGTGCACCGTATCCTGACCCGTGGCGGCCTGTTCATGTACCCACGTGACAGCCGCGAGCCGGAAAAACCGGGCAAGCTGCGCCTGATGTACGAAGCCAACCCGATGTCGTTCCTGGTGGAACAGGCCGGCGGCGCGTCCACCGATGGTCACAAGCGCATTCTCGACATTCAGCCTGAAGGCCTGCACCAGCGTGTGGCGGTGTTCCTCGGCTCGAAGGAAGAAGTGGCCCGCGTGACCGGCTACCACAAGGAATAAATCATGAGCGCGCCCTGGCAGCCTCTGCTTGATTGGTGGTTCGGTTCAGCCGAAAAGCCGGCGGAGATTGTCGCTGCCAAGGGCCGGTTGTGGTTTGGCAAGCGCGACAGCCAGGACCTCGAAGCGCGTCAGCGTTTCGCCGGCCTGGTGGAGCAGGCCCTGGCTGGCGGTTTGACCGAATGGGCGCAAAGCCCCCAAGGTTGGCTGGCCATGGTGCTGTTGCTCGACCAACTGCCACGGATGATCTATCGCGACACTCCCAAGGCATTTGCCGGCGACCTGCGTGCCCAGGCACTGGTGGCCCAGGGTATCGCCGCGGATTTTGACCGGCGCCTGCCGGCCATGCAGCGTTGCTTCATCTACCTGGTGTTCGAGCACTGCGAAAACCTGGCGGTGCAGAACGAGAGCGTTTCACGCTTTACCGCCCTGCACGATGAGCAGCCAGCGGACGAGCGTGCAGTGTTTGCCGACAACCTGGACTACGCCGAACGGCACCAGAAAGTCATTGCCCGCTTTGGGCGCTTCCCCCATCGCAATGCCATCCTGGGCCGCGAATCCACGGCCGAGGAACTGGCTTTCCTGCGCGAGCCCGGTTCGCGTTTTTAAGAGCGCTTTCGCCGGCAAGCCGGCGAAGCTGTTCCTTTAAATACGGAAACTGCCCACCAGATGCTGCAGGCGCTTGGCCTGCTGCTCCAGGTCGGCGCAGGCGCGCAAGGTGGCCTGGAGGTTTTCCACGCCTTCCTGGTTGAGGGTGTTGATCTCGGTGATGTCGACGTTGATCGACTCCACCACGGCGGTCTGCTCCTCGGTGGCGGTGGCCACCGACTGGTTCATGCCGTCGATCTCGCCGATGCGCTGGGTCACGCTGCCCAGGCGCTCGCCGGCCTGGTTGGCAATGCCCACGCTGTTCTCGCTCTCGCGCTGGCTTTTGGTCATGGTGCCCACCGCTTCACGGGCGCCTACCTGCAGTTCCTCGATCATCTTCTGCACTTGCTGCGCCGAATCCTGGGTGCGGTGGGCGAGGTTGCGCACTTCGTCCGCTACCACTGCGAAGCCGCGCCCGGCTTCACCGGCGCGGGCGGCTTCGATGGCGGCGTTGAGGGCCAGCAGGTTGGTCTGCTGGGAGATGCTGGTGATCACTTCCAGAATCTGGCCGATGTTCACCGTGCTGCTGTTGAGGGTTTCGATGTTGTCGCAGGAGCTGCTGATCTTGGCCGACAGCTGGTGCATCGCGGCGATGGTCTTGTCCACTACCTGCTGGCCGTCTTCCGCCAGGCTGCGGGCGTCGCTGGAGTGCTGCGAGGCCAGGGCTGCGTTCTGGGCGATTTCCTGGGCGGCGGCGCCCAGCTGGTTGATGGCTGCGGCCACGCTGCTGGTGCGCGAGGCCTGCTGGTCGGAGTTGAACATCGACGAATTGGAGGCAGCCACGACCCGCAGGGCCACTTCGTTGACCTGGCCGGTGGCCGAGGACACTTCGCGGATCGAGCTGTGGATGCGTTCGACGAAACGGTTGAACGACACTCCCAGGGTGCCGAATTCGTCGTGGCCGTGGATCACCAGGCGTTTGGTCAGGTCGCCTTCACCTTCGGCGATATCGTGCATGGCCCGGCCCATCAGGTGCAGGGGCTGCATCAGCATGCGGATCAGCATGCCCAGCAGGCTGATGATGATCACCACGGCAATGGCCATGGCGATGATGGCCGAGGTGCGGAACTCGCTGAGCATGGCGAAGGCGGTGTCCTGGTCCAGGACCAGGGCCACGTACCAGTCGGCCGAGGGCACGCCATTGACGTGGGTGAAGGAAATGAACTGGGTCTTGCCGCCCTGCTGTACTTCTTTCAGGCCCGGGCTGACGTTCGGCGCTGCGTTGGGGTAGGCCTCGCTCAGGTTCTTGAGCACCAGCTTGCTGTCAGGGTGGATGAGGATCTTGCCCTCGGCACTGACGATGAAGGCATGGCCGTGGCCGCCGAAGTTCAGTGAGTTGATGATGGCGCTGACGCTCGACAGGTCGATGTCGGCACCGGCCACGCCGATCATCTGGTTCTGGTGCTGTACCGGGGTGGCGACGGTGATCACCAGCTTGCCCGACGAGGCGGCGATGTAGGGTTCGGTGACGATGGTCCGCTGGGCGCCGGTGGCTGCCTTGTACCAGCCGCGGGCACGGGGGTCGTAATCGGCGGCGCGGTTGCCGGCCGGTACCGAGAACATCACGCCGTCCTGGCCCCCGAAGTAGCTGAGCTGGAAGTTGCCGGTGTAGGCGGGCAGGCCGACGCTGCGTTTCAGGCTATCGGCGCCGCTGCCGTCCACGGCGATCTGCTGGGCCAGGGATTGCAGGAGCTGGATGCGGCTCTCCAGCCAGGTCTGGATGTTGCTGGTGGTCAGGCTGCCCAGTTCCTGCATCGAGGCTTCGGTGCTGCTGCGCAGGGCCTCTCGCTGTCGATAGTCGTTGAACAGAATAAAACAGGCGAACGCAACGGCAACCACAAGGGCGGCGGCAAGCAGGATCTTGTGGCTGAATTTCATATTTCTGGTCATTAAATGAACTACCGCGAGGGGCTGGTCAACGAGGGGCGTCAATTTGCCACAGTGGAGGGCTTTGCGCTGCATCTTATGTCGACTGGCCACCACGGAAAATGAGGGACAGATGCACAAAGCCGACGAACTGTCAGGTGCGGCAAAAAGGTCCTTGATTTACGAGGCAATTGCCCGGTTTGCCAGGCAAGAAATACCCGTCGCCCCGGGGAACCAGAAGGGGGTTTTCTCTTCTAAGCTTCTGGTTGGCTGACAGGCCTTCCCCCTTTTGTCCAGGAGTTCACCATGTCCCTGCGTTCTCTCGCTCTGTTGTCGTTCTGCGTGCTGCTGGCCGCGTGCAGCAAGGTCAATCAGGAAAACTATTCCAAGCTGTCGGCGGGTATGCCCAAGGCCGAGGTCGAACAACTCCTGGGCAAGCCGACTGACTGTTCGGGCGCGCTGGGCATGTCCAGCTGCACCTGGGGCGACAAGAACAGCTTTATCAGCGTGCAGTACGCCGGTGACAAGGTTCTGATGTTTTCCGGGCAAGGCCTGAAGTAAAAACCGGGGCTTCGGGCCCACGGGAGAAAAATAATGATGCGTTTTGCTGTCACTCTTCTGGTCGGCCTGCTCTTGGCCGGCTGCGCCACGTCCCGGGACGATTCGCTGGCGCCCAAGACCGTCAACCACGTCGATCTCAAGCGTTATCAGGGCACCTGGTACGAGCTGGCGCGGTTGCCCATGTACTTCCAGCGCAACTGTGCGCAATCCGAGGCTCGCTATACCCTGCTGCCGGAGGGCAACGTGGCGGTGCTCAATCGCTGCCTGACGCCGGAATGGAAATGGGAAGAGGCCCGTGGTACGGCCACGCCTCAAGTGCCGGGCAAGACCGACAAGCTGTGGGTGGAGTTCGATAACTGGTTCTCGCGGCTGCTGCCGGGCGCTACCAAGGGCGACTACTGGGTGTTGTACGTCAGCGATGACTACAAGACCGCGATTGTCGGCAACCCGAACCGCCGTTACCTGTGGCTGCTGTCGCGGACCAAGGAGGTCAACGAAACGGTGCGCGAGGAGCTGCTGAGCAAGGCTCGCCAGCAGGGGTATGACACCACGCGGCTGATCTGGCGGGTGTCGGACTCGGCCATGGCCAAGACCTCGAAATAAGCTCATCCGCAGGAGCCGGCTGGCCGGCGAAGGCGCTCGTGAGAATGCTTTCGCCGGCCAGCCGGCTCCTACAGGTCGGGGTTAGTTGAGCAGGTCACGCAGGACCTGGGTGAAGGCCCGGCTGCTGTCTTCTTCGGCGGCGTGACGCCCGTCGCGCACGACCCACTGCCCACCCACCATCACATCGCGCACCTGACGGTCGCCGCCGGCGAACAGCCAGCGGTTGAGAATCCCGTCGCCGTCGGCGGTGGCCAGGTAGGGGTCGTTGCCATCCAGCACCAGCCAGTCGGCGCGGGTACCCACGGCCAGGGCGCCAATGCCTTGTCCCAGGGCCTGGGCACCGCCATCCAGCGCGGCGTCGTACAGGGTCCGGCCGACCATGGGCTGGTCGGCGCGGTACAGGCGGTTGCGGCGCTGGTCCCGCAGGCGCTGGCCGTACTCCAGCCAGCGCAGTTCTTCCACCACGCTCAAGGACACATGGCTGTCGGAGCCGATGCCCAGGCGCCCGCCCTGGGCCAGGAAGTCCACCGCCGGGAAAATACCGTCGCCCAGGTTGGCCTCGGTGGTCAGGCACAGGCCGGCGATGGCCCGGCTTCTGGCCATGAGGCTGACTTCCTCGGGGTTGGCGTGGGTGGCGTGGACCAGGCACCAGCGCTGATCCACCGCGACGTTTTCATACAGCCACTGCAATGGACGCCGGCCGCTCCAGCTCAGGCAGTCGTCGACTTCCTTCTGCTGCTCGGCGATGTGGATATGCACCGGGCAATGGCGATCACTGGCAGCCAGCACTTCGCTGATCTGCTGTGGCGTGACCGCTCGCAACGAGTGAAAGCACAGGCCCAGTTGCTGGTTGGCCTGCTGCGCCAGCAGCGGCTGCAAGTGCTGTTGCAGCTTGAGGTAGTTTTCCGTGCTGTTGATGAAGCGGCGCTGGCCGTCATTCGGTGCCTGGCCACCAAAGCCTGCGTGGCTGTAGAGCACTGGCAGCAGGGTCAGGCCGATACCGCTGCCGGCGGCGGCCTGGCTGATGCGTCGGGACAGTTCGGCGGGGTCGGCGTAGGGCTTGCCGTCGCTGTCGTGATGCACGTAGTGGAATTCAGCTACCGAGGTGTAGCCGGCCTTGAGCATTTCGATATACAGCTGCCGGGCGATGACTTCCAACTGCTCGGGATTGATCTTGCCCACCAGGCGGTACATCAGGTCGCGCCAGGTCCAGAAGCTGTCATTGGGGTTGCCGGCCACTTCCGCCAGCCCGGCCATGGCCCGCTGGAATGCATGGGAGTGCAGGTTGGGCATGCCCGGCAGCAGCGGGCCCTTGAGCCGTTCCGCGCCGTCTGCGCTGGCGTTGGCCTGGATCTGTGTCAGTTGGCCGTTAGCGCTGACTTCAAGGCGTACATGGTTGGCCCAGCCATCAGGCAGCAGTGCACGTTCGGCGAAAAAGGCGGACATGGTTCAAGCACCCTATCGTTTGTTATTTGTATATACATATACAGACGTTTGCCTGCCCGGTAAACTCCGGCAAGCTAGCCACCTTTATCGATCAACAAGGATTTCCTGTGCCGACTCCGCCTGCCAAATCGCCGCTGGCTGCCCACTTGGGCGATAGTCCGGCGCCCTTGTACGCCCGCGTCAAACAGATGATCACCCAGCAGATCGAGAGCGGAAACTGGCCGCCGCACTACCGTGTTCCCTCGGAAAGCGAGCTGGTCAATCAGCTGGGTTTCAGCCGCATGACCATCAACCGCGCGCTGCGCGAGATGACGGCCGAAGGCATGCTGGTGCGGATGCAGGGCGTGGGCACGTTCGTCGCCGAACCCAAGAGCCAGTCCGCCCTGTTCGAAGTGCACAACATTGCCGACGAGATCGCGTCCCGCGGTCATCGCCACACTTGCCAGGTGATCACCCTGGGCGAGGAGGCCGCCGGTTCCGAGCGTGCCCTGGCCCTGGACATGCGTGAAGGGCAGAAGGTCTTCCACTCGCTGATCGTGCATTTCGAGAACGACATCCCGGTGCAGATCGAGGACCGTTTCGTCAACGCCCTGGTGGCGCCGGAGTACCTCAAGCAGGACTTCACCCTGCAGACTCCCTACGCCTATCTGTCCCAGGTCGCGCCCCTGACCGAGGGCGAGCATGTGGTGGAGGCGATTCTCGCCGAAGCCGAAGAATGCCGGCTGCTGCAGATCGAACGGGGCGAGCCTTGCCTGCTGATTCGCCGTCGCACCTGGTCCGGGCGCCAGCCGGTGACCGCCGCGCGGCTGATCCACCCCGGTTCCCGTCATCGTCTGGAAGGGCGCTTTCACAAATGATCCAGCTCACCCATCTGCGTGCCGCCGACTACCCACGCATGCCCTGGAAAAACGGTGGAGGCAGCACCGAAGAGATTGCCCGGGATACCGGTGACGGCCTGGACGGTTTCGGCTGGCGCCTGTCGATTGCCGATATCGCCGAGTCCGGCGGGTTTTCCAGTTTTGCCGGTTACCAGCGGGTCATCACCGTGCTCCAGGGCGCGGGCATGCAACTGACCATCGATGGCGAGGATGTGCGGCCGCTGTTGCCTCTGGACGCCTTTGCCTTCAGCGGCGCCAGCCAGGTCGATTGCACACTGCTGGAGGGGGCGATCCGCGACTTCAACCTGATCTATTGCCCACAGCGCTACGTCGCCCGTTTGCAGTGGCTCGATGGCCAGCAGCGGTTTTTCACCCAGGCGCACACCTTGTTGCTGTTCAGTGCTGCCGAGCAAGCCTGGGTGGATACCGGTAGCGCACCGGTGCAAGCACTGGGGCGTTATGACTGCCTGCGCCTGGAAGGCAATCGCGGGCTGCTGGAAGTCGCCCTGGACGGGCTGTGCTGCGTGATCGAACTCACCGCCCGCTGATTCATCGCGTCTTGCCGCAGGCCGGGATACGGCCTGCGGATGCTGCAAACCTCCTTTCTTTATTCGTGCTTGGTTGCCCTCGGCTTCGTGCGGGGTCCTGCGTGCCTGCGCCGGCGCGCCTGTTGTTTCTTGCGCGCACTCATTTGTTACCGAACGCCCCAGCTCGGCGCAAAAGCCCATCCTGGTAACAGCCGCGCGCGTGGCAAAAAACCTTCGCTGAAAATTTATCTTTGGTTGAGAGCCCCGTTCTACAAGGCCTGCGATGTGTTCGTCAGGTTTATGAGAATGATCTCAAGGGAGTTGGCCGCTTGATTGCATATGCTTGTATGTACAAGTAAATATGTGTGCGTAAGAGTCGATGGAATCCTCTTCGCACCTTGGACTCATCGCCGAGGAGTTTTTCCGTGACCGACAGCAAGCCAACTAAATACCGTAACGTCGAAATCCGTGCTGCACGCGGCAACAAGCTGACCGCCAAGAGCTGGCTGACCGAAGCGCCGCTGCGCATGCTGATGAACAACCTCGACCCGGAAGTTGCCGAGAACCCCAAGGAGCTGGTGGTGTACGGCGGCATCGGCCGCGCGGCGCGCAACTGGGAGTGCTACGACAAGATCGTCGAGGCCCTGACTCATCTGAACGACGACGAAACCCTGCTGGTGCAGTCCGGCAAGCCGGTGGGCGTGTTCAAGACCCACAGCAACGCCCCGCGGGTACTGATCGCCAACTCCAATCTGGTGCCGCACTGGGCCAGTTGGGAGCACTTCAACGAACTGGATGCCAAGGGCCTGGCCATGTACGGCCAGATGACCGCCGGCAGCTGGATCTACATCGGCAGCCAGGGCATCGTCCAGGGCACCTATGAAACCTTCGTCGAAGCCGGCCGCCAGCATTACGATTCCAACCTCAAGGGCCGTTGGGTGCTGACTGCGGGTCTGGGCGGCATGGGCGGTGCCCAGCCACTGGCCGCGACCCTGGCCGGAGCCTGCTCGCTGAACATCGAGTGCCAGCAGACCAGCATCGACTTCCGCCTCAAGACCCGCTACGTCGACGAGCAGGCCACCGACCTGGACGACGCCCTGGCGCGGATCAAGAAATACACCGCCGAAGGCCGTGCCATCTCCATTGCCCTGTGCGGCAACGCTGCCGAGATCCTGCCGGAACTGGTACGCCGCGGCGTGCGCCCGGACATGGTCACCGACCAGACCAGCGCCCACGACCCGCTGAACGGCTACCTGCCCAAGGGCTGGACCTGGGAGCAGTACCGTGACCGCGCCCAGACCGAGCCGGCGGCGGTGATCAAGGCGGCCAAGCAGTCCATGGCCGTGCACGTCCAAGCCATGCTGGACTTCCAGAAAATGGGGGTTCCGACCTTCGACTACGGCAACAACATCCGCCAGATGGCCCAGGAAGAGGGCGTGGAAAACGCTTTCGATTTCCCCGGCTTCGTCCCGGCCTATATCCGTCCGCTGTTCTGCCGTGGCATCGGCCCGTTCCGCTGGGCGGCGCTGTCCGGCGATCCGCAGGACATCTACAAGACCGACGCCAAGGTCAAGGAACTGATCCCCGACGACGCCCACCTGCACAACTGGCTGGACATGGCGCGCGAGCGCATCAGCTTCCAGGGCTTGCCGGCACGGATCTGCTGGGTTGGCCTGGGCCTGCGCGCCAAGCTCGGCCTGGCCTTCAACGAAATGGTCCGCAGCGGCGAGCTGTCGGCACCGATCGTCATCGGTCGCGACCACCTGGACTCCGGTTCCGTGGCCAGCCCGAACCGTGAAACCGAATCCATGCAGGACGGTTCCGATGCCGTGTCCGACTGGCCGCTGCTCAATGCCCTGTTGAACACCGCCAGTGGCGCGACCTGGGTTTCCCTGCACCACGGCGGCGGCGTCGGCATGGGCTTCTCCCAGCATTCGGGGATGGTGATCGTCTGCGACGGCACCGATGAAGCGGCCGAGCGTATTGCCCGGGTGCTGCACAACGACCCGGCCACCGGGGTGATGCGTCACGCCGATGCCGGCTACCAGATCGCCATCGATTGCGCCAAGGAACAGGGCCTGAATCTGCCGATGATCACCGGCAAGTAACCACCGCTCTCTGTAGGAGCCAGCTTGCTGGCCAAGCATGCACCGCGGTGCATCAGGCACACCGCCTCGCGAGCCCGCTCGCTCCTACAGGGGAAATCGTCTGCAGTGCCCACTAGAGGTTCGACGTCCATGGCTTTAGCGAATGATCGTGCAAGCAACAAACCGTTGATCGAAAGGCGTTCGATCGACTACATCCCGGAAGCGGAAAGACACGGTCGTCTCTTGAGTCAATTCACCCTGTGGTTGGGCGCCAACCTGCAGATCACCGCCATTGTCACCGGCGCCCTGGCAGTGGTCCTGGGCGGTGATGTGTTCTGGTCGCTGATCGGCTTGCTGGTCGGTCAGTTGCTGGGGGGCGGGGTCATGGCCCTGCATGCCGCCCAGGGCCCGCAACTGGGGCTGCCGCAGATGATCTCCAGCCGCGTGCAGTTCGGCGTGTACGGTGCGGTGATTCCCCTGGTGCTGGTGTGCCTGATGTACGTCGGCTTTTCCGCCAGCGGTTCGCTGCTGGCGGGGCAGGCGGTGGCGCAACTGCTGCACGTCGAAGACTGGGCCGGCATCCTGCTGTTCGCCGGCTCGATCATGGTCTTCACCATTTTCGGCTACCGGGTCATCCACGGCATCGGGCGGATCGCCAGCGTGCTTGGCGTGGTGGCCTTCATCTACCTGTTCTACAAGCTGCTGGCAGGCAACGACATCGCGGCCCTGCTCGGCAACAAGCATTTTTCCCTGGCCAGCTTCCTGCTGGCGGTATCGCTGTCGGCCTCCTGGCAGATCGCCTTCGGCCCTTATGTGGCGGACTACTCGCGCTACCTGCCGCGCAGCACCTCGGCGGCGAAAACCTTCTGGGCCGTAGGCCTGGGTTCGGTGATCGGGGCCCAGGCCGCGATGGTCTTCGGGGTCTTCGCGGCGGCCCTGGCCGGGTCCCAGTTCGCCCACCACGAGGTGTCGTTCATCGTCAGCCTCGGCGGTACCGGTATCGTCGCCGGCCTGCTGTATTTCGCCGTGGCCTTCGGCAAGGTCACGGTGACCACGCTGAATGCCTACGGCAGCTTCATGTCGATCGCCACCATCATCAGCGGCTTTCGCGGCAGCCGGCATATCGGCAGCGGTGTGCGCCTGTTCTACATCTTCATCATGGTCTCGCTTGCCGCCACCCTGGCACTGTTGGGCAAGGATTCGTTCCTCAAGGATTTCTCCGCCTTCATCCTGTTCCTGCTGGCGTTCTTCACGCCCTGGAGTGCGATCAACCTGGTGGATTTCTACTGCATTACCAAGGAGCGCTATGACATCCCCGCGCTGTCCAATCCGGACGGTCGCTACGGTCGCTGGAATGTCATGGGCATCAGTATCTATGTGTTCGGCGTGCTGATTCAGATGCCGTTCATTTCCACCCACTTCTACACCGGCCCCCTGGTGGCGAGCCTCGGAGATACCGACATCTCCTGGATCATCGGCCTGGTGGTGCCCGCGGCGTTGTACTACGCCTGTGCGAAGAAGTGGCATGGCGCGGTGCCCGAGCACCTGATCCTGCCAGTAGAGCAGGGCGCGCCCACCGAACAAAAAACGAGTGGGACCACCCGCGCTGCAGCGGTATGAGTCTTGATTGGACGTGGACAGGGCTGGATGCCTCTTAACTGCCGTAAGCCAACTCATGATTAGGAGCGTCACACAATGAAAATGCATAAGACCCTGCTGACCACGTTGCTGTCCATGGGCCTGCTGGCCGCTTCCGGCGCCCAGGCCGCGGGCTGGTGCGAGTCGGGCAAGGCGGTGAAGTTCGCCGGCCTGAACTGGGAAAGCGGCATGTTGCTGACCGACGTGCTGCAGCTGGTCCTGGAGAAGGGCTACGGCTGCAAGACCGACAGCCTGCCGGGCAACTCCATCACCATGGAAAACGCTCTGGGCAGCAATGACATCCAGATCTTCGCCGAAGAGTGGGTGGGCCGCAGCGAGGTGTGGAACAAGGCCGAGAAGGCCGGCAAGGTGGTGGGCGTCGGCGCGCCGGTGGTGGGTGCTGTCGAAGGCTGGTACGTCCCGCGCTACGTGATCGAAGGCGACGCCAAGCGCAAGCTCGAAGCCAAGGCCCCGGACCTGAAGAACATTGCCGACCTGGGCAAGTACGCCAGCGTGTTCAAGGACCCGGAAGAACCGAGCAAGGGGCGTTTCTACAACTGCCCGGCGGGCTGGACCTGCGAGCTGGACAACAGCGAGATGCTCAAGAGCTACGGCCTGGAAAGCAGCTACACCAACTTCCGCCCGGGCACCGGCCCGGCCCTGGATGCGGCGGTACTGTCGAGCTACAAGCGCGGCGAGCCGATCCTCTTCTACTACTGGTCGCCGACCCCGCTGATGGGCCAGGTGGACCTGGTCAAGCTCGATGAGAAACCTGGCGTCGACAAGAGCGTGAGCATCAAGGTCGGCTTGTCCAGAGTCTTCCACGACGAGGCCCCGGAGCTGGTGGCGGTACTGGAAAAGGTCAACCTGCCGATCGACCTGCTCAACCAGAATCTGGCGCGCATGAGCCGCGAGCGCATCGAGTCGCCGAAACTGGCGAAACTCTTTCTCAAGGAACATCCTGAAGTCTGGCACCCATGGGTCAGTGAAGAGGCCGCCGGGAAAATCGACGCGGCCCTGTAGCCCGGGCTTTTCCGGCGGCTCCAAGGGCCGTCGGGAACCGGACAGCAACCTCCTTTGAGCGAGAGTTTCCTATGTTTCCAGAAAGCTTCACGTTTTCCATCGCCGATTGGGTCAACGGCTGGGTCGACGCCCTGGTGACCCATTATGGCGATGTGTTCCGGCACATTTCCGACACCCTGCTGTGGGCCATCGTCAACCTCGAAGGCCTGCTGCGCATGGCGCCCTGGTGGCTGATGCTGGCGATTGTCGGCGGTATCGCCTGGCACGCCACCCGCAAGCTGCTGACCACCGCGGTGATCGTCGGCCTGCTGTTCCTGGTGGGCGCGGTGGGGCTGTGGGACAAGCTGATGCAGACCCTGGCGCTGATGCTGGTGGCCACCCTGATCTCGGTGCTGATCGGCATCCCCCTGGGGATCCTCTCGGCCCGCAGCAACCGCCTGCGCTCAGTGCTGATGCCGCTCTTGGACATCATGCAGACCATGCCCAGCTTCGTGTACCTGATCCCGGTGCTGATGCTGTTCGGCCTGGGCAAGGTGCCGGCGATCTTCGCTACGGTGATCTACGCCGCGCCGCCCTTGATCCGCCTCACCGACCTGGGGATCCGCCAGGTGGACGGCGAGGTGATGGAGGCGATCAACGCCTTCGGCGCCAACCGCTGGCAGCAGCTGTTCGGTGTGCAACTGCCCCTGGCCCTGCCGAGCATCATGGCCGGGATCAACCAGACCACGATGATGGCCCTGTCGATGGTGGTGATCGCCTCGATGATCGGTGCCCGTGGCCTGGGCGAGGATGTGCTGGTGGGGATCCAGACCCTCAACGTCGGGCGCGGCCTGGAAGCGGGGCTGGCGATCGTGATTCTGGCGGTGGTGATCGACCGCATTACCCAGGCCTACGGTCGTCCGCGCCATGAGGTGAGCAAATGAGCAGCGCTGCCATCAGCAAGATCGAAGTGAGGAACGTCTTCAAGATTTTCGGCAGTCGCCCTGCCGATGCCCTGGCGATGATCCGCCAAGGCAAGGGCAAGGACCAGGTGCTGGCCGAGACCGGCTGTGTGGTCGGGGTCAACGACCTGTCCCTGAGCATCGGCACCGGCGAGATCTTCGTCATCATGGGCCTGTCCGGCTCTGGCAAGTCGACCCTGGTGCGCCACTTCAACCGCCTGATCGACCCCACCAGCGGCGCGATCCTGGTGGACGGCGAGGACATCCTGCAATACGACATGGAGGCCCTGCGCCAGTTTCGCCGGCACAAGATCAGCATGGTGTTCCAGAGCTTCGGCCTGCTGCCCCACCGCAACGTGCAGGACAATGTTGCCTACGGCCTCAAGGTGCGCGGCGAGAGCAAGGCACTGTGTGCCGAGCGTGCCTTGCACTGGATCAACACCGTGGGCCTCAAGGGCTACGAGAACAAGTACCCGCACCAGCTGTCCGGCGGCATGCGCCAGCGGGTCGGCCTGGCCCGGGCCCTGGCGGCGGACACCGACATCATTCTCATGGACGAGGCCTTCAGCGCCCTCGACCCGCTGATCCGCGCAGAAATGCAGGACCAGTTGCTGGAGCTGCAGAAGACGCTGCACAAGACCATCGTCTTCATCACCCATGACCTGGACGAGGCCGTGCGCATCGGCAACCGCATCGCGATCCTCAAGGACGGCCGCCTGATCCAGGTGGGCACGCCCAGGGAGATCCTGCATTCACCGGCGGATGAGTACGTCGACCGTTTCGTCCAGCGTCGTGCCGCGACGGTGTAGTTCAACAGCCCACAAGCCCCGGGCCCGTAGGAGCTGGCTTGCCAGCGAAGAGGCCCCCGGATTTCACCACGAGGTTAACGATGTTCCAGGCTGAAAAGATCGTAATCGCCGACGCCCCCCTGGGTTGGCAGGATGTTGTCGCCGTCGCCCGCCACGGTGCTGAGCTCGAACTCTCGGAGCAGGCCTGGGCGCGGATCGACAATGCCCAGGCCATCGTGCGCAAAGTGGTGGACAGCGGCGAGCGCGCCTATGGCATCAGCACCGGCCTTGGGGCCTTGTGCAATGTGTTGCTGGCCGGCGAGCAGCTCAGCCAGCTGTCGCGCAATACCCTGCTCAGCCATGCCTGCGGAGTTGGCCCGGTGCTGGCCGACGAACAGACCCGGGCGATCATCTGTGCGGCCATCATCAACTACAGCCACGGCAAGTCCGGGATCCACCGGCAGGTGGTCCAGGCGCTGCTGGCGCTGCTCAATCGCGGGATCACCCCGCAGGTGCCGTCGCAGGGTTCGGTGGGCTACCTGACCCACATGGCCCATATCGGCGTGGCGCTGCTCGGCGTCGGTCAGGTCAGCTATCGCGGGCACATCGTCAGCGCCGAGCAGGCCCTGGCCGAGGAGGGGCTGCAAGCGGTGCAACTGGGGGCCAAGGATGGTCTGTGTCTGGTCAACGGCACGCCGTGCATGACCGGCCTCGGTTGCCTGGCCCTGGCCGATGCCAGCCGCCTGTTGCAGTGGGCCGACGTGATCGGCGCCATGAGCTTCGAGGCCCTGCGCGGCCAGATCGCCGCCTTTGATGCCGAGATCATCGCCCTCAAGGCGCACCCCGGCATGCAAGTGGTGGGCAGCAACCTGCGGGCCTTGCTCGACCGCAGCGAGGTGATCGCTTCCAGCAAGGGCATCCGTACCCAGGACGCCCTGAGCATTCGCTCGATTCCCCAGGTGCACGGTGCTGCCCGGGATCAACTGGCCCACGCGGCCAGGCAGGTGGAAACCGAGCTCAATGCCGCCACCGACAATCCGTTGCTGCTGGGCACCCCGGACAACTATCGGGTGGTGTCCCAGGCCAACCCCCACGGCCAATCGGTGGCCCTGGCGGCGGACGTGCTGGCGATTGCCATGGCCGAGATAGGCTCCATCGCCGAGCGCCGCCTGGACCGCCTGATCAACCCCCATGTCAGTGGCCTGCCGGCGTTCCTGGTGGCCGAGCCCGGGGTCAACTCCGGGATGATGATCGTGCAGTACGTGGCGGCCTCGCTGTGCGCGCAGAACCGCCAGCTGGCACAGCCGGCGGTGCTCGACAACTTCGTCACCTCGGGCCTGCAGGAAGACCACCTGAGCCTGGGCACCAACGCCGCCCTGAAGCTGCTGCAGGTGCTGGAAAACTGCACCCAGATCCTCGCCATCGAGTACCTGCTGGCGGCCCAGGCATTCGAATTTCTCAAGGAGCAGCGCTTCGGCACCGGCACCGGCATTGCCTGGTGCCTGCTGCGCGAGCGGGTTCCGGCCTACGACCAGGACCGCTGGCTGGCCCCGGATATCGCCAGCGTGGCGGCCTTGCTCAAGGACCCGCGATTGCTCAACAAACGCTTTTCCAAGGTGCAATAAAACGGATTTCCCCATCGCCAGCGTGCCAAGGCGCCACCTGCTCAAGCTGCGGGTGGCGACGGACAACGGAAGCTTCCGGAGCGACTGGCTAGTTATTACAAAACTCTCAAAAGGAGCATGAATGTGACTGCGCTAAACCTGATTCCCGGCCAACTGACCCTGGCCCAACTGCGGGCCATCTATCAGCAGCCGCTGACCCTGACCCTGGATGGCAGCGCCTCGGCGCAGATCGACGCCAGCGTCGCCTGTGTCGAGCAGATCCTCGCCGAGAATCGTACTGCCTATGGCATCAACACCGGTTTTGGCCTGCTGGCCTCGACCCGCATTGCCAGCGCCGACCTGGAAAACCTCCAGCGCTCGCTGGTGCTGTCCCACGCCGCCGGTGTTGGCGAGCCTATCAGCGATGACCTGGTACGCCTGATCATGGTGCTCAAGGTCAACAGCCTGAGCCGTGGCTTCTCCGGGATCCGCCGCCAGGTGATCGACGCCTTGATCGCCCTGATCAACGCCGAGGTCTACCCGCACATCCCGCTCAAGGGCTCGGTGGGTGCTTCCGGCGACCTGGCGCCTTTGGCCCACATGTCCCTGGTGCTGCTGGGCGAGGGCAAGGCGCGCTACAAGGGGCAGTGGCTGGAAGCGACAGCGGCCCTGGAAGTGGCCGGCCTCAAGCCGTTGACCCTGGCCGCCAAGGAAGGCCTGGCGCTGCTCAACGGCACCCAGGTTTCCACCGCATACGCCTTGCGCGGTCTGTTCGAGGGCGAAGACCTGTTCGCCGGCGCCCTGGTGTGCGGCGGCCTGACCGTGGAAGCGGTGCTGGGTTCGCGCTCGCCATTCGACCCGCGGATTCACGCCGCTCGTGGTCAGCGCGGGCAGATCGATACCGCCGCGGCCTATCGCGCGTTGCTGGGGGACAGCACCGAGGTATCCGCGTCGCACAAGAATTGCGACAAGGTCCAGGACCCGTATTCCCTGCGTTGCCAGCCACAAGTGATGGGCGCCTGCCTGACCCAGTTGCGCCAGGCTGCCGAAGTGCTGGTGGTGGAAGCCAACGCCGTGTCGGACAACCCGCTGGTGTTCGCCGCCGAAGGTGACGTGATTTCCGGTGGCAACTTCCACGCCGAGCCGGTGGCCATGGCCGCCGACAACATGGCCCTGGCCATCGCCGAGATCGCCTCCCTGAGCGAACGGCGGATCTCGCTGATGATGGACAAGCACATGTCCCAGCTGCCGCCGTTCCTGGTGGCCAATGGCGGGGTCAACTCCGGCTTCATGATCGCCCAGGTCACCGCCGCGGCCCTGGCCAGCGAGAACAAGGCCCTGGCCCACCCGCACTCGGTGGACAGCATCCCTACCTCTGCCAACCAGGAAGACCACGTCTCCATGGCCCCGGCCGCCGGCAAGCGCTTGTGGGAAATGGCCGAGAACACCCGTGGTGTCCTGGCTGTGGAATGGCTGGCGGCCTGCCAGGGGCTGGACCTGCGCGAAGGCCTGAAAACCTCGCCGACCCTGGAAAAGGCCCGTGCCACCTTGCGCGAGAAAGTGGCGTACTACGAGAAGGACCGCTTCTTTGCACCGGACATCAACGCCGCCGGTGAGTTGCTGGCTTCGCGTTGCCTGAACGGGCTGCTGCCAGCCCGGTTGTTGCCGAGCCTGTAATGCACGCCGGGCCGCCAGGCAGCTTCGCGCTCGGCGTGGAGCTGCGGCCCGTGCTGGTTGGCTTTACCTGCAAGACAGGCGCGGAGCGTCTGCTTCCTCCGCCCCGCACCCCTGCGCGGGGCGGACTTGTCCGATAACAATAAAAGGGACGATGACATGCAATCGCAAGACAGTGGACTACGCCGAGGGCTGACAGCCCGCCATATACGCTTCATGGCCTTGGGGTCGGCCATCGGTACAGGATTGTTCTACGGTTCGGCCTCGGCCATCCAGATGGCCGGGCCCGCCGTGTTGCTGGCCTACCTGATCGGTGGCGCGGCGGTTTTCATGGTGATGCGCGCCCTCGGGGAGATGGCCGTGCACAACCCGGTGTCCGGTTCGTTCGGGCATTACGCCAGCCAGTACCTGGGGCCGTTGCCGGGCTTCATCCTGGGGTGGACCTACGCCTTCGAGATGTTGATCGTGTGCCTGGCGGACGTGACTGCCTTCGGCATCTACATGGGCTTCTGGTTTCCCGAAGTGGCGCGCTGGATCTGGGTGCTGGGCATCGTGCTGTTCATCGGTGGCCTGAACCTGTGCAACGTCAAGGTGTTCGGCGAGATGGAGTTCTGGCTGTCGCTGCTCAAGGTCGGGGCGATCGTCGCGATGATCCTGGGGGGCTTGGGCATCATGCTCTTCGGTATCAGCAGCGCCGCGCAGGACCAGGCCACTGGCGCCGCCAACCTCTGGGCCCACGGCGGCTTCATGCCCAATGGCATCAGTGGGGTGATCGCCTCGTTTGCCGTGGTGATGTTTGCCTTTGGCGGCATCGAGATCATCGGGGTCACTGCGGGCGAGGCCCAGGATCCGAAGCGGGTCATTCCCAAGGCGATCAATGCCGTGCCGCTGCGTATCCTGCTGTTCTACGTGCTGACCCTGTTCGTGCTGATGTCGATTTTCCCCTGGCCACAGATCGGTACCCAGGGCAGCCCGTTCGTGCAGATCTTTGACAGCCTGGGCATCAGCTCGGCCGCCACTATCCTCAATATCGTGGTGATTTCGGCGGCGGTATCGGCCATCAACAGCGACATCTTCGGCGCCGGCCGGATGATGTATGGCCTGGCCCGGCAAGGGCAGGCGCCCAAGGGCTTTGCCCAGGTGTCCAAGCACGGGGTGCCGTGGATGACCGTGGTGGTGATGGCCGTGACTCTGTTGATCGGGGTGGTGCTGAACTACCTGATCCCGGAAAACATCTTCCTGCTGATCGCTTCCCTGGCCACGTTCGCCACGGTCTGGGTGTGGCTGATGATTCTCCTGACTCACGTGGCCATGCGCCGTTCGATGACCGCCGAGCAGGTGGCCCAGTTGCAGTTCAAGGTGCCATTCTGGCCTTGGGCCCCGGCGGCGGCCATTGCCTTCATGCTGTTCATCTTCGGCGTGCTGGGCTATTTCCCGAAAACCCAGGGAGCGCTGATCGTCGGCGTAGTGTGGATCGCTCTACTGATCGTGGCCTATATGCTGTGGGTCAAGCCCATGGCGGGGCAGGCCCAGGCGATCATGAGTGACGCTCCTTTACCTACTGACCATTAATGGAGGTTGGATGAAAACTCTTTGGCAACACTGCAACGTCGCCAGCATGGCCTCGGGTGTTTACTCGATCATCGAGGATGCGGCCATGGTGACGTCAGGGGCGCACATCGAGTGGATCGGCCGGCGCTCGGAGGCGCCGGCCGGCGACTACGCCCAGGTCAATGACCTGGCTGGAGCCTGGGTAACCCCGGGCTTTATCGATTGCCACACCCACACGGTATTTGGCGGCAACCGCAGTGGTGAGTTCGAGCAGCGCCTGCAAGGGGTGAGCTATGCCGAGATCGCCGCTGCCGGCGGTGGTATCGCCAGTACCGTACGGGCTACTCGGGCCGCCACCGAGGAGGAACTGTTCAGCAGCGCCCGCAAGCGTCTGCTGAGCCTGTTGCGCGATGGCGTGACCAGCGTCGAGATCAAGTCCGGCTACGGCCTGGACCTGGCCAGCGAGCGCAAGATCCTGCGGGTGATCCGTCGCCTGGGCGAAGAGTTGCCGGTCAGCGTGCGCAGCACCTGCCTGGCGGCCCACGCCCTGCCGCCGGAATACGCCGAGCGCAGCGATGCCTACATTGAGCATATCTGCAGCGAGATGCTCCCGGCCCTCGCGGCCGAGGGGCTGGTGGACGCGGTGGATGCCTTCTGTGAATACCTGGCGTTCTCCCCGGAGCAGGTGGAGCGGGTGTTCATTGTCGCGCAACAGCTCGGCCTGCCGGTCAAGCTGCACGCCGAGCAACTGTCGTCGCTGCATGGTTCGAGCCTGGCGGCCCGCTACCATGCGCTGTCCGCCGATCACCTGGAGTTCATGACCGAGGAGGATGCAATAGCCATGGCGGCGTCCGGGACCGTGGCGGTGTTGCTGCCGGGGGCCTTCTATTTCCTCCGGGAAACCCAGCTGCCGCCAATGGAAGCCCTGCGCAAGCACGGGGTGAAGATCGCCGTGGCCAGCGACCTCAATCCCGGTACGTCACCGGCGTTGTCGCTGCGGCTGATGCTGAACATGGCCTGTACCTGTTTCCGTATGACCCCCGAGGAGGCCCTGGCCGGGGTTACCCTGCATGCGGCCCAGGCCCTGGGCATGGAAAAGACCCATGGTTCGCTGGAGGTGGGCAAGGTGGCGGACTTCGTCGCCTGGCAGATCGATCGTCCTGCCGACCTGGCTTACTGGCTGGGCGGCGATCTGGAAAAGCGCGTCGTGCGACACGGCGTTGAAGTGACTGTGTAGGAGAAGGGTTGTGGATAAGGTTCTGAATTTCAAACAAGGCCGGGTGCCGCTGCTGATCAGCATGCCCCACGCCGGTACGCGCCTGACCCCGGCGGTGGCGGCCGGGCTGGTGCCCCAGGCGCAGAGCCTGCCGGACACCGACTGGCACATTCCACGGCTGTACCAGTTCGCCCAGGAGCTGGGGGCCAGTACCCTGGCGGCCGAATATTCGCGTTTTGTCATCGACCTGAACCGCCCGTCCGATGACAAGCCCCTGTACGTGGGGGCCACCACGGGCCTGTACCCGGCCACCCTGTTCGACGGCGAGCCCTTGTTCGTCGAAGGTCAGGCGCCGTCCAGTGAGGAGCGCGAGCAGTACCTGCACGAGGTGTGGGGGCCTTACCACCGCACCCTCCAGGAAGAGCTGGCGCGGCTCAAGGCCGAATTCGGCTATGCCCTGCTGTTCGATGCCCACTCCATCCGCTCGCTGATCCCGCACCTGTTCGAAGGCAAGCTGCCGGACTTCAACCTCGGCACTTTCAATGGCGCCAGCTGCGATCCGCAACTGGCCAGCCGGCTGGAGGCGATCTGCGCCGGCCACGGCGACTACACCCATGTGCTCAACGGGCGCTTCAAGGGCGGGCATATCACCCGCCACTACGGCAACCCGGACGAGCATATCCATGCCGTGCAACTGGAGCTGGCACAGAGCGCCTACATGGAAGAGTTCGAACCGTTCCGCTATCGCGAGGACCTGGCAGCACCGACCCAGGTGGTGCTCAAGGAATTGCTCCAGGGGCTGCTGGCCTGGGGGCAGGAACGTTACGCCTGACAGCAAGCGCTCCTACAGCGGGTACACGCCTTTGTGTAGGAGCGCGCTTGCTCGCGAAGCGCCTTCGACCCCCGCGCAAAACCTGAAACAACCCTGTTTTCTCCAAGGACATGCTCATTGCGTAATTCGGGTTTATGATGCCGGACGGCAGAATAAATGTA
Source organism: Pseudomonas sp. 8(2025) (assembly GCF_052665325.1). Classification (NCBI taxonomy): domain Bacteria; kingdom Pseudomonadati; phylum Pseudomonadota; class Gammaproteobacteria; order Pseudomonadales; family Pseudomonadaceae; genus Pseudomonas; species Pseudomonas sp. 8(2025). The sequence continues at coordinate 378,584 of NZ_JBQOIE010000002.1, read as the reverse complement.
GTCCCCGCCAGGGATGAACCCGACCTCCACGGAGCGCGTAATGCAGACTTTGTACCCGCAGATCAAACCCTATGCCCGGCACGATCTGGCCGTCGACGAGCCGCACGTGCTGTATGTCGACGAAAGTGGTTCACCGGAAGGTTTGCCGGTGGTGTTCATTCATGGCGGGCCGGGGGCGGGCTGCGATGGGGCCAGCCGCTGCTACTTCGACCCTAATCTGTATCGCATCGTCACGTTCGACCAGCGCGGTTGCGGGCGTTCCACCCCCCACGCCAGCCTGGAAAACAACACCACCTGGGACCTGGTGGCGGACCTTGAGCGCATTCGCCAGCACCTGGGCATCGACAAGTGGGTGCTGTTTGGCGGCTCCTGGGGTTCGACCCTGGCCCTGGCCTATGCCCAGACCCACCCGGAGCGCGTGCTCGGCCTGATCGTGCGGGGCATCTTCCTTGCCCGGCCCCAGGAGATCCAGTGGTACTACCAGTGTGGCGCCAGCCGCCTGTTCCCCGACTACTGGCAGGACTATGTGGCGCCGATTCCCCTGGAAGAGCGGCATGACCTGGTCAGCGCCTTCCACAAGCGCCTGACCGGCACCGACCAGATCGCCCAGATGCATGCGGCCAAGGCCTGGTCGGGCTGGGAAGGGCGCACCGCGACCCTGCGCCCCAACCCGTTGGTGGTGGACCGTTTCTCCGAGCCGCAGCGGGCGCTGTCGATTGCCCGGATCGAATGCCATTACTTCACCAACAACGCCTTCCTCGAACCTGGCCAGCTGATCCGCGACATGGGCAAGATCGCCCATCTGCCCGGGGTCATCGTCCATGGCCGCTACGATGTGATCTGCCCGCTGGACAACGCCTGGGAGCTGCATCAGGCCTGGCCCAACAGCGAGCTGCAGGTGATCCGCGACGCTGGCCACGCCGCCTCCGAGCCGGGTATCACCGATGCTCTGGTACGCGCCACCGACCAGATGGCGCGCCGTCTGCTCGACCTGCCGCCCGAAGAAGCATGAAGGGCCTGTTGCAGCGCGTGCGTGGCGCGCGGGTGGAAGTCGCCGGGGAAATAGTCGGCGCGGTGGACCAGGGATTGCTGGTACTGGTGGCGGTGGAGCCCGAGGACACCCGGGCCAGTGCCGACAAACTCCTGCATAAGCTGCTTAACTATCGGGTGTTCAGTGATGCCGAGGGCAAGATGAACCTGTCCCTGGCGGATGTGCAGGGCGGCTTGCTGCTGGTGTCGCAATTCACCCTGGCGGCGGACACCAAGAGCGGGCTGCGCCCGAGCTTTTCCACAGCCGCGCCGCCGGCCCTTGGCGAAGAGCTTTTTGACTACCTGGTAGTGAAGGCGCAACAGTTGCATGGCAAAGTGGCATCAGGGCGTTTTGGCGCGGACATGCAGGTGCACCTGGTCAATGATGGCCCGGTAACCTTCCTGTTACAGACCTGAAAACGCCTGAAACAGCTTTTTCCACCGATTTGGGCCGGAAACTGCTGTTTTTCGCGATAAATACTTTGTTACCCCTGATGCGTTGTAACGCGGGCTACTAGATAATCGCGCGCTACGGGGATCAGCGTTCGTTGGTCCATTTTGACTTAAGTAGAGACTTGTCCACGGCCGTTTGGGGAATCATTTAGCCCCATCGGAGTCGGAACAATGCTCGCCAACCTGGCATATAGATAGCTGGCCGTTGGTTTTTTGATCTGTTTTCGGCGAGGGTTGCTCGTGATTGTTAGTCCCTGTAATGCACCAAACTTGTTTGCCAAACGGTTACGAAACGCACTGGTGATGGGCTCTGCGCTGGTCTGCCTGCTCGGCGCCGGTCAACTCATGGCATTCAATCTGGATGATGTATCGGTCAAGGCCAAGGACCTGGCCGGGCAGAAGTACGAGGCCCCGCGCAGTAACCTGCCGAACGAGTTCCGTGAGATGAAGTTCGCGGATTACCAAAAAATCCGCTTCCTCACCGAAAAAGCCGAATGGGCCGACCAGAAGACCCCGTTCAAGCTGTCGTTCTACCACCAGGGCATGCACTTCGACACGCCGGTGAAGATCAACGAGATCAGCGCCAACACCGTTACCGAGATCAAGTACGACCCGAACCGTTTCGATTTCGGCGACGTGAAGTTCGATCCCAAGGCCACCGAGAAGCTCGGCTACGCCGGTTTCCGCGTTCTGTACCCGATCAACAAGGCTGACAAGCAAGACGAGATCATGACCATGCTCGGCGCGAGCTATTTCCGCGTCGTTGGCAAGGGCCATACCTATGGCCTGTCCGCCCGGGGCCTGGCAATCGACACCGCCCTGCCATCCGGCGAGGAATTCCCGCGTTTCAGCGAGTTCTGGATCCAGCAGCCCAAGGCTACCGACAAGCACCTGGTGATCTACGCCCTGCTGGATTCGCCACGGGCCACCGGCGCCTATCGCCTGACCCTGCGGCCGGGCGCCGACACCATTGTCGACGTCAAGGCCCGGGTGTTCCTGCGTGACAAGGTCGGCAAGCTGGGCCTGGCCCCGCTGACCAGCATGTACCTGTTCGGCGCCAACCAGCCGTCGAAGGTCCTCAACTACCGTCGCGAACTGCACGACTCCAGCGGCCTGTCGATCCACGCCGGCAATGGCGAATGGATCTGGCGCCCGCTGAACAACCCGAAACATCTGGCCGTGAGCAACTTCTCGGTGGAGAACCCGCGTGGTTTCGGCCTGCTCCAGCGTGGCCGCGACTTCAGCCACTATGAAGACCTCGACGACCGCTACGACAAGCGCCCAAGCGCCTGGATCGAGCCCAAGGGCGACTGGGGCAAGGGCACCGTCGACCTGGTAGAGATCCCGACCGCGGACGAAACCAACGACAACATCGTGGCGTTCTGGAACCCGGAAAAGCAGCCTGAGCCAGGCCAGCCGCTGGATTTCGCCTATCGCCTGCACTGGACCATCGACGAAGCCGCCCTGCATTCCCCTGACAGCGCCTGGGTACAGCAGACCCTGCGCTCCACCGGTGACGTCAAGCAGTCCAACCTGATCCGTCAGCCCGACGGCAGCGTGGCCTACCTGGTGGACTTCGAAGGCCCGTCCCTGGCGGCATTGCCGGAAAACGCCGACGTTCGCAGCCAGGTCAGCGTGGGTGACAACGCCGAGCTGGTGGAAAACAGCGTTCGCTACAACCCGGAAACCAAGGGCTGGCGCCTGACCCTGCGGATGAAGATCAAGGACGCGAGCAAGTCCACCGAGATGCGTGCCGCTCTGGTCCGCGACATTGCGCAGCCCGAGCCGGCCAAGGCCTCGACGCCGAACTCCAACTCCTCCATCGCCAAGGCCGACAAGATCGCCGCCAAGCAGCAGGAGAAGAAAGAGAAGGAAGCCGCAGCGGCAGCCGCCAAGCAGGCGCAAGCCCAGCCGGGCAAAGAGGCTAAAGACGCCAAGAACGCCAAGGACAAGGACCACAAAGACGCCAAGCAGCCTGCTGCTGCGGACGCGGCCCCAGCCACACCGGAACCGGTTAAAACGGAGCAAGTCCTGACCGAGACCTGGAGCTATCAGTTGCCTGCCGATGAGTAACTCTCAACTACAGCCAGAGTCTCTTGCCGAGTACCTGGCGCATTTGCCGATGTCGGACCAGCAGCGCGCGGAACTCGCGGGCTGCCAGTCCTTCAGCGAATTGCACCAACGCCTGTCGTCCAGCACCTTCGATGGCCCCACCGATGCCGCCCAGGCCTCGGTGGGCCAGCGCCTGACCCTGAGCACCGCCGCTGAGCTGGAAGAAGCGGAAATGCTCGCGGTGGACGCCGAGGGCCGGGTCTGCCTCAAGGCCACGCCGCCGATCCGCCGCACCAAGGTGGTCCCGGAGCCGTGGCGCACCAATATTCTGGTGCGCGGCTGGCGGCGCCTGACCGGGCGTACCAACCCGCCAGCGCCGAAGAAGGACGAACGGGTACTGCCGGCCGCTCGCTGGCGTACCGTCGGTTCTATCCGCCGCTACATCCTGCTGGTGCTGATGCTCGGCCAGACCATCGTCGCCGGCTGGTACATGAAAGGCATCATGCCGTACCAGGGCTGGTCCTTCGTCGACCTGGAAGAGGTCATGCACCAGCCGCTGATGCAGACCGCCCAGCAAGTGCTGCCCTATGCCCTGCAGACCAGCATCCTGATTCTGTTCGGGATCCTGTTCTGCTGGGTCTCGGCAGGTTTCTGGACCGCGCTGATGGGCTTCCTGGAACTGCTGACCGGCCACGACAAGTACCGCATCTCTGGGGCCAGCGCCGGCAACGAGCCGATTCCCAAGGATGCGCGCACCGCACTGGTGATGCCGATCTGCAACGAAGACGTGCCCCGGGTGTTTGCCGGCCTGCGCGCGACCTTCGAGTCGGTGGCGGCCACCGGTGACCTGGACCGTTTCGACTTCTTCGTCCTCAGCGACAGCAACGACAGCGATATCTGCGTGGCCGAGCAGCAGGCCTGGCTGGATGTCTGCCGCGAAGCCAAGGGCTTCGGCAAGATCTTCTATCGCCGCCGTCGCCGCCGAGTGAAACGCAAGAGCGGCAACCTCGACGACTTCTGCCGTCGTTGGGGCGGTGACTACAAGTACATGGTCGTGCTCGACGCTGACAGCGTCATGAGCGGCGAATGCCTGACCAGCCTGGTACGCCTGATGGAAGCCACGCCGGACGCGGGGATCATCCAGACCGCGCCACGGGCCTCGGGCATGGACACCCTGTATGCGCGCATGCAGCAGTTCGCCACCCGGGTCTACGGCCCGCTGTTCACCGCCGGCCTGCACTTCTGGCAGTTGGGGGAATCCCACTACTGGGGGCACAACGCGATCATCCGCATGCAGCCGTTCATCGAGCACTGTGCCCTGGCGCCGTTGCCGGGCAAGGGTGCCTTCGCCGGTGCGATCCTCTCCCACGACTTCGTCGAAGCCGCGCTGATGCGCCGTGCCGGCTGGGGCGTGTGGATTGCCTACGACCTGCCGGGCAGCTACGAAGAGCTGCCGCCGAACCTGCTGGACGAACTCAAGCGTGACCGGCGCTGGTGCCACGGCAACCTGATGAACTTCCGCCTGTTCCTGGTCAAGGGCATGCACCCGGTGCACCGCGCGGTGTTCCTCACCGGGGTGATGTCCTACCTGTCGGCGCCGCTGTGGTTCTTCTTCCTGGTGCTGTCCACGGCCCTGCTGGCGGTCAACACCCTGATGGAGCCGCAGTACTTCCTCGAGCCGCGGCAGCTGTATCCGCTGTGGCCGCAGTGGCATCCGGACAAGGCCATCGCGCTGTTCTCCACCACCATCGTGCTGCTGTTCCTGCCCAAGCTCTTGAGCATCATCCTGATCTGGGCCAAGGGTGCGAAAGAGTTCGGTGGCAAGTTCAAGGTGACCCTGTCGATGCTCCTGGAGATGCTGTTCTCCATGCTGCTGGCGCCGGTGCGGATGATTTTCCACACCCGTTTCGTACTGGCCGCGTTCCTGGGCTGGGCCGCGACCTGGAACTCGCCACAGCGTGACGACGACTCCACGCCGTGGAGCGAAGCGGTCAAGCGCCACGGTCCGCAGACCCTGCTGGGCTTCTGCTGGGCGCTGCTGGTGATCTGGTTGAACCCGAGCTTCCTCTGGTGGCTGGTACCGATCGTCGGTTCGTTGATGCTGTCGATCCCGGTGTCGGTGATCTCCAGCCGCGTGGGCCTGGGCCTGAAGTCCCGTGACGAAAGCCTGTTCCTGATCCCCGAGGAATACGCTCCGCCACAGGCGCTGCTGGCAACCGACCAGTACACCCATGAAAACCGCTGGCATGCGCTCAACGACGGCTTTGTCCGGGCCGTGGTGGATCCGCAGCAGAACGCCCTGGCCTGTGCCCTGGCGACCTCGCGCCACACCCAGGCCGAGCCCATCGAGTGGCTGCGCCAGGAGCGTGTACGGCATGCTCTGAAAGTCGGCCCGGCGGCCCTGAACAACAGCGAGCGGCTGGCGCTGTTGAGCGACCCGGTAGCCCTGGGACGCCTGCACGAGCAGGTCTGGAGCGAGGGGCACAGCGAATGGCTGAGCGCCTGGCGCCAGTCGGTGGATGCCGATCCCCATGCACCGCTGCTGCCGTTGCAGCCGCTGAACGCGGCGCCGCAACCGGCCTGAAGCCAACGCCCTTGAGCTCTTGCTCAAGGGCGTTTTGCTTTATGGCGCCAATGGCCGCCTACGCCTTGCCGGAGGCTGTGGCAGCGGCCACCGGTCGCTCCCCCTGAAACAACAAAAATCCTTGTGCAAATGGCCGAGTGCGTTAGCATCGCACCCGCAAATTTCTGCGCGCAATCGACAACGGCCTGCCATTCGAAGCACTCAAGCAGATGATCGCCGTGCGCAGACACCACAATAAAATGGCTTCAGGGGACTTGAGATGAAGAAGTATCTTTCGCTGCTGCTGGCGGGTGCCGCGGCCCTGCTGGCGGTCAACACGGCCCAGGCCGGCGCTATCGACGACGCGGTCAAGCGCGGCACGCTGAAAGTCGGCATGGACCCGACCTACATGCCGTTCGAAATGACCAACAAGCGTGGCGAAATCATCGGTTTCGAAGTCGACCTGCTCAAGGCCATGGCCAAGTCCATGGGGGTCAAGCTGGAGATGGTTTCCACTGGCTACGACGGCATCATCCCGGCCCTGCTGACCGACAAGTTCGACATGATCGGCAGCGGCATGACCCTGACCCAGGAACGCAACCTGCGCCTGAACTTCAGCGAACCCTTCATCGTGGTCGGCCAGACCCTGCTGATCCGCAAGGACCTGGAAGGCACCATCAAGTCCTACAAGGACCTGAACAGCGCCGACTACCGCATCACCTCCAAGCTGGGCACCACCGGTGAGATGGTCGCCAAGAAGCTGATCGCCAAGGCCAAGTACCACGGCTACGACAACGAGCAGGAAGCGGTGCTGGACGTGGTCAACGGCAAGGCCGACGCCTTCATCTACGACGCTCCGTACAACGTGGTGGCCGTCAACAAAGTGGGCAATGGCAAGCTGGTATTCCTCGACAAGCCGTTCACCTACGAGCCCCTGGCCTTCGGTTTGAAGAAGGGCGATTACGACAGCATCAACTTCATCAACAACTTCCTGCACCAGATCCACGAAGACGGCACCTACGATCGCATCCATGACAAGTGGTTCAAGAGCACCGAGTGGCTCAAGGACATGGAATAGGTGTCAGGCAACTGACTTCTGGTTGATCGCGAGCAAGCTCGCTCCTACAGGACGCATAGCGTTTTTGTAGGAGCGAGCCTGCTCGCGACGATGCCTACCCGGGCTCTGCCGAACCTCCCCGCTGCAAACCGCTGGAACCTGCAAAGTGAACAAACACAAGAAAGCCCAATGGCCCTGGCACGTGCTGACCGTGCTGGTGCTGATCGGTCTGGCTGGCGCGCTGTACTACGCCACCTCGTTGATGTCCTACGAGTGGCGCTGGAACCGTGTCCCCCAGTACTTCGCCTATCAGGCCGAAGAGTCCCAGCGGGCGGCGGAAATCTCCACCGTCGCCGAGGTGGTGCGCCAGGGCGGCAAGGCACAAGTCACGCTGCGCGGTGACTCGGGTGCCGAGCAGCATCTGAGCGTCGATGAAAGCAGCTTGCAGGTGGCTAGCGGCGATGACGTGGCCGAAGGCGATGTCATCGGCGTGACCCGGCACTGGGCCGCGGGCCCGCTGTTGTGGGGCCTGTGGACCACCTTGTGGCTGTCGGTGGTGTCCGGCGTGCTGGGGCTGCTGATCGGCCTGGGTACCGGCCTGTGCCGGTTGTCCAGCAACCCGACCCTGCGCGACCTGTCGACGATCTATGTCGAACTGGTGCGGGGCACGCCGCTGCTGGTGCAGATCTTCATCTTCTATTTCTTTATTGGCACGGTGCTCAATCTGTCCCGGGAGTTCGCCGGGATCGCCGCGTTGTCGCTGTTTACCGGGGCCTATGTGGCGGAAATCGTTCGCGCCGGGGTGCAGTCCATCGCCCGCGGGCAGAACGAAGCCGCGCGCTCCCTGGGGCTCAGCGCGGGCCAGTCGATGCGCCATGTGGTGCTGCCCCAGGCCTTCAAGCGGGTGCTGCCGCCGCTGGCCGGGCAGTTCATCAGCCTGGTCAAGGACACCTCCCTGGTGTCGGTGATCGCCATTACCGAACTGCTCAAGAGCGGCCGGGAAGTCATCACCACGTCGTTCTCGCCATTCGAGATCCTGTTCTGCGTGGCAGGCCTGTATTTGTTGATCAACCTGCCGCTGTCGAAGATGGCCAGCCGGCTTGAGCGGAGGCTCGCGCAAAGTGATTGAAGTCCGCGATCTGGTAAAAGTCTTCGACACCCGCGGCCAGGTGGTGCGCGCGGTGGATAACGTCACCACCCAGGTGGCCAAGGGCGAGGTGCTGGTGGTGATCGGCCCGTCCGGCTCCGGCAAGTCGACCTTCCTGCGTTGCCTCAATGGCCTTGAAGAGTTCGATTCCGGCTCGGTGAGCATCGACGGCCTGCAATTGGCCGACCCGAGGACCGATGTGAACGCCTACCGCCGGGAAGTCGGCATGGTGTTCCAGCACTTCAACCTGTTCCCGCACATGACCGTGCTGGAAAACCTCTGCCTGGCGCAGAAGGTGGTACGCAAGCGCGGCAAGCAGGAGCGCGAGGCCAAGGCCCTGGCGTTGCTGGAAAAGGTCGGGATCGCCCAGAAGGCCCACGAGTTTCCTTCGCGGCTTTCCGGTGGCCAGCAGCAGCGTGTGGCCATCGCCCGGGCCCTGGCCATGGAACCCAAGGTGATGCTGTTCGACGAGCCGACCTCGGCCCTGGACCCGGAAATGGTCGGCGAGGTGCTGGATGTGATGAAGACCCTGGCCCTGGAAGGCATGACCATGGTCTGCGTGACCCACGAGATGGGCTTTGCCCGGGAAGTGGCGGATCGGGTGCTGTTCTTCGATCACGGCAAATTGCTGGAAGACGCGGCGCCGCAGGTGTTCTTCGACGCGCCGCAAGACCCGCGGGCCCAGGCTTTCCTGCGCCAGGTGCTGTAAGGCCGGCTCCTGCATTTCCCGGTAGGAGCCGGCTTGCCGGCGAAGCGGCTCAGACCCGGAAACGCCCCACCAGGCTTTGCAGGTGAATCCCCAGCCGCGCCAGCTCGGCGCTGGACGCGGCGGTTTCCTCGCTGGCCGATGACGTCTGTTCAGACACATCCCGCACATTCAACACGCTGCGGTTGATCTCTTCCGCCACCGCGCTCTGCTGCTCTGCTGCCGCGGCGATCTGCTGGTTCATCGCCTGGATCGCCGACACGGTACGGGTGATGTTTTCCAGGGAACCACCAGCCCGGCGTGTCAGCTCGACACTGCTGTCGGTCAGGCTGCGGCTGGTATCCAGGGTACTGGCCACCTGCTGGGTGCCGCTTTGCAGGCCAACGATGAGTTCAGCGATTTCTTCGGTGGATTGCTGGGTACGTTGCGCCAGGCTGCGGACTTCATCCGCCACCACGGCAAAACCCCGCCCGGCTTCACCGGCCCGGGCGGCCTCGATGGCGGCGTTCAGGGCCAGCAGGTTGGTCTGCTGGGCCACCGACTTGATCACATCCAGGACGCTGCCGATCTTGTCGCTTTCCTGCTTGAGATGGCCCATGGCCTCGGTGGAATGGCCCACCTCGCTGGCCAGGCGCTCGATCTGGGCGATGGCTTCGTTCACCACCCGGTCACCCTCGCGGGCCTGCTGGTCGGCCGCCACAGCGGCCTCTGAGGCCTCCTCGGCGTTGCGCGCCACTTCCTGCACGGTGGCGGCCATTTCGTTCATGGCCGTGGCCACCTGGTCGGTTTCGACTTTCTGGCTGTTGACCCCGGCGCTGGTCTGCTCGGTCACCGCGGACAGTTGCTCGGCGGCGCTGGCGATCTGGGTCACCCCGTCGCTGATGCCGCCGATCAGTTCCCGCAGGCTCACCGTCATGCGCTGCATGGCTTTCTGCAGTTGGCCCAGTTCGTCGCGGCGCTCCACGGCGAGGTTCTGGCTCAGGTCCCCGGAAGCCACGCGCTCGGCGGCCTTGAGGGTCTGCTGCAGCGGCTGGGTGATCTGCCGGGTGATGGCCCAGGCGGCGATCAGGCCGAACAGCATGGCCAGCAAGGTGGCGATCAGCAGGGTGCTCTTGGCCTGCGCGGCGTCGCTGTCACGCTTGGTGGTCTGGGCCACGGTCAGCTGCTTGCTCAGGTCCATCAGCCGGTCGCCCTGGGCGGCCATGCGCTTGAGCGCAGCCGCGCTGGCTTCTTCGGCGTCGCTGTAGGCGCTGACGGCCATCCGGTAGGCCTTCAGCGAGTCGCTGGCTTGTTGCAGGTTGGCAACGTGCTGCTCGGGCAGGCGTGAAGGCAGGCTGGTGAGGTTGTTCAGGGCGTTGTCGATGGCGTCCAGCGCCGGCTGCTTGGCCTCGGGCTTGGCGCTGTAGGTGTAGCCGCGTACCTGGAAGCGTGCCTGCTGGATCAGCTTGGACAGGTCGATCACGCTATTGAACTGCGCCACGCTGTCGCCTTGCAGCAGTGAGTTCTCAACCTCCGCGACCCGGGCCACGGCATTGTCCGCGGTGGCGCCAAGCTGGGACCTCGCGGCCTCGCGGTTGGCGGTGGCGCGAGTCATGTCGGCAAAGGCTTTCTGGTATTCGGCCACGGCGTCCAGTTGCTGGTCGACCATGGTGATGCTTTCCGGTTGCTGCAGTTGCGCGCGAGCGTCCTGCAGGCCGTCGTTGAGTTGCTTGAGGAAGTCGTTGACCGCGGCCGGGCCGTGTTCACCGCGGCTCATCTCGTAGTTGAGGCGGGCGATGCGCAGGTCCTTGGTCAGGGCGTAGATAACGGAAATATTGCCCAGTTTGTCGCCCCGGTCGATCACCCGGCCCAGGCCGGTCCAGCCGGTGGCGGTGATCAGCAGGGTGAGGAGCAGTACCAGGCCGAAGCCGATACCCAGCTTGAGGCTGACGCTTACGTTTCCCAGGTTTCTGGCTAGCCAACGGTACATTCTGCGAACTCCCTTTTAGCAATGTGCGCTTAACCATAGGCTATCGGCGGGAGTGGGGGATTCTGTAGCTTGACTGGCTAGTTGCCATTACGACCGTGAGGTCCGGCTGGCCACTTGGCCAGCACGCACATGGGGGCTCAGAACAGGCGCGAAAGCAGTGCGGTGACCGCGGTTTCGACCCGCAGGATGCGTTCGCCCAGTTGCACCGGTTGCAGGCCGGCCTTGCCCAGAAGATCGATCTCGTAGGGAATCCAGCCGCCTTCCGGGCCAATGGCCAGGGTGACGGCCTGGTCCAGCCCGCGAGGGCAGGGCGGATATGGGCCAGGGTGGCCCACCAGCCCCAGGGTGCCAGCGCTGAGGGCCGGCAGGCGGTCTTCGACGAAGGGCTTGAAGCGTTTTTCGATCAGGACGTCGGGCAGCACGGTGTCACGGGCCTGTTCCAGGCCGAGCACCAGGTGTTCGCGAATCGTTTCGGGCTCCAGGAACGGGGTCTGCCAGAAGCTCTTTTCTACCCGGTAGCTGTTCACCAGCACCAGCCGCGGCACGCCCATGGTCGCTATGGTCTGGAACACCCGGCGAAGCATTTTCGGGCGCGGCAGGGCCAGCACCAGGGTCAACGGCAGCTTGGCCGGTGGCGGCTGATCGAGGGTCACTTGCAGTTCGGCTTCAGCAGGCTCCAGGCGCAGTACCTGGGCACTGCCCATCAAGCCGCCAATGCGCCCGACCCGCAGGCTGTCGCCGACCGCCACCCGATGCACGTCCTGCATGTGGGTCAGGCGTCGGTCGCGCAGCACTACCCGGTCGGCCGCAATGAAGTCGGCCTCTTCCAGAAGCAGCAGGTTCACGCTTGAGTCGCTGGCGGCTGGTCGTTGTGGTCGTCGGCCGGTTCATCGTCCGGGTGCTCGCCACGTTTGCTGATCAGCCCGCCGAACAGCACGCCGATCTCGAACAGCAGCCACATGGGCACGGCCAGCAGGGTCTGGGAGAAAATGTCCGGCGGGGTGAGGATCATGCCCACCACGAAGCAGCCGATGATCACGTAAGGGCGGATCTTGCGCAGGTACGCCACGTTGACCACGCCTATCCACACCAGCAGGACCACGGCCACCGGGATCTCGAAGGCCACGCCGAAGGCGAAGAACAGGGTCATGACGAAATCGAGGTAGCTGGTGATATCGGTCATCATCTCCACGCCGGCCGGGGTGGCGGCGGCGAAGAACTTGAAGATCAGCGGGAACACCAGGAAGTAGGCGAACGCCATGCCGATGTAGAACAGCAGGATGCTCGACACCAGCAAGGGCACGGCAATGCGCTTTTCATGCTTGTACAGGCCGGGTGCGATAAAGCCCCAGATCTGGTGCAGGATCACCGGGATCGCCAGGAACAGCGAGACCATCATGGTCAGCTTCAGCGGCGTGAGGAACGGCGAGGCGACGTCGGTGGCGATCATCGTCGCGCCGACCGGCAGGTACTGGCGCAGCGGTGTGGAGACGATGGTGTAGATCTGCTGGGTGAAGGCGAACAGCCCGGCGAAGATGATGAAGATCGCCGCTACGCAGCGCAGCAGGCGGGTGCGCAGCTCGGTGAGGTGCGACACCAGCGGCATGTGTTGGTCGTTCTCTGGGATATCGCTCATGGTGCTCGCGGCGGCAAGGTGGAGTCGTGGGGGGCCGTGGTGGCGGGTGTTGCCACTGGGGCTGCGGGCTCTGCGGTCGGTGCCGGTGCTGGTGTCGATGGCAGAGGCGCGGGCACTTCGCTGGCTGGCGGCGCTTCGGCGACCGTAGCGGCGCCTGGCGCGTGAATCGTCTGCTCGGCCACAGGCTCTACCGGAGTCGGTTGCTGCTGGGTCGGGGCGAGGATTTTCCGCGCTTCCTGCTCCAGGGACAGAATGTGCTCGTTGTGCAGTTGCCGGCGGATCTCGTCGGCACCGATTTCACGTTCAACTTCCTGTTTTATCGCGTTGAAGCTGCGCTTGAGGCGCCCGACCCACAGGCCGGCGGTGCGCGCAGCGCCGGGCAGGCGCTCGGGGCCGAGCACCAGCAGGGCCACCAGGCCCACCAGCAGCAGTTCAGAGAAGCTGATACCAAACATTAGTCAGTGCTCACGAGTCTTTGCGGGTCGGCTCTTCGACTTTCTGCGCCTGCACGTCGATGGTGTGCGGCTGGTTCAACGGCGCGCTCTGCTGCGGCTGAACCGGTGGCACAGGCTGCGCCGCTGGCGGGACCACGGGTTCGGCAGGCTTTTCGTCGTCATTCATGGCCTTGCGAAAGCCCTTGATCGACTCGCCGACGTCGGTGCCCAGGTTCTTGAGCTTCTTGGTGCCGAATACCAGTACCACGACCACCAGGATGACGATCCAGTGTTTCCAGTCAAAAATGCCCATGCTGCGTTTCCTCTTAGAAAGTTGTTCAGGCGGACGGACGCGAGGCTTTCTCGGCGTGTCCGGACAAACCGAAGCGGCGGTCCAGCTCATCGAGCACGGCCTGGGGATGCTGCCCCAGCTGCGCCAGCATGACCAGGGTGTGGAACCACAGGTCCGCGGTTTCGTAGATCACATCGCTGCAGTCGCCGCTGATGGCGGCGTCCTTGGCGGCGATGATGGTTTCCACCGATTCTTCGCCGACTTTTTCCAGAATCTTGTTCAGGCCCTTGTGGTACAGGCTGGCGACGTAGGAGCTGTCGGCTGCGGCGTCTTTACGCTCTTCCAGCACCTGGGCCAGACGGGTGAGGGTATCGCTCATGTCAGTGTCCTGCAGAATAGATCGCGTGCGGGTCCTTGAGGACCGGTTCGACGGTTTTCCACTCGCCATCTTCATAGACGCGGTAGAAACAGCTGTGGCGGCCGGTATGGCAGGCGATGTCGCCGATCTGCTCAACCATCAGGATGATCACATCGGCGTCGCAGTCCAGGCGCATTTCATGAAGCTTCTGCACGTGCCCGGATTCTTCGCCCTTGCGCCACAGCTTGCCACGGGAACGTGACCAGTAGATGGCGCGATTCTCGGCAGCGGTCAGGCTCAGGGCCTCGCGGTTCATCCAGGCCATCATCAGTACGCGCCCGGTCTTGTGATCCTGGGCGATGGCCGGCACCAGGCCGTCCGCATCCCATTTGATCTGGTCCAGCCAATCTTTCATTTTCGACTCCGACAACCGGGCTCAACCCGCTGGTGACGCCTCGGCGATTTCGACAGTTTGCCAGCAGGTCGCGCCACTGGCTATCGGCGAACGATCAGATACAAACCGACCGCAATCATGATGCCAGCAGGCCAGTGCCCCAGCTCATGCAATGGACCGCCGGCGGCCAGGACCGCGCCACCGCCCAGGTGGGCAGTGCCCAGCAGGCGCAGGAACCAGTCGTCCTTGCGCTTGTGCCAGGGCGCCGGCGGATCGGCGGCATGGGGCTGGGACATGCGCTCCAGCAGGTCGCGGGTCATGTTGGCCAGGTGCGGCAACTGTTCGATCTGGCTGTGGATGTTGCCGAGCACGGCCTTGGGGCTGACCCGTTCGCGCATCCAGCGTTCGAGGAAGGGTTGCGCGGTGTTCCACAGGTCCAAGTCCGGGTACAGCTGGCGGCCCAGGCCCTCGATGTTGAGCAGGGTCTTCTGCAGCAGCACCAGTTGCGGCTGCACTTCCATGTTGAAGCGCCGAGCGGTCTGGAACAGGCGCATCAGCACCTGGCCGAAGGAAATGTCCTTCAGCGGTTTTTCGAAGATCGGCTCGCACACGGTGCGAATCGCCGCCTCGAATTCGTTGAGCTTGGTTTCCGCCGGGACCCAGCCGGAATCAATGTGCAACTGGGCCACGCGGCGGTAGTCGCGCTTGAAGAAGGCAAACAGGTTGCGGGCCAGGTAGTCCTGGTCTTCCGGGGTCAGGCTGCCGACGATGCCGCAGTCGATGGCGATGTACTGCGGGCTCCAGGGCTGCACGGTGCTGACGAAGATGTTGCCCGGGTGCATGTCGGCGTGGAAGAAGCTGTCGCGGAACACCTGGGTGAAGAAGATCTCCACGCCACGCTCGGCGAGCATCTTCATGTCGGTACGCTGGTCGGCCAGGGTGGCCAGGTCGGTGACCTGAATGCCGTAGATGCGCTCCATCACCAGCACTTTGGGCCGGCACCAGTCCCAGTAGACCTGGGGCACGTAGAGCAGCGGCGAGCCTTCGAAGTTGCGCTTGAGCTGGCTGGCGTTGGCCGCCTCGCGCAGCAGGTCGAGCTCGTCGTAGATGGTTTTTTCGTAGTCGCTGACCACGTCCACCGGGTGCAGCAGGCGCGCGTCGGCTGAGAGCTTTTCCGCGGCCCGGGCGAGGATGAACAGCCACGCCAGGTCCTGGGCGATGATCGGCTTGAGCCCTGGGCGGATCACCTTGACCACCACTTCTTCGCCGGTCTTGAGCTTGGCGGCGTGCACCTGGGCCACCGACGCCGACGCCAGGGGCTCGATGTCGAAGCGGCTGAACACGTCGCTGATCTTCTTGCCCAGCTGCGCTTCGATCAGGGCCACGGACTTTTGCGAGTCGAACGGCGGCACCCGGTCCTGCAGCAGCATCAGCTCGTCGGCAATGTCTTCCGGCAGCAGGTCGCGGCGGGTCGAGAGGATCTGCCCGAACTTGATGAAGATCGGCCCCAGGTCCTGCAACGCCAGGCGCAGGCGTGCACCGCGGCTCAGGTCCAGCGGCTTGCGCGGGAACCAGCGCCAGGGCAGGGCGAAGCGCAGGGCCAGGAGGAACCAGGGCAGGGGCAGGTCGAACAGCAGGTCATCGAGGCGGTAGCGGATCACGACGCGCTGGATGCGCAACAGACGGCGGACGGCAAGCAGCTTCATGCGTTATCGCTTGGGTCAAGGGATCGGGAAAGGCGCTCCAAGCGCGCCTCGAGACGTTCCAGGTCGAGTTTGGCCTGATCCAGCTCGCGAAAGCGCGCTTCGGCTTCACGCTGACCCACCAGGGTCCGCGATTCTTCGGCGAGGAATTCGGCGAGGTTCTGGTTGAGGCTGGCAAATCCTTGCTGATACCAGCGGGCGCGGCTGCGCACATGGCCACTGAACAGCTGGGTGGCCACGGGGCCCAGCCAGCGCGAGAGTTCGTATTCCCAGTCCAGCTCCAGGTCCTGAAGGGTTGCTGCCAGGTCCAGCAGCACGCCGCTATCGCCTTCCAGCTCCACTTCGGGGCCGTGCAGGACCGCGGTCTTGTCCTTGCTCAGGGCCAGGCGCAGCAGGCTCGAGGCCGGTGCGCGCAGGGTGCAGTCCGGGTCCGCGGCCCACTGGCTGGCGAGCATCAGGCCTTCATCGCTGGGCAGGATGAACAGCTGCAGCGCCGGGTTGCGGCATTCCACGGCGATCACCTTGCCATTGAGGTGCTGCAGGCGCGGCAGCGCCGTGCTGTCCAGACGCAGCACCCGATTGATGCCGGTCTCGACGCTGGCGAGCAGGCCGCTGAGCAACATCAGGGCTTGATGCCGCGGTGCAGGGCGACGATGCCTGCGGTCATGTTGTGATAGGTCACGCGGTCGAAACCGGCCTCGACCATCATCGACTTCAGGGTTTCCTGGTTGGGGTGCATGCGGATCGATTCGGCCAGGTAGCGGTAGCTTTCCGAGTCGTTGGTGATCAGCTTGCCGGCCAGGGGCATGAAGGCGAACGAGTAGGCGTCGTAGACCTTGGACATCAGCGCGTTGGTGGGCTTGGAGAACTCCAGCACCAGCAGGCGACCGCCGGGCTTGAGCACCCGCAGCATGGAGCGCAGGGCGTCTTCCTTGTGGGTCACGTTGCGCAGGCCGAAGGCAATGGTCACGCAGTCGAAATGGTTGTCCGGGAACGGCAGTTTTTCCGCATCGGCCTGGACGAACTCGACGTTGCCGGCCACACCCAGGTCCAGCAGGCGGTCACGACCGACCTTGAGCATGGATTCGTTGATGTCGGCCAGTACCACTTGGCCGGTCGGGCCCACCAGGTGGGAGAAACGCTTGGTCAAGTCACCCGTGCCGCCGGCGATGTCCAGTACGCGATTGCCGGCGCGCACGCCGGACAGCTCGATCGTGAAGCGTTTCCACAGGCGGTGCATGCCACCGGACAGCACGTCGTTCATCAAGTCGTACTTGGCCGCTACCGAGTGGAACACCTCAGCGACTTTTTCCGCTTTCTGGCTTTCAGGAACATTCTTGAAGCCGAAGTGAGTGGTGGGTTCGGCATCGCTGCCTTTGCGCTGATCAGTCATATCGCTGTCACCAAAAGAGAATGCGGGACATTCTAATGCCGGTGGCGGTCTTTGTCTTGGCAAGGCTGAATGTAAGATAGCGATCCGCCGGGACGTTTTGACGCACGCAGGGTCAAGATGCTTCAGGCAAGTCCCGAAACAGCAGGAGACCTTCAATGGCCCGTATTAGTGTTGAACGTGCCCATGGCCTGGGCAAGCAGGCAGCCCGTGAAAAGGCCGACAAACTGGCGCAGAAACTCGCCGATCAATATGGCCTGGAGCCACAGTGGGCAGGCGATACCCTGAACCTCAAGCGCTCGGGCGTCAAAGGCGCGGTGCATGTGGGTGAAGAGTCGATCCGCATCGACGTGGAACTGGGGATGTTGATGTCGGCCATGAGCGGCACCATCAAGTCGGAAATCGAAAAGGCTCTGGACAAGGCTCTGGTCTGAACCGGCTCCTACATGAATTCATGACAGTCGTTAGGGTGCCGATTCTAATTTTTCTCTCTAGGTTGTGCCTCAGGTCCTCTTTCCGAGGGCAGTTCCTCAAACCTTCTGCGCGTGAGGTGCACCATGGCCAAAGTAATTCTGAAGAAAAAAGTTGATGCCCAATCGACTGCTCTGAGTGAAGTCAAATCCTATGCCCGCAAGATCTGGCTGGCAGGCCTGGGGGCCTACGCCAAAGTCGGTCAGGAAGGCAGCGAGTACTTCCAGGAGTTGATCAAGGCTGGTCAATCCGTTGAAAAGAAAGGCAAAAAAGTTGTCACTGAACAACTTGAAGCAGCCAACAGTCAGATAGATGGCGTTAAAGGGGATGTCAGCACTCTTAAAGGCAAAGTCGAAGTGCAGCTGGACAAGGTCGAGAAGGCTTTTGACACGCGCGTCGCCAGTGCCTTGAATCGTATCGGCATTCCGTCTAAACATGACGTTGAGACACTCTCTGCTAAGCTCGATGAGCTGACGGCGTTGCTCGAACGTGTCGCGCGTAAACATTAAGGAGAACGGGATGGCTGGTAAAAAGAATACTGAAAAAGAAGGCAGCTCGTGGATCGGGAAAGTCGAAGAGTACTCCCGTAAAATTTGGCTTGCTGGTTTAGGCGTGTACTCGAAAATCGACTCTGACGGCAGCAAGCTTTTCGAGACATTGGTCAAAGATGGTGAGAAAGCCGAGAAACTGACTAAGAGCGTAGTCGGCAAGAAAGTTGATGCGGCCAAAGATTCCGCAACTTCGGCCAAGTCGCGTATCAGCGACGTCAAGGATCGCGCCCTGGGTAAGTGGGATGAACTGGAAGGCGCTTTCGACAAGCGCTTGAACAGCGCCATCTCGCGTCTGGGCGTGCCTAGCCGCAACGAAGTCAAGGCCCTGCACGACAAGGTCGATACCCTGACCAAGCAGATTGAAAAACTCACAGGTGCCAAGGTTGCGCCGGTTGCAGCCAAAACTGCAGCTGCCAAGCCTGCTGCAAAACCCGCAGCCAAGCCTCTGGCCAAGCCTGCCGCTAAGCCTGTCGCCAAGGCCGCCGCTAAACCCGCAGCCAAGCCGGCCGCGAAAACCGCAGCCGCCAAACCAGCGGCCAAACCGGCTGCCAAGCCTGTAGCGGCCAAGCCCACTGCCAAGCCAGCAGCCAAGCCCGCGGCGAAAACCGCAGCGGCCAAGCCAGCGGCCAAACCGGCCGCCAAGCCTGCAGTGGCGAAAAAGCCTGTGGCCAAGAAGCCTGTGGCTGCCAAGCCAGCGGCCAAACCAGCAGCCAAGCCCGCTGTTGCGGCCAAGCCTGCAGCCCCGGCCCCGGCCAGCTCGGCGAACTCCGCCGCAGCCCCGAGCCCGGCTGCAACCCCGACTGCCGCGCCAGCTCCAGCGACGCCAAGCAGCCAGTCCTGATCGCATCAGGAATAAAAAACGCCCGGCCTGGGAAGGCCGGGCGTTTTTTATTGAGGCGTTCTAGCCCTGCTCATCCAGGTAGCGCAGCGCCATCTGTTCGGTGGCCATCTTTGCCGGCGGCAGCAGGTGTGGCGCCACCAGCATCATGATCTGGTAGACCACCAGTCGGACTTCGCCTTCGCGATCGAGAATCCGCTGGTAATCCAGAGAGAACAGCAGGGTCATGGTGATCTGTTCCACCAGCTGCCCCAGGGCCTGGGTGCCGCTGACCAGTTGCCCCTGAGCCTTGAGCCGGGCCAGCAACGAGGCCAGGGTGCGTTTCAAGGCATTGAGCAGGTTGCGAATGCCCTTGGCCAGTTTTGGCAGGCGCCCGGCCAGGTTGGACAGGTCCTGAAACAGAAAGCGGTAGTGGGCCAGGCGCTCGACGATCAGGTGCAGGAACAACCAGTAGTCTTCCGCCGCCAGCTGGACGTCGGACGGTGGGTCCAGCAACGGCGTCAGTTCGTTCTGAAAGCGCTCGAACAGGCCGAGCACCAGCGGCTCCTTGCCATGGAAGTGGTAGTAGAGGTTGCCGGGGCTGATCCCCATTTCATTGGCCACCTCCATGGTGGAGACATTGGGCTCGCCCTTTTGATTGAACAGTTGCAGGGCACATTCGAGTATCCGGTCGCGGGTCTTCATCCTGACTTCTTGTCGGTCCATTGAAGGGGCACGGCTCCGGCGTGGAACCGTGGTGCAAAGTGTCTTCAGCGCACGCGCACGTAGGTGCCGGGCGCAGCCTCCATCGGCGGATAGTTCTGGTTGCCCAGGGTGGTGAGGGTTTCCCGCTGCGCCCCCGAACGCTCCTGGACCCAGGTCAGCCACTGGCTCCACCAGCTGCCGTCCACATGCTCGGCATCGTAGTACCAGGCCCGCGGGTCGCTGCTGAGCTTGCGGTTCTCCACGTAGTTGGCCTTGGGATTGCTCGGCGGGTTGAGGATGCTCTGCACGTGGCCGCTGTTGGACAGCACGAAGCGCCGTTCGCCGCCCAGCAGCAGGGTCGAGCGGTAGACCGCGTCCCAGGGCGTGATGTGGTCGTTGATCCCGGCCACGCTGAAGCTGTCCACCGTGACCTTCTGCAAGTCGATCGGCGTGCCGCAGACTTCCAGCCCGCCGACATGGCTCAGGGGGTTGTGCTTGAAGAAGTCCAGCAGATCGCCGTGCAGTGCGGCCGGCAACCGGGTGCTGTCGTTGTTCCAGTAGAGAATGTCGAAGACCGGCGGCTCCTTGCCCAGCAGGTAGTTGTTGACCCAGTAGTTCCAGATCAGGTCGTTGGGGCGCATCCAGGCGAACACCTTGGCCATGTCGCGACCGTCCAGTACCCCTTGCTGATAGGAGCGACGCTTGGCCGCTTCGAGGGTCTTCTCGTCGGCGAACAGCGTTGCCGGGCTGTCCATCTGGCTGTCCAGCAGGCTCACCATGTAGGTCGCGCTGGATACCCGGCGCAGCTGGCGCTTGGCCTGCAGGTGGCCTTGCAGGGCGGCGATGGTCAGCCCTCCGGCACAGGCTCCCACCAGGTTGACTTCGCGACTGCCGGTAATCGCCCGGGTGACGTTCAGCGCTTCTTCGGCCGCCTCGACGTAGGTCGACAGGCCCCACTCGCGGTGCCGCACATCCGGGTTGCGCCAGCTGACCATGAACACCTGCAGGCCGTTTTTCAGCGCGTACTGGACGAAGCTGTTGGTCGGGCTCAGGTCGAAAATGTAGTACTTGTTGATTTGCGGCGGCACGATCAGCAGCGGCTTGGCGTACTGTTTTTCGCTCATGGGGCTGTACTGGATCAGCTCCAGCAATTCATTGCGAAACACCACTGAGCCCGGGGTGACCGCCAGGTTCTTGCCCACCTCGAAGGCGTGCTTGGTCACCTGGCTGGGCAACCCGTTGTTGTGCAGCAGGTCATCCAGCAGGTTGCCGATGCCCCGCACCACGCTGTTGCCCCCGGTGTTGAAGATCTCCTTGAGGGCCAGGGGGTTGAGCAGGGTATTGGAAGGCGCAACGGCATCATTGAGCAGGGAAAAGGCAAAGTGTGCCCGGGCCCGGTCGTCTTCGCTCATGCCGCTGTCGTCGATCCAGTGGCGCACCTGCTTCTGCCAGCTCAGGTAGGCCTGCAGGCCGCGCCGGTAGAAGGGGTTGAGGCTCCAGGCCGGGTCGGCGAAGCGGTTGTCCTTGGGGTTGGTCTTGTGCAGGGTTTCCCCCAGCAGCACACGCCCCAGCTGGCCGCCCAGGGCCAGGGTATGCCGGGCACTGTGCAACGGATTGCGCAGGCTGTGGGCCGCCAGGCTGCGCAAGGTGGAGAACAGATCCCGGCCGCGCAGGCCGGTGATCGCGCTCTGCGCATTGATATACGCGGCGGGTGACGGCAATGAGCCCGTCGCAGGTTTGTCTTGCATGAGTCAACACTCCTTCGTCAAACCACTAACAAGCAGACCAATCCAAGACAGACAACATAGTCGGTCCTGGCCCTTCTTGCGCGCGACGATCCTGTCGACAGGTATCTTTTACTTGGTAGGGCGCACAGGTTCGGGATGCGGGTGCATCACCGCCCTTTGGCGTTCTTCCTGGAGGAACTTCATGATGATCGGGGCGACGGCCTCGGCCCGGGTGATCAGGAACAGGTGGCCATCATCGATGATGTGCAACTGGGCATTGGGTATGCGCCAGGCCAGCATGCGCATGTTGATCAGGGGAATCAGCGGGTCGTCATCGCCGGCCAGCACCAGGGTCGGCTGATGGATCTTGTGCAGCCAGTGAATGCTGGTCCAGCCCAGGCCCGCGAACAGCTGCCAGTAATAGCCGAGCTTGCCGGCCGAGCGCACCTTGGCTGCGTGTTCCGCTGCCAGGCTCGGGTCGCGGCGGAAGGAGCCGCCATAGATCAGCGGCGCGATGCGCATCACATGGGAGGGCTGCACGTAGCGCCGTGGGCTGGCCATCATCCACAGCACCTTGGGTTTGCCTGGGACCATGAACGCCCCGGCCGCGGTGGCGGCCAGCACCAGCTTCTTGCAGCGCTCGGGGTAGTCGTAGGCGAACTGCTGGGCCAGCGCGCCGCCCCAGGACACACCCACTGCATTGACCTGGCCGTAGTCCAGGTAGTCGAGCATCCGCGCGGTCAGCTTGGCCAGCCCGGGAAAGCGGTAGGGCCGGCTCGGCGTGGAGGAGCCGCCGACACCGGGGACATCGAAGGCGATCACCTCGAGGTCCGGATCCAGGGCCTGGACAAAGGGAAACACCAGCTCCAGGTTGGCGCCGATGCCGTTGAAGATCAGCAGCGGCGTCAAGTGCGGCTTGCCTGGGCGTACCGCGGTGCGGATGGTCTGGCCATCCAGGTCGACGGTGCGGAATATGAATGAGTGTGGCATGCCGTAGCCCTGTGAATTAAACCGTCGCAGCCGCCATCCCGGGCGTCCTGCGGATTTCCTGAGGCCGAGCCTCTTGTCAAGAATAGGGCTTGGCGGAGCCTCCTGGCGCCGCCGTGTCGATGGCCGGGGCTCAGCGCTCGTGGACGTAGGTCCCGGGCGCCGCCTCGGCGGCTGCGAACTTCTTGTTACCCAGGCTGGTGGGCGCCGGCTTCAGGTCACCTGAGCGTTCCGCCTGCCAGGCCTGCCAATGCAGCCACCAGGAATCGGTGTGCTTGATCGAGTTTTCCTGCCACTGGTCGGGGCAGGCCGGAATGTCGGTGCTGGTCATGTAGCGCGCCTTGGGGTTGCCAGGCGGGTTGAGGATGCTCTGGATATGGCCGCTGCTGGAGAGCACGAACTCGACGTTGCCGCCAAACAGCTGCGCCGACTTGTAGCAGGACTTCCACGGGGTGATGTGGTCGTTGGTGCCGGCCAGGGAGAAGATATCGGCGGTCACCTGCTTGAGGTCGATCGGCGTGCCGCACACTTCCAGTGCATTGGCGCGCACCAGCGGGTTGTTCTTGAACATTTCGATCAGGTCGCCGTGGAAGGCGGCGGGCAGGCGGGTGGTGTCGTTGTTCCAGAACAGGATGTCGAACACCGGCGGCTCGTTGCCCAGCAGGTAGTTGTTGACCCAGTAGTTCCAGATCAGGTCGTTGGGGCGCATCCAGGCGAACACCTTGGCCATGTCGCGGCCTTCCAGGACTCCGGCCTGATAGGAGTGGCGCTTGGCCGCTTCCAGGGTCTGCTCGTCGACGAACAGCGCTACCTGGGTGTCCAGGGTGGTGTCCAGTACGCTGACCAGGAGGGTCAGGGCGTTGACCTTCTTCTGCCCCAGCGCCGCGTAGTGGCCCAGCAGCGCGGTGCAGGTGATGCCGCCGGAGCAGGCACCGAGCATGTTCACGTCCTTGCTGCCGGTGATCGCGGTCACTACGTCGACCGCTTCTTTCAGGGCTTCGATGTAGGTGGACAGGCCCCATTCGCGCTGGGCCTTGGTGGGGTTGCGCCAGCTGACGATAAAGGTCTGCACGTTGTTGCGCAGGCAGAAGCGCGCCAGGCTCTTGTCCGGGCTGAGGTCGAAGACATAGAACTTGTTGATCTGCGGTGGCACCACCAGCAGCGGGCGCTCATGCACCTGCTCGGTGATCGGCCGGTACTGGATCAGCTCCAGCACGTCATTGCGAAACACCACCGCGCCTTCACTGGTGCCCAGGTTCTTGCCCACTTCGAAGGCGTCCATGTTGACCTGGCTGGGCATGCCGCCGTTGTGCACCAGGTCCTTGGCCAGATGGGACAGGCCGTCCAGCAGGCTCTTGCCGCCGGTTTCGAAGAAGCGCTTGACCGCTGCGGGGTTGGCCGCGCTGTTGGTCGGGGCCATGGCTTCGGTCATCAGGTTGATCACGAAGTGGCCGCGGCTGATGTCTTGCTCGGACAGGCTGCTGTCGTCGATCCAGTCGTGGAGCTCCTTGCGCCACGCCAGGTAGGTTTGCAGGTAGCGTTTGTACAACGGGTTCTGGCTCCACGCGGGGTCGTTGAAGCGACGGTCGTCGCTCTCCGGCTGCAGGGTGGATTTGCCGAACATCACGTTCTTAAGTTCGATGCCGAAATGGGCGACGTGCTTGACGCTGTGGATGGGTTGTTTGATGGCCTGGGCAAGCACCATTCGAGCGGAAGTAAGCAGGTCCTTTCTACGCAAGCCAATGACCGGATTGAGCCCCAGGGTGTTTTCCGAGGCTTGGCGTTTCAGGTCATCGTTATTCTTGTTACTCATCTACGACGCTCCATTGTCCTGAGACGAGTACCGGACCTGCTGTGCAGTCACACAGCACGATGCCAGGTACTACTGCTCGGGTGACCGTTGATTGCGCACCGCTGCTTTTTGTTCCGAAAGCTCTGCAGGGAACTTGCCAGCTCCATTGGTTACCCGAGTTTAATTTTTTCCGCAAGCAGGCCATTCATTGGCCATACAGCCAAGCATTCAAACAGATGAAATTAGAAAATGCCCTCTAAACCATCGGAGCCTTGAGCTAGAGCATCAGCTTGACGATGGACTCGTTCGGATCGCGGGATTTTCCGGCAGCCTTGAGCTCCGCCAGATAGTCGTTCCACAGCTCGTCCTGGCGCAGCGCCAGTTGGTAGAGGTAGTCCCAGGTGAACAATCCGCTGTCATGACCGTCGTCGAAGGTCAATTTCAGTGCGTACTGGCCCGCCGGTTCAACCTTGGTCAGACCGACGCCGAGCTTGCCGAATTGCAGGATGGGTTTGCCGTGGCCCTGGACCTCGGCGGAGGGAGAATGCACCCGCAGGAGTTCTGCAGGCAGGTGATAGACCTCGTCCGGCCCGTAAGTCAGGGTCAGGGTTTTCGAGGCTTTGTGCAGGTTGATACCGGTGGGAAGTTTGCTCATGACCTGTAGTCCTTCCGGCAGGAGCCGGCTTGCCGGCGATCGGGGGAGGCCCTATCGCTGGCAAGCCAGTCCCTGCATGGGTGGCGAAGGTTTACAGGATATAACGGGAAAGGTCTTCGTTCTGCGCCAATTCGCCCAGGTGGCTGTTGACGTAGGCGGCGTCGATGCGGATCGGCTCTTCGCTGTGGGCGCTGGCCAGGTCACCGGCACTGAACGACACCTCTTCCAGCAGGCGCTCGAGCAGGGTATGCAGGCGACGGGCACCGATGTTCTCGGTCTTCTCGTTGACCTGCCAGGCGATTTCCGCCAGGCGCTTGATGCCTTCGGGCAGGAACTCGATGTTCAGGCCTTCGGTCTTCAGCAGCTCGCGATATTGCTCGGTCAGCGAAGCGTGCGGCTCGCTGAGGATGCGCTCGAAGTCTTGCGGCGACAGCGCCTTGAGTTCCACGCGGATCGGCAGACGGCCTTGCAGCTCCGGTACCAGGTCGCTGGGCTTGCTCAGGTGGAAGGCACCGGAGGCGATGAACAGGATGTGGTCGGTCTTGACCATGCCCAGCTTGGTGTTGACGGTGCAGCCTTCGATCAGCGGCAGCAGGTCACGCTGCACGCCCTCGCGGGAGACGTCCACACCGCCGGCGTTGCCGCGCTTGGCCACCTTGTCGATCTCGTCGATGAACACGATGCCGTGCTGCTCGACGGCTTCCAGGGCCTTGGCCTTGAGTTCTTCGTCGTTGACCAGGCGGCTGGCTTCTTCGTCGCGTACCAGTTTCAGCGCTTCCTTGACCTTGAGCTTGCGGTTCTTGCGCTTGCCCTTGCCCATGTTGGCGAACAGGCTCTGCAGCTGGTTGGTCATTTCTTCCATGCCCGGTGGCGCGGAAATGTCGACGCCTGCAGCTTCCGCCACTTCGATCTCGATTTCCTTGTCATCCAGCTGGCCTTCGCGCAGGCGCTTGCGGAACAGCTGGCGGGTGTTGGAGTCCTGGGCCGGAGCCGCGTCGTCGCTGTTGAAACCGGTGCGTGCCTGGGGCAGCAGGGCATCGAGGATGCGTTCTTCGGCGGCGTCTTCGGCGCGATGGCGAACCCGGATCATTTCCTGTTCGCGGAACATCTTGATCGCCGCGTCGGCCAGGTCGCGGATGATGGATTCAACGTCGCGGCCCACATAGCCGACTTCGGTGAACTTGGTGGCCTCGACCTTGATGAAGGGCGCATTGGCCAGCTTGGCCAGGCGGCGGGCGATCTCGGTCTTGCCGACACCGGTCGGGCCGATCATCAGGATGTTCTTGGGGGTCACTTCAACGCGCAGCTCGGCAGGCAGCTGCATGCGGCGCCAGCGGTTGCGCAGGGCGATAGCGACGGCGCGCTTGGCATCGTCCTGGCCGATGATATGGCGGTTGAGTTCGTGGACGATTTCGCGGGGTGTCATGGACATAGTAGTTGGCGGTCCTCAAGCAAGAATGAATGCCGTGGCGCAAGCGCCGCAACAGGCTTATTCCGCGAGATCCTGCTCCTCGATGGTTTGAGTGTGGTTGGTGAATACACAGATGTCGCCGGCGATGCCGAGTGCGGTCTCGACGATTTCACGGGCCGACAGGTCGGTCTTTTTCAGCAGGGCGCTGGCAGCGGCCTGGGCGTAGGCGCCACCGGAGCCCATGGCGATCAGCCCGTCCTCGGGTTCAACCACGTCGCCATTGCCGGTGATGATCAAGGACGCATCCTTGTTGGCCACGGCCAGCATGGCTTCCAGGCGGCTCAGGGAGCGATCGGTGCGCCATTCCTTGGCCAACTCTACGGCGGCACGGACCAGATGGCCCTGGTGTTTCTCCAGTTGGCCTTCAAAGCGCTCGAACAGGGTGAAAGCGTCGGCGGTGGCCCCGGCAAAGCCGGCGATGACCTGGCCGTGATAGAGGCGGCGGACTTTTTTCGCGTTGCCTTTCATCACGGTGTTGCCGAGAGAAACCTGGCCGTCGCCGCCCATGACGACTTTGCCGTGGCGGCGGACTGAAACGATGGTGGTCAAGGGGGGAGTCTCCACACAGCGGGGCGAAAGTGCCCTGATGGAAACTCATATGGGGGTGGTCGGGCGTTTTTCAACCGGAGGCTGCAGCGAGGGACCGGCGGTCATTGTTGCATGCTGCAAGCGCTTCGCGGGCAGGCCCGCTCCTACGGGGGGCCATGTAGGAGTGGGCTTGCCCGCGATCAATCGCGTAGCGGTCGGCTTAGCGGCTCTGGCGCTGTTGTAACAGCAGGTTGCTGAAGCCGGCGCCGGCCAATTGTTTCTGCGCCACGGTCAGCTGTTCGCGGTTGCTGAACGGGCCTACCAATACCCGGTACCAGGTTTCATCCTTCACCGTGCCGGATTCCACCGAGACCGACTGGCCCAGCAGGATGATCTGCGCCCGGACCTTGTCGGCATCGGCTTCCTTGCGGAACGAACCGGCCTGGAGGAAGAACTTGGTCACCGGCGCCGCCTTGGCCACGGGTGGCGCTGGTGGCGGGGTGATCCCGGCCAGGGCTGCCTGGGCACGGGCAGTGTCGATCTTGGCCGCTTCCGCCGGGGTTACCGGGGTGGTCGGCACTGGTGGCACCTGTGGCGTCGGCAGGGTTTTTTCCGGCACCGCTTCCGGCGGCACGATGACCTCCGATTCCGGCAGCAGGGTGTAGAAGTCGTATTTCGGCTTCACCGGTTGCTGGGGGCTCGGCGGGGTCTTGTTGGCCTCGGCGATCTTGGTGGCTTTCTGCTGTTCGATCTTCTCGCGCTTGACGCTGTCGCCGCCCTTGCCGGGCTCGAGCTTCATCAGGAACACGATGAAGGCACCGATGGTCAGGCCGATGGCCAGCCACAACCAGCCCGGAATCGGCTTCTTGGCCGGGGCCTGGTAACGGCTGGCGCCACGCTTGGGTGCAGGTTTTTTCTTGGCAGCCAACTTACATTTGCTCCAGGACTTTGAGGCCCAGCAGTTCCAGACCTTGCTTGAGGGTGCGCCGGGTCAGCTCGGTGAGGCGCAGACGGCTGTGCATCTGGGTCGGCGTCTCGGCTGCCAGGATCGGGCAGTTTTCATAGAAGCTGGAGAACAGCCCGGCCACGTCGTACAGGTAGGTGCAGAGGATGTGTGGCGTGCCCTTCTCGGCGACGTTGTTGAGAATCTCGCCGAACTGCGCCAGCTTGGCCGCCAGCTCCAGTTCCTGGGCCGCGTGCAGTTCGATCTGCCCGCCGACTTCGCTGAAGTCCTTGCCCAGCTTGCGGAACACACCGGCGGCGCGGGTGTAGGCGTACAGCAGGTACGGCGCGGTGTTGCCTTCGAAGTTGAGCATCAGGTCGAAGTTGAAGCTGTAGTCGCTGGTGCGGTGCTTGGACAGGTCGGCGTACTTCACCGAGTCGATGCCCACCACCTTGGCGATGCTGCGCAGGTCGGCTTCCGGCAGTTGCGGGTTCTTTTCCTTCACCAGGGCGTAGGCACGCTCTTCGGCTTCGGTCAGCAGGTCGATGAGCTTCACGGTGCCGCCGTCGCGGGTCTTGAACGGACGGCCGTCGGCGCCGTTCATGGTGCCGAAGCCCATGTGCTCCATTTCCATCGGATGGGTCACGAAACCGGCCTTGCGGGCCACGGCGAACACTTGCTGGAAGTGCAGGGCCTGGCGCTGGTCGACGAAGTACAGGGCGCGATCGGCCTTGAGCTTGCCGCTGCGGTAGCGCACGGCCGCCAGGTCGGTGGTGGCGTACAGGTAGCCGCCGTCAGCCTTGACGATGATCACCGGCAGCGGCTCGCCTTCGGCGTTCTTGAACTCGTCGAGGAACACGCACTGGGCGCCGTTGCTCTCCACCAGCAGGCCCTGGGCCTTGAGGTCGTTGACCACGTTGATCAGGTCGTCGTTGTAGGCGCTCTCGCCCATCACGTCGGCCATGGTCAGCTTGACGTTGAGCAGCTCGTAGATCTTCTGGCAGTGGGACAGGGAGATGTCCTTGAACTTGGTCCACAGCTCCAGGCAGTCCGGGTCGCCGGCCTGCAGTTTGACCACCAGGCCGCGGGCGCGGTCGGCGAAGGCTTCGGACTCGTCGAAGCGCTGCTTGGCGGCGCGGTAGAAGTTCTCCAGGTCCGACAGCTCGTCACTGGTGATGGGGTTTTCTTCCAGGTAGGCCATCAGCATGCCGAACTGGGTGCCCCAGTCGCCCACGTGGTTCTGGCGGATCACGGTGTCGCCGAGGAACTCCAGGACCCGGGCCACGCCGTCGCCAATGATGGTGGAGCGCAGGTGGCCAACGTGCATTTCCTTGGCCAGGTTGGGCGCCGACATGTCGATCACGGTGCGCTGCGCCGGGCCGGCCTTGCGTACACCCAGGTGGTCGTCGCCAAGAGCGGCGTCCAGGCGCGCGGCCAGGGCCTGGGTGTTCTGGAAGAAGTTGATGAAGCCGGGGCCGGCGATTTCCGCCTTGCTCAGGTCTTCATGGGCCGGCAGGGCGGCGATGATTTTCTCCGCCAGGTCGCGCGGCTTCATGCCGGCCGGCTTGGCCAGCATCATGGCGATGTTGCTGGCGAAGTCGCCGTGGGTCTTGTCGCGGGTGTTTTCGACCTGGATCGCCGGCGTCAGGCCTTCTGGCAACACACCTTCGGTGACGAGTTGGGTGATGGCTTGCTGGATGAGCTGGCGAATGGTGTCTTTCATGGTCTTCTCTTTCGACCGCTGGTGCGGCGGCGCTTCAGTGCGCAGGTGGAAAAACTGGGCATTATCCGTTGCTGGAACGGGCTTGCCAACTATAGAGGACTGCTTGGGGATCGATGGCGGCATTCGATTGCCTTCGCCGGCAAGCCCGCTCTTGCGGGTTTGATGCTGCCCATTGTAGGAGCGGGCTTGCCCGCGAAAGCACGACCTCGATCAATACAGATCCACGGGATCCACATCCAGCGACCAGCGGACCTGCCGCCCGCTGGGCATCTGTTCCAGCACCAGCAGCCAACTGCTGAGCAACCGATGCAAGGGCGCTCGGGCATTGGCCTGCAGCAGCAATTGCGCGCGATAACGTCCGGCGCGCCGCTCCATCGGAGCCGGCACCGGGCCCAATAGTTCGATGCCCCCCAGGTTCTGTTCCGCCAGCAGGCGCTCGGCCTCGCTGCAGGCTTCATCGAGGAACCCCTCGGCCTGGCCCGGTTTGTGGGCTTCGGCCCGCAGCAGCGCCAGGTGGGCGAAAGGTGGAAGGCCGGCGGCGCGGCGCTCGCTCAGGGCCTGTTCGGCGAAGGCGAAGTAGCCCTGCTCGGTCAACTGCACCAGCAACGGGTGGTCGGCGAGGTGGGTCTGGATGATCACCTTGCCCGGCTCTTCGGCCCGGCCGGCCCGCCCGGCGACCTGGACAATCAGTTGCGCCATGCGCTCGCTGGCGCGGAAGTCGCCGGAGAACAGGCCGCCATCGGCATCGAGGATCGACACCAGGGTCACCCGGGGAAAGTGATGACCCTTGGCCAGCATCTGGGTGCCCACGAGGATACACGGCTGGCCTTTCTGGATAGTGGCGAACAGCTGGTTCATCGCATCCTTGCGCGAGGTGCTGTCGCGGTCCACCCGCAGCACCGGGTAATCGGGGAACAGGATGCCCAGGCGCTCTTCCGCCCGCTCGGTGCCGGCGCCCACGGGGCGCAGGTCGACCTTGCCGCATTGCGGGCAATGGCGCGGAACCCGCTCCACATGGCCGCAGTGGTGGCAGCGCAGCTCGCCGGAACGCTGGTGCACGGTCATGCGTGCATCGCAGCGCTTGCACTCGGACATCCAGCCGCAGTCGTGGCAGAGCAGGGTCGGGGCGAAGCCGCGGCGGTTGAGGAACACCAGGACCTGCTGGCCGGCGGCCAGGGTCTGGCCGATGGCTTGCTGCATGGGGCCGGAAATGCCGCTGTCCAGCGGGCGGCTCTTCACGTCCAGGCGCAGGAAACGCGGCTGCTTGGCGCCGCCGGCCCGCTCGTTCAGGCGCAGCAGGCCGTAGCGGCCGGTGTAGGCGTTGTGCAGGCTTTCCAGGGACGGCGTGGCCGAGCCCAGGACGATGGGAATGTTTTCTTGGCGCGCACGTACCAGAGCCAGGTCGCGGGCGTGGTAACGCAGGCCTTCCTGCTGTTTATAGGACCCGTCGTGCTCCTCGTCGATGATGATCAGGCCAGGGTTCTTCATCGGCGTGAACAGGGCCGAGCGGGTGCCGATGATGATGTCGGCCTCGCCGTCCCGGGCAGCCAGCCAGGCGTCCAGGCGTTCGCGGTCATTGACCGCCGAGTGCAGCAGGGCGATGCGGGCGTTGAAGCGTTGCTCGAAGCGCGCCAGGGTCTGCGGGCCGAGGTTGATCTCCGGAATCAGCACCAGGGCCTGCTTGCCGGCTTCCAGGGTTTCGCGGATCAGTTGCAGGTAGACCTCGGTCTTGCCGCTGCCGGTGACCCCGGCCAGGAGAAACGCGTGATAGCTGTCGAACCCGGCGCGGATGGCTTCATAGGCGGCGCGCTGCTCGCTGTTGAGCGGCAGTTCGGGCTGGGCCAGCCAGTGTTCGTGGCGCACGCCCGGCGCGTGCTTGCGCACCTCCACCTGCACCAGGTCCTTGGCCAGCAGCAGGTCGAGGCTGTCCTTGCTCAGCATCAACTTGCTCAGCAGGGTATGGGGCACGCCGTGTGGGTGCTGGGCCAGGGTTGCCAGGGCTTCGCGCTGGCGTGGGGCGCGAGCGATGCGCGGGTCGTCGAGCCGGGCCCCGGGGGCGATCGACCAGAAGCGTTCCTGGCGGGCCTCGGCCAGCTCGCCCTGGCGCAACAGCACTGGCAATGCCCAGCTCAGGGTGTCTCCCAGGCTGTGCTGGTAGTACTGGGCGGTCCACAGGCACAGCTTGAACAGGGCCGGCGGTAGCGGAGGCGTGGGATCCAGCAGGGCCAGGGCCGGCTTGAGTTTTTCCGCCGGGACCTCGCTGTGATCCGCCACCTCCACCAGGATGCCGATCATTTCCCGGCGGCCGAATGGCACCCGCAGGCGCATGCCGGGGTGCAACTGGGCACGCAGCACCCCGGCCGGAGCACGGTAGTCGAACAGGCGGCGCAGAGGCGAGGGCAGGGCGAGGCGCAGGATGGCGTCGGGCACGCGGGACAATCTCGTTGAGCAGAGGGTAAATAGGCCCCGGAGCCTAACAGAGCAGCGGTGGAGTGTCCTGTATAAGCGTGCGTGGCCCCTGTACCTGCGGGGTCTGCCCGGGCATGAAGCCGTTTCTTCAGTTCAGGGGGTGGCAAAGCCTGGGCTGTCAAGGTTGCACCGGCTTTTTCTGATGGGCTGCACTCAGGATCGCTTGCGCGTTTGACGCGGTCTGGTAGAATTCGCGCCCTAATTCGTGCGGTATTCAACAATAGTGTTGGGTGGCGGCACGCTAGCCTGAGGAATACACCATGAAAGCCGATATCCATCCAGTATACGAAGCCATTACCGCTACCTGCAGCTGCGGTAACGTCATCGAAACTCGCTCCACCCTGGCCAAGCCTCTGAGCCTGGACGTGTGCAACGAGTGCCACCCGTTCTACACCGGCAAGCAAAAGACTCTGGACGTTGGCGGTCGTGTCGACAAGTTCAAGTCGCGCTTCGGTGCTTTCGGCGCAACGAAGAAGGCCTGAGGCTGATCGTTCTGGAAAGCCGATACCGACTTTCCTCGCTGATGAAAAAGGCGTCCCTAGTGGGCGCCTTTTTTGTGGGCGCGATTTGGCTGACAGCGGCCGAGGCGTTTTGCCCGGCGCCCAAGGGGCTGTTGCCGGCAACGGTGCTCCGCGTGGTGGACGGCGACACCCTGCACCTCAAGGATGGCCGCAGGTTGCGCATGATCGGCCTCAATGCCCCGGAGCTGGCGGGCAAGGGGCGCCCTGCCGAGCCCTTCGCCGAGGCGGCGCGGCAGCGCCTGCGACAACTGGTGGCACAGAGTGGTGGGCGGGTCGGCCTGCTGCCGGGGCGTGAAAGGCAGGATCGCTACGGTCGTGTCCTGGCCCATGTCTATGGCGTCACTGGTATCAACTTCGAAGCCCGGTTGATCGCGGAAGGCTTGGCCTATCGGATTGCCGTGCTGCCAAACGTCGCCCTGGCGAGCTGCCAGAAGGCTGCCGAGAACCATGCGCGCCGAGCCGGGCTGGGGCTTTGGCGACGTTCACCTGTACTCAAGGCGCAGCAGATCCATCGCGCGGGCTTTGCCCTGTTCGAAGGGCGAGTGAGCAAGGTGCAGCGCAATCGCGGTGGTCTTTGGATCACATTGCAGGGGCAGGTTGTATTGCGCATTGCACCCAATGTCCTGCGGCGCTTCGATCGCCGGCTGCTCAGTGGCCTTTCAGGGCGCCGGATCGAGGCTCGGGGCTGGGTTGTCGATCGCTCGCGTCAGCTTGGCCGGCAATCTGCACATCCGCGCTGGATGTTGTCCGTGACAGACCCTTCCATGCTCGGACTTATCTGATAAAGAAAAATTGTAGACATTTTTTTAATGGATTGTGAACAGTTGAAAGCCTTGTACCCCGTGGCTCTTGGCCCAAAGTCGTACGCTAGGGGCCTTGACAGGGGTGACTGGGCAGTCTTGTGGGGACTATGCGACACGAGTATCCTCGGCGGTCCGTCTGTCCAACAGCAAAAAGCGGAATGCCCACATGTCTGATTTGAAAACTGCCGCTCTCGAATACCATGCCAATCCTCGTCCAGGAAAGCTGAGTGTCGAGCTCACCAAGGCCACTGCTACCGCTCGTGATCTGGCGTTGGCCTACAGCCCCGGCGTAGCCGAGCCGGTACGCGAAATCGCTCGCGATCCGGAACTGGCCTACAAGTACACCGGCAAAGGCAACCTGGTTGCCGTCATTTCCGATGGCACCGCGATTCTCGGCCTGGGTAACCTCGGCCCACTGGCCTCCAAGCCAGTGATGGAAGGCAAGGGCGTGCTGTTCAAGCGTTTCGCCGGCATCGATGTATTCGACATCGAAGTCGACTCCGAAAGCCCGCAGGCTTTCATCGACACCGTCAAGCGCATTTCCATCACCTTCGGTGGCATCAACCTGGAAGACATCAAGGCACCCGAGTGCTTTGAGATCGAGCGCGCTCTGATCGAGCAGTGCGACATTCCGGTGTTCCACGATGACCAGCACGGCACCGCGATCGTTACCGCCGCCGGCATGATCAACGCCCTGGAAATCGCTGGCAAAACCCTGGCCGACGCCAAGATCGTCTGCCTGGGTGCCGGTGCTGCCGCCATCTCCTGCATGAAGTTGCTGGTGAGCATGGGTGCACAGATCGAAAACATCTTCATGGTCGACCGTACCGGCGTGATCCACTCCGGCCGCGATGATCTGAACCAGTACAAGGCGGTGTTCGCCCACGCCACCGACAAGCGCACCCTGGCCGACGCCCTGCAAGGCGCCGACGTGTTCGTCGGTCTGTCCGGCCCGAACCTGCTGAGTGCTGAAGGCCTGAAATCCATGGCGCCGAACCCGATCGTGTTCGCCTGCTCCAACCCTGATCCGGAAATCGCCCCGGAACTGGCGCACGCCACCCGCGACGACGTGATCATGGCTACCGGCCGTTCGGACTACCCGAACCAGGTGAACAACGTCCTGGGCTTCCCGTTCATCTTCCGTGGTGCCCTGGACGTACGCGCCAAGCGCATCAACGAAGAAATGAAGATCGCCGCGGCCAACGCCCTGCGTGACCTGGCCAAGCTGCCGGTTCCTCAGGAAGTGTGCGACGCCTACGGTGGCATCAAGCTGGAATTCGGCCGTGAGTACATCATTCCCAAGCCAATGGATGCCCGCCTGATCACCGTGATCTCCGATGCCGTGGCCAAGGCCGCCATCGAGACCGGCGTGGCTACCCTGCCGTACCCGAAGAACTACCCGCTCAAGAGCGTGGATGATGTGTTCAACGGTTAAGCGTTCGTAGCGTCATGCAAAAAGCCCCGGCTCGCGAGAGCCGGGGCTTTTTTGTGGGCGCTTGTCCGCTGTAGGATCGGGCACGCCGGCGAAGGTTGCCGCGTTCGCGGCTCCCCTGGCGCTAGAACAGATCGATCGGCGCCGCTTCGTCCGCCGGCAGCGGGCTGCCTGGTACGGCGCCATTGCCCAGTTCATTGACCGAGGGCGGAGTGTCTTCGCTCTTGAACAGTTCGAAGTAGGCATTGGGCGTGCCGGGTGTGGCGGCGCGGCCGCTGACCGGGTCTACCCGCAGGCTGAGAATGCCTTCCGGCTCTGGCTGGGTGTGTGGCGGCTTGTCCTTGAGGGCGGCGCCCATGAAGCTCATCCAGATCGGTAGTGCCACGGTGCCGCCGTATTCGCGGCGCCCCAGGCTTTCCGGCTGGTCGAAACCGGTCCATACGGTGGTCACGTAGTCGGCGTTGTAGCCGGAGAACCAGGCATCCTTGGACTCGTTGGTGGTACCGGTCTTGCCCGCCAGGTCGGTACGGCCCAAGGCCAGTGCGCGGCGTCCGGTACCCAGCTTGATCACGTCCTGGAGCATGCTGTTGAGGATGTAGGTGGTACGGCCATCGATGATCCGCTCGGCAACCGCCGGGGCTTGCGTCGCTGCCGGAGCTGAGGTTTCACCGGCCACGTTGTTGATCGTGAAGTTGTGCTCAGGGGCGGCGATGCCGCTGGTGGCCGTATTGCCGGTGGGGGCGCTTGGCGGGTTGGCGCTGAACAGCAGCTCTCCGTTGCGGCTTTCGATCTTGTCGATGATGTACGGGGTGATCTTGTAGCCGCCGTTGGCAAAGGTGCTCCAGCCGGTGGCGATTTCCATCGGCGTCAGGGTTGCAGTACCCAGGGCCAGGGACAGGTTGCGCGGCAGGTCCTGCTTGTTGAAGCCGAACTTGCTGATGTAGTCGATGGTGCGGTCCACGCCCATGCTCTGCAGCAGGCGGATCGACACCAGGTTGCGCGACTTGTACAGCGCCTCGCGCATGCGGATCGGGCCGAGGAAGGTGTTGGTGTCGTTCTTCGGGCGCCAGACCTTGTCCAGGTATTCGTCGACGAACACGATAGGTGCGTCGTTCACCAGGCTGGCCGGGGTGTAGCCGTTATCCAGGGCGGCGCTATAGATGAACGGCTTGAAGCTGGAGCCGGGCTGGCGCTTGGCCTGCATCGCACGGTTGTAATTGCTCTGCTCGAAGGCGAAGCCGCCCACCAGGGCGCGGATCGCACCGTTCTGCGGGTCCAGCGTCACCAGGGCGCCCTGGGCGACCGGGATCTGGCTGAACTTCAACGAGTTGTCCGCCTGGCGCTGCACGCGGATCAGGTCGCCGACCTGGGCCACGTCCGCCGGTTGGCGCGGGACCGGGCCCATGCTGTTGGTATTGAGGAACGGCCGGGCCCATTTCATGCTGTCCCAGGCCACATGTTCTTCGCCGTTGCGGGTCAGCACCTGGAGGCCATTCTTCTCTACCAGGGTGACGATCGCCGGTTCCAGGCCGCTGATGGTCCGCTGCTTGGTCAGTTCGCTGGCCCAGGCCGCCTGGGTCTTGCCTGGCAGGCGCGATTCCGGGCCGCGATAGCCGTGGCGCTGGTCGTAGGTCATCAGGCCTTCATGGACCGCGGTGTTGGCCATTTCCTGCAGATCGCTGGGCACCGTGGTGGTGACCCGGAAACCTTCGGTGTAGGCATCGCTGCCATAGCGGCCGACCATTTCGGCCCGGGCCATCTCGGCGATGTACGGGGCGTTCACTTCCGGAGTCGGTACGTGATAGCTGGCGTTCAACGGTTCGTTGATTGCCTCGGTATAGGCCGCTTCGGTGATCTTGCCGAGCTTGTACATGCGCCCCAGGATCCAGTCGCGACGTTCCTTGCTGCGTGCCGGGTTGGCCAGGGGGTTGAAGCGCGAAGGCGCCTTGGGCAGGCCGGCGATCATCGCCATCTGCGCCAGGCTCACGTCACGGATGGACTTGCCGTAATACACCTGGGCCGCTGCCTCGATTCCGTAGGCACGGTTGCCCAGGTAGATCTTGTTGACGTACAGCTCGAGGATCTCGTCCTTGGTCAGCTGCCGTTCGATCTGCAGAGCCAGGAGGATCTCGGTGGTCTTGCGCGAGAAGCTGCGCTCGCTGCTCAGGAAGAAGTTCTTCGCCACTTGCATGGTGATGGTACTGCCGCCGGACTGGATGTGTCCGCTCTTGACCAGCTGGGTTGCGGCACGCATCAGGCTGCTGGGGTCAACCCCGTAATGGTTAGCGAAGTTGTCGTCTTCAGCACTTAGTAACGCATTGATGAAGTTGGGCGGAATGTCGGCGAAACGTATGGGAGTACGGCGCATTTCACCGAATTCAGCGATCAGTTTGCCGTCGCTGCTGTACACCCGCAGGGGAATCTGCAACTGGATGCTTCTCAGGGCCTCAACCGACGGCAAGCCGGGACTAAGATAGAGAAACGCACCGGAGAGGGCGAGGAGGAGCCCGCAGAACACCGCGACGATGGACCACCCGAAAAACTTCAGCAGACGAATCAAGGCTTTTGGATTTCCAGAGAAAGGAATGAATTAGGCGTCAGGGCATTCACGGACATCAGGGGCCGGCCCACGCAGCAGGTAAAAGCGGAAAAAAAACGCTGGGCATTATAAGCATTTTCCGCCGAGAGCGTCATTTGCCCGTCTGTCAAGACGTGACCATTGAACGCAATGCAGCTTAAGCAGTCCGTAAGTCACGGATAGTCATAGGGAATTGGTCGTGCTTGGACTCTTCAGCAAAAAGCCGAGTTCCCTTATGGGGATCGATATCAATGCGACATCGGTCACGCTTCTGGCCCTGGGGCGCCAGGGGCAGGGGTACCGGGTCGAGGCCTACGCCAGGGAGCCCCTGGCGCCCAATACTGTGCTTGACCAGCACATTGCCGACCCCGAGGCCCTGGCCGCGGCCCTGTCCCGCGCCTGGCTCAAGACGGGCAGCCGGCTCAAGGGGGCGGCGGTAGCGGTGGCCGGCGAGGCGGTGATCAGCAAACTGATCGAAATGCCGGCGGGCCTGCACACCGACGAACTGGAGCAGCAGGTCCGGCTGGAAGCCGGCCAGTACATTCCCTATCCCCTGGAAGACGTGGCCCTGGATTTTGAAGTGCAGGGGCCGGTACCCGGTAATCCGCAGCGGGTTCAGGTGCTGCTGGTAGCCTGTCGCAACGAGCGGGTAGAGGCCCTGGAAACGGTATTGGGCCTGGCCGGCCTGACAGCCCGGGTGGTGGATACCCAGCCCCTGGCTCTGGAGCGCTGCCTGTTGCTGCTGGCGGCGCACCTGCCGCTGGCGACTCCTGGCGCCGTGGCGTTGCTGGATATAGGCCCGGCCCTCAGCCGTTTCAGCGTCCTGCACGGCCAGCGAGTGATCTATAGCCGTGAGCAGCTTTTCGGTAGCGGGCCTCTGATTGAAGCGCTCCAGCGTCGATACGGGCTGACACTGGAGCAGGCATTGCTGGCGCAGAGCCAGGGCTGTTTGCCACAGGGTTGCGCCGAAGAGTTGCTGCAACCCTTCGAGCAGGAGGTGCTGCAACAGGTCAGCCGTTCCCTGCAGCAGTTCGCCACCTCGCCTCAGCAACAGCCCCTGGTGCAACTGCTGCTGGCCGGAGACGGTAGCGGCCTGGCCGGCCTGGAGCGGCGGGTGGAGGGCGAGACAGGCATCGATACGTCGCTGGCCAATCCTTTCCGGGCCATGCCGATGGGGCCTCGAGTCGACCCCCAGGTATTGAATGAACAGGCGCCGAACCTGCTCCTGGCCTGTGGCCTGGCCCTGCGAGGGTTCGACTGATGGCGCGGATCAACCTGTTGCCCTGGCGCGAGGCCTCGCGCGAACTGAGACGTCGGCGTTTCCTACAGATGCTGGCGATGATGGTCGTGCTCGGGGCCGGGGTCATTCTGTTGGCCGACGCCTATATAAGCCGGGTGATCGAGCGCCAGCATTTGCGCAACCAGTATCTGGGCCAGGCGACGGCACGCCTGGATAAGCAGATCGCCAGCATCCAGGGGCTCAAGGCGCAACGACAGCAGTTGCTCGAACGCATGGGCATCATCGAAGAGCTGCAGGGCAACCGCTCCAACAGTGTGCGGATTTTTCAGCAGTTGGCCCGCAGCCTGCCTGATGGCGTGTACTTCACCGAGGTGGATCTGCAGGGGCAGAACCTTGGAATCAGCGGTGCCGCCGAGTCAAACAACAGGGTGTCCGACCTGATGCGCAATCTGCAGGCTGCCGAGGGTTTTGCTGCCCCCAGCCTGACCGAGGTGAAGAACGCGGTGGACGCCCAGCAAGGGCTGAACAACCTGTTCCGGCTGAATGTCGGGCAGACGCCTGGGCCAACCGGAGAGCTTCGGCAATGACCCCCCGACAATGGCTGGCAGAGTTGCGGCGTATCGATCTGCGGGAGCTGGAGCTGGCCAACCTGGGCTCCTGGCCCGGGCCGGCCAGGAGTCTGGTGGCGGCCCTGCTTCTGCTGCTGGTTCTGCTAGTGGGCTACGGCTTTTACCTGAGCCCGCACCTGGAGCAACTGGAGCGCCAGCGCCAGGAGGAAACTCGTCTCCGGCAGGAGTTTGCCGGCAAGGCGCGCCAGGGAGCCAATTTACCGCGCTACCAGGAGCAGTTGGCCGTCATACGCAACAGCTTCGACCTGCTGTTGCGTCAGTTGCCCAGCGACACCGAGGTCCCCGGCCTGCTGGAGGACATCAGTCGCGTGGGGCTGGGCAGTGGCCTGGCCTTCGAGGAAATCAGGCTGCAACCGGAGGTGGCCAGGCAGTTCTACGTCGAGTTGCCGATCCAGATTACTGTCACCGGTGCCTATCACGACCTGGCGAGCTTCGTCAGTGGCGTCGCCGGCCTGCCGCGCATCGTCACCTTGCATGATTTTCGCATTCAGCCTGTGGCGGTGGGCAATCCGGCGCTGTTGCGCATGAGCATCGAGGCGCGCACCTACAGGTACGACGCTCCGGAGCCGCACTCATGAGGCGCCTGCGCTGGGCGGTGCTTGGCTGCCTTTGTGCCGGGCTGTGGGGGTGTGGTGGCGCCGATGACGACTTTGCCGACCTGGACGCCTACATGAACCAGATGCGCCTGCAAGCGCCCGGGCCGATTGAACCAATGCCGGTAATCCGGTCTTACCCCTCGTTCACCTATGACGCCAGCGCATTGCGCAGTCCGTTCCAGCCGCTGCAAAGGCTTGACCTGGCGGCCCGTCGGCAAGGGGCCAGTGCGGTCCGGCCCGACCCGCAGCGAGCCCGGCAATACCTGGAGGGGTTCGATATCGAGCAGTTGCAAATGGTCGGGACCCTGTCCAACGCCTCCGGGAGCTTTGCCCTGTTGCGCGGCGCAGGTGGCATCCACCGCTTGCAGGTGGGCGACTACCTGGGGCGCAACGAAGGCCGGGTTGTGACCATCAGCGAATCGCAGATCGAGGTGGTGGAAATTGTTCCCGATGGAGCGGGAGCCTGGCTGGAGCGGCCGCGAACACTGGCGCTGAAAAAACACTCTTAAGTGGAATCTGGAAAATGAACAGGACTGTTTCAGCCCTCGGTGTAGCGCTATGGATAGCGCTGCTGGCACCGCTGGTCGGCGCCGCCGAGCCCAAGCCCGCTGCTCCGGGGGCGGCAGCTCGGGCGCCTGCAAAGCCGCAGGCAGTGGCCGGGTCGATACGCGGCGTGGATTTTCAGCGCGGCGAGGAGGGCGAAGGCAATGTGCTGATCGACCTGTCCGACCCGCGCATCGCTGTCGATGTCCAGCGGCGCGAGGGCCGGATCGTCCTCGATTTTGCCCGTACCCAATTGCCCGAGGCGCTGCGGGTTCGCCTGGACGTCAAGGATTTCGCCACCTCGGTGCAGTACATCACTGCGGATACGGCTGCCGGGCGTACCACCGTCACCCTGGAGCCCAAGGGCGCCTTCGACTATTCCACCTTCCAGACCGACAACCGCCTGACGGTTAGTGTCCGCCCCCTGGCCGAGACCAGCAGCAGGGCGGCTGCGGCCCGACCTGCCTACAAGGGGGAAAAGCTCTCGCTGAACTTTCAGGACATCGAGGTGCGCTCGGTGCTGCAACTGATCGCCGATTTCACGGGCCTCAACCTGGTGGCCAGCGACACGGTGCAGGGCGGCATCACCCTGCGCTTGCAGAACGTGCCCTGGGATCAGGCCCTGGATCTGG
The DNA here is from genome assembly GCF_052665325.1 of Pseudomonas sp. 8(2025). NCBI lineage: Bacteria > Pseudomonadati > Pseudomonadota > Gammaproteobacteria > Pseudomonadales > Pseudomonadaceae > Pseudomonas > Pseudomonas sp. 8(2025). The sequence goes on along the minus strand of NZ_JBQOIE010000002.1, from coordinate 337,588 downwards.
TGCTACGGACCAAGGGCCTTGATTCACGCAAGATCGGCAATGTGCTGCTGGTGGCTCCGGCGGATGAGATTGCCGCCCGGGAGCGTCAGGAGCTGGAGTCACAGAAGCAGTTGGAGGACCTGGCGCCGTTGCGTCGGGAGCTGTTGCAGGTCAACTACGCCAAGGCGGCGGACATCGCCAAGCTGTTCCAGTCGGTGACCCGTGCCGAGGAAAAAGCCGATGAGCGTGGCTCGATCACCGTGGATGAGCGCACCAACAGCATCATTGCCTACCAGAGCCAGGAGCGCCTCGACGAACTTCGGCGCATCGTCGCCCAACTGGATGTTCCGGTGCGCCAGGTGATGATCGAAGCACGCATCGTCGAGGCCAACGTTGACTACGACAAGAGCCTGGGCGTGCGCTGGGGCGGCTCGGTGCAGAACCAGGGCAACTGGAGCGCCAGCGGGGTGCAGAACGCTGCCAGCAGTTCCAGCAGCATCGGCGCTCCGGGCAGCGGCGGCAGCAACTCGCCCTTTGTCGATCTGGGGGCTAGCGCCCATACCTCGGGCATCGGTATCGCCTACATCACCGACAACGTGCTGCTGGACCTGGAGTTGACCGCCATGGAGAAGACCGGCAACGGCGAGATCGTTTCCCAGCCCAAGGTGGTCACCTCCGACAAGGAAACCGCAAAGATCCTCAAGGGCACCGAGATCCCCTACCAGGAAGCCAGCTCCAGCGGCGCTACCTCGGTGTCCTTCAAGGAGGCGTCGCTGTCGCTTGAAGTGACGCCGCAGATCACCCCGGACAACCGCATCATCATGGAGGTCAAGGTCACCAAGGATGAGCCGGACTACCTGAACAAGGTCCAGGATGTACCGCCGATCAAGAAGAACGAGGTCAATGCCAAGGTCCTGGTCAACGACGGGGCAACCATCGTCATCGGCGGGGTTTTCTCGAATACCCAGAGCAAGGTTGTAGATAAAGTGCCATTTCTTGGCGATGTGCCGTATCTTGGCCGCCTTTTCCGGCGTGACGTGGTGTCGGAGAAAAAATCCGAGCTGCTGGTATTTCTCACTCCGCGTATCATGAACAACCAGGCGATTGCTGTGAGTCGTTGATTCTGTGCGAAATTTGATTCTTGTTGGGCCGATGGGGGCTGGAAAAAGCACCATCGGTCGCTTACTGGCCAAAGAGCTGCGCCTGCCATTCAAAGATTCCGATAAGGAAATTGAACTGCGTACAGGCGCGAATATCCCGTGGATCTTCGATAAGGAAGGCGAACCGGGCTTTCGTGATCGCGAACAGGCGATGATCGCCGAGCTCTGTGGCACTGACGGCGTGGTCCTGGCCACTGGCGGTGGTGCAGTGATGCGCGAGGCCAATCGTCGGGCGCTGCACGCTGGCGGACGAGTGGTCTATCTGCACGCCTCGGTCGAGCAACAGGTGGGGCGCACCGCCCGGGACCGCAATCGTCCCCTGCTGCGCACCGCCGATCCGGCCAAGACCCTGCGCGACCTGCTGGAAATCCGCGACCCGCTTTATCGGGAAATTGCCGATCTGGTGGTGGAAACCGATGAGCGGCCGCCACGAATGGTGGTACTGGACATACTGGAGCGCCTGCAGCAGCTGCCACCCCGTTAATGCGTCGAGCGAAATGCGCTATTCTCGGCGTCGCGCCAGACCGCCAAGGTGTGGCGCAGAGCTATCGGGCTGCGTCAGAAGACCAGACGAGGCCCATCGTCAATGCAGGGCACAATGCCTGCTTCCATCTTCACTGTGGGGACACATGCAGACACTTAAGGTCGATCTAGGCGAGCGCAGCTACCCGATTCACATTGGTGAAGGTCTGTTGGACCAGCCCGAGCTGCTGGTGCCGCATATCGCCGGGCGGCAAGTGGCGATCATTTCCAATGAGACCGTCGCGCCGCTTTACCTTGAGCGTCTGACCCGCAGCCTGGGGCAGTTCTCGGTGATCTCGGTGGTCCTGCCCGATGGCGAGGCCTACAAGAACTGGGAAACCCTGCAGTTGATCTTCGATGGCCTGCTCACTGCTCGCCACGATCGACGCACTACCATCATCGCCCTCGGTGGCGGCGTGATCGGTGATATGGCCGGCTTTGCCGCGGCCTGCTACCAGCGGGGCGTGGATTTCATCCAGATTCCAACCACCCTCCTGTCCCAGGTGGACTCCTCGGTCGGTGGCAAGACCGGTATCAACCACCCGCTGGGCAAGAACATGGTCGGCGCCTTCTACCAGCCCAACGTGGTGCTGATCGATACCACCAGCCTTAACACCCTGCCCAGCCGCGAGCTGTCGGCCGGTCTGGCGGAAGTGATCAAGTACGGCCTGATCTGCGACGAGCCCTTCCTCACCTGGCTGGAAGAGAACGTCGACCGCCTGCGGGCCCTGGACCAGCAGGCCCTGACTTACGCCATCGAGCGCTCCTGTGCGGCCAAGGCCGCGGTAGTGGGTGCCGACGAACGTGAATCGGGAGTGCGGGCCACCCTCAACCTGGGGCATACCTTCGGCCACGCCATCGAAACCCACATGGGGTACGGTGTGTGGCTGCACGGTGAGGCGGTGGCTGCTGGCACCGTAATGGCCCTGGAAATGTCCGCGCGCCTGGGCTGGATCACCAGCCAGGAGCGTGACCGCGGTATTCGCCTGTTCCAGCGCGCGGGCTTGCCGGTCATCCCGCCAGAGGAAATGAGCGAAGCGGATTTTCTCGAACACATGGCAATTGACAAGAAAGTGATCGACGGTCGTTTGCGTCTGGTGCTGTTGCGCCGCATGGGCGAAGCCGTAGTGACCGACGATTATCCGAAAGAGGTTTTACAGGCCACGCTGGGAGCGGACTACCGCGCCCTGGCTCAGCTTAAAGGTTAATAAGATCCCGATGACTAGTTTGCACGCCGACGAGGCTTTCCTCGGCCATTACCAGTTGAGCCACGATCCTTTCGCTCCCCGGGTCCCTGGCTTCAAGTTCTTTCCTGCCCAGCGCAAGCCCGTGCTGGGGCAACTGCATCACCTGGCCCGCTACAGCCAGTTGCTGCTGGTGGTCACCGGGCCTCAGGGCAGCGGCAAGACCCTGCTGCGCCAGGCGCTGGTAGCCAGTACCAACAAGCAATCGGTGCAGAGCGTGGTGGTGTCGGCCCGCGGCGCCGGCGACGCTGCCGGCGTGCTGCGCCAGGTGGCCCAGGCGCTGAACGTGGCGGAGGCTGAAATCGGCGCGATCCTCGCCCAGATAGTGCAGCTGGCCCTGACCGGTCAGGAAGTCTATCTGCTGGTGGATGATGCCGAGCAGCTCGACGAGTCCGCCCTCGAGGCCCTGCTGGCCCTGGCGGCCGGCGCTCCGGAAGGTCGTCCCCATGTGTTCCTGTTCGGCGAGTCGTCGCTGATCGCCGCACTGGACCAGCTCAATACCGAGGAAGAGCGCTTCCACGTCATCGAGTTGCAGCCTTATACCGAAGAGGAAACCCGCGAATATCTGGCCCAGCGGCTTGAAGGTGCGGGGCAGGGCATCGAACTTTTCTCTGCAGATCAGATCAGTGATATTCACGAAAGCTCCGATGGCTGGCCGGGCAACATCAACCAGGTCGCCAGGGATGCAATGATCGAAGCAATGATCGCCAGCCGCTCTGCGGTCAAGCGTCCAAGTATGGGGTTCAACATGCCGAAGAAACACGTATTGGCCATCTCCGCTGTCGTGGTGGTGGCCGTGGCCGCGGCCTGGTTGATGCCGGGCCGCAGCAAGGCTCCAACCACCGGCGCTCCGGCCAATGAGCAAGCGCAGCTGCCTTTGGGGCAAACACCGACACCCAATGCCAATGGCAGCCCGTCAGTAGAGTTCGCCGGTTCGTCACAGCCAATGCCGCTGCCGTTGGTCGGCCAGTCGCAGCCCGTGATGCGCGGCCCTCTGGCCGAAGCCGCAGGGGGTATCAGTGAGGGTGACGACGGGGTACCGGTTGAAGGCTCCAGCGCCGTTCCACCGACCGTGACCACCACCGCGCCGCCTGCTGGGGCTACGGCTGGCCCGACGCCGACTCCGGCAGCGCGTCCAACCCCGGCACCGACCCAGGTGGCCACGGCCAAGCCTGCACCTGCCGCCAAGCCGGCAGAGAAACCAGTGGCAGCCAAGCCTGCTCCGGCCAAGCCGGCCGAGAAGCCGGTCACCGTGGCCAAGGCCGCCGGTGGCAGCTGGTACGCTGGCCAGGCGCCAGGCAACTACGTGGTGCAGATCCTCGGTACCAGCTCGGAAGCCACCGCGCAGAACTTCGTCAAGGAACAGGGCGGCGAATACCGCTACTTCAAGAAAGTCCTCAACGGCAAGCCGCTGTATGTGATCACCTACGGCAACTTCGCAAGCCGCGATGCAGCGGTCAGCGCCATCAAATCCTTGCCAGCGAAGGTTCAGGCTGGTAAACCTTGGCCTCGCACTGTCGCTAGCGTTCAACAAGAACTGGCAACAACTCGCTGAAGATTCGGCGGCCTTACCCAGGCCGCCTCTCCCGGCAACCTCAAATTTCCGCATCGGCATGCTGCCTTACAGGCCGCGTGCCTTGTGGTGTCTGCGTCACAGTAGTTTTTGAGTCGCGGCAGTCAAAAGCAAAACTTTTTGACTAGCACAGCATATCGCTTTAAAACGTTCATAAATGCGACATGAATTTACGACAGATCGTCGCTAAATTTGTGGGGCTTTGTGTCGGTGTGTACAATGACCTCCCTTTTGCCCCCGCAAAGCTGGCGTACGTTCGGCGCGGAATGCAAGTGGTTGAATTGAAAAGAAATTTGCCTCTAAAAGAGGCAGCCTGGTGAGAAAGTGTCTATGAAAGCAGGTCTGTACCAACCAGATGAATTTAAGGATAACTGTGGTTTCGGCCTGATAGCCCATATGCAGGGCGAACCCAGTCATACCCTGTTGAAAACGGCCATTGAGGCCCTGACCTGCATGACCCACCGCGGTGGGATCAACGCGGACGGCAAGACCGGCGACGGTTGCGGTCTGCTGATGCAAAAGCCCGACCTGTTCCTGCGCGCAGTCGCCACGGAGCACTTCGGCATCGAGCTGCCCAAGCAATATGCGGTGGGCATGGTGTTCTTCAACCAGGACCCGGTGAAAGCCGAAGCCGCTCGCGAAAACATGAACCGCGAGATCCTCGCCGCCGGCCTGCAACTGGTGGGCTGGCGCAAAGTACCGATCGATACCAGTGTGCTCGGGCGTCTGGCCCTGGAGCGCCTGCCACAGATCGAACAAGTATTCATCGGCGGCCAGGGCCTGAGCGACCAGGATTTCGCCATCAAGCTGTTCAGCTCCCGTCGTCGCTCCTCGGTGGCCAACGCCGCCGACACCGACCACTACATCTGCAGCTTTTCCCACAAGACCATCATCTATAAGGGCCTGATGATGCCGGCGGACCTCGCCGCCTTCTATCCGGACCTGGGTGACGAACGCCTGCAAACCGCGATCTGCGTGTTCCACCAGCGTTTCTCTACCAACACCCTGCCGAAATGGCCGCTGGCCCAGCCATTCCGCTTCCTCGCCCACAACGGCGAGATCAACACCATCACCGGCAACCGCAACTGGGCCGTGGCCCGGCGCACCAAGTTCGCCAACGACCTGATCCCGGACCTGGAAGAGCTCGGCCCGCTGGTCAACCGCGTGGGTTCCGACTCTTCGAGCATGGACAACATGCTGGAGCTGATGGTCACCGGCGGCATCGACCTGTTCCGCGGCGTGCGCATGATCATTCCGCCAGCGTGGCAGAACGTCGAGACCATGGACGCCGACCTGCGCGCGTTCTACGAATACAACTCGATGCACATGGAGCCGTGGGACGGCCCGGCCGGCGTGGTCATGACCGACGGCCGCTACGCCGTCTGCCTGCTGGACCGCAACGGCCTGCGCCCGGCGCGCTGGGTCACCACCCAGAACGGCTTCATCACCCTGGCTTCGGAAATCGGCGTGTGGAACTACCAGCCCGAGGACGTGATCGCCAAGGGCCGGGTCGGCCCGGGCCAGATCTTTGCCGTGGACACCGAGACCGGGCAGATCCTCGACACCGACGCCATCGACAACCGTCTGAAGTCCCGTCATCCGTACAAGCAATGGCTGCGCAAGAATGCCCTGCGCATCCAGGCCACCATGGAAGACAACGACCACGGTTCGGCCTTCTACGACGTCGACCAGCTCAAGCAGTACATGAAGATGTACCAGGTCACCTTCGAAGAGCGTGACCAGGTGCTGCGCCCGCTGGGCGAGCAGGGCTACGAAGCGGTGGGTTCGATGGGCGACGACACGCCGATGGCGGTGCTGTCCCAGCGCGTGCGTACCCCCTACGACTATTTCCGCCAGCAGTTCGCCCAGGTCACCAACCCGCCGATCGACCCGCTGCGCGAAGCCATCGTCATGTCCCTGGAGATCTGCCTCGGTGCCGAGCGCAACATCTTCCAGGAGTCGCCCGAGCACGCTTCGCGAGTGATCCTCAGCTCGCCAGTGATCTCCCCGGCCAAGTGGCGTTCGCTGATGAACCTCGACCGCCCGGGTTTCGAGCGCCAGGTCATCGACCTCAACTACGACGAGAGCGTCGGCCTGGAAGCCGCGATCCGCAATGTCGCCGACCAGGCTGAAGAAGCCGCTCGCGCCGGCCGCACCCAGATCGTCCTCAGCGACCGCCATATCGCTCCGGGCAAGTTGCCGATCCACGCCTCCCTGGCCACCGGCGCGGTGCACCACCGCCTGACTGAAAAGGGCCTGCGCTGCGACTCCAACATTCTCGTGGAAACCGCCACCGCCCGCGATCCGCACCACTTCGCGGTGCTGATCGGGTTCGGCGCCTCGGCGGTCTATCCGTTCCTGGCCTACGAAGTGCTGGGCGACCTGATCCGTACCGGTGAAGTGCTGGGCGACCTCTACGAGGTGTTCAAGAACTACCGCAAGGGCATCACCAAGGGCCTGCTGAAGATCCTGTCGAAGATGGGCATCTCCACCATCGCCTCTTACCGTGGCGCGCAGCTGTTCGAAGCCATCGGCCTGTCCGAGGAGGTCTGCAACCTGAGCTTCCGTGGCGTGCCGAGCCGGATCAAGGGCGCACGTTTCGTCGACATCGAAGCCGAGCAGAAAGCCCTGGCGACCGAAGCCTGGAGCCCGCGCAAGCCGATCCAGCAAGGCGGCCTGCTGAAGTTCGTCCACGGTGGTGAGTACCACGCCTACAACCCGGACGTGGTCAACACCCTGCAAGCCGCCGTGCAGCAGGGCGACTACGCCAAGTTCAAGGAATACACCGCGTTGGTGGACAACCGCCCGGTGTCGATGATCCGCGACCTGTTCCAGGTGAAGACCCTGGACACGCCGATGGACATCAGCGAAGTCGAGCCCCTGGAGTCGATCCTCAAGCGCTTCGACTCTGCCGGTATCTCCCTGGGCGCCCTGTCGCCGGAGGCTCACGAAGCCCTGGCCGAAGCCATGAACCGCCTCGGCGCGCGTTCCAACTCCGGTGAGGGCGGCGAAGACCCGGCGCGCTACGGCACCATCAAGAGCTCGAAGATCAAGCAAGTGGCCACTGGCCGTTTCGGCGTGACCCCGGAGTACCTGGTCAACGCCGAAGTGCTGCAGATCAAGGTGGCCCAGGGCGCCAAGCCCGGCGAGGGCGGCCAGCTGCCTGGTGGCAAGGTCAACGGCCTGATCGCCAAGCTGCGCTACGCAGTCCCCGGCGTGACCCTGATTTCGCCTCCGCCGCACCACGACATCTATTCGATCGAAGACTTGTCGCAGCTGATCTTCGACCTCAAGCAGGTCAACCCTCAGGCGCTGGTGTCGGTGAAGCTGGTGGCCGAAGCCGGCGTTGGCACCATCGCTGCCGGTGTGGCCAAAGCCTATGCCGACCTGATCACCATCTCCGGCTACGACGGCGGCACCGGCGCTTCGCCGCTGACCTCCATCAAGTACGCCGGTGCGCCGTGGGAACTGGGCCTGGCGGAAACCCACCAGACCCTGCGCGGCAACGACCTGCGCGGCAAGGTCCGGGTGCAGACCGACGGCGGCCTGAAAACCGGCCTCGACGTGATCAAGGCAGCCATCCTCGGCGCCGAGAGCTTCGGCTTCGGCACCGCGCCGATGATCGCCCTGGGCTGCAAGTACCTGCGCATCTGCCACCTGAACAACTGCGCCACCGGTGTGGCGACCCAGAACGAGAAACTGCGCAAGGATCACTACATCGGCACCGTCGACATGGTGGTGAACTTCTTCACCTACGTCGCCGAGGAAACCCGTGAGTGGCTGGCCAAGCTTGGCGTGCGTTCCCTGGAGCAACTGATCGGCCGGACCGACCTGCTGGAGGTGCTGGAAGGCCAGACCGCCAAGCAGCATCACTTGGACCTGACCCCGTTGCTGGGCAGTGACCACATTCCGGCGGACAAGCCGCAGTTCTGCCAGGTGGACCGCAACCCGCCGTTCGACAAGGGCCTGCTGGCCGAGAAAATGGTCGAGATGGCCCGCTCTGCGATCAATGACAAGAGCGGCGCCGATTTCGCCCTGGATATCTGCAACTGCGACCGCTCCATCGGCGCACGGATCTCCGGCGAGATCGCCAGGCTCCACGGCAACCAGGGCATGGCCCAGGCGCCTATCACGTTCCGCTTCAAGGGCACTGCGGGGCAGAGCTTCGGCGTGTGGAACGCCGGCGGCCTGAACCTCTACCTGGAAGGCGACGCCAACGACTACGTGGGCAAGGGCATGACCGGCGGCAAGCTGGTGATCGTTCCGCCCAAGGGCAGCGTCTACAAGACCCAGGACAGCGCCATTATCGGCAACACCTGCCTGTACGGCGCCACCGGCGGCAAGCTGTTCGCCGCTGGCACCGCGGGTGAGCGTTTCGCCGTGCGCAACTCCGGTGCCCACACCGTGGTGGAAGGCACTGGCGATCACTGCTGCGAGTACATGACCGGTGGTTTCGTCTGCGTCCTGGGCAAGACCGGTTACAACTTCGGCTCAGGCATGACCGGCGGTTTCGCCTATGTGCTGGACCAGGACAACACCTTCGTTGACCGGGTCAACCACGAACTGGTGGAAATCCAACGGATCAGCGGCGAAGCGATGGAAGCCTATCGCAGCCACCTGCAGCGCGTGCTGAACGAGTACGTCGAGGAAACCGACAGCGAATGGGGCCGTAACCTCGCCGAGAACCTCGACGACTACCTGCGCCGTTTCTGGCTGGTCAAGCCCAAGGCTGCCAGCTTGAAGTCGTTGCTTTCCAGCACCCGTGCCAACCCGCAGTGATATGCGCCTGAAGAGTGTGATGAGGTTTTGATAATGGCTGAACGTCTGAATAACGACTTCCAGTTCATCGATGTCGGGCGCAAGGATCCGAAGAAGAAACTGTTGCGTCAACGCAAGAAAGAGTTCGTGGAAATCTACGAACCCTTCAAACCCCAGCAGTCGGCCGACCAGGCCCACCGTTGCCTGGGTTGTGGCAACCCGTACTGCGAATGGAAGTGCCCGGTGCACAACTTCATTCCCAACTGGCTCAAGCTGGTGGCCGAGGGCAACATCCTCGCCGCCGCCGAGCTGTCGCACCAGACCAACACCCTGCCGGAAGTCTGTGGCCGGGTGTGCCCGCAGGATCGCCTGTGCGAGGGTGCCTGCACCCTCAACGACGGGTTTGGCGCGGTGACCATCGGTTCGGTGGAGAAGTACATCACCGACACCGCTTTCGCCATGGGCTGGCGCCCTGACATGTCCAAGGTCAAGCCCACCGGCAAACGCGTGGCGATCATTGGCGCGGGCCCGGCAGGCCTGGGCTGTGCCGACGTGCTGGTGCGTGGCGGCGTGACCCCAGTGGTGTTCGACAAGAACCCGGAAATCGGCGGTCTGCTGACCTTCGGTATTCCCGAGTTCAAGCTGGAAAAGACTGTGCTGAGCAATCGTCGCGAAGTCTTCAGCGGCATGGGCATCGAGTTCCGCCTCAACACCGAGGTGGGCAAGGACGTGACCATGGAGCAGCTGCTCGCCGAATACGATGCGGTGTTCATGGGTATGGGCACCTACACCTACATGAAGGGCGGCTTTGCCGGTGAGGACCTGCCGGGCGTCTATGACGCGCTGGACTTCCTGATCGCCAACGTCAACCGCAACCTGGGCTTTGAAAAGTCGCCGGAAGACTTCGTCGACATGAAAGGCAAGAAGGTGGTGGTGCTGGGCGGTGGCGACACCGCGATGGACTGCAACCGCACCTCGATCCGCCAGGGCGCCAAGTCGGTGACCTGCGCCTATCGTCGTGACGAAGCCAACATGCCCGGCTCGCGCAAAGAGGTGAAGAACGCCAAGGAAGAAGGCGTGAAGTTCCTCTACAACCGCCAGCCGATCGCCATTGTCGGTGAAGACCGCGTCGAAGGCGTGAAGGTGGTCGAGACCCGTCTCGGCGAGCCGGACGCCCGTGGCCGCCGCAGCCCCGAGCCGATCCCGGGTTCTGAAGAGATCATCCCGGCCGACGCCGTGGTCATCGCCTTCGGTTTCCGTCCAAGCCCGGCGCCATGGTTCGAGCAGTTCAGCATCCAGACCGACAGCCAGGGCCGTGTCGTGGCCCCGGAACAGGGCCAGTTCAAGCACCAGACCAGCAATCCGAAGATCTTTGCCGGTGGTGACATGGTGCGCGGTTCTGATCTTGTGGTGACGGCGATCTTCGAAGGGCGTAACGCCGCCGAAGGCATCCTCGACTACCTGGGCGTTTAAGCTGCTGCGCTCGGCAATGCTGCGCGCTGCACGCCTGCGGCGCTACGCAGAAACAGACTCGGAATGCTCATTGACAGCAGTCAACTCCGCTTCCTCGTCTGTTTTCGCCTTGCCTTGCCTTCGCTCGCGACGCTTAAACAACTGCTTGTAGTCCGCGACAAATTGACCTGATACATAAAAGGCACGGCTCTTGCCGTGCCTTTTGTGTCGCGCTCTGAGAAAATGCCCCCACTTTTTTTCCGGATGCCGACATGACTGCCCTGAAGAACGACCGTTTCCTTCGTGCCCTGCTCAAGCAACCCGTAGACGTCACCCCGGTGTGGATGATGCGTCAGGCTGGGCGCTACTTGCCTGAATACCGCGCCAGCCGTGCCAACGCCGGTGACTTCATGAGCCTGTGCATGAACCCGGCGTTCGCTTGCGAAGTCACGTTGCAGCCTCTGGACCGCTATCCACAGCTGGATGCGGCGATCCTCTTCTCCGACATCCTGACCATCCCCGATGCCATGGGCCAAGGCCTGTACTTTGAAACCGGCGAAGGCCCGCGCTTCAAGAAAGTGGTCAGCACCCTGGCCGACATCGAAGCCCTGCCGATCCCCGATCCGCAAAAGGACCTGGGCTATGTGATGGATGCGGTCAGCACCATTCGTCGCGAACTCAACGGCCGTGTGCCGTTGATCGGTTTCTCCGGCAGCCCCTGGACCCTGGCCACCTACATGGTCGAAGGCGGCTCCTCCAAGGACTTCCGCAAGTCCAAGGCCATGCTCTACGACAACCCGCAAGCCATGCACCTGCTGCTGGACAAGCTGGCCCAGTCGGTCACCGCGTACCTGAACGGGCAGATCCGTGCCGGCGCGCAGGCGGTGCAGATCTTCGACAGCTGGGGCGGCAGCCTCTCGGCGGCGGCCTACCAGGAGTTCTCCCTGGCCTACATGCGCAAGATCGTCAGTGGCCTGATCCGCGAACACGACGGGCGCAAGGTTCCGGTGATCCTCTTCACCAAGGGCGGCGGCCTGTGGCTGGAAAGCATTGCCGATGCCGGCGCGGACAGCCTGGGCCTGGACTGGACCTGTGACATCGGCGAAGCCCGCCGCCGGGTCGGCAGCAAGGTATCGCTGCAAGGCAACATGGACCCTACCGTGCTCTACGCCAACCCACAGGCGATCCGCAGCGAAGTTGCGCGCATCCTCGCCAGCTACGGCAAGGGCAGCGGCCACGTGTTCAACCTGGGCCACGGCATCACTCCGGAAGTGAAACCGGAGCACGCCGGAGCCTTCCTGGAAGCGGTGCACGAGTTGTCGGCGCAATACCACGAATAAGCGCCTCCCTAAAAAACGCCCGGCACCTGCCGGGCGTTTTCATTGGCGGACACTTTTTGCAGGAGCCAGCTTGCTGGCGAAAGGGCCCTCAAGACCTGCGCCTGCCTGGCGCACGCCTTCGCTGGCAAGCCAGCTCCTACAGGGGGCGGCCAGCCAGATTCGCTCGGTATAGGAGCCAGCTTGCTGGCGAAAGGGCCCTCAAGGCCTGCGCCTGCCTGGCGCACGCCTTCGCTGGCAAGCCAGCTCCTACAGGGGGCGGCCAGCCAGATTCGCTCGGTGTAGGAGCCAGCTTGCTGGCGAAAGGGCCCTCAAGACTTGCGCCTGCCTGGCGCACGCCTTCGCTGGCAAGCCAGCTCCTACAGGGGGCGGCCAGCCAGATACGCTCGGTGTAGGAGCCAGCTTGCTGGCGAATGGGCCCTCAAGACCTGCGCCTGCCTGGCGGAACACTTCGCCGGCAAGCCTGTTCCTACAAAGGGGGGAGTTTGGCGAGTTTCATGGCGATCAACAGGGCTCCGATCAGCAAGGCGCCGATAAACAGGCCGATGCCGTTCCAACCCGCCAGGTGCCAGAACACCCCGCCGGCGGTGCCGGCAATGCTCGAGCCGGCGTAGTAGCTGAACAGGTACAGCGACGACGCCTGGCCCTTGGCCTTGGTGGCGCGACGGCCGATCCAGCTGCTGGCCACCGAGTGGGCACCGAAGAAGCCGAAGGTGAACAGCAGCATGCCGATCAGCACCAGGGACAGCGGGGTCAGCAGGGTCAGGGCGATCCCCGCCAGCATCAGCACGATGGTGCCCCAGAGCACCCGGCGCCGGCCCAGCTGGTCGGCCAGGGCGCCGATCTTTGCCGAGCTGTAGATGCCCGAGAGGTACACCACCGACAGCATCCCGACCCAGGCCTGGCTCAGTTGATAGGGCTCGGCCAGCAGGCGGTAGCCGATGTAGTTGAACAGGGTGACGAATGCCCCCATCAGCAGGAAACCTTCGAGGAACAGCCAGGGCAGGCCGGCATCGCGAAAGTGCATGGCAAAGCCGTCCAGCAGGCTGCGCGGGTGCAGCGAACGGGGGCGGAAATTGCGTGATTCGGGAAGGATGCGCCAGAACACCGCGGCAGCGATCAGTGCCAGGCCGCCGATCACCAGCATCGCCGTGTGCCAGCTGACGAAGTCGATCAGCACCCCGGTGATCAGTCGCCCGCTCATGCCGCCGATGGCGTTGCCACCGATGTACAGGCCCATGGCCAGGCCGATGTGCTGGGGGTGGATCTCCTCGCTCAGGTAAGTCATGGCCACCGCTGCCAGCCCGCTCAGGGACAGGCCCACCAGCGCGCGCATCAGCAGCACCCCGTGCCAGCTCGGCATCAGCGCACTGGCGATGGTGCACAGGGCGGCGGCCAGCAAGGCGGCAACCATCACCGGCTTGCGACCGATGCGGTCGGAAACCGGCCCGGTGATCAACAACCCGATGGCCAGCATGCCGGTGGCGACCGAGAGGATCAGGCTGCTCTGGGCGGCATTGATGGAAAAGTCCCGGGACAGCAGCGGCATCATCGGCTGTACGCAATACAGCAGGGCGAAGGTGGCAAAACCGCCGGAGAACAGCGCCAGCACGGTGCGCATGAACATCGGCGTGCCTTTTTCGATATAGACCTCGTTGAGCTGGGCGACCACCTCGTCCAGGGGCGTGGCAGGGGGTTCGTGGGCGGAGGGGGCAACAGCGGATTTCACGGGGGACCTCGGGGGGAACGCAGCCGGTCAGGCAATGGAAAAAGCATATAGCTGGCTAATGATTCTTTCCAATATATTGTTCGACCTGTTTGATAGGTTTTAAGACTTAATGAGGCCCTCATGGAACTGCGTCACCTGCGCTACTTCATCGCTGTCGCCGAAGAACTGCATTTTGGCCGTGCAGCCCAGGTGCTGGGCATCTCCCAACCGCCCCTGAGCCAGCAGATCCAGGCGCTGGAGCAGGAGGTGGGGGCGCGCCTGTTTGAACGCACCAATCGTCGGGTCGAGCTCAGCGAGGCCGGGCGCCTGTTCCTGGAAGAGGCGCGGCTGGTACTGGCCCAGGTGGACAAGGCGGCGGACGTGGCGCGGCGTGCGCAGCTGGGCGAGCTGGGGGAACTGAAGATCGGCTTCACCTCGTCGGCACCCTTCAATTCGACCATTCCCCAGGCGATCTTCGCCTTTCGCCAGCGCTTTCCCGCGGTACACCTCAAGCTCAAGGAGATGAGCAGCACCCAGGTGGCCGAGGCCCTGGTGGACCAGGCGATCCAGGTCGGCATCATGCGGCCCTTGCCCCTGCCGGATTCGCTGTCGGTGGTGGAGCTGCTGCGCGAGCCGCTGGTGGCGGTGCTCAGTTCCAAGCACCCGCTGGCCAGTGGCAGTGAAGAGGGGCTGCACCTGGCGGAGCTGGCCCATGAGCCCTTTGTGTTTTTCCCCCGCAGCTATGGCAGCGGCCTGTATGCGCAGTTGCTGAGCCTGTCCCGGGATGCCGGCTTTACCCCGCATTTCGCTCAGGAGGCGGCGGAAGCCATGACCATCATCGGCCTGGTGGCGGCGGGGTTGGGGGTGTCGGTGCTGCCGGCGTCCTACCAGCGCATGCGCATTGACGGCGTGGTCTATCGCCGCCTGCTGGACCCGGCGGCGATGTCGGCGGTGTGGCTGGTGCAGCGCAAGGATCAGGCTTCGCCCATGGCCAAGGCCTTTGTCGAGCTACTGACGCGCAAGACCGGGGCTACGCCCTGAGGGGCTGTTGGGCCGCACCGGGGCCTGCAGGTTCACTAGGTCGCCGCGCAGGGCCACTCCGGCCATCAGTACCCCGGCATGGCATTCGTAGGTGTTGAGGTCCTTGCGCACGTGGTGCTTGTAGTAGCTGACGATATTGGTCACTGCGTTGGCGCCGACCCGCTTGGCTGCGGCTTGCAGGGTGATCAGGGCCGACTGCAGGGCCCATTCGCAGGCGGCGATATCGCTCTTGTTGAAAGCGTTGGTCTTCTTGTTGGTGGTGACTTCGGTGAGCCGCACCTGGAGCACTGGCGGAAGTGGGTTGCCGGCCAGATGGAAGCTCACGCTGCCATCCAGGCGCCCGGCGCGCTCGGCGTCGGCCACGACTTTCTCGAAGGGCATGTACATCAGGTTGGTGGCCTGGCTGGCGGGGCTCAGGGTCGTTAGCAGGGCCAGGGCAATCAGTGCTTTCACTTGCATGGTCGGCTCCTTGACGGACGTGAAAGGGGCGCCACTGTCACGCCGGCCGATGCCCGATCGCGCCACTTGGCTCCCGCAGGCGGCGGTCACCCGGCCTGCTGTTGCGAGTGTAGACGGCGATTGGCGCGCTTCCGGAAAAAAACCGGAAACGCAAAGGGCGCCCCAGGCGCCCTTTGCGTTGTCAGTCGCAGGTCACTGGACCTTGGACAGATCCCCGCGCAGCGCTACGCCAGCCATGATGGCGCCGGCATGGCACTCATAGGTGGTGGCGTCCTTGCGCTCGTGGCTCTTGTAGAAGCTGGCAATGTCGGTCACGGCGTTGGCGCCGACTTTCTTCGCCGCTTCATGCAGGGTGATCAGTGCCGACTGCAAGGCCCACTCGCAGGCCACCTGGTCGGCCTTGCCGAAGGCATTGGTCTTCTTGTTGGTCACGGCGCCGGGGCTCAGCACGCTGACCTTGCCGGCCGGCTTGTTGCCCGCCAGGTAGAACTTCACGCTGCCGTCGATCTTGCCGGTGCTGATGGCCTCGGCCACGACCTTGTCGAAGGGCAGATACAGGGTGGTATCGCGGGCCTGGCTGACGCCGGGCAGGGTGCACAGCAGCAGGGTGGCGGTGGCCGCCAGTGTCTTCAAACGCATCGCATTCTCCATGACATCAAAGGGGGTGAAGCAGCCCTGTGACCAGGGTCACAGGGAAGGGCTCATTGTGCGGCCGGGAAGCTCTTGGCCGCGGCATCCGACAGCTGTTGCGCGGCCCGCTCGTTCTGGTCGTCCCGCAGTTCGCGCAGGATTCCCTTGTCCAGCAGGCGCACCCAGCGGATGTAGTTCTTGTGGATCTTGCCGTCCTTGTAGTCCATGTCGCGGCTGTCGCGGTAGACGATCTTGTAGTAGCTGGCGGAGTACTGGATATCGATCTCCGCGTGGAACTGTTGACGCACGGTGATCTCGGCCTGGATCAGCTCCGGGCTGACGCGCTGCACGGTCCACTTGCGGGCTACGAGGTTCTTCAGGATCGCCTGCTTGACCTGCTCCTGGTCGGCCTGGATGGTGGCCGGGAGCACCCGGTTGGGGGTGTACATGCGCTTGCTGGTACAAGCGGTGACGCTCAGCAGGGCAAGGACGATGAGGGTGGCGCGAAACAGGGAAGACATTCCATTTCTCCAGTGAGGTGGGGCATCAGGACCAGCGGCGGAAGATCAACGAGGTGTTGACGCCGCCAAAGGCAAAGTTGTTGTTCATCACGTATTCGTGGCTCATGGCGCGAAAGCCTCCCTGCAGGTAGTCCAGCTCGCCGCAGCGGGGGTCGACCTGATCCAGGTTGCAG
Source organism: Pseudomonas sp. 8(2025) (assembly GCF_052665325.1). Lineage (NCBI taxonomy): Bacteria > Pseudomonadati > Pseudomonadota > Gammaproteobacteria > Pseudomonadales > Pseudomonadaceae > Pseudomonas > Pseudomonas sp. 8(2025). Next base: position 321,031 of record NZ_JBQOIE010000002.1, on the reverse strand, counting down.
GTGTGCACATAGAGGTCGCGGTTGAGCATCTCGATGCTGAACCAGGATTCCAGCGCGCCGCAGGCGCCCAGGGTGTGGCCGAGGAAACTCTTCTGCGAACTGATGGGCATGCGGCTGCCGAACAGGCTGCTGGTGGCCAGGGTCTCGGCGATGTCGCCCTGCTCGGTGGCGGTGCCATGGCCGTTGACGTAGCCGATGGCCTCCGGGGCCAGGGCCCCATCCTCCAGCGCCAGCTCCATGGCCCGGCGCATGGTGCTCTGTTCGGGGCGGGTGGTGTGCTGGCCGTCGGCGTTGCTGCCGAAGCCGACGATTTCCGCGTGGATGCGCGCGCCACGGGCCAGGGCGTGCTCCAGCTCCTCGAGCACCAGCATGCCGCCACCTTCGCCGATCACCAGGCCGTCACGGCCGCTGTCGTAGGGGCGCGGGCTGGTGTGCGGCGCATCGTTCTTCAGGCTGGTGGCATACAGCGCGTCGAACACCATGGCTTCGGTGGGGCACAGTTCCTCGGCGCCGCCGGCGAGCATCAGCGGCAGGCGGCCGAATTTGATCGCCTCATAGGCGTAGCCGATGCCCTGGCTACCGCTGGTGCAGGCGCTGGAGGTAGGGATCAGGCGCCCGGTCAGGCCGAAGAAGATGCTGATATTGGCGGCGGTGGTGTGGGGCATCATGCGCACGTAGGAGTTGGCGTTGAGCCCCTCGGCCACCGAGTTGAGCAGCATGTTGCCGAAGGCCTTGATCTCGTCGGTGCTGCCGGTGGAAGAACCACAGGCCACGCCCATGCGCCCGTCCTTGATCGACGGGTCGCCCAGCAGCCCGGCGTCGGCCAGGGCCTGCTCGGCGGCGCCCACGGCCAGGCGCGAAACCCGGCCCATGCTGCGCAGCTGCTTGCGGGTCCAGTGCCCGGGCACCTGGAAGTCATCGATGGGGCCGGCCAGGCGGGTGTTGAGTTCGCTGAACCTGTCCCACTCGTCCATGCGCCGGATGCCGCTGCGGTTGGCGGCAAAGCGCTCGGCGATGCTGGCCCAGTCGCTGCCCAGGGAGGTGATGCCGGCCATGCCGGTGACGACCACACGTTTCATCAGCACAGGCCCCCGTTCACCGACAGCACCTGGCGAGTGATGTAGGACGCTTCGGCGGACATCAGGAAATTCACCGCGCCGGCCACCTCTTCCGGGGTGCCCATGCGCTGCGCGGGAATCATTTTCAGCAGTTCTTCCACCGGCACGTTTTCATCCAGCATGGCGGTGTCGATCAGCCCCGGGGCCACGCAGTTGACGGTGATCTTGCGCTTGCCCAGCTCGATGGCCAGGGCCTTGGCGGCGCCGATCACGCCGGCCTTGGAGGCGCTGTAGTTGACCTGGCCACGGTTGCCGATCAGCCCCGAGACCGAGGTGATGCAGACGATGCGCCCGGCTGCGCGGCGGCGGATCATGGGCATCATCACCGGGTGCAGGACATTGTAGAAACCGTCGAGGTTGGTGCGCAGCACCTGGTCCCAGTCCTTTTCGCTGAGGGCCGGGAAGGCGCCGTCGCGGGTCAGGCCGGCGTTGAGCACCACGCCGTAATAGGCGCCATGGGCTTCGACATCGGCCTCCAGGGCAGCCCGGCAGGCCTCCCGGTCCGATACATCGAATTGCAGGACGCGGGCGCTGCGGCCCAGGGCCTGGACTTCCCCCCTGACGGCTTCGGCTTCGGTGCGGCCGCTGCGGCAGTGCAGCACCAGGTCATACCCGGCCCGGGCCAGACGCAGGGCGATGGCACGGCCGATGCCACGGCTGGAGCCGGTGACCAGTACGGAGTCAGTCATGACGGTGTTCCTGTAGAAGAGGCAGGTGTTTCATGCAGGTAGTCGGCGGCCTGTGGCGGACGGAACACGTTCAGGCGCGCGCTGGCGGTGATGCCGGGGCCACTGAGGTGGCACTCGAACACGCCCATGCCGTTGTCGTCTTCCAGAGAGCGCAGGGCATGGATTTCCAGGGTGCTGCCGAGGGGGAAGTGCTCGACATTGCATTCGAATTTGCGGGTGCCCAGAAGAAAGCCCAGCTCCACCGGCAAGCCTTGCTGGCGGGCGCGGCAACCGGCGTAGGCGGCCACGCTCTGGGCCATCAGCTCGACGCCGACCCAGGCCGGCAGGCTGCCGTCGGGGCGGTTGAACAGGCCACCGGGGCGAACTTCGAGGCGGGTGCGGATCTGTTCTTCATCAAAGGCCAGGACCTGATCGATGAGGATCATGTCCCCGGCGTGGGGCAGCAACTCGGCGAGCGGCCAGTCAATCATGGGGCGTCTCCGATAATCAGGCTGACGTTGTTGCCGCCGAAGGCGAAGGAATTGCTCATCAGGCGGCGCGGTGCGTGGGGGGCCAGGCGATCGTCCGGGGTGACCCAGCGCAGTGGCGGCAAAGACGGGTCGGCCTGGGCATCCCAGACATGGGGCGGCAGCGCCAGGCCGGGGTTGTCGGTACTCAGGGCCAGCCAGCAGAACGCCGCCTCCAGGGCCCCGGCGGCCCCCAGGGTATGGCCGCTCATGGGTTTGGTCGAAGAGCAGGGCACGCCTTCGGGGAACAGCTGGGCCACGGCCAGGCTTTCCATCGCGTCGTTGTGCTGGGTGGCGGTGCCGTGCAGGTTCAGGTAGCCGATCTGCTGTGGCTGCAGGCCGGCGCTGCGCAAGGCCTGGCTCATGGCCTGCAGGGCGCCGCGGCCATCGGGGGCCGGGGCGGAAATATGATAGGCGTCGGAGCTGGCGCCACCGCCCAGCAGGGCAACAGGGGCGTCGCCGGCAGGCTCCCGGCTCATGAGGAACAGCACCGCCGCTTCACCGATGTTGATCCCGTCGCGGTTGCGGGAAAACGGGTTGCAGCGTTGCCCGGAGACCGCCTCCAGGGCTGTGAAACCATTGAGGGTCAGCTTGCACAGGCTGTCGACCCCGCCGCACAGCACGGCGTCGCACAGGCCCAGATCGAGCAGGCGCCGGGCACTGATCAGGGCCCGGGCGCTGGAGGTACAGGCGGTGGAAATCACATAGGCCGGGCCGCAGAGTTGCAGCCATTGGGCGAGGAAGTTCGCCGGGGCGCTGAGCTCCTGCTGACGGTAGTCGTAGCCCGCCGGGAATTGCCGGTCCTGCAGGTAACGGGCGATGCCCCGGCTGGCTTCGTCGATGCCCGACGTGCTGGTGCCCAGGACGATGCCGATGCGGCCATGGCCGTAGCGCTGGATGGCCTGCTGGATGTCGCCTTCGATCTGCCGGGTGGCCTCCAGCAGCAGCTGGTTGTTGCGGCTGTTCTGGGCTTCGAGGCCCGCCGGCATGCCCGCCAGCGGGCTGCGCACTGCCGCCACCGGCAAGGTGCGCTCGGGCACCCAGTGGCTTTCGTCGCGCATGCCTGAGCAGTCGCCGGCAAACAGGCTGCGGGCGACTTCCTGGCGATTGCGGCCCAGGGCGCAGATCACCCCGAGGGCATTGAGGTAGGCCGTCATGGCGTGGCCTCGGTGCTCAGTGCAGTGATGTGGTAGTGCGGGCCTTGAGGCAGGTTCAACTCGAAATCCAGAGGTTGTTGATAGTCAATCCGCCAGCGTGGGCCGAGGGTACGTTGGGCGCCTTGCTGGTGGGCGCCCGGGTAATTGGCGACCAGTTCCGCCTCGGGTGTGAGGGCGAACAGCAGGGCCGCGAACAGCTCCCGGGCCTCCGGGTTGGGTGGCAGCAGGCCGTCGGCCTGCCAGTGTCCGCCCACCAGACGCTGACGGGCCAGGGGAATGCCCAGCGGGTCCATCAGCGACCAGCGCAGGTCCGGGCCTTCGGCCTGGATCACCAGCAGCCAGTCCTGGCGCTGGTCCTGAAGCTGGCGCTGTACGTGGAGCTGCAACGGCAGCACCAGCGAGGGCGTGCGCTCGGGCAGCGGAGCCTGACTGACGCAAGCGCTCAGCAACAGGACACAACCGAGCAGCAGGGCACGGATCATTCGGACGGACCTTCCTCGGCAACAGGGGGAGCGAGCGGCTTGCGGGCCACCACATTGACCAGGGTTTCCTCGCGCTGGCCCACCGGCGGCGGCTGGCGCAGGCCGAAGCGCTCCAGCAGGCCGAAGTCCTTGGCGCGACTCCACCACAGGTAGGGATAAGACACGTTCTGCGGGCCGAATTCAAAGCCCTGCTGACGAATCATCTGCAGGTACTGGGCGGCGCTTTTCTGCACATGCATCGGATGGCGGAACAGCCAGCGGATCACCCAGGTGTCGATATAGGCCTCGGTGGATTCGGCAAACAGCAGGTAACCCCCGGGCTTGAGCACCCGGTAGAACTCGGCCAGGGCTTTTTCCTGTTCCACCAGGTGGTGGAAGGTCTGGTGGCAGAACAGCAGGTCGACGCTGGCGTCGGCCAGTTCCAGGGTCGCGCAGTCGCTGCCGATCAACTCCACCTGCATCTGCTGGCGCCGGGCTTCCTCGGCGCTGAGCTTGAGGCTGTGGGGGTCGGCGTCCAGGCCGATCAGGCGCTGCGGGGCGAACACCTGGCGCAGGTACTGGAACGACTTGCCCTGGCCGCAACCGGCGTCCAGCAACACCGGATGCCGGGGCAGCTCGCCATCGAACAGCGAGCGCAGGTCATTGATCGCCACCCGCAGCACATGGTGCTGCCAGGTGTGGCTGCGCAGGAACCAGAAGCCGAAGCGGGTTTCCTCGACGTAGCTGTCACTCAGGTACTGGCTGGTTTGCTCACTCATGCGCGGTCCCTCGCACAGACTTCCGAGAGGGCCTTGAGCCGGCGCTTGGGCTCGCTGACGAAAGGGTTGCGTTCATCCCAGGCATAACCGGCGAGGATCGAGCTGATCATGCGGCGGATTTCCGGGGAGCTGCCCGGATGGTAGATCACGTCCTGGAAAGTACCGGCGTACCAGCCCTCGACGTAGCAGCGGAAGGTGTCCACGCCGCGTTTCAGCGGTTCGGCGAACTCCGTCGCCCAGTCGACGCCCTGGCCCTGCAACTGCCGGTGCAACACGGCGGCGGCCATGCTCGCGGAACGCATGGCGATGGTCACCCCGGAAGAGAACACCGGGTCGAGGAATTCCGCGGCGTTGCCCAGCAGGGCGAAGCCCGGGCCATGCAGGGTGCTGACGTTGGCCGAGTAGCCGCCGATGGTCCGCGCCGGGGTGTCCCACTCGGCGTATTGCAGCACCTTGGCCAGGCTCGGGGTTTCGCTGATGAAGCCCCGCAGGCAGGCGTCCAGGTCGCCATCGCGCCCGGCGAAATGCGCTTGGGCGGCCACCACCCCTACCGAGCAGCGGCCGTTGCTGAAGGGGATGCTCCAGAACCAGATGTCGCGGTGCTCGGGGTGGGTGGTGATGAGGATCTTGTTGCGGTCGAAGTGCTCGCAGTCGATGCGGTCTTCGACATGAGTGAACACCGCTCGGCGTACCGGAAAGTTCGACGGCGCTTCCAGTTCCAGCAGGCGCGGCAGGACCCGGCCGTAACCGCTGGCGTCGAGGATGAAGTCGGCTTCGATGCGGTACTGGCTGCCGTCTTCACGGCGGCAGTCGAGTTGCGGCAAGGGCCGCTCCACCTCCACCGCGACAATCTCTTCGCCGTAGCGGATCTCCACCCCTTGCAGGGCGGCCTGGTCGGCCAGCAGCTTGTCGAAGTCGGCGCGCTGCACCTGGAAGGTGGTGGGCTTGCCATTGCTGAAGGTGTCGCCGAAATCGAAGGTGCTGTAGTGCTCGCCCCAGGCGAAGGCCGCGCCGTTCTTGAGCTGGAAGCCGGCGGCTTGCACCGCCTCCAGCATCCCGGCTTCCTCGACGAAATCCAGGCAGTGGGACAGCAGGCTTTCACCGATGGAGAAACGCGGGAAATGTTGCCGCTCGACGATCAGCACGTCGTGGCCCTGGCGCTTGAGCAGCGCGGCCGCGATGGCCCCCGAGGGGCCGGCACCGATCACCACGACTTGGCGACGTTCCATTTCAACTGTTGGCACTGGGGCTCCTTGCCGGTTTGGCGATGTTCAGGTTCAAGGGGGCAGCGTGGGGCGCCGCCTGGGGAGTTCGGTGCATTCCGGCCAGGGCCGGCAGCAGGGTGGCGATCAGGCCCATGAGCATCAGCGCGAAGTACAGCGCCGGGCTGATCAACTGTTGTTGCAGCAGCAGGTTGAGAAAGACGATCTCGCTCAAGCCGCGAATGTTCAGCAGCAGGCTTTCCCGCCAGCGGCTGGCGCCGGTAAAGGAAGCGCCGGCCCAGCCCAGGCCCAGCCAGTTGCCCAGCAGCTTGCTGGCAATCGGCAACAGCAGCAGGGCCGCCAGTTGCACCCAGCCGAGGCTGCCCATGGCGCTGTGCACATCGATCTGCACGATGCCGAAGGTCAGGATCAGCGGGATGGCGATGTAGGTCTGCAAGCGGTTCATCCAGGCAGCCTGTAACGGCAGCACCAGCGCCAGCTTGAGGGCGGCCATGCACAGCAGGTAGCCGATGCCGAAGATCAGCGCATTGAGCCGGTAGTGCTCGGCCACCACCAGCAGGCCGAAAAAGCCCAGGCTGTAGAGCAGCGGCTGGCGCAGGCCCAGGCCGCGCAGCACCAGGGGCAGGCAGGCACCGGCCAGGGGCAGCAGCAGGCTGCTCAGGTGCAGGCTGCCCTGGGCCAGGGCGAACAGGCTCCAGCAGGTCAGGTCGATGAGGATCGCGGTCTGCACCAGGCGCCGGGTGGCGGCGGGCGGGTACTGGATGTGCCGCAGGTACAGGTAGAGCACCGGGATCGCGGTGATGGCGAACAGCAGGCCGACCGCCAGGGAGCTGATCCAGGGTTGCGCCGGCAGCAGCCAGAAGGCGGTGGCCAGGCCGCAGGCGAAGGGAATGCCGAAGCTCGGCACGGCGATCTTCAGGCTCTGGCGGTCCAGGCGCAGGTCGATCACGTCACTGAGGATATGCCCCAGCAGCAAGGCAAAGCTCAGGCTGTACAGATGCTTGAGCCACTGCGGCGAAACCAGCTGCGCACCACTTAGCTGCCAGTGCGGTTCGATCCACAGCAGCATCAGCAGCGGCAGGCCGAAGGTCGCCAGCAGCAGCTGGCTGACAATCGGGATCAGGCCCAGGCGCCGGCCGATGTGGGTGGCCAGGGCAAACAGCGCCAGGGCCAGTAGCCAGAACATCAGGGTCAGCATGCTGCACGCTCTGCGTCGGGCGCCGGGTGCGGCCTGTGGCCGGCCCAGGGCGCGAGGATGAAGCTGAAGGCCAGCCCCAGGCTGACCGCCAGGCCGAAGTTGCTCACCGCCGGGGTGCTGGAAATGGCCAGCAGGCCGAACGACAGCCAGGTGGTCAGGGCCGCCAGCAGCGTGCCCAGCAGGCTCACCGCGGCGCCGCCGATCTGCTCGCGCATGAGGATCGCGTAGTCGACGCTGATGGCCGTCACCAGCAGCAGGCCGAACAGGCTGAACAGGGTCAGGGGCTGGCCCAGCCAGCCGAGGCTGGCCAGGCTGCACAGGGCTGCCAGCAGGGGCAGGGCTACCAGGCGCAAGGCGCCGCCGAGGCCGAAGGGCAGGATCAACAGCAGCACGATCAGCACGCAGGAGGCCAGCTTGAGTTCGGCGGCGCTGACCTGGGTGGCGGCGAATACCCGGTTCAGCTCACCCAGGCGGTCCACCAGTTGCACCCCTGGCAGATCATCGGCCTGGATTCGCAGCAGGGCGGCGTCGTTCAGCCCCTGCAGGCTGACCATGGCGGCCACGCCGTTGGTGTTGGCTCCCAGCCACAGCGGGCGATAGGGCTCGGCCAGCGGCCCGGAAAGCGCGGCGTCGAGGTCTTCCACCGGCAATTGCTGCAGCTGTTCCAGCTCCGCTTGCAGGGCGGCCAGGGGCACCCCCAGGTCCAGCAGCGGCTGCCAGAAACGCGGCAGCTGCTTGAGGGCTTCGCGCACCTGCTGTTGTTCGGTCGGTTGGCTGAGCAACTGGTTCAGCGACAGGTAGCCCTTGAGCTTGCCCAGGTTCACCAGCTGTTGCAGGCGCAGGTCCAGGGCCTCCAGGCGCTCCAGCAGTTGCTGCTGATCGGTGGCGCGCACCAGGAAGAACTGGCTGGTGGGCTGATAGCCGGTGATCCGCGCAATGGCCTGGGCTTCCTGCAGCAACTGCGGCGGTGCACCGACCCATTGGCGGATGTCGTTCTTGCTCTCGAGCTGCCACAGGCCGGCGGCGCAGAACAGCGCCAGCAATACCAGCAGCACCGGGCTGGGCACCCGCTTGAGCAAGGCCGCGCGGGCCTGCAGCAGGGCTTGGGCCACTTGTAGCGGCCAATGCGCCGGGCGTAGTTGCACCCCCTTGAGCAGTGCCGGCAGCAGGCACACCGCCGCCAGGTAGGCGCCCACCAGGCCGGCGGCGGAGAATACGGCGATCTGGGTCAGGGCCGGGAACGGGGTCCAGGCCAGGGCCAGGTAGCCGATGCAACTGGTGGCCAGGCTCAGGCTCAGCCCCGGCAGGGTCAGGCGCAGGGCCGGCCAGCTGCGCCAGGGTTTCAGGCTCCAGCTCTTGGACAGGTAGTGCAGGGGGTAGTCGACGGCCACGCCGATCAGGCTCGACCCCAGCACCAGGGTCATTACGTGCATGCGGCCGAACAGCGCCACGCAGGCCACGGCGCCGAACAGCATGCCCACCAGCACCGGGACGAAGGCCAGCAGGGCACGCCAGCGGCGGAAGGCCAGCAGCAACAGCAAAAGGATGCCCAGGGTGGCGCCGCCGCCGACCCAGGTGATTTCCCGGGTGGCCTGTTGCTGGCCGTTGGCGGCGTACAGCAAACCGCTGGCGGCCAACAGTTGTACCTGTTGCTGGCTGGCCTGCTCACGGCTGTGGCGCAGCAGGTCAGCCACTTGCAGAGGCAGTTGCATGTCGAAGGCGTTGCCGCCGGTGCGGGCCCGCAGCAATACCCAGTGCTGGCCGTCGGCCTCGGCCACCAGGGCGCCGCTGCCGATGTCCAGTTGCACCGCGCCGTGTTGCGGCTGGCTGTTCTGGATACGTCCGGTCAGGCCCAGCCAGTCATCCTGGCTGGGCACCAGGGTAAAGCCGCCGAACGGGTCGAACAGGCTCTGCACCCGTTGCTGGATAAACGCCTGGGGCTGCTGGGCCAGTTGCTCGCGATCCTTGGCCCCGAGCATCGCCAGGCGGCCCTGCAACAGTTGCTGGCGCAGCGCCGGCAGGTCGGCCTGGAGGTTCCACTGGACCTTCTCGAACAACCCGCTGGCCTGCCATTGCTCGGCCAGTTGCCGGGCCATGGCCACTGCCTGCTGACGTTCGGCATGCCCCACCAGCACCAGGATTTCCCGGTTCAGCGGTTCCTGCATGCGTTGCTCGGCCTGTTGCTCCAGGGCATCCGGGGCGGTGCCGGGTACCAGTTCCATGAGGTTGGCCGACAGCGGCGCGCCATGGCGCCATTGCCAGGCACCGAGGGCCAGGACCAGGGTCAGCAGAATCAGGAAAAACCGCGGCAGCCAGCGTTCACTCGGCAAAGTCATGTTGCTCCGTTTCACTGAGCGGCTGGGCGCTGCTGCTGTCCTGCATGATCAGCAGGGTGCGGTCGCCCTGGGCTTCCAGCAGTTCGATGCGCTGCACCAGCTCGCCGCCGTCGATGTTGATCTGGTTGAAGATCTGTTTCAGCAGCAGGGAACGGGGGATCAGTTGCAACTGCCAGTTCTGCGCGCTGCCTTGCAGCTTGAGTTCGAAGTCCCGCTGCAGGCCGCTGCTGTCGCCTTGCAGCACAGCGAGGAACAGGCGGTTCTGCTCGGCCCCGGCGCTCTTGCCGGGAAGCATCTGCCAGCCGCCGCCATCGCGCCGGGCGATGCCCTGGGCAGTGATGCGGTAGTCCTGTTGCAACGGGGTCTGCAGCAGCCACAGCAGGCCATGGTTTTTCGCCAGCACGAAGTGACCCTTGCTGGTCAATGGCTGGGGCAGGGCCCGCAGGTGTTTTTCCTGGATGAAACGACCGTGGATCACTTCCGGCCGCGACAGTTGATCGCTCAACTGTTGCAGGTCGAAGGCCTGGGCCAGCCCCGGCACACACCAGAGCACCAAGAGCGTGGGCGCGAGCTTGCTCGCGAACCGCCGCACCACGGTACGCAGCCTCATGCAGCTGGCAGGCAGACCGACCCTCTTGGCGAGCAAGCTCGTTCCTACCTTCATGGCAAGGCCCTCGCGACGGCATCGGTGAAGACCTTGGGCGAGGCCAGTTGCATTTCCCGGCTGGCGATCTCCACGGCCACCTGCACCGAGCTGGCGCGGGTCATGCGCTCGCCCGTGGCCTGGTCGGTGATCAGGTAGTTGATCTTCAGCCGGCTTTCCCACTCCACCAGGCTGGCGCGCACGTTCAGGCTCTGGCCGAACACCGCGCCGCGCACGTAGCGCAGTTGCAGGTCGATCACCGGCCAGGCGTAGCCGGATTCGAGCATCTGCTGGTAGTTGTGGCCGAGCTTATCCAGCAGGGCGCAGCGGGCGACCTCCAGGTATTTGACGTAATGCCCGTGCCAGACGACGTGCATGGTGTCGACGTCGAAGAAGGGCACCTGGATCTGGGTGTCGGCGTGGATCACTCCCTTGCTACGCATGCAGCCTCCAGTGTTGTTCGGCGATGCGTTGCAGGCACAGGCGCAGTTCGTGCTCCAGGGCGCGGTCTTCGATCACCGGTGCGAAGTCCTCGGCCAGTTGCCGGTGCATGGCATCCAGGGCTGGTGGCAAAGGCCGGGCATCGGCTTCCTGGCCGCGCAGCCAGACCCCCTGGTTGGCCGCCAGCAAGGTGGCGGCGGCCACTTGTTCGGTGAGCTCCAGCACGCGGATCGCGTCCCGGGCGGCGATGGTGCCCATGCTCACCTTGTCCTGGTTGTGGCACTCGGTGGAGCGCGAGAACACGCTGGCCGGCATGGTGTTTTTCAGGGCCTCGGCGGTCCAGGCGCTGGCGCCGATCTGCACCGCCTTGAAGCCGTGGTTGAGCATGGCGCGCTCGGCGCTGGCGCCGGAAAGGTTGCTCGGCAGGCCGTGGTTGTAGCGCACGTCCACCAGCAGGGCCAACTGCCGGTCCAGCAGGTCGGCGACGTTGGCCACCAGGTTCTTCAGGCTGTCCATGGCGAAGGCGATGTGCCCGCCATAGAAGTGCCCGCCGTGCAGCACGCGCTCGGCCTCGGCGTCGATGATGGGGTTGTCGTTGGCGCTGTTGAGCTCGGTCTCGATGAAACCGCGCAGCCAGTTCAGGCTGTCGGCCAGCACCCCCAACACATGGGGGGCGCAGCGCAGCGAGTAGCGGTCCTGCAGGCGATGCAGGGGCGCGGTCGGCGCGTCGATCGCCAGGTCCTGGCGCAGCCAGGCGGCCACTTGCATCTGCCCCGGGTGCGGCTTGGCGGCGAATAGGCGTTCGTCGAAGTGTTCCGGATTGCCCTGCAGGGCCACCACGTTGAGGGCGGTGATGCGGGTTGCCAGGCGCAGCAGGTAGTCGGCCCGGGCAAAGGCCAGGCAGGCCAGCCCGGTCATTACCGCGGTGCCGTTCATCAGCGCCAGGGCTTCCTTGGGCCGCAGCACCAGGGGTTCCCAGCCCAGCTCGCGGTGCACGTCGGCGGACTCACGCCGTTCGCCGCGGAACATCACCTCGCGTTCCCCGGACAGGGTGGCCGCCACGTAGGACAGCGGCGTCAGGTCGCCGCTGGCGCCCACCGAGCCCTCTTCCGGGATCAGCGGCAGGATGTCCTGGTCGAGGAAGGCCTGCAGGCGCTCCAGCAGTTCCACGCGCACCCCGGACACCCCGTGGCACAGCGACTGCAAGCGCGCCGCCAGCACCGCGCGGGTAGCCTGGGCGTCCAGCAGCTTGCCCAGGCCGCAACCGTGGAAGGTGTACAGATGGCGCGGCAGCGCCTCGACGTGCTGCAGCGGCACCGCCACCACGCAAGAGTCGCCGTAGCCGGTGGTCACGCCGTAGATCACCCCTTCCTTGTCCAGCAGGGAATCGAGGAACTGCGCGCCCTTGGCGATCCGCTGGCGCCAGGCGGCGTCGCCTTGCAGGCGCGTCGGCACCTGGCGGTTGGCCAGGGCCAGCACGTCTTCGATGCGCAGGGGGTGTTCGCCGAAGGTTACCGGCTCATGGGTCGAGGTCGTCATCGGTCTTCCAGAATGGGTAAAAGTTGAACCATTGTTGCGGGGCTTGCAGGCAGTACTGGCCCAGGCGCTCGGCGTAGCGGGCGGTCCACTGGGCGATCACCTGCTGGCGGTCATTGCGTTTCCACTGCACGGCGTCGGCGAAGGGCTCGAGGATCACCTGGTAGCGGCCTTGCTGTTTCAGGCACAGCAGCAGGTTGACCGGGCACTTGAGCAGCCCGGCCAGCAGCCAGGGGCCCTGGGGGAAGGCGGCCGGGTGGCCGAGGAAATCCACCCGCACGTTGCGCCCGCCGTGCAGCGGCACGCGGTCCCCGGCAATCGCCAGCCATTCGCCGCGATCCAGGCGCTGGCTCAGTTGCAGCATGATCGCCGGGTCCAGCTCGCTGACCTGGATCAGCCGCAGGTTACTGGCCCCGGCTTCGCCCAGCAGGCGGTTGAAGCGTTCGGCGTGCTTGGTGTGCACCAGCACGTTCATGGTCACCTGCTCCCCCAGCTCGGCCAGGGCCCGGCACACTTCCAGGTTGCCCAGGTGCGCGCCGACCAGCATCTGCCCGCGTTCGCCGCGCAACTGGTGGCGCAGTTGCGCCGGGTCGACGATCTCGATCTGTTCGATGCGCAGTTTGCCGTTCCACACGTCGAGCTTGTCCAGCAGGGCATCGGCAAAGGCCATGAACTGGCCGAACACCCGCCAGTGGCTGGGGCGCAACTCGTCGCGCCCGCTCCATTGGGCCAGGTGCTGCTGGTACTGCCAGATGCTGCGCCGGGCCCGGCGGCCGAACAGGAAGAAGTAGAACACGATGGCGTACAGCACCGGGCTCAGCAGCCGGCGCCCCAGCACCCGCACGCCCAGGGCGGTGAGCTTCATCAGCCAGAAGCTGCCGCGCTCCTGATGGCCGGCCCAGTGTTCGTTGCCGGGCTCCTTGGGTTGCTCCTGGCTCATGGGCGCCACCGGCGCCAGAGGATCAGCGGCAGGCGCGCCAACATGCCGAAGAACAGCTTGGCGTGCATCTTCGAGATCAGCGCGTTGTCATGGAACAGGCGAAAGTGCGAGAGGCCGTCCTGGGGATAGTGGACCCGGGTCGGCAGCCAGCGCATGGGCTGGTTGCGCCAGGCCAGGCGCACCAGGATCTCCGGATCGAAGTCCATGCGCCGGCCCAGTTGCACCGAGTCCAGCAGGGCCAGGGTCGGTGGCAAGGGGTAGACCCGGAAGCCGCACATGGAATCGGGAATCTGCAGTGACAGGCTGTTGATCCAGACCCACACGTGGGTCAGGTAGCGGGCATACAGGCGCCCCTTGGGCACGCTGGCGTCGTACTGTGGATAACCGCAGACCAGCGCCTCGGGGTGGGCCTGGGAGTGCTGGATGAAGTTATCCACATCCGTGAGGTCGTGCTGGCCATCGGCATCGACTTGCAGGGCATGGCTGAAGCCCAGCTGCGCGGCTTCGCGCAGGCCGGCCATGACCGCGCCGCCCTTGCCCTGGTTGATCGCCAGGCGGATCAGGAACACCTGGTCTCGGCCGGCCAGTTGCTCCAGCACCGCCGCGCATTGGGGGCTGCTGGCGTCGTCCACCAGGACACAGGGCAGGCCGCGGGCCAGGAGCGCCTCGACCACCGCCGGCACGGCGGTTTCATGGTTGTAGACCGGTATCACCGCGCAAGGCTTATGCATGGCAGCGGGCCCCTTCAGCGTAAGCGCTGGCTTGCCAGCGAATCCCGGGCGCGAGGCCGTACAACTTATCCACAGCTGGCCTCCAGGACGATCCGCCCGCTGGAGCAGGGAGCCCCGTCATTGAGGTAGGCGAAATACAGTTTCTGGCGCTGGGCATCGAAACGCAGGTTCAGCTGGATGCGGTCGCCGGGGCGTACCAGTTGCTGGAACTTCAGCACTTCCATGCCGGCGAAGCGGCCCGGCAGCTCCAGCAGTTGCTGGCCCAGGGCCAGGGCCCAGTCCACCTGCACCACCCCCGGCAGCACCGGGGTCTGGGGGAAGTGCCCGCTGAAGTACGCCAGGTCCGGCGGAATGGCCAGTTGCAGCTGCCACTCCTCCTCGTGCTGCCGTTGCTCCAGCACTTCCGGGGCTTGCGGGCGTGGAGCCAGCAGCAGGGCCTGGACCTGCGCCTGGGGCAGCTTGCCCTGGCTGTTCAGCGGCAGTTGCCGCACCAGGCGCCAGCGCCGGGGCAGGGCCAGGGCTTCGCAATGCCCGGCCAGGTGCTGGCGCAGGGCCTGGGTCAGGTGGCGCCGGCCCTGGTTGCGCAGGGCATGCAGGCCGGGCTCGCTGAGCACCAGCAGGGCGCCGAGGTAGGCGCGGTTGTCTTCGATCACCCCGAGTCGCGCTTCCGCCACCCATTCGTGGCTGGCCAGGGCCTGCTCAAGCATGGGCAGGGAAATGCGTTTTTCTTCCAGCTTGACTATGCGATCCAGGCGCCCCAGCAGTTCGAAGCGCCCGTCGGCGGCGATCCGCGCGGCGTCGGCCGTGTGTTCCACATGCCCGGCCGGCAGGTAGGGCGAGGCGATCAACAGCGCGCCGTCGGCATCCTGGCTCAGCCGTACATCGGCGAAGGGCTGCCACAGGCCTGGCCCCTGGCGCCAGGCGATGCCGCCGGTTTCCGAGCTGCCGAGGATTTCCGTCGGCCATTGCTGCAGGCGCTGGTGCAGGCCGCTGGCCGCTTCGGCGGGCAAGGCGCCGCCGGAGGAAAATACCCGCCGTACCTGGCTCAGGGCCGGCCAGTCGAGGTTGTCGCCCATGCGCTTGAGCAGGGCCGGGCTCGCCACCCAGGCAAACGCCGGGCACTCGCGGCTGGCCCGTTGCAGGTCTTCGGGAAATGGCAGCTGGCGGCGTACAAAAGGCCGCCCGGCGCACAGTGGCCAGAGCACGCGGAACAGCAGGCCGTAGATGTGCTGGGTGGCGACGCTGCCGATGATCCAGGCCTGGCCCAGGTCGGCGCCCCACAGGTGCTCCAGGGCGACGACCTCGTTGGCCAGTTGCCGCAGGTTCTTCTCGATGCGCTTGGGTTCGCCGCTGGAGCCGGAGGTGCACAGGCTCAACTGGCAGGTGTCCAGGTCCAGCTCGGCCGGGGCCAGGGGGCTGGCCTGCAACTGGTGCAGGGGCGTGTCCTGGTCGGTCAGCCACAGGTCGACTTCGCTCGACCAGCGCTGGCGGGTCTGGGCTTGCAGGTCAGCGGGCAACAGCACGCTGGCCCCGGCACGCCAGGCGCCGAGCAGGGCCACCGCCAGTTCCACGGCGTCTTCCAGGTGCACCGCCAGGCGCCGTACGCCACGGGCTTGCAGGGCAGCGGCCAGGCTCAGGGCCTGTTCCTGCACGGCCCCCAGGTCGATGGCCGGCGCGGCGCTGACCGCTCGCGGCGTATGTAGCTTGAGCAACAGCTGCTCAAGGGGAATCCAGTTCATCTACGGCCTCTTACCCGTTGTCGTAACAGCCATTCAATGGCAAACAGCAGGCCCATCAGCCCATAGGCGATCAGGCCGTTGTACAACGTCCACCAGCTCAGCGGCGCCCACAGGGTCAGGGCCGCGGCGAGCATTCCGTTACAGAGGAAAAACACGCTCCAGGCGACGGTCACCTGGCGCGTATAACGTATGGCCTTTTCCGGCAATTGCGGCTCGCTGATGCGGGCCAGGCGCTCTGCCACCGGGGGGCCGTATTTCAGGCTCAGGCCGAACAGGCCGAGCATGAAGGCGCTGATCAGCACCGGGTACCAGCGCAGCAGCGCCGGGTTGTCGAACCAGGCCAGCAGCAGGCAGAACGCGATCGCCGCAATGGCCATCCACAGGCTGCCGGGGCGGCGTTCGCCGGTCAGCGCCCGGGCCAGCCACAGGCCGCCCAGCAGCAGGCCGAACTGCCACGGAGCGAAATGCTCCATGCCGAAGTACACCGCGAAGGGGTAGAGCAGGCCGGCCAGCAACAAGCCCAGGCCGATCAGCCGGCTCATGCGGCCGGCTGGACCAGACGGTAGACCGCCTCGACCACGTCGTTGACGGTGCGCACCGACTTGAATTCCTCGGCGGCGATTTTCTTGCCGGTCTGGCGCTTGATGTGGTCGATCAGGTCGACCGCATCGATGCTGTCGATTTCCAGGTCTTCGTACAGGTTGGACTCGAGGCTGACGCGCTCGGGCTCCAGTTCGAAGAGCTCGACCAGGGCATCGCGCAGGGTGTTGAAGATATCGTCACGGGTTTGCATGGTCGGTTCTCAAGCTGCCTGTTTTGCAGTGACGAACGCCGCAAGGCTCGCCACGTTGCTGAAGTGGTTGCGGGTGTCCTTGGCGTCGGCGTCGATCTTGATGCCGTACTTCTTCTGGATCGCCAGGCCCAGCTCCAGGGCATCCACCGAGTCCAGGCCGAGGCCTTCGCCGAACAGCGTCTGGTCGTTGCCGATGTCCTGGGCACTGATGTCTTCGAGGCCCAGGGCGTCGATGATCAGCAGTTTGATTTCAAGCATCAGGTCCGGGTGTGTATCGCTCATCTCTGGCGAGCTCCTTAATGAAAAAATGGTGCAAGTGCTCATTGAGCTTGCGCGAAGCCTGGGGCGCCGGGCCCTGGGCTGCAAAGGTCTGTGGGTCTATATCGGCACCGACGTGAAAACTGAAGTGCACACGGCGTTGCGGGATGCGGTACCAGGGTTCGGCCTTGGTCAGGGTGCTGGGGCTGACCCGGATCACCACCGGGGTGATGATCTTCGCACCGCGCAGGGCAATGGCCGCCGCTCCCCGATGAAAGGCCGGAGCGGCACCCGGCTGGGTGCGGGTGCCCTCGGGAAAGACGATCAGGGTCTGGCCTGCTTGCAGCGCCCCGCAGGCACTGTCGAGCATGTCCATGCTGCCGTCGTTGCTGATGTACTGGGTGGCGCGCACCGGGCCGCGGGTGAAGGGGTTGTTCCACAGGCTCTGCTTCACCACGCAGTTGGCGTCGCGGACCAGGCCGATGAGGAACACCACGTCGATCAGCGAGGGGTGGTTGGCGATGATCATCTGCCCCGGTCGCCCGAGCCGCTCGGCGCCCTGGACCTCATAGGTGAGCACGCCGCTCCTGGCCATGAAGCGGATAAACAGCCAGAACAGCCGGCTGACGGTCTTGCGCGCCCGCTGGCGCTGGCGCTGGGCGTCGCCGGGCAGGCAGGCGAGCAGGGGGAAAATCACCAGGCGCAGGCACAAACCACCTATTCCGAACAGTGCAAAGCTCAGCGCCGTGGCCGTCAGGCGCCAGTAGTAGGCATTGCGGCCCTTGGCGCTCAGTGGTTGCGTTGCCAGGTCCATACACGATTCATCCAGGCATGTTGGCAAAAGGTCTGCGCGCCCAGCAGGGTACGCAGCAGATTCAGGGCGTGGGGCCATTGGGCCCTGGGCGTTTGACCGTCATGGCTGCCCAGGGACAACTGCCAGTCGTCGCCGGGGGTCAGCAGCAGGCCCAGGGCATAGGGGAACGGCACGTCGTCGATCCAGCTGGCATAGGCCTCGGGCGGTTGTTCCTCGGTGATCACCAGCAGTACATGGGGGGCGCCGTCGGCCAGCAGCGTGGCCGCCTCCAGCAGGCCATGCTCAAGGCCATCGCCGGCAGCGGCCAGGGCCGTCATTTCGCTGGTTTCGCCGCGCATGATCGACCACAGGCCGATCACTGCGTTGTGTACCGAGAGGCTGAACTGGGTGGGCGACAACGGCTGCTCGGCGGCCAGGTCGCTGAGAATCTCGAAGGTGCGCGGGGTTTCGCCATGCCGGGAGATGAACACCAGCGGCAGTTGTTCCAGGCCCTCGGCCAGGGGCCAGCCGACGCTGAACGCCATGCGCGCCAGGCGGCTGAGACGGCGTCGCTGCATGGCGGGGAGAAAGGACACATCGGGGGCGGCATCGCTGTTTTCAGGCAGGGCCGGTTGACGGCTCCAGGCCTGCCAGGCGTCCACGCTTTCGAGCCCAGGGGCCCACGCACGCCATTGAGCGATGTTGAACTTGATCACTTGATTTCATCCCGCCCCTGCGGGCTTCCTTGACGCGGCATATCGCTTCGATCGGCGATTGGCCTGAGTGACGCGAAGGCGTCAGTGGCGCGCATTATCCCGGTGCGACTGGCTTGTAGCAAATGCTCCTTGGCCTGTTGGTCGCAAAAGAGAAAAATCCGACGCGATGCGAGGTGTCTTTTTGCCACTATCTGAAGTCTTTCAGTCCCAGGTCGGCCTCGGGGCCGACATTGCCCGGTGTTTGTGCCAGGGTTGCGGGCAAGGAAAATCTGTGTGACAGCAAGGTAGCTAAGGGGCCGCGTGGCCTACTACACTCGGTGATCTTTGATACAGGGAGGTCTAGACATGCGGCGTGTGGTGTTC
The DNA here is from genome assembly GCF_052665325.1 of Pseudomonas sp. 8(2025). Classification (NCBI taxonomy): domain Bacteria; kingdom Pseudomonadati; phylum Pseudomonadota; class Gammaproteobacteria; order Pseudomonadales; family Pseudomonadaceae; genus Pseudomonas; species Pseudomonas sp. 8(2025). The sequence continues at coordinate 302,611 of NZ_JBQOIE010000002.1, read as the reverse complement.
AATCAGAAAGGTGGCGTGGGCAAATCCAGTATTGCCTGCAATCTGGCGGCGGTCAGCGCCAGCGAGGGCTATCGCACCTTGCTGGTGGACCTGGATGCCCAGGCCAACTCGACCCAGTACCTCACCGGCCTGACCGGCGAGGACATTCCCATGGGCATTGCCGATTTTTTCAAGCAAACCCTGTCGTCCGGACCGTTCGCCAAGAAAAACCAGGTGGATATCTACGAGACCCCCTTCGACAACCTGCACGTGATCACGGCCACCGCCGAGCTGGCGGACCTGCAGCCCAAGCTTGAGGCCAAGCACAAGATCAACAAGCTGCGCAAATTGCTGGACGAACTGGCCGAGGATTACGACCGGATCTACCTCGATACCCCGCCGGCCCTGAATTTCTACGCGGTATCGGCGCTGATCGCCGCTGATCGTGTGCTGATCCCCTTCGACTGCGACAGTTTTTCCCGTCAGGCCCTGTACGGCCTGCTGGCGGAGATCGAAGAGCTGAAGGAAGACCACAACGAGGGGCTGGAGGTCGAGGGCATCGTGGTCAATCAGTTCCAGGCCCGGGCCAGCCTGCCGCAGCAGATGCTCGACGAACTGATCAGCGAGGGCCTGCCAGTGCTGCCGGTGTACCTGGGCAGCTCGGTGCGCATGCGTGAATCCCACCAGGCCAGCATGCCGCTGATCCACCTGGACCCACGACACAAGCTGACCCAGCAATTCGTCGACCTGCACAACCTGCTGGAAAACGCCTGACCCTCAAGAGGCCATGAGCACAGGGTTTGGCCTGCGGCTCTTGGCGCTGCGTCAAATCCCCTGGCTGCGCAGCCAGCTCAACAATTGCGGCAGTGGCAAGGCGCCGCTTTGCCGGGCTACTTCCCGACCGTTCTTGAACAGAATCAGGCTGGGGATCGAGCGAATCCCCAATTGCCCCGCCAGCTGCGGGTTGGCTTCACTGTCCAGCTTGGCCAGGCGGCACTTGCCGCTGAGCTGCGCGGCGGCTTGCTGGAAGACCGGCGCAAAGGATTTGCACGGCCCGCACCAGTCTGCCCACACATCCACCAGCAACGGCAGGTCGCCCTTGATCTGGCTGGCGTAGTCGCCCTGTTTCAAGTCAAAGGGTTTGCTCAGCAAGACCTCGGCCTTGCAGCGCCCGCACTTGGGGTGGTCCCCCAGGCGCTCGGCGGGAATGCGGTTGAGGCCGTTGCAGTGCGGGCAGGGGATCAGCAGTGGGTCGGACATGGTCGGGCTCCGCAAACAGGGTAGAGCGCCTTAGATGGCGGCGCCCGGGGGCAATATCAAGTCGCAGCGGTCGGCCTGGAGCCGTTGCGGCTCCAGGGCTCATGCGCTGGGCGGGGCCAGTTCGACGCTGACCAGGCGGTCCATGGAGCGGCCGATGTAGAAGGTAAAGGGCCGCCCCAGCGCCATGGCCATGCCCTCGCACCTGCCCATGAAGCCGATGTGTTGCAACGGGGAAATCTCCCCGTCTTCGTGGTACTGCAGGCCCAGGGAGCCGACGCTGAAACCGACGCGGTCGGCCCGGCGGTCCGCTCGCGTGCCCCAGGAGGTCTTGATCGCGGACAGCTGGATGCGGTTGTCGAACAGCATCTGGTTGAGCGTGGGGTTGGCGAAAGTGATGTTGCCGAACAAGTATTGCGCCGGTTCGCGCTTGCCGTCTTTCCACTCCAGATACACGTTGTAATCCCCTGTGCCGCTACCGGCCTTGCTGCCCATCTGGCTGAACGGCATGCCCGGCGCCTGGAGGGAGGCCTGGTATTGGCAGAACGCCTCGTTGGGCGTGCCGGTGGCCGCGAGCTTGCCGCTGATCAACTCCTCCATCGAGTAATGAAACAGCACGTCGGCGTATTTCACCGGCTCCAGCGCCAGGGAGAAACGTCGCGGCAAGGCCATGGCCCTTTTGCGGTACTCGGGGGTGGTGTATCTCCCGGTTTGCGGGGCGATCTCCAGAACGGCTTCGAAGGTGCCGGCTGCGCGTGCCTCGACAATCTCGCTGAACAGCGCTTGCAGGCGCTGGCGCTGGGGTTCGGGCACGCTGCTGTCCAGGCTGATATGCAGGGTCTTGTCGTCCTTGCGGTCCATTTCCAGGCCGATGGCGTCGGGTTCGATGCCGATCCCGGCGGCCATCTGAGTGATGGCCTCTGCGAAGTACGGCACTATCCGGGCCTGCTGGGGGTTGCCCACTTCTTCCTGGAAATGCAGGGTGAGGTAGGTCTGCTTGCAGCCGGTCAGCAGCATCAGCAACAGGGCGGCAGTGGAGAGACGTCGGTTCAATGGAAATCCTGGTCGCATAGTGGCTGTTAGCGGTAGTCGACGCTGGTCAGGCGATCCAGGGTCCGGCCCATGTGAAAGGTGAACGGCCGGCCCAAGGTCTGCATCTTCTGCTCGCACAGCGCTTGCAGCTCGTCCTTGCGGGTGTCGAAGGCCAGGGCCGAGGTCAGGGTCTGGACGCCGATGGAGCCGATGACGATGGCGAATTCGTCAAGGGGCACCGGGGCGGGCCGGGTGATCTTCGAGCTGGATGGCCAGGCCTGGACGGTTTTGTGCCGCAGGAGCCGGTTCAGGTCCGGGTCATCGAAATGCACCTTGAGTGGCACCTTGGCAATGCTGCCGCCGCGGGTCAGCAAGGAGATCAGGCCGCGCTCGCTGTTGTCCTGTTCAAGGGCTTCGTAGGCGATCAGTTTCAAGGGCCTGGGCATGGCCAGGCGCGCGGTGATCTTGCAACTGACCGGGCCTTCGATTTCGCTCGCGTTGACGATGGCCTGCATGCTGTCTTCGTAGCTGCGGTCCAGCAGCATGCCGAACTCCGGCTCGAACGCCAGGGGGGCGTCGATGTTGTCCGGCAGGTCGCTGGTGCCGGAAGGGGTGACCTTGGCATGGGCGTTGTCCAGCTCCAGGCGCAGGTTCATCGAGCTGGCATTTCGCGCGCTGACGACCTGTTCGAGGATGGCCTTGAGGCTGCCCCGTTGTTCCGGGCTCAGGGAGTAGTCCACCAGGCGCAGGTGAATGACCTTGTCGTCCTCCTGGTCCCGCTCCAGGGCGATGGCGTCCGGGTCCAGGCCCTGGGCGCCGAGCGCGGTGTAAATGCTGTGTTTGTACGCCTCGTGCACCAACTGGTCGGAGTATTGCGGGCCGGCCTTGGGGTCGGAGCGCACCGACTCCTGGAAGTGCAGGGTGGCGAAGTCTTCCTTGCACCCGGCCAGCGACAGCAGCAGGGGCAACAGCAGCAGGTAGCGACGTTTCATGGCGGACTCTTGCAGGGCAGCGATGGTGGCAGGGCTCGGGGCATGGGCGAGCGGTGAAGGTGGCAGCCAGGCCGCCAGTGCGTCATTGGGCCAGGCGATGCCCGTTGAGGCCGATGACCACGGCGAACTTCTTGGCGATCACCACTTCGGCCTGGTTGTTGTCGGCCAGGAAGCTTTCCATCGGGAAGGGAAATTCCACGGGAATACCGGCGATCGACATGTGTTTCACCGACTGGACCTGCAGTTCCAGACCGTCGCTCGCGGTGCCGCCGCTAATCAGATAGACGCTGTCGCTGATCGGCTTGTAGGACATGCCGCCGCTGCCCTGGATGCGTTGCAGGCTGGCGGTCTGTTTGGCCAGCTCGTCCAGTTCGGCCTGGGTAATGCTGCGGTGCGCCTTACCGTGCAGGTGCAGGTCCTGCAGGTTCATGCGGTACTTGGCGCGGCGGCTCAGGTAGATGACGACCGACACCAGGCTGAAGACGGCCAGGGCGAGGGTGGCCAGGGTGAAGAACAGGTTCATGTGCATCCTTGCAGGTACTGGAAATCAGGGCGCGCATTATCCCTGCCCGTCAGTGGCGGGTCCATGCGCAATCCCAGGTTGAGCCAGTGCTGGACGGCAAGCGCCTGCTCAACCTGCGGCAGGTCCGCAGGTTGGCCTAGGGCTTGAAGGTATCGATGGACAGCTTCGCCCGACTCAGGACGAACAGCTGATTTCCAGGTGCTTGCCCCACTCCGGCGGGCGTTCGGCGTAGCTGTCCATGCCGGCCTGTTCCTCGAAAGGCCGGCTCAGCACCTGATGCAGGCGGCGCACTTCGCTGTAGTCCCCGGCTTCTGCGGCGTCGATGGCTTTCTGCGCCAAATAGTTGCGCAGGATGTACAGCGGGTTGACCGCGTGCATGCGCTCGCGGCGCAGGTCCTGGCCCTGGATCGGATCGCGGGCGACCCGTTCCCGGTACAGCTCGGCCCAGGCGTCGAAGCCGTTGCGGTCGACGAAGTCGTCCCGCAGCCGTGCCAGCGCCTGCTCCGGGGCGTGCTCCCCCAGCCGGCGGAAGAACAGGCTGTAGTCGACGCCGCTGTTCTGCATCAGTTGCAGCAGGCGTTCCACGAGCTGCTGGTCGTCGTCCTCGGCCTGGGTGAAGCCCAGGCGCCGGCGCATCAGGTCCAGGTAGTGGGCCTGGTACAGCGGCAGGAACAGGCCCAGGCTTTCGCGCAGCGCCTCGACACTGATGAACGGGGTCAGGGCCTGGGCCAGGGCGCTGAGGTTCCACTGGCCGATGGGTACCTGGTTGCTGAAGGAGTAGCGCCCCTGATCGTCCGAGTGGTTGCAGATGAAGTGGGCGTCGAAATCGTCGAGGAAGGCGAAGGGGCCGAAGTCGAAGGTGATGCCCAGGATCGACATGTTGTCGGTGTTCATCACCCCGTGGCAGAAACCGTAGGCCTGCCATTTGGCAATCAGCTCGGCATTGCGCTCGACGATCTCGCGGAACATCGCCAGGTAGGGTTCAGGCAGCTCTTGGCACTCGGGGAAATGCAGGGCCAGCACATGCTCCCCCAACTGCTTCTGCTGCTCGGGTTTCTTGGTGTAGTAGAAATACTCGAAATGGCCGAAGCGGATATGGCTCGGTGCCAGGCGCAGGACCATGGCCCCGCGCTCCTGCTTCTCGCGCCATACCGGAGTGTCCGAGTCGATCACGCACAGTGCGCGGCTGCTGGGAATGCCCAGGGCATGCAGGGCCTCGGAGGCAAGGAATTCGCGGATCGACGAGCGCAGCACCGCGCGGCCATCGCCCATGCGCGAATAGGGCGTCTGGCCGGCGCCCTTCAGGTGCAGGTCCCAGTGTTCTCCCGCCTGGTTGTAGACCTCGCCCAGCAGCAGCCCGCGGCCGTCCCCCAATTGCGGGTTGTAGGAGCCGAACTGATGCCCGGAATAGACCATCGCCCGGGGCTCGGCCTCGGCCCACAGCTTGTGCCCGCCGAACAGTTCGGCGAACACCGGGGTTTCGGCCACGGCCGGGTCCAGGTCCAGCAGCGCCATGGCGCCAGGGCTGGCGGCCACCAGCCGCGGGTTGTCGAGGGGTTCGGGCAGTACGTGGGTCGAGAAGGCGTCGCCCAGGCGGGCGAAGCGGTTGTCGAAGGTCAGTTCGTCGAGGGCTTTCAACGGCCATCTCCCAGCAGAATGTCCGAGTATTCTGCTGGGGAAAGAGGCCTTAGTCGAGTTTGCTGGCCGGCGGTTCCTGCAGCGGCTTGCCCTCGGCCACCGGGACTATGGTCTTGGCCTCGGGTTCGATGGGCACCATCTTGTATTCCTGGCCGTGGAGGTTCTTCAGGTAGACCTCCATCTGCCGGAACGAGATGTTGATGTGCTGTTTCTTGAACTCGCGGTTGATGAAGCGGTTGACTTCGTCGACCACCGGGTTGCGGTCCCCCAGCTCGCGCACGTGCATGCGCAGCTCATGGTCCAGGGTGCTTTCACCGAAGTTCAGGAAGTACACATGGGGTTCCGGCTCCTTGAGGACCCGCGGGTTCTCCCGGGCGGCCTTGAGCAGCAGTTCCTTGACCAGGTCCAGGTCCGAACCGTAGTCGACACCGAGCTTGAGGGTCACCCGGGTGATGGTGTCGGTCAGCGACCAGTTGATCAACTGCCCGGTGATGAAGGTCTGGTTGGGGACGATGATGTCCTTGCGGTCGAAGTCGGTGATGGTGGTGGCGCGGATGCGGATCTTGCTCACGGTGCCCGACAGGTTGCCGATGGTGATGGTGTCGCCGATCCGTACCGGGCGCTCGAACAGGATGATGATGCCGGAGATGAAGTTGGCGAAGATCGCCTGCATGCCGAAGCCCAGGCCCACGGACAAGGCGGCCACCAGCCATTGCAGCTTGTCCCAGCTGACCCCCAGGGTCGACAGGGTGGCGACGAAACCTATCCCGGCGATGGCGTAGGACAGCAGGGTGGTGGTGGCATAGGCGCTGCCCTGGGCCAGGTCCAGCTTGGACAGCACCAGTACCTCCAGCAGGCCAGGCAGGTTGCGCGCCAGGGCGAAGGTGATGCCGACGATGATCAGCGCGCCGATGACGTCGCCGATGCTGATGGGCACCATGCTCATGTTGGCGCCGGTGCCGCTGGTGTATTCGTAGAGGGTGACGTTGTCCAGGTAAGAGAACACCGTGATCAGGTCTGCCCATACCCAGTACAGCGCCGCCATGAAGCCGCCCAGCAGGGCCAGGCGGATCAGGCGCAGGGATTGCTCGTTGACCTTCTCGATATCCAGGGTCGGCTCTTCCACCACCGCCTCGCCGCTTTCCCCGGCTTCCTTGGCGGCCTGGCGCTTGCTCAGCGCGCGCTGGTAGGCCAGGCGCCGGGCCGCCACGCTCAGGCCGCGGACGAAGGTGGCCTCGATCACCAGCCAGAACATCAGCAGGTACAGGGTGTTGATCAGCCGGTCGCTGAGTTTCAGGGCGGTGTAGTAGTAGCCGAAGCACACGGCGATGAACAGGGCGATCGGCAGCAGGGTGAAGAGCACGCCCACGGCCTTGCGGAACAGCGAGGTGTTCTGGTGGGTCGGGCTGCTCAGCAGCAGGCGGCTCAGCAGCCAGGCCATCAGTGCATAGCAGGTCAGCACCACGGCGATGCCCAGCACGTCCTCGGCCAGGGCCGCGGGTTGGTGCTCGGCCACCGCCACCACGGCCACCAGTGCCAGGACCACCAGCCCCAGGCGGCGGACCCAGCCCTGGAGGAATTCCACCTGGGGTTTTTCCCAGCGGAAATGCAGTTCCGCCACGCCGCCGGGGGCGAGGATCCGATAGGCGGTATAGAACACCAGCCAGGCCTGGGCGATCTGCAGCAGCGCGGCGCCGAGGTTGGCGTTCTGCCCACGGGCGTCGATCTGCAGGGCGTAGCCGCACAGGGCCAGGACCAGGGTTACCGGCATCGCCAGGAGGATGTTCACCAGGATCGCCAGCGGTGTGTGCCACTGGCTGTCGCGTTTGAAATGGCCGATGTCCTTGTGCACCTTGTTCAGGCGCGCATACAGGGCCTTGCGCCGCCACAGCAGGGCGCCGAACAGCAGCGCCAGGGGCAGGAACAGCAGTGGCCGCTGGGCCAGGCCGTCAGTCAGTTCGCTGAGACTGGAGGCCCAGGGCAGGGTAGTGACCTGGCGCTCCAGGCGCACGGGGACGCTTTGCAGCCACTCGGCGTCCAGCGGCTTGTTGCTGGGGATCCAGAACATCTGCTCGTCGAGGGTCGCTCGCATGCTCTGGGAGGTGCTGAGCAGTTGCTTCTGGTTCAGCTGCAGGGTGATGGATTCATTGAGCAGCGCGCTCAGCTCGCGGTTCAGGCGTTCCAGCAGGTCGGCGCGGGTGATGGCGAGATCGATCAGGGTCCGGCGCAGTTGTGGCGTGACCTGTTCCGGGGGTTGGTTCTTGAGCAGGTTGTCGACGTAGGTGCTGGGGCTGCCCAGCAGCTCGCGCTGTTGATTGACTTCGAACTGATAGAGGCGGATGTCGGCGATTTCGTCCGCCAGGTCGCGGTCCAGTTTCAGGCGCGGCAGGGCCTGCTTCTGTTTATAGAGGATCTTCGACAGCAGCAGGCTGCCCTTGAGCACGTTGATCTGCTCGTCCAGGGCCGCATCGCTCTGGGTCACGCTGTCCAGCTGCTGCTTGGTCAGCAGGTTCTGCTGGGTCAGTTCGTTGAGGCGGTCGGTGCTTTTGAGCAGGTAGTCGGAGAGCCTGAGGTTGCTGGCGCTCTCGGTGGCCAGCAGGCTGCTGCTCCCGGCCTTCTGCGCCTCGATGGACTGCTGGGTCACGGTTTCCTGGGACTGGGCCAGGCGCTTCTGGTTGATCAGGGTCTGCAGGTCCTGGATTTCCTGCTCCAGGCGCGCGGTCTTTTCCATCAGCAGGTCATGCTGGCTACTGCCCAGATCCTGCAATTGGCTGTTGCCGGCCAGTTCCTGGCGGCGCAGGGGGATCAGCGCGTTGATCGCTGCCAGCTCGGCGTTGAGCAGGTTACGCTGGTCGGCGCTGAGTAGCTTGCCGCCGTCCTTGCCGGATTTGAGTGCGGCGTTGATCTGCAGGATGCGCGTCTGGCTGCTGCTGATCTCCGCCTGGGCGCGCTCGGGGCGGGTCTGGGCGGTGATGTCCAGGGTATTGGCGTCGGCCAGGGCCTTTTGCAGGTCGCCCTGCAGGCTGGTGCGCTCGGTCAGCAGCTGTTCGAGCTGCGATACCGGCAACGAGCCGTAGCGCTGGATCACCGGGACCACTTTGCTGGCTTTCAGGCGGGCCAGTTCGCGCTGGTTTTCCGATGTCTGGCGCGGGGCATTGCTCAATTGCTGCTTGAGATCGCTCAGGCGCTGCTCATAGTTCTGCTTGTTGGCCAGCTGGTTCAGGGTGTTCTGCAGCAGGGTCTGCAGGGCCTTCTGGTCGGCCTCCGGCAGTTTGCGCTCGGCGATCTTGTCCAGGCTCTGCTGGACCGCCTCGGCGCTGGGCGGGTCACCGCCCTGTACCGCGCCGACAGAGAGGCTCAGGCCCAGCAGGGCAACAGCGAAAAATTTACGCAGGATAGGCATAGAGGTCGGTCAAGCAAGTAGGAATAGGGGGCGCCATGCCGGGGGCTGACGCGTTCCGCAGTTTAGAGGAAGAGTCCGGGGCCGGGGCGACTTCCTTCGGGGAATCTGACGCCGACCTTGCCGATCTTGTTCCCGTCCATCACGGCCACGGTCCAGATGGTGTTGTTCCATTCCACCTGGTCGCCGACCACCGGTGCACCACCGACCTTCTGGGCGATGAAGGCGCCCAGCGGCATGTCTGCGTCCTGGCCGTCGAGCTTGAGCCCGTAGAGCGCCGAGACCGCGCCCAGCTGGGCATCGCCCTCGAGCACGAAGTCACCGAAGAAGCGCAGGTCCAGGCCGCGTTCCGGAGCCTGGCTGAAGAGTTTGCCCAGGGCCGGGAGGTTGTGTTCATGGCCGATCACGCACAGCAGATCGTCGGCTTCGAGCACCGTACTACCCGACGGATGGAGCAGTTGCTGGCCACGAAACAGTGCGGCGATGCGCGTGCCCTCGGGCATTTTCAGCTCCCGCAGGGCGGCGCCGATGCACCATTTCTCCGCCCCCAGGCGGTAGACGAACAGCTCCCACTCGCTGGTGACGTGGACCTCCAGGGCCGCCCGGGAGATCGGTGCCGGCTCCGGTGGAACCGTCACCTTCAGCCACTTGGCCACCCACGGCAGGCTGGTGCCCTGCACCAGCAGCGAGATCAGGACGATGAAGAACGCCAGGTTGAAGTACAGCTGGGCATTGGGCAGCCCGGCCATCAGCGGGAACACCGCGAGAATGATCGGTACCGCACCGCGCAGCCCGACCCAGGAAATGAAGGCCTTTTCCCGGCCATGGAAGGCCTTGAACGGCGCCAGGCCCACCAGCACCGACAGCGGTCGGGCGAACAGGATCATCCACAGCGCCAGGCCCAGGGCCGGCAGGGCGATGGGCAGCAGGTCGTGGGGGGTGACCAGCAGCCCCAGCACCAGGAACATGCCGATCTGTGCCAGCCAGGCCATGCCGTCGAGCATGTGCAGGATGCCGTGGCGGCTGCGTACCGGGCGGTTGCCGATCACCAGGCCGCACAGGTACACGGCGAGGAAGCCGCTGCCGTGCAGGGCGTTGGTCAGGGCGAACACCACCAGGCCGCCGGCCACCACCAGGATCGGGTACAGACCGGTGGCCAGGTGGATGCGGTTGACCAGTTGCAACATCAGCCAGCCACCGCCCAGGCCGATCACCGCGCCGATGCCGAACTCGCGGATCAGGTCCGTCAGCAGGCTCCAGTGCAGGCCGGTGTGGCCGCTGGCGAGCATGTCGATCAGGGTCACGGTGAGGAACACCGCCATCGGGTCGTTGCTGCCGGATTCGATCTCCAGGCTGGCGGTGACCCGCTCGTTGAGGCCCTTGCCCCCCAGCAGCGAGAACACCGCGGCGGCGTCGGTGGAGCCGACGATGGCGCCGATCAGCAGGCCCTGGATCAGGTTGAGGTCGAACAGCCAGGCGGCTGCCATGCCGGTCAGGCCAGTGGTGATCAGCACCCCCACCGTGGCCAGGGACAGCGCCGGCCACAGGGCCACGCGGAAACTCGCGACCCGGGTACGCAGGCCGCCGTCCAGCAGGATCACGGCCAGGGCCAGGTTGCCCACCAGGTAGGCGGTCGGGTAGTTGTCGAAGATGATGCCGCCGCCGTCCACCCCGGCGGTCATGCCCACGGCCAGGATGATCACCAGGATCGGGATGCCCAGGCGCGATGAAAGTGAACTCACCAGAATGCTCGCACCTACCAGCAACGCGCCGATCAAGAACAGGCTGTTGATGGTCGTCGCATTCAAAGGCAGTACTCCAGGGCGAAAAAGGCGGGCGTAGGCTGACCATGCAGTCTGCGTGCCAGCGATTCTAACCTGTTGAAATACGCCACTGTCAAAAAGCTTTTGGCGACAGTGGCGGATTCCCCAGGTGCGAATTCCGGCGCCGTTTTACCGGCGCCATCCAGGGCTGGCGGGGTGTTTCAGAGGCGGAAGCGGGCAACCATGCCGTTGAGGTCCACGGCCAGGCGCGACAGCTCGTTGCTGGCTGCACTGGTCTGGTTGGCACCGGTGGAGGACTGCACCGACAAGTCGCGGATGTTCACCAGGTTGCGGTCCACTTCCCGGGCCACCTGGGCCTGTTCTTCAGCGGCGCTGGCGATCACCAGGTTGCGTTCGTTGATCTCGATGATGGCGCTGTTGATGGTGTCCAGGGACAGGCCGGCACCCCGGGCGATATTCAGGGTCGATTCGGCGCGTTCGGTGCTGTTGCGCATGGAATCCACGGCGTGCTCGGTGCCGCTCTGGATGCTGCCGATCATGCGTTCGATTTCGCTGGTGGACTGCTGGGTGCGGTGGGCCAGGGCGCGGACTTCGTCGGCGACCACGGCAAAACCGCGACCGGCCTCACCGGCACGGGCGGCCTCGATGGCGGCATTGAGGGCCAGCAGGTTGGTCTGGTCGGCCAGGCCGCGAATCACGTCCAGCACCTTGCCGATGTCCCGGGACTCGTTGGCCAGGTCGCCGATCAGGCTGGCGGTGCCTTGCACGTCGGAGCTCATGCGCTCGATGGCTGACACGGTTTCCTGCACCAGGTCGCGGCCGTCGCCGGCGGAGGCGGTGGCATTCTTCGAGGCTTCGGAGGTGCTCACCGCATTGCGTGCCACTTCTTCCACGGCGCTGGTCATTTCATTGACCGCGGTGGCGGCCTGTTCGATCTCGTTGTTCTGCTGGGTCAGGCCGCGGGCGCTTTCCTCGGTGACGCTGTTGAGCTCTTCGGCCGCCGAAGCCAACTGGGTGGCGGAACCGGAGATGCGCTGCAGGGTGTCGCGCAGTTTTTCCTGCATCTTGGCCATGGCCTGCAACAGGCGCCCGGCCTCGTCACTGCCATCGACCTTGATCGGCCGGGTCAGGTTGCCCTCGGCGATTTCCTCGGCGGCGCCCAGGGCGTTGGCGATGGGCTGGGTGATGCTGCGGGTCAGCAGCCAGGCGAAGAGGAAGGTCAGGCCAGTAGCCAGCACCAGCAGCGCCACCACCAGGTTGAAGGCCGAGGAGTACTGTTCGGCGGCTTGCTGGTTGGTGTCCACGGTCTGCTGGGTGTTGATCTCCAGCAAGCGGTTGAGCACGGTGTTCATGGCTTCGGAGTTGTTCAGCAGTTCGGTGTTGAGCAAGTTGCGCAGCTCATCCACCTGATTGTTGCGCGACAGGCTCTTCATCCGCTCTTCGATCTGCCGGTACTGGCCCAGCAATTGGAGATACTGCTCGTAGGCGGATTTTTCTTCCGGGCTGGTGATGAATTTTTCGTAGATGACCTGGGCGGCGCGGATCTGCTGGTTGCGCATTTCCAGCAGTTCGATGGTCTTTTGCTGCACGTCCGGCTCACGGTTCACCAGCAAGCGGTAGGACAGCACCCGCAGGCGCAGGGTCAACTGGGTGAATTCGTCGAGGCTCTTGATGCTTGGCACGCTGCTCGACGTGATGTCTTCGGCGGCGCCGCGGATCTTGCTCATCTGGTTCAGGGCGAACACCCCGAGGATCAGCATCAAGCCGCCGATCATGGCGAAGCCGAGGAAGGCCCGCGGAGCGATATTCATATTACGAAGGGACATGGTAGGTACCAAAAAGGGCGCATCCGTGCGGGGCTTGAGACTGACTCTACCGTGACTTATCGGTCGTACGACTAAAGTCTTGAGTCTCGCCGTGGATTAAGCCTGTCCGGTACCTGCCTGCTGGGGTGCCTTGAACGCCACCCTCACCAGCCCCCACCGCTCAACGGCGGGAGCTGGAGCAGGGCGCAAGGGCTTCAGAGCTTGAATCGGGTGACCAGGTTGTTCAGGTCGACCGCCAGGCGTGACAGCTCGCTGCTGGCGGCCTGGGTCTGGTTGGCACCGGTGGTGGACTGTACCGACAGGTCGCGGATGTTCACCAGGTTGCGGTCCACTTCACGGGCCACCTGGGCCTGTTCTTCAGCGGCGCTGGCGATCACCAGGTTGCGTTCGTTGATTTCGCTGATGGCGCTGTTGATGGTGTCCAGGGACTGGCCGGCCCCCCGGGCGATGCTCAGGGTCGATTCGGCGCGTTCGGTGCTGTTGCGCATGGAGTCCACGGCGTGCTCGGTGCCGCTCTGGATGCTGCCGATCATGCGTTCGATTTCGCTGGTGGACTGCTGGGTGCGGTGGGCCAGGGCGCGGACTTCGTCGGCGACCACGGCAAAACCGCGACCGGCCTCACCGGCCCGGGCAGCCTCGATGGCGGCATTGAGGGCCAGCAGGTTGGTCTGGTCGGCCAGGCCGCGAATCACGTCCAGTACCTTGCCGATGTCCCGGGACTCGTTGGCCAGGTCGCCGATCAGGCTGGCGGTGCCTTGCACGTCGGAGCTCATGCGCTCGATGGCCGACACGGTTTCGCGCACCAGGTCGCGGCCGTCGCCGGCGGAAGTGGTGGCGCTCTTCGAGGCTTCGGAGGTGCTCACCGCATTGCGCGCCACTTCCTCCACGGCGCTGGTCATTTCATTGACCGCGGTGGCGGCCTGTTCGATCTCGTTGTTCTGCTGGGTCAGGCCGCGGGCGCCTTCCTCGGTGACGCTGTTGAGCTCTTCGGCCGCCGACGCCAACTGATGGGCGGAGCCGGAAATACTCTGCAGGGTGTCGCGCAGCTTTTCCTGCATCGTGACCATGGCTTGCAGCAGGCGCCCGGCTTCGTCGCTGCCATCGACCGTGATGGGGCGGGTCAGGTTGCCTTCGGCGATCTCTTCGGCGGCCCTCAGGGCATTGGCGATGGGCTGGGTGATGCTGCGGATCAGGCGCCAGGCGAACAGCAGGGTCAGGGCGCTGGCCAGCACCAGCAGCCCTACCACCAGATTGAAGGCTCTGCGGTACTGAGCGGCAGCATCATCGTCGGCGACGGTGGCGTAATGGCTGTTGATCTCCACCAGTTGGTTGAGGACCGCGTTGATCTTTTCGGCGCTGTCCATCAGGTCGGTATTGAGCAGTTGTTGCATGGCCTCAAGCTGGTTGTTGTGCGACAGCTCGATCAGTTGGCTCTCCAACTGCCGGTGGTGGCTCAGCAGCGTGCCGTATTGCTCGTAGGCAAGGCGCTCCTCGGGGCTGCTGATGAGCTTCAGGTACTGGGCCCGGGCTTCTTCGATCTTCTGGTTGCGCTGGTCGATGGCATCCAGGGTCTGCTGCTGGGCCTGGGGTTCGCGGTTGAGCAGCAGCCGGTAGGCCTGGACCCGTTGGCGCAGGCTGAGCTGGGTGAATTCATCGACGCTCTTGATGCTCGGGATGGTGTCCTGGCTCATGCGCTCGGTGGCTGAGCGGATCTTGCCCATCTGATTCAGGGCGAACACCCCGAGAAACAGCATCAGGCAGCCGATCAGGGCAAATCCGAGGAAAGCCCTCGGGGCAATATTCAGGGAGCGCAGGGACATGGACATTACCTCGGGTGAGCGCTTTATTGCGCTGGCAGGATCAGGGACGTACCTGTCTATCGCGTTGAACAATGGCTTCTTGAACCGGCGGATGCAGTTTCAGAAATTTCTTATGCGTAACTGGGAAAGTTCATAAAAGTCCGAGACTCCGACGAGGCGTCAGGAACCGGAGCGCAGAATGACAGTCTCTAACAGCTCTCGCGGAAGGGTCATCGCCAGTAAAATCAAGGCTTTGCGCCTGGATAACCCTGGCATCCAGGGTGACTTTTCTTTATCGTACGCGCCCTTTGCAAAAAGCCCGGAAGATCAAAATGTTGGAAGCATCCCTCAGCCAATTGGAACAGCTGGTCAGCGACCTGGTGGTACAGAACCAGGAACTGCTCGGTACGAACGCAGCCCTCAAGGAACAACTGGACCAGGCCAAGGATGAAAACGAAAGCCTGCAACTGAGCCTGATGGAGCAGGAAGAAAAGCAAGGCGCCACCGCTGCCCGGATCCAGGCGCTGGTTGAGCGTGTCAGCGCGAGCCCGGCCAATCCATGAGACATCACATCGATGGAGTGAAGGTCGTTTCGATCCTGGGGGAGGATTACTCGATCAAGGCGCCGGCCGGGGAAGAACAGACCCTGATGGACGCTGCGCTGATGCTCAAGGCGGCCCTGGCCGACACCAAGAAGAAGTACCCGACGCTGATCGGCGAGCGCCTGCTGGTGCTGGCGGCGATGAACCTGTGCTCGCAGCAGATCGAGATGCAGAAGCGCCATGCCCAGGAACTGGAGCGCTATCAGGAGCAAGTGAGCGCCACCGTCGAGGTCATTGCCAAGACCATTCAACAGAACTGACGGAACTGCACACAGCCGCAGGGTTATAGGTTGGACAAACATAACTAATGTTTGTATACAACCTTCCGCGGCTGGCGCGACATTTCAGCCTCTTATACCAATAAGAAAGAGGTGTTCCATGCAATTCTGGCGACGCAGTATTCAATGGCAACTGGTCCTCAGCATGGGCTCGGCCCTGCTGGTCAGCCTGCTGGTGGTGGTGGCGGTCTACACCGTGGTGATCAACCACCTGACCCAGAACTACCTGGTGGACAAGGCGCTGCCTTCGAGCATCGAAGCCATGCGCAACGATATCGAACGCATCCTCGCCCAGCCGCTGACGGTCGCCCGGGACATTGCCAGCAACGGCATGCTGCGCGATTGGCTGGCAGGCGGCGAGGATCCGGCCCAGGCCCAGGTGTTCGTCGACTACCTGGAAGGCATCCGCGCCGAAAACCAGGCCTTCACCACCTTGATGGTGGGCACCGCGACCAACCACTACTACAACGAGAAGGGGCTGGATCGCACCCTCAGCCGTTCCAATCCGAAGGACGCCTGGTTCTACAGCTTCATCGACAGCGACAAGCCGCGGCTGCTCAACATCGACACCGATGTGGCCACCGGCGAGTTGGCGATGTTCATCGACATGCGGGTCAAGAAGGACGGCAAGCTGGTGGGGGTGGCCGGGCTCGGGCTGAAGATGCAGGCGCTGTCGCAACTGATCCATGATTTCAGCTTCGGCGAGCACGGCAAGGTCTATCTGGTGCGCGCCGACGGCTTGATCCAGGTTCACCCCGAGGCGCAGTTCAGCGGCAAGCGGCACCTGTCCGAGCAGATCGGCGAGTCGGCCGCCCAGGCGGTCATGGGGCACGAGGGGCTGGCCAGCAGCCGGTTCGTGCGCGACGGCGAAGACTTTGTGGCCCTGAGCCTGCCACTGCGGGGCATGGGGTGGTCGCTGGTGGCCGAGGTGCCCGAAGCGCAGATCTACGCCGATGCCCGGCAAACCTTGTGGCTGACCACCGGCATCGGCCTGGCTATCGCCCTGGTCTGCCTGCTGCTGGTGATCTGGCTGGCTCGCGGCCTGGTGCGGCCGGTACGCCAGGTGACCGCCGGGCTGGTAGCCATCGGCAGCGGTGGTGGCGACCTGACCCTGCGCCTGGATGCCAGCCGGGCCGACGAGCTGGGGGACCTGGCCCGGGGTTTCAATCGTTTTCTCGACAGCCAGCACGGCATGATCGGCGAAGTGCTGGCCACCACCGAGCGTCTGCGCTCATCCGTGGGGCAGGTGGCGGCGGTGGTGGAGAACACTGCCGAGCGCTCGGGGCGGCAGCAGGAAATGACCGACATGGTGGCCACGGCCGTGCACCAGATGGGCCTGACCGTCCAGGACATCGCGCGCAATGCCGGGCAGGCGGCCGATGCGTCCCAGGCGGCCCGGGATGAGGCCCAGCTGGCCCAGGGGGTGGTGGACGGCTCGATCCGGCACATCGAAAGCATGTCCGGGGAAATTGCCCTGGCCGCCAGCGCTGTCAGTGAACTGGCGCATCAGGTGGCCTCCATCGATCAGGTATTGGCGGTGATCCGCGGGGTCTCCGAGCAGACCAACCTGCTGGCCCTCAATGCGGCTATCGAGGCAGCCCGTGCCGGGGAAATGGGCCGAGGCTTTGCCGTGGTGGCGGACGAAGTGCGGACCCTGGCCCAGCGCACCCAGGCTTCCACCGACGAGATCCAGCAGATGATCCAGAGCCTCAAGCAGGGCGCGGAGAATGCCGTGGCCTCCATGCATGCCGGGCAGTCGGCCACGGGTACCGGGGTGCAGTCCAGCCAGCAGACCGGGGCTTCGCTGACAGCGATTACCGGGCAGGTTGAGCACATCAGCGACATGAACCAGCAAGTGGCCACCGCCACCGAGGAGCAGTCGGCGGTGACCGAAGAGATCAACCGCAATGTCCAGGGCATCTCCGATCTGGCCCGGGCCACCGCGGCCGAAGTCCAGGCCTGCCGTGAAGACTGCCGGACCCTGCAGCGCCTCTCCGAGGACCTGGCCCGACAGGTGGGCGGCTTCAAGCTGCACTGACCACCCGCCGCGGTGCGTCAGGCCGGGCGCCTTCGCCGGCAAGCCGGCTCCTACGGGGAGCAATGGCGCCTGGTGCAGGAGCTGGCTTGCCAGCGAACCATGCGCCGCGGTGCGTCAGGCCGGGCGCCTTCGTCGGCAGCCGGCTCCTGGGTGGCCTCAGAACCAGGCGTCCTGCATGCTCAGGCAGGTATCGTCCCGCGCTTCCAGCAGTGCCAGCTCGTGCTGGCAGCCTGGCACTTCCCAGGTCAGGAAGTAGCGCGCGGCCTGCAACTTGCCCAGGTAGAAATCCCGATCCGCCGCCACTGCTCGCGCCAGTCCTTCCTCGGCCCGGATGGCCTGTTCCAGCCAGCGCCAGCCGATCACCGCATGGCCGAAGGCTTTCAGATACAGCGCCGAGTTGGCCAGGGTGGCGGTGACCTTGCCGCTGGCCAGGTCACCCAGCAACCCCAGCGTCACGCTTTGCAGGCGCGTTACCAGTTGTTCCAGGGGCAGGCGCAGGGCGTCCAGTGATTGATGGGCGCGGGCCCGCTCGCCGGTCTCGGCAATCAGGCGTACCAGGCGCTTGAGCCCGGCGCCGCCGTTCTGCGCCAGCTTGCGTCCCAGCAGGTCCAGGGACTGGATGCCGTGGGTGCCTTCGTGAATCGGGTTCAGGCGGTTGTCGCGGTAGTACTGCTCCACCGGGTACTCCCGGGTATAGCCGTGGCCGCCGAGAATCTGGATCGCCAGTTCGTTGGCCTTCAGGCAGAACTCTGAAGGCCAGGACTTGACGATCGGGGTCAGCAGGTCCAGCAGTTCGTGGGCCTGCTGGCGCTCGGCCGCATCGGCCAGGGTGGTGGTGTCGTCAAACAGCCGCGCCGCGTATAGCCCCAGGTCGAAGGCGCCTTCGACGTAGGCCTTCTGGGTCAGCAACATGCGCCGCACATCGGGGTGCTGGATGATCGCCACCGGCGCGGTGCTCGGGTCCTTGCTGTCCGGCAGGCGACCTTGCGGGCGTTCGCGGGCGTATTCCAGGGAGTACAGGTAGCCGGCGTAGCCGAGCATCACCGCACCCATGCCGACGCCGATTCGCGCCTCGTTCATCATCTGGAACATGTAGCTCAGGCCGTGATGGGGCTTGCCCACCAGATAGCCCACGCACTGGCCGTTATCGCCGAAGTTCAGCGCGGTGGAGGTGGTGCCGCGCCAGCCCATCTTGTGGAACAGCCCAGCCAGCAGCACATCGTTGCGCGGCCCCAGGCTGCCGTCGTCGTTGACCAGGAACTTGGGCACGATAAACAGCGAAATGCCCTTCACCCCGGGCGGCGCGTCCGGCAGCTTGGCCAGGACCATGTGCACGATGTTTTCCGACAGCGGGTGGTCGCCGCCGGAAATGAAGATCTTGTTGCCCTTGAGCCGGTAGCTGCCGTCGGCGGCCGGTTCGGCGCGGGTGCGTATATCCGATAGCGACGAGCCGGCATGGGGCTCGGTCAGGGCCATGGTGCCGAAGAAGCGACCGTCGATCATCGGCTGCAGGAAGCGTTGTTTCTGTTCTTCGGTGCCGAAGCTCTCGATCAGGTTGGCGGCGCCCATGGTCAGGAACGGGTAGGAGGTCGAGGCCGCGTTGGCCGCCTGGAAGTGGGCGAAGCAGGCCTGGGACAGCAGGGTTGGCAGTTGCATGCCGCCGGCTTCGAAACTGCGGGCGGCATTCAGGAAGCCGGCTTCGAGGAACGCATCCACCGCCGGTTTCACCTCGGGGATCAGCACCGCCTGGCCGTCTTCGTAGCGTGGCTCGTGCTCATCGCCCTTACGGTTGTGGGGGGCGAAGAACTTCTCGGCGATGCTGCGGGCGGTGCTCAGGGCGGCGTCGAAGGTTTCCCGGTTGTGCTCGGCAAACCGCTCGCGCTGGGTCAGGCCCTCGGCGTCGAGTACCTCATACAGTTCGAAGGCCAGATTGCGGGAACTGAGCAGCGTCTCGGACATGGCGGCATACCTGTGGGATAGGGAATGGGCCGAGTCTAGGCGCGTGAATGAAGGCTGGATAGCAAGATTGATGTGGGTGATAAAGATGCCAAACAGGCACAGCCCCTGTCGCCGCTGCCGAAGGCTGCGATAAGTCCCGCAGGAGCTTCGGCGGCAATGAAATCGCTACGGCCGTTCCGGCCGGTCGCAGCCTGCGGCAGCGGCTACAGGAAATGGCGTCGGGCAAAAAAAGAGCGCCGCTGAGGGCGCTCTTTTCCAGGGTGCTGACTATCGGCTTCAGCCGATGGTCATCAGGCTGGCGTTGCCGCCGGCCGCTGCGGTGTTGACGCTCAAGGCGCGCTCGATCACCAGGCGCTCCAGGGCAATCGCGGTCTCGCCCTGGGACAGGCCCTGGACGCCAACGATGGCACCGGCACGCTGGGCCACCTGCTGGCAGACGCTGCGCAGCTGGTCGGAATCACCGTGGTGCAGGACGGCGTCGAATACCACTTCGTCCTTGCTCCAGTCGGCCACGCGCTGGATGCGTGCCTGGACTTCCTTCGGCAAGCGGGCGAACAGCGCCTTGCTGATCTCGCTTTCCGGCCACACCGCCGAGCCACCGACGGCCAGCACGGCTGCCAGTTGGGTCAGCAGGTCACCCTCGACCTCCGCCAGGCACAGGACGTGCTCGCGGGGCAGGATGGCGTAGCTGTTGCGCTCGCCGGTAGGGCCGGTCAACTGCCGGGTGATGCCGCTCTGGGACTGGCCGGCGAACTGTTTGCACAGGATCGCCAGTTCCGCCAGCTTGCTGCTCTCGGCCCAGGCTTGCAGGGCGTTCAACGGCTTGCTGAGGACTTCGCGCAGGCGCAGGTCCGGGGCGTTCTCGGCGTCGCCACGGGCAAAGGACTGCTCGATGGCATCCACCGGGCGGGTCGACAGCAGGCGGTACAGGTACAGCGGGCCGCCGGCTTTCGGGCCGGTGCCCGACAGGCCTTCGCCGCCGAACGGTTGCACGCCGACCACGGCACCGACGATGTTGCGGTTGACGTAGACGTTACCGGCGTGGACGTTGTCCACCACCTTGGCGATGGTCTCGTCGATCCGGGTGTGCACGCCCAGGGTCAGGCCGTAGCCGGAAGCGTTGATCTGGGCGATCAGCTGGTCGATTTCCTTGCGCTTGTAGCGCACCACGTGCAGCACCGGACCGAAGATCTCGCGCTGCAGCTCGTCAAAGCTTTCCAGCTCGATCAGGGTCGGCATGACAAAGGTGCCGCGCTTGCATTCTTCGCCGTCGGCGATGGCCATCTGGTACACGTTGCGACCTTTGTCGCGCATGGCCTGGATGTGCTTCTCGATGCCGGCCTTGGCTTCGGCGTCGATCACCGGGCCGATGTCCACCGACAGGCGCTCAGGGTTGCCCAGGCGGTTTTCGGCCATGGCGCCCTTGAGCATTTCGATCACGCGGTCGGCGGAATCTTCCTGCAGGCACAGCACGCGCAGGGCCGAGCAACGCTGGCCGGCACTGTCGAAGGCCGAGGACACCACGTCGATGACCACCTGTTCGGTCAGGGCCGAGGAGTCGACGATCATGGCGTTCTGGCCACCGGTTTCGGCGATCAGCGGGATCGGCCGGCCCTGGTTGTCCAGACGCCCGGCGATGTTGCGTTGCAGCAGGCGCGCGACCTCGGTGGAGCCGGTGAACATCACGCCCTTGACGCGCTCGTCACCCACCAGGCGGGCACCGACGCTTTCGCCCTGGCCCGGCAGCAGTTGCAGCACGCCTTCGGGAATCCCGGCTTCGAGCAGCAGGCGCACGGCCTGGGCGGCTACCAGCGGAGTCTGTTCGGCCGGCTTGGCCAATACCGGGTTACCGGCGGCGAGGGCCGCGGCGACCTGGCCACTGAAGATCGCCAGCGGGAAGTTCCATGGGCTGATGCACACCACCGGGCCCAGCGGACGGTGGGCGTCGTTGCTGAAGTCGTTGCGGGCCTGCACCGCGTAGTAACGCAGGAAGTCCACGGCTTCACGCACTTCGGCGATGGCGTTGGCGAAGGTCTTGCCGGCTTCCCGGGCCAGCAGGCCCATCAGCGGCTGGATCTCGCCTTCCATCAGGTCGGCGGCGCGTTCCAGGATTGCAGCGCGTTCGGCCGGCGGCGTGGCCTGCCAGATCGGTGCGGCGTTGAGGGCGCACTGGATGGCGTTGTCGACGTCTTCGACCGTGGCTTCTTGGACATGGCCCACCACGTCGCGATGGTCCGACGGGTTGAGTACCGGCGCCGGGGTTTCGCTGCTGGCGGCGCAACCGAGCATCGGTGCGGCTTTCCAGTTGTTGTGGGCGGTGGCCAGCAGTGCGCAGGACAGCGACGCCAGGCGGTGTTCGTTGGCCATGTCGATGCCGGCGGAGTTGGCCCGCTCGGCGCCATACAGGTCACGCGGCAATGGAATGCGCGGGTGCGGCAGGCCGAAGCCGCCTTCCAGGGTGGCCATCTGTTCGATCTGGGTCACCGGATCGGCCACCAGTTCCTGGATCGAGATCGACTGGTCGGCGATACGGTTGACGAACGAGGTGTTGGCGCCGTTTTCCAGCAGCCGGCGTACCAGGTAGGCCAGCAGGGTTTCGTGGGTGCCCACCGGTGCATAGACGCGGCATGGACGGTTCAGCTTGCCCTCGGCAACCTTGCCCACCACTTGCTCGTACAGCGGTTCGCCCATGCCGTGCAGGCACTGGAACTCGTACTGGCCGGGGTAATAGTTCTGACCGGCAATGTGGTAGATCGCCGACAGAGTGTGGGCGTTGTGGGTGGCGAACTGCGGGTAGATGACTTCCGGCACCGACAGCAGCTTGCGTGCGCAGGCGATGTAGGAAACGTCGGTGTACACCTTGCGGGTGTAGACCGGATAGCCTTCCAGGCCTTCGACCTGGGCGCGCTTGATCTCGCTGTCCCAGTAGGCGCCTTTCACCAGGCGGATCATCAGGCGGTGACGGCTGCGACGGGCCAGATCGATGACATAGTCGATCACGTACGGGCAGCGCTTCTGGTAGGCCTGGATCACGAAGCCGATACCGTTCCAGCCGGTCAGTTGCGGCTCGAAGCACAGGCGCTCCAGCAGGTCCAGGGACAGCTCCAGGCGGTCGGCTTCCTCGGCGTCGATGTTCAGGCCGATGTCGTACTGCTTGGCCAGCAGGGTCAGGGACAGCAGGCGCGGGTACAGCTCTTCCATAACGCGCTCGTACTGGGCGCGGCTGTAGCGCGGGTGCAGGGCCGAGAGCTTGATGGAGATGCCCGGGCCTTCATAGATGCCGCGACCGTGGGAGGCCTTGCCGATGGAGTGGATGGCCTGCTCGTAGGACGCGAGGTACTTCTGTGCGTCGTGCTCGGTCAGTGCGGCTTCGCCGAGCATGTCGTAGGAATAGCGGAAGCCCTTGGCTTCGAACTTGCTGGCGTTGGCCAGGGCTTCGGCGATGGTTTCGCCGGTGACGAACTGTTCGCCCATCAAGCGCATGGCCATGTCCACGCCCTTGCGGATCATCGGCTCGCCGCTCTTGCCGATGATGCGGCTCAGGGAGGAGGTCAGGCCGGCTTCGTTGTGGGTCGACACCAGCTTGCCGGTAAGCAGCAGGCCCCAGGTGGCGGCGTTGACGAACAGCGATGGGCTGTTGCCCAGGTGCGGCTGCCAGTTGCCGGTGCTGATCTTGTCGCGGATCAGCGCGTCACGGGTGCCCTTGTCGGGGATGCGCAGCAGGGCTTCGGCCAGGCACATCAGCGCCACGCCTTCCTGGGACGACAGGGAGAACTCCTGCAGCAGGCCCTGGACGATACCGGCACGGCCGCCGGCGCTCTTCTGGTTGCGCAGCTTCTCGGCGATCGAGGCGGCCAGCTTGTTTGCGGCTTCGGCGGTGGCGGCCGGCAAGCGCGCCTGCTCCAGCAGCATCGGCACCACTTCCGGTTCCGGGCGGCGGTAGGCGGCGGTGATCGAGGCGCGCAGCACCGACTGCGGGAGAATGCTTTCGGCGAACTCCAGGAAGCATTGGTGAGCGTGATCGGTCTGTACCTCGCCGGCATCCTCGCCGTCTTTGGCGGTGGCACTGCTCAGCTCGGTCAGGGTTGCACCACCCTCGAGTTTTTCCAGGTAATTGAAAATCGCCTGCTTGATCAGCCAGTGCGGCGTACGATCGATCGAGGCCGCGGCGGCCTTGAGGCGCTCGCGGGTAGGGTCGTCGAGTTTGACCCCGAGGGTGGTGGTAGCCATATTTTTATCCTCATGTTTGCCACGCACGTGTGGCATCAGCTGGCGGCAAGATTATCCGTGCACTGCAATAGGTGCAACCGGGTGCAACCCATTTTTAGCTGGAAAAAGAAGCAGCTTGTCAGGAATAAAATTCCTGCACGGAGTGGCTTGCCTCCTACTGGTGCCTTTACTTCTGAAAACGCCATTTTTTGCTCCAAAAAGGAGCAAAAGCGTCGTCAACGACCAGTTTTTGGACAAGGTGCAACTGATTCGGCGCAAATTGGTTGCACCTTGTTCGTCTTGTTGCATAGGATTCGCGGCCAAGGTGCAACCGTCCTGCAGGACTGGTTCATCGGCTGATGGCTTTCCTGGGGAAACATCAGTCATAAATGCGCGGCCCGCCTGATCGTCTCCCAAGCGTCATCGTTTGGCGGCGGGTGGCAGTGGCCGCCGCACCATAAAAACAAAGCCAGGGCGTAACTCAATGAGTGCAAGCAATCCAACCTTGATCACCTTCGTGATCTACATCGCGGCAATGGTGCTGATCGGCTTCATGGCCTATCGCTCCACCAACAACCTTTCCGACTACATTCTTGGCGGCCGCAGCCTCGGCAGCGTGGTCACCGCGCTTTCCGCCGGTGCTTCCGACATGAGTGGCTGGCTGCTGATGGGCCTGCCGGGCGCCATCTACATGTCCGGTCTTTCGGAAAGCTGGATCGCCATCGGCCTGATCGTCGGTGCCTACCTCAACTGGCTGTTCGTGGCCGGCCGCCTGCGGGTGCAGACCGAACACAACGGTGACGCGCTGACCCTGCCGGACTACTTCTCCAGCCGCTTTGAAGACAAGAGCGGCCTGCTGCGGATCATCTCTGCGGTGGTGATCCTGGTGTTCTTCACCATCTACTGCGCCTCCGGCATCGTCGCCGGTGCCCGCCTGTTCGAAAGCACTTTCGGCATGCCCTACGAGACAGCGCTGTGGGCCGGTGCGGCGGCAACCATTGCCTACACCTTCGTGGGTGGTTTCCTGGCAGTGAGCTGGACCGATACCGTCCAGGCCACGCTGATGATCTTCGCTCTGATCCTGACGCCGATCATCGTGCTGCTGGCGACCGGTGGTGTGGACACCACCTTCCTGGCCATCGAAGCCAAGGACCCGACCAATTTCGACATGCTCAAGAACACCACCTTCATCGGCGTCATCTCGCTGATGGGCTGGGGCCTGGGCTACTTCGGCCAGCCGCATATCCTGGCGCGCTTCATGGCCGCCGATTCGGTGAAGTCGATTGCCAAGGCCCGTCGCATCTCCATGACCTGGATGATCCTGTGCCTGGGCGGCACCGTGGCGGTGGGCTTCTTCGGTATCGCCTATTTCTCGGCGCACCCTGAGGTGGCCGGCCCTGTGACCGAAAACCCTGAGCGGGTGTTCATCGAACTGGCCAAGCTGCTGTTCAACCCATGGATCGCGGGTGTGCTGCTGTCGGCCATCCTGGCGGCAGTCATGAGTACCCTGAGCTGCCAGCTGCTGGTGTGCTCCAGTGCCCTGACCGAAGACTTCTACAAAGCCTTCCTGCGCAAGCACGCTTCCCAGCTGGAACTGGTGTGGGTCGGCCGCGCCATGGTGCTGGTGGTGGCGCTGATCGCCATTGCCATGGCCGCCAACCCGGAAAACCGCGTGCTGGGCCTGGTGAGCTATGCCTGGGCCGGGTTCGGCGCGGCCTTCGGCCCCGTGGTACTGATTTCGGTGATCTGGAAAGGCATGACCCGTGACGGCGCGCTGGCCGGCATCATCGTCGGTGCCGTCACTGTGATCCTGTGGAAGCATTTCGCTCTGCTGGGCCTGTACGAAATCATCCCGGGCTTCATCTTCGCCAGCCTGGCGATCCTGCTGGTGAGCAAGATGGGCACGCCGAGCGCCGGCATGGTCCAGCGCTTCGAAGCGGCCGAGAAGGATTTCAAGCTCAACCACTGAGTGCGCAAATCCTGCCCTGATTCCCCGGGGCGATGAAGAACGGCCCGCTGCGTCACCGCAGCGGGCCGTTTTTTTTTGCGTCCCGTAGCCGCTGCCGCAGGCTGCTAACGAGGGGCGCTCGGAGGGACCGCAAGGCCTCGCCATGGCTCGGCTGCGACTATAGGGTCAGTGCAGCTCGGTGTCGGGCTGGTTGAGGAATATCAGCACGCCCAGGATCGCCATGTAGAACTTGAACGCCGCGTCCTGGCCGTTCCAGGCCTTGGACTGCCACATCATGAACCACTCGCCGCCGACCACCATGAAACCGAAGAACCAGACGCAGAAGCCCAGGCAGAAGCCGGCAATGGCCCAGCGCTTGGCGCGGTTGAAGTCGCTGGCGACACCGTGCCGGGCCAGCCACAGGCGCAGGGCGCCAAACACCAGCAGCGCGCCGGTCAGGGCTTCGCCGGCGATGATCAGCCAGTAACCGGCATTCCACAGCAGCGGCAAGGTCAGGGCGCGGTCGGTGGCGCTGTTGCCAGGGAAGACGCTGTCCATGCTCAGCACGTGCTGGACAAAGGCGAAGTTGGAACCGTAGTCGCTGATGTTGTTGTAGGCCACCAGCAGGGCGAAGGCCGCCACTGCCAGGGTCATGGTGATCTTGACGTAACGCACAATCATGTCGGGTTCCTTTGCGGGTGATCAAGGGTCCTGGGGGCTGGAGAGGGGAGAGGCGTGGGTGCCAACGCGCTAGGCAATGGCCCTGGCGCAGAACGCCAGGGCCGGGGATCAGGCTTGTTGCAGTGCCTGGTCCAGGTCTTCGAGCAGGTCTTCGATGGCCTCGATGCCCACCGAGAGACGGATCATCTCCGGCTTGACCCCGGCCTTGGCCTGCTCTTCTTCGTTCATCTGCCGGTGAGTGGTGGACGCCGGGTGGCAAGCCAGGGACTTGGCGTCGCCGATGTTCACCAGGCGCTTGAAGATCTGCAGCGCATCGTAGAAGCGCACGCCCGCGGCATAGCCGCCCTTGAGGCCGAAGGAGAGGATCGCCGATGGCTTGCCCTGCATGTATTTGCGCGCCAGTTCATGGTGCGGGTGGTCGGGCAGGCCGGCGTAGCTGACCCAGGCCACCAGCGGGTGGGCCTTGAGGAACTGCGCCACCTTGAGGGCGTTGTCGGTGTGGCGTTCCATGCGCAGGGCCAGGGTTTCCAGGCCTTGCAGCAACAGGAAGGCGTTCATCGGCGCCAATGCTGCGCCGGTGTTGCGCAGCGGCACGGTGCGGGCCCGGGCGATAAAGGCGGCGGGGCCGAACTTCTCGGTGTAGACCACGCCGTGGTAGGCCGGCTCCGGGGTGTTGAGGCTGGCGAACTTCTGCGGGTGGTCGGCCCAGGGGAAGTTGCCGCTGTCGACGATCACCCCGCCCAGGGAGTTGCCGTGACCGCCGACGTACTTGGTCACCGAGTGCACCACGATGTCGGCGCCGAACTGGATCGGCTTGCACAGGATCGGCGTGGCCACGGTGTTGTCCACCATCAGTGGCACGTTACGGGCGTGGGCGGCCTGGGCCAGGCCCTCGATATCGACGATGTTGCCCGCGGGGTTGCCGATGCTCTCGCAGTACACCAGCTTGGTCTTGTCGTCGATCAGCTCGGCAATGGCCTCGGCCGAGTCGTCCCGGGCGAAGCGTACTTCGACCCCGAAGCTGGGCAGCAGGTGGGCGAACAGGGTGTAGGTGCCGCCGTACAGCTGGGGCGTAGAGACGATATTGTCCCCAGCCTGGGTCAGGGTCTGGATCGCGTAGTGGATGGCGGCACTGCCGGCGGCCACCGCCAGCCCGGCGATCCCGCCTTCCAGGGCGGCCATGCGCTGTTCCAGCACATCGTTGGTGGGGTTCATGATGCGGGTGTAGATGTTGCCGGGCACATCGAGGTTGAACAGGTCAGCGCCGTGCTGGGCATTGTCGAACTCGAAGGCGACGTTCTGGTAGATGGGCACGGCCACGGCCTTGGTGGTCGGGTCCGACTTGAATCCATGGTGCAGCGCAATCGTTGCGTCTTTCATAAATCCTCGACTAAGGGCTTGTCACCAAGCGGTAACAGACCCTGGCTAATCCATTAATGAGCACAGCCAGGCAGGTCGTGTGCCCGCGCAGCAGTCAGTGGTCCCGTGTGTCTGAGTCGCCAGCAACCGTTTGATGTGCCCGCCGCTTGGCCGCGGGCAGGCGCGTCAGTGTCCAATAGGCGCGGCGGATGGGCAAGGGTCCCGAGGTGCGGCAGGAAAGGGCCGGCCATCCATGGCCGGCGGGCGGTTTCAGCGCGGCTGGGACCAGCCCTGGGAGCGCTTGACCGCGGTGCTGAAGGTGCAGCGCCAGGCGTCTGCCGTGGCCCGGTCGATACGCGGCCGGTAGTCGGTGCGGGTGTTGTCCAGCTCTGGCAACTCCAGCCCCAGGCCGCGGGCGGCGAGGGCGGCGCAGCCCAGGGCGGTGAGTTCGTCGAAGCGCTGGGTGACTATGGTGCGTTGCAGGATATCGGCCAGGAACTGGGCGAAATACGGGCTGCGGGCCAGGCCGCCGTCAATCGACAACTGGTCGGTGACGTTGAGGTGATCGTCCATCGCCGTGATCACTTCCGCGCTGCGCAGGGCCACGCCTTCCAGTACCGCCTGGCACAGGTCCTGGCGAGTGGTGGCGGCGTTCATGCCGATCCACACCGCCCCCGCACTGCGGTCCCAGTGCGGGCAGGCAAGCCCGGACAAGGCCGGGACAAACGCCAGCTCGCGGGAAATCGCCGGTGGCTGATCGAAGGCTGCCAGTTCCGAGAAGTCGCTGAACAGGCCCAGGCGCCCGGCCCATTCCACTGCGGCGCTGGCGTCGTACACGCCACCGTCCATGGCATACACCGGTTTGCCGTCGGCCTGCCAGGCGACGGTGGCCAGCAGGCCTTTCTCCGGGGCGCGAATGATCTGTTCGCCTGTGACTGTCAGGGCGAAGGCGCCGGTGCCGAAGGTGATCTTGGCGTCCCCCGGCTCCCGGCAGCCGTGACCGTACAGCGAGGCTTGCTGGTCGACCACCGAGGCGCTGATGGGGGTCTGGCCGATGCGTCCGAAGTCGCCGACCGTGGCGCGGATTTCCGGCAGGGCCTGCAGGGGCACGCCGAACAGCTGGCACAACTGCGGGTCCCACTGGCCGGTGGCGAGATTCATCAGCGAGGTGCGCGAGGCGGTGGTGATGTCTGTGGCGTAGACCCCGGTCAGGCGATCGAGAAAGTAGGCATCGGTGGTGCCCAGGCGCAGGCGGCCGGCACTCAGGGCGGCCTGTGCCGCCGGCAGGTTGTCGACGATCCAGGCCAGTTTGCTGGCGGAGAAGTAGGCATCCAGGGGCAGCCCGGCCCGTTCCAGGGTCAGGGCTTCGGCGCCGCTGGCGCGCAGTTCTTCGATGCGCGCGGTGCTGCGGTTGTCCTGCCAGACGATCACCGGCGACAGCGGCGCGCCACTGACGGCGTCCCAGGCCAGGCAACTTTCACCCTGGTTGGCCAGGCCGATGGCGTCGACCCGGCCGGTGGCTTCCAGGCAGCGTTGCAGGTTGGCCAGCAGCTCCAGCGGGTCGTGTTCGACCCAGCCCGGGCGCGGGTGATGCTGCTGGTGGCGCAGCGCCAGTTGGATATCGGCACGGCCTTGCATGTCCACGACCAGTACGCGGGTGCTGGTGGTGCCCTGGTCAAGTGCGGCTATTCGCATGGTCATTTCTCTTGTTGTGGGACGGCCTGGTCGATGCAGATGTCCAGTTGGTCGAAATGTTCCGGCAGGTGCAGGTCCTTGATGGGGATCAGCAGGCGCCGTTCCGGCAGTGCCGAGACCGGTCGGCTCCAGAGCTCCAGGCCCTGGGCGCGGACCCGCAGGGTGCCACTGACCGCCTGGCTGACCCGCAACTGGATGTGCGCCAGGCCCGCCAGTTCGCCGCGCACCAGGCGGCCCGGCACGCCGAGCTTGATCGGGGCGGCGTACTTCAGGGTCAGGGCGTCATTGGCATCGGGTAGCTGGCCGCTCAGGGCCAGGGCCATCAGGCTGCCGATGCGCCGCCCTTCGCGGTAGGACCAGCCGGCCGTCTCGATCGGCCGCAGCAGGTTGCCGGCGGCAAAGTAGGCCGGGTCCGAACAGCGGCCGTACTGGTCGATCTTCGGCCCCCCGCTGCCATTGTCCAGTTGCAGGTGGCTCAGGCGCACCAGGCTCGACTCCGGGGTGAACTGGCCGGTGAGCAGCACGCCGTCGCAGGAAATGTCGCGAACCTGGCCGTCGGCCAGGCGCACCCGGGCCGACTCCACCCGGCCACACCCATTGATCGCCAGCAGCTCGGCGCCAAAGTGCATGGGGATGCCCAGCAACCTTGGGAACACCGACAGCGGCCAGCGGGCGGTGGCTCGTTTATTGGCTTCCAGCACCGCCACCGGACGGATACCGGCGCGTCGGCAACTGAGCACGGCAGACAGGCTGACCAGTTCGGTGCCGATGATCAGCGGCCGCTCGAAAGGCTTGAGGTGCTGCACATAGAGGAAGTTCTGCAAGGCCCCGGTGTTGATCACCCCCACCGGGCGGTCGCCGGACAGCAGGCGTGCCGAGCGCGGGGTTTCCCGGGCGCCGGTGGCGATCAGCACCTTCTGTGCCTGGATCTGCCGTGGCCCGTCTGGAGTGGCAAGGCGCAACAGGCCGCCGGGCTCCAGGCTGACCACCGTGTGTCGCAGCAGCAGGATCACGCCGGCTTTCAGCGCGGCTTCGACATTGCGCCGGGCATAGGCCGGGCCGCTGAGAAGGCGCTGGTACTCGCGCATGCCGAAGGGCGGGTGGGCACAGTGCCGGGGAATGCCGCCGGCTTCGCTTTCACGTTCGATGACAATCACCGGGCCGATACCCTGGCGCCGCAGTTCGATAGCCGCGGCCAGGCCCGCCGGGCCGCTGCCGATAATGGCCGCTTCGGCCTGAAGAAGTTCAGTGCTGTTCATGGCAACGACCTGTGGCAAGAGGGACGGCCAGTTGGCTGGCGCTGAGTTCGGCGACCTGGGCCGAGCAATAGAAACCCTGGCAGCGGCCCATGCAGGCGCGGGTGCGGCGCTTGAGCCCGCCCAGGTCGCCAGGTGGCAGGGGGCTGTGCAGGGCGCTTTCTATTTCGCGCCGGGTCACCAGTTCGCAATGGCAGATGATTTCGCCATAGCCGGGGCGCTGCCAGTCGCGGGGCAAGTGCTCTGCCAGATTGGGCATCTGTGGCCAGACCGGTTCGCGCACCGGCTGGTGCTGGCGGCGCTGGCTGTACAGGCCGTAGACATGCCGGGCAATACCCAGGGCGGCGGTGAGCCCGGTGGAGCGGATGCCGCCGACGGTGATCCAGTGCCGGGCGTGGTCGGCCTGGATCCGGTACTCCTTCTTTTCGCTGGCGGGGCGCAGCCCGGCGTAGGTGGCGGTGACCGGCATCCCGGCGAGGGCGGGAATCCGCTCCACGGCGGCATCGATCAGGCTTTGCAGGGTCGGGCCGTCGAGCCCCGCATGCACGCGGTCCTCCTGCTCTTCGGCGGTGGGGCCCACCAGCAGGTTGCCGTACACCGTGCGGGTCAGGACTATGCCCTTGGTGCGCTCGTTGGGTACCGGCAGGACGATGCGCTCCAGCAGTGTGGCCGCGGCCTTGTCGAAGACCACGAACTGGCCCTTGCGCGGCATGATGCGAAATTCGCTGTGGCCCAGCAGGTTGTGTTCCAGGGTGTCGCCGAACAGCCCGGCGCAGTTGATCACCTGGGCGCTGCGCAGGGTGCCCCGGTTGGTGTGCAGGGTCCAGGCGTCGCCATCGAACTGGCCTTGCTGCACCTCGCATTGCAACTGTACGCGGGCGCCATGGGCCATGGCCTGCTGCAGGTAACCCAGGGGGGCGGACCAGGGGTCGATCAGGTGCTCGTCGGGGACCAGTACCGCGCCCACGGCGTGATTGGCCAGGTGCGGCTCCAGGGCGAGGATCTCGCTGCGTTCCAGCAGGCGTACGTTGTCTACCCCATTGGCCTGGGCCTGGGCGAGGATCCCCGGCAGCCTGGCCTGGTCCTCGGCGTTCCAGGCCACTACCAGCGCGCCACTCTTGAGCAGTGGCAGGTTCATGGCCGAGTGGATTTCCAGGTATTCCTGGTAGCCGGCCTGCATGCACTGCAGTTCCAGGCTGCCACTGGGGGCGTCGAAGCCGGTGTGCAGGATGGCGCTGTTGGCCTTGCTGGCGCCGGAGAGAATGTCGCTGCCCTTTTCCAGCAGCACCACCCGTGCGCCTTCGAGGGCGAAGCGCCGGGCCATGGCGCAACCGACGACCCCGCCACCGACGATGGCCACATCGAAAGTCACATTGTTCGGATAAAGTTCGGTCATATAAATGCCTGTTTCCTGCGGTAACACCCAAGGATCTGTGCAGGAATCAAAGCATAATGCGGGCCATGATTGTTGTTTTTATTTTCTATTCGGTCATATATCGGTCATTTGGTTGTGGTTTTCGGTGATGGCCATCACCTGTGGCAACGGCCCTGGTTCAGGGCTGTGGCACCAGATGCACCTCCACGCCCGCTTTCTCCAGGGCCGCCAGCAGCTCCGGGCCGGGCTGGCGGTCGATTACCAGGCGGTCTATGCGCTCCAGCGGGAACACCTTGAACAGGCCGCGGCGTTCCAGCTTCGAAGAGTCGGCGATCACCGTCAGCTGGCGGGCCTGGGCAATCATGGCGCGGGCCACTTCGGCTTCTTCGATGGAGAAGTCCATGGCGCCGTCTTCATTCAGTGCGCCAATGGTGATCACCGCGTGCTCGGCGTTGAAACGGGTGATCTGTTCCAGGGCCAGGGTGCCGACGTTCTGTGTCGAGTCGGGGCGATATTCACCACCGATCATGAACACCCGATTGCCCGACTCGCCAATGCAGCCGGCAATCGGCAGGGAGTTGGTGATCACCGTCAGGCGGGTGTGCTGCGCCAGTTCCCGGGCGAAGAACAGGGTGGTGGTGCCGGTATCGATGAAGATGCTGTCGCCCGCGCAGAACAGGCCGGCGGCGTAGCGGCCGATGGCGCGCTTCTCCTGGGCGTGTTCGTTCATGCGGGTCTGGAAGGTGTTTTCGTGCTCGCCGGTAGGGGGCAGGGCCGCGCCACCGTGGAACTTGGTGACCAGGCCGCTTTCCGCCAGGTCGCTGAGGTCGCGGCGGATGGTTTCCTGGGACGTGGCAGTGATGCGCGCCAGCTCTTCCACAGAAATCCGCTCCCGTTGCCGCAGGAGTTCGAGAATGTGCTGTCGTCGTTCGTTGGGGCGCATGGTGTTTTCCGTTTAGTGGTACTTCGCCACACAAATGGGCATTTTTTGTTACTTACGCACACTCCTGGTTCAGGAATGTGCTGATTCGGTCAAATTCGATGGAAAAGTTAAGCATTTACTTGCACGTTTCACAATGGCCTGCAGTCATGGGGTTGGCTCCGGACTCACGGCAGGTCGGGCCAATGTTGCGAAGATGAATTGACCGAAATATGGTTGTTTTAAAGTAAAAACCACAACTAATACACATTGTGGCACGGGATGTGCCCTGTATTTCATCACCTGGTTCATCGTTCTCCTTGGCGATGAGTGACCAGAGCTGGCCTCGACAAGAACTTCCCCGGCGGGGGAAACCTATAAATGACGCTCAGAGAGATGAACCCACATGGCTGAATTTGGAAACTACGTCATTTACCTGATCATGCTCGGCGCCGTGATCGGCGCCCTGTCATCCATCATCAAGCCCGAGAGCGGGCTGGGTAAGGAGTTCGTCAACGGTATCCACTCCATCGGCCCGGTGTTCCTGGCCCAGGCCGGGATCATGGTGGCGATTCCCTACCTGTCCCAGGGCATTTCCCACGCCCTGGGGCCGTTCTTCAACGCCCTGGGTTCGGATGTCTCCATCGCGGCGCTGTCGATCATTGCCGTGGATATGGGCGGCTACCAGTTGGCCAACGCCCTGACCGCCAACCGTGACCTGTGGATCACCGCGATGCTGGTGGGCTACACCTCCGGGGCGACCATCGTCTACCTGATCCCGGTGGGCCTGACCATGCTCGAGCGCAAGGACCACAAGTACCTGGCCCTGGGTGCCATGGCCGGGCTGATCAGCATTCCGTTCGCGGTGCTGATGTCGCTGCTGATCATCACCGCTACCCACCTGCCGGTGCGGGACATCGTTTCCACCAACTCCGAGGCGCTGTACTACCTGTCCCTGGGCTTCGTCGACATGCTCAAGCTGCTGGCGCCGCTGTTCGTGTTCTGCTTCCTGCTGGCGGCGGGGCTGCGCTACCGGCCGCAGATGATGGTCAGGGGCTTCCTGGTGTTCGGCAAGATCATGGACGCGGCGATCAAGCTGATCCTGGCCCTGAGCATCGTCGAGCACTTCACCAAGTTCTTCAGCATCAACTTCGGCGGCTGGGGCTTCGACCCGATGTTCGCCGACGAAAAGGAGCTGTTCCGGGCGATCGAGATCGCCGGCTACATCGGCATCATGCTCGCCGGTACCTTCCCCATCTGCTACCTGTTCCAGCGCTACTGCAAGAAGCCCATGGAGCTGCTGGGACGCCATCTGAACCTGTCCAGCACCGGTGCCGCGGGGTTCATCATGGTGTTTGCCAACATCATCGCCACCTTCCACCTGTTCAAGCACATGACCGCCCGCGACAAGGTGCTGTGCGTGGCCCTGGGGGTCTGCGCCCAGGCACTGATCGGCGACCACCTGGCCTTCACTGCGAACTTCCAGCCAAGCCTGATCCTGCCGATTCTGCTCGGCAAACTGTTTGGCGGCCTGCTGGCGGTGGCGATCGCCATCCGCATCTCGGTGCCGGCCGCCCAGCGCTATGAGCTGCAAGAGCAGGAACAGGCGGCCGCCTTTGCCCTGCAACCTGCGCGGGCCTGACGGCCCGCATCACCTATCCCTGAAATCGAGGTAACGATGCGCAAGATTTTCCTGGCCTGCCCCTACAGCCATTCCGAGCCGGCCGTCATCAACGAGCGTTTTCTCCAATGCAACCAGGTCGCGGCGCAGATACTGGAAGCCGGCCATGCGGTGTTCAGCCAGGTGAGCATGTCCCACCCGATCAACCTGTGCCTGGCGGGCAAGGACAATGCCGCCATCGGCAAGCTCTGGGCGCCGGTGGATTCGCTGTACATGGCGATGATGGAGGAACTGATCGTGCTCGACCTGCCGGGCTGGAAGGACAGTGGCGGGATCAAGCGCGAGATCGAGGTGTTCGAAACGTCCGGGCGGCGGGTCAGCCTGTGGTCGCAAGTCAGCCACGAGTTCGTCTGAGCGCCTCCCCGTGCCCGTCGTCGCCTGCGTCGGGTACGGCCCGGCTCTGAACTGACGACAGCCTGCGCACAGGGTAAACTTGCCCCCCTGCGCAGGAGCAACCATGAACTATCGTCACGCCTTCCACGCCGGCAATCACGCCGACGTCTTCAAACACCTGACCCTGACCCGCCTCATCGCCCTGATGTCGCGCAAGGAGCAGCCGTTCGCCTACCTCGACAGCCACGCCGGTATCGGCCTGTATGACCTCAAGGGCGACCAGGCCACGCGCACCGGCGAGTACCTGGAAGGCATCGCCCGCCTGTGGGGCGACGAGGACCTGCCGGCGCTGACCGCCGATTACATGCAGGTGCTGCACAAGATGAACCCCGATGGCGAGTTGCGTTACTACCCGGGCTCGCCGGAACTGGCTCGGCGCCTGACCCGTTCCCAGGATCGGGTGCTGCTCAACGAGAAACACCCGGAAGACGGCCTGCTGCTCAAGGACAACATGAAGGGTGACCGGCGGGTAGCGGTGCACCTGGGCGAGGGCTGGCACGTGGCCCGGGCCCTGCTGCCGGTGGCGGAAAAACGCGCGGTGATGCTCATCGACCCGCCTTTCGAGCAACTGGACGAGATGCAGCGCTGTGCGGCCTCGCTGAAGGAAGCCATTGGCCGCATGCGCCAGACCGTGGCGGCCATCTGGTACCCGGTCAAGGACCAGCGCGCCCTGCGACGCTTCTATCAGGACCTGGCCGGTACCGGTGCGCCGAAGCTGCTGCGGGTGGAGTTGCTGGTGCATCCGCTGGATACGCCCAACAGCCTCAACGGTTCGGGCCTGGCGATCGCCAACCCGCCTTGGGGCCTGGAAGAGGAGTTGCGCGAGCTGCTGCCCTGGCTGTCGAAGAAGCTGGGCCAGACCCAGGGCGGCTGGCAGATGGACTGGTTGATCGCAGAGTAAGGGGTCGCTGGCCAGCCAGCTCCTGCGGAAGGTTGCAGGAGCCGGCTGGCCGGCCCAAGGACTCAGATCGGGCAGGTCACGCCGGTGCCGCCGATCCCGCAATAGCCTTCAGGGTTCTTCGCCAGGTACTGCTGGTGGTAAGCCTCGGCGAAGTACACGGTCGGCGCTTCTTCGATTTCCGTGGTGATGGTGCCCAGGCCGGCCTTGGTCAGCTCCGCCTGGAACACGTCCCTGCTGTGCAGCGCCTGCTCCAGCTGGGTCGGATTGGTGGCGTAGATCACCGAGCGGTACTGGGTGCCGATGTCATTGCCCTGGCGCATGCCCTGGGTCGGGTTATGCAGTTCCCAGAACATCGCCAGCAATTCCTTGTAGCTGACCTTTTCCGGCTCGTACACCACCAGCACCACTTCGGTATGCCCGGTCAGGCCCGAGCAGACTTCTTCGTAGGTCGGGTTCGGGGTGAAGCCGCCGGCATAACCCACGCACGTGCTGAACACGCCTTCGCGCTGCCAGAATCGCCGTTCGGCACCCCAGAAACAGCCCAGGCCGAAGATGGCGAAATCCACATTGCCCGGAAACGGGCCCAGCAGCGGGTTGCCGTTGACGTAGTGTTCGGCAGGTAGGGTCATGGGGGTTTCACGGCCAGGCAGAGCTTGTTCTTTGGTTGGAAGCACGTTTTTGTTCACCAGAATTTCCGAGCGCAAGACCATGTTGCAGTCCTCCAGTCAGGTTGGGGAGTCAGTCAGTCGATAGACACGCAGTTTGCCCGAGTGTTACAGCGCTGTCAGGCAATTGGGCCACGAGGATAACGCTTGAGCTTGGCAATCAGCTCGGAGCCGGGAATCGGCCGGTCGAACAGGTAGCCCTGGCCCACGTCGCAGCGATGGCGGCGCAGGAAGGCCAGTTGCTCGGCGGTCTCGATGCCTTCGGCGACCACCTTGATCTTCAGGTTGTGGGCCATGGCGATCACCGCAGAGGTGATTTCCATGTCGTCCTGGTTGTCGGGGATCTCGTGGATGAAGCTGCGATCGATCTTGATGATATCGATGGGGAATTTCTTCAGGTAACTCAGGGACGAATAGCCGGTGCCGAAGTCGTCCATGGCCAGGGTCAGGCCGAGTTTTTTCAGTTGTTCCAGCTGCTGGTGGGTGTCGTCGGTGGCTTCCAGCAGCAGGCCCTCTGTCAGCTCAAGCTCCAGCAGCGAGGAGGGCAGTTGTTCTTCCTTGAGGATGCTGGCGATGGAGGCCACCAGGTCCGGGTCGGAAAACTGCTTGGGCGACAGGTTGATGGCCACGTGCAGGTTGCCCATGCCGGCGGCGGTCAGTTGCTTGCTCATGCGGCAGGCCTGGCGGGCGATCCACTTGCCGATGGGGATGATCAGGCCGGTTTCTTCCGCCACGCTGATGAACTGGTCGGGGCGGATCATGCCCTTTTCCGGATGGTTCCAGCGCAGCAGCGCCTCCATGCCCAGCAGGCGGCCGCTGCGCAGGCACAGCTTGGGCTGGTAGAACACGTCCAGCTCGTTCTGGGTCAGGGCGCGGCGCAGGTTGTTCTCGACGAACAGTTTGTAGCTGGCCTCGGCGTTCAGCGCCTCGGTGAACACCTGCACCTGGTGCTTGCCGTTGGCCTTGGCCTTGTGCAGGGCCAGGCCGGCGTTGCGCATCAGGGTCTGCGGGTCACGGCCGTGCAGCGGCGCACTGGCCAGGCCCACGGAGCCGGTGACGCTGATCAACTGGTTGTCGACGAACATCGGCTTGTCCAGGGTCATCAGCAACTGGCTGGCGATCTGTTGCCCGGTTTCCAGGTCGGTGTTGTCCAGCAGCACGGCGAATTCGTTGCTGGCGAAGCGCGCCAGGCTGCCGCTGGGGCTCAGGCTGTTGCGCAGGCGCCGGGCCAGGCTGATCAGCAGTTTGTCGCCGGTCTGGTGGCCGAGGCTGTCGTTGATCCGCTTGAAATTGTCGATGTCCACCAGCAGCAGGCTGATCGGGGTATCGCTGTCTCGGGCAAAGCGTTCATCGAGGTTGCGGATGAAGGCGGGGCGGTTGCCCAGGTTGGTCAGGTTGTCGGTGTAGGCCAGGCGCTCGATGCGCTGCTGGGCGAGCTTGGTCTGGGTGATGTCTTCGTAGATGCCGATGTAGTGGGTCAGCTCGCGGTTGTCGCCATACACCTTGGAGATAGACAGCTGGCCCCAGTAAGGCTCCAGGTTCTTGCGCCGGCTCTTGAACTCGCCCTGCCAGCTGTTGCTCTTGGCCAGGCTGGACGGAGCGTCGAACAGCAGCTCGCTGAGGTTTTCCAGGGCCGGCAGTTCGGACAGGCGGTGGCCATGGACCTCTTCGGTGCTGTATTGGGTGATCGCCGTGAAGCTGGGGTTGACGTACTCCACCACGCCGTCGCAATTGACCAGCAGGAAGGCGTTGGCGCTCTGTTCCACGGCGCGCTGGAACAGGTGCAGGGCGCTGGTGGCGGCCCGCCGGTTGTGATTGTTGATGACCTGGGCGAACTGGTCTGCCAGTTCGCCGGCGAAGGCGATCTCGTCGGACTGCCAGGCCCGGGTCATGCCGGTCTGTTCCAGGCACAGTACGCCGACGACCTGGCCGTCGATGCGGATGCTGGCGTCGAGCATGGCGTTGACGTCCCGCGGGCGCAGGCTCTCGGCCATCTCCCGGGTTCGCGGGTCGCGCATGGCGTTTTGCGCGTCGATGGCGCGGCAGCTGTGCAGGGCTTCCAGGTAGTCGGGAAAGCTGCTGGCGTCGATGGACTCCGGCATGCGGTATTCCTGGGGGCCGCGGTGATAGGCA
The DNA here is from genome assembly GCF_052665325.1 of Pseudomonas sp. 8(2025). Lineage (NCBI taxonomy): Bacteria > Pseudomonadati > Pseudomonadota > Gammaproteobacteria > Pseudomonadales > Pseudomonadaceae > Pseudomonas > Pseudomonas sp. 8(2025). The sequence continues at coordinate 264,289 of NZ_JBQOIE010000002.1, read as the reverse complement.
GCAATCGGCACCAGTTGCTGGTCTTCCAGGTTCCAGATGCTGGCGCAGTCGATCTGGTAGATGTCGCAGGCGCTGCGGGTAATCAGTTCGGCAGCTTCCTTCAACGAATTGCCGGTGCTGTAGCGCTGGCGGGTCAGGAGCAGGATCAAATCCTGCTGCGCACGCACCCTTTCCAGGTGCTGCAATTGCTCCTGCTGGGCCCGCTGGTTGAGTTCCAGGGCGATCTGCAGGCGGGTGTTCTGGGTTTCCAGATCCAGTGCCGGCAGCGCCGAAGCATCGCTGAACAGCCCTTCGACCACCAACAGGTAGCCGCGCAGCAGGTGCCGGTTGTGCTGTTTGTAGGCTTCGCCCAGCTCGAGGATGCTCAAGGGCCCCTGGGCGGTGTGCAGGGTATAGCGGATCAGGTAATGGGAGCTGTTGCTCAGTTGCTGCTGGATGGTGTCGTGCAACTGATAGCGGGCTTCGGGCTCCATCAGGCTGGCATAGGGCGAGCCGACCAGGGCGCAGAGTTCGACGGCGGGCAGGCCGAACTGGCGTTCGCAATTGGGATCGAGAAACAGCAGCGCCCAGCTCGCTTCATTCAGCCGTTCGAAACGCAACATGCCGAGCCGCGAGGGCACAGGCAACTGCGTCACTACCTCGGCCGCCATACGGCTGGCGGCATCGGGTTGGCTTTTCATGGGGAAACTCGCTTCGAAATTGCTGATCGCGCCGGGCTCACGCCCTCTTTACTGTTGCCTGCGGCAAGGTTGCATCATGGCGCATCGACTGACAAGTAAGATGAAGGCTAAGTGCTATAAACCTGTATCGGCAGGCAGAAGGATTTCTGCAAAGTAACTTTTTTGCTGTTTGGCGTCGTGCACTGACGGGCAATTGGCGACGTTTTTCTGGCAAAAAAAGCCCCGCCAAATTGACGGGGTTGAGGTACGAGCGTGGCGCTCGGAAAGCGTGCGCTACCGGCCCGCCCATGACAGGAGGGCCGGTACGCGGGTTACAGCAGAATGGTGCGGATGTCCGCCAGCAGGTCGCTCAGGCGCTTGGTGAAGCGTGCGGCGGCCGCGCCGTTGATCACACGGTGATCGTAGGACAGGGACAGTGGCAGCATCAGTTTCGGCTGGAAGGCCTTGCCGTCCCAGACTGGCTGGATGGTGGCCTTGGAAACACCGAGGATCGCCACTTCCGGCGCGTTGACGATCGGCGTGAAACCGGTGCCGCCAATGTGCCCGAGGCTGGAGATGGTGAAGCAGGCGCCTTGCATCTCGTCCGCGGAGAGCTTCTTGGTGCGGGCTTTTTCCGCCAGGGAAGCCGCCTCGGCCGCCAGTTGCAGCAGGCTCTTCTGGTCGACGTTCTTGATCACCGGTACCAGCAGGCCATCCGGAGTGTCCACGGCGAAGCCGATGTTCACGTACTTCTTGCGGATGATCGCCTTGCCGCTTGGCGCCAGGGAGCTGTTGAAGTCCGGCAGTTCCTTGAGCAGGTGGGCACAGGACTTGAGCAGCAGCGGCAGGATGGTCAGCTTGACGCCGGCCTTCTCGGCCACGGCCTTCTGTGCAACGCGGAAAGCTTCCAGCTCGGTGATGTCGGCCGAGTCGAATTGAGTCACGTGTGGCACGTTCAGCCAGCTGCGGTGCAGGTTGGCGGCGCCGGCCTGCATCAGGCGGGTCATCGGCACTTCTTCGATTTCACCGAAGCGGCTGAAGTCCACGACCGGAATCGGCGGGATGCCCGCGCCACCGGTTGCGCCGCCAGCAGCTGGCGCTTCCTTGGCCTTCTGCATCATGGCCTTGACGTAGACCTGCACGTCTTCTTTCAGGATGCGACCGTGTGGGCCGCTGGCGCCGACAGCGCTCAGCTCGACGCCGAATTCACGGGCCAGTTGACGCACAGCCGGGCCGGCGTGAACTTTCGCGCCTGGCTTGGCAGGTGCGGCGGCCGGGGCGGCAGCAGGTGCAGCGGCAGCCGGGGCAGCAGCGGCGGCTGGAGCCGGAGCGCTTGGCGCCGCAGCCGGAGCCGGGGCAGCAGCAGGCGCTGCGCCTTTGACTTTCAGCTTGAGGATCAGATCGCCGGTGCCGACTTCGTCGTCCAGCTTGATGGAAACGCTTTCCACCACGCCAGCGGCAGGCGATGGAATTTCCATGCTCGCCTTGTCGGATTCCAGGGTAATCAGCGACTGGTCGGCTTCAACGCTGTCGCCAGCCTTGACCAGCACCTCGATGATCTTGGCCTTGCCGGCCGAACCGATGTCCGGAACGTGGATGTCCTGAACACTGTCAGCCACTGGAGCAGCCGGGGCTGCTGCAGGAGCAGGCGCAGCGGCAGCGGCCGGAGCAGCAGCCTGGGCCGGAGCGGCAGCAGGAGCCGCAGCACCCGCCACTTCCAGGTCCAGGATCAGGTCGCCGGTGCCGACTTCGTCGTTGAGCTTGACGCTGATGGCCTTGACCACGCCAGCGGCAGGCGACGGGATTTCCATGCTTGCCTTGTCGGATTCCAGGGTGATCAGCGATTGATCAGCCTCGACCTTGTCGCCGACCTTGACCTGGATCTCGATGATCTGGGCCTTGCCCGACGAACCGATGTCCGGCACGTGCACTTGCTGAACCGAAGCGGCAGCAGGGGCTGCGGCTGGGGCTGACGCTGCGGCAGGAGCAGCAGCCGGTTTGGCTTCAGCTTTTGCCGCAGGAGCAGCCGCCGGGGCCGCAGCAGCGGCGCCCTCGACTTCCAGTTCGAGCAGTTCGTCGCCTTCTTTCAGACGGTCGCCCAGCTTCACCTTGAGGCTCTTGATGACGCCGGCTTTCGGGGCCGGCACTTCCATGCTGGCCTTGTCCGATTCCAGGGTCAGGATGCTCTGGTCGGCTTCGATACGGTCGCCGACCTTCACAAACAGTTCGATTACTTCACCTTCACCGCTGCCGATGTCAGGTACGCGAATGAGTTCGCTCACAGAAAGTCTCCTCAGCAGTCCAGTGGGTTGCGTTTTTCCGGGTTGATACCGAACTTGGTGATGGCTTCAGCCACGACCTTAGGTTCGATGTCACCACGGTCAGCCAAGGCTTCCAGGGCTGCCAACACCACGAAATGACGGTCTACTTCGAAGAAGTGACGCAGTTTCTTGCGGCTGTCGCTGCGGCCGAAACCGTCGGTGCCCAGGACTTTGAACTCCTTGGATGGGACCCACTGGCGGATCTGTTCGGCGAACAGCTTCATGTAGTCGGTGGAGGCGATGACCGGACCCTTGCGGCCGTTCAGGCACTCTTCGACGTAGCTCAGCTTCGGCTTCTGGCCAGGGTGCAGACGGTTGCTGCGTTCCACGGCCAGGCCGTCGCGGCGCAGTTCGTTGAAGCTGGTCACGCTCCAGACGTCGGCAGCGACGTTGAACTCGTCACGCAGGATCTTCGCGGCTTCGCGAACTTCGCGCAGGATGGTGCCGGAGCCCATCAGTTGCACGTGGTGCGCGGCCTCGCGGGTGTCTTCTTCCAGCAGGTACATGCCCTTGATGATGCCTTCCTCGACACCGGCCGGCATGGCTGGCTGCTGGTAGGACTCGTTCATCACGGTGATGTAGTAGAAGACGTCCTGTTGCTCTTCGGTCATCTTCTTCATGCCGTCCTGGATGATCACCGCCAGCTCGTAGCCGTAGGTCGGATCAAAGGTGCGGCAGTTCGGGATGGTCCCGGCCAGCATGTGGCTGTGACCGTCTTCGTGCTGCAGGCCTTCCCCGTTGAGGGTGGTGCGCCCGGCAGTACCGCCGATCAGGAAGCCGCGGGTACGGCTGTCGCCGGCAGCCCAGGCCAGGTCGCCGATACGCTGGAAGCCGAACATCGAATAGAAGATGTAGAACGGCAGCATTGGCTGGTTGTGGCTGGAGTACGAAGTACCGGCAGCGATGAAGGAGCTCATGGCGCCCGCTTCGTTGATGCCTTCTTCGAGGATCTGGCCCTTCTTGTCTTCGCGGTAGAACATCACCTGGTCTTTATCGACTGGCTCGTAGAGCTGGCCGACGGAGGAGTAGATGCCCAACTGGCGGAACATGCCTTCCATACCGAAGGTGCGGGCTTCGTCCGGGATGATCGGCACGATGCGCTGGCCGATTTCCTTGTCCTTGACCAGTTGCGCGAGGATTCGCACGAAGGCCATGGTGGTGGAGATTTCACGGTCGCCCGAGCCGTCGAGGATGGCCTTGAGGGTATCCAGTGGCGGAGTCGGGACGCTGAAGCTCTTGGCGCGACGCTGCGGCACGAAACCGCCCAGTGCGGCACGACGCTCGCTCAGGTAGCGGGCTTCGGCGCTGCCTTCTTCTGGTTTGAAGAACGGCAGGTTCTCGATGTCGTCGTCTTTCACCGGAATGTCGAAACGGTCGCGGAACAGCTTCAGGCTGTCGACGTCGACTTTCTTGGTGTTGTGCGCGGTGTTCTTCGCTTCGCCGGCGCCGGTGCCATAACCCTTGATGGTCTTGGCCAGGATGACGGTCGGCTGCTCTTTGTGGTTGACCGCCTCGTGGTAGGCCGCATAGACCTTGTACGGGTCATGGCCGCCACGGTTGAGTTTCCAGATCTCGTCGTCGGACAGATCGGCAACCATCGCCTTGAGTTCAGGGGTGTTGAAGAAGTGCTCGCGGACGAACGCGCCGTCCTTGGCCTTGTAGTTCTGGTACTCGCCGTCGATGACTTCGTCCATGCGGCGCTGCAGGATGCCGTCGACGTCCTTGGCCAGCAGTGGGTCCCAGAAACGGCCCCAGACCACCTTGTTGACGTTCCACTGGGCGCCACGGAACACGCCTTCGAGTTCCTGGATGATCTTGCCGTTGCCGCGAACCGGGCCGTCGAGGCGCTGCAGGTTGCAGTTGATGACGAAAATCAGGTTGTCCAGCTTCTCGCGGCCGGCCAGGGAGATCGCGCCCAGGGATTCCGGCTCGTCGCACTCGCCGTCGCCCATGAAGCACCAGACTTTCTGTTTGCCGGCAGGGATGAAGCCACGGGCTTCCAGGTACTTCATGAAGCGCGCCTGGTAGATCGCCTGGATCGGGCCCAGACCCATGGAAACGGTCGGGAACTGCCAGAAGTCAGGCATCAGCCAAGGGTGCGGGTAGGACGACAGGCCATTGCCATCGACTTCCTGGCGGAAGTTGTTCATCTGGTCTTCGGTGATGCGGCCTTCCATGAACGCACGGGCGTAGACGCCAGGCGATGCGTGACCCTGGAAGTAGATCAGGTCGCCGCCGTGTTCGTCGGTCGGGGCCTGGAAGAAGTAGTTGAAGCCGATGTCATACAAGGTGGCGCTGGAGGCGAAGCTGGAGATGTGACCGCCCAGGTCAGAATCTTTCAGGTTCGTACGCATGACCATGGCCAACGCGTTCCAACGTACCAGCGAGCGAATGCGGCGTTCCATGAACAGGTCGCCAGGCATGCGTGCTTCGTGGGTGACGGGAATCGTGTTGCGGTACGGCGTGGTGATGGCGTAGGGCAGTTGCGAGCCGCTGCGGGTCGCGAGTTCGCCCATACGGGTCATCAGATAGTGAGCACGGTCTTCGCCTTCTTTGTCGAGAACCGATTCCAGGGCGTCCAGCCATTCCTGGGTTTCGACGGGATCGAGGTCTTGCATGGCTTGCTCCAGGGCGGAAAGGCTTCCAGAATCGGTTGCCTGAGTTTGCGACTGGCCTTTTGGGCAGACGATTATAAATTCTTGGATTGCCGGAGGTTGATCCAGCGGCGTGTAGTTTTACTACAAATCGTCGGCCATTTCAGCCTTTCGAATGTATATACGAGTAGTAAAACTACAGAAGAGCGGCTTGTGGCCTCCTGCTGCGTTGTGAGAATAATCGTTACTGTTGGTCGATGACTAACGGGAATAGGTAATAAATTAATGCCGGCTGCTAAAAAAAACCTATTTTCAGCTATTTCTAACTTTTGTTCGACAGTCCATCAGGCGGCCTGCCCGCGACATCCGTCCCCGCCCGCATTTTCCACGCCGATCAAGGATAGCCCATGAGCCTGCCCGCGCTTGCCCCCGTCCCCGCGATTCTCTTGCCATTGGTCAGTCGCGCAGAGCAGTCGTTGCGTGGCGCCGTCGCGGCCCTGGAAGGCGATCCCGGGTTGGCCGACTGGAGCGCCGAACGCTGGGCGGAGTTCGCCCGGGTGGGCGCCGCCAGCGACTTTGTCATTGAACAGAGCCTGCGTGACCCTTTGATGTTGCTGGAGCTGGTGCGCAGCGGCGAGCTGGACCGCCCATTCGCGCCTGGGGAGTTGTGCGCGCAAATCGCCGCCGCGGTGCAGGCGGCCGAGAGCGAGGATCAATTGGGGCGCGTGCTGCGGCGCCAGCGCACCCGTCAGCAGGTACGGATCATCTGGCGCGACCTGACCCGCCAGGCGGATCTGGTGCAGACCTGCCGCGACCTTTCCGATCTGGCCGACGCCTGCATCGACCAGGCCTATCAATGGTTGTATCTGCGTCACACCCAGCAGTTCGGCGTGCCCACCGGCGGGCGTAGCGGCGAGCCGCAGCAGATGGTGATCCTCGGCATGGGCAAGCTGGGGGCGGTGGAACTCAACCTGTCGTCGGACATCGACCTGATCTTCGCCTACCCCGAAGGCGGCGAGACCGTCGGCGTCAAGCGGCCCCTGGATAATCAGGAGTTCTTCATTCGCCTCGGGCAGCGCCTGATCAAGGCCCTGGACCCGATGACCGTCGACGGGTTCGTGTTCCGCGTCGACATGCGCCTGCGGCCCTATGGTTCTGCCGGTGCCCTGGTGTTGAGCTTCAATGCGCTGGAGCAGTACTACCAGGATCAGGGGCGCGACTGGGAACGCTACGCCATGATCAAGGCCCGGGTGGTGGCAGGGGATCAGGCCGCCGGTGCGCAGTTGCTGGACATGCTGCGGCCTTTCGTCTATCGCCGTTACCTGGACTTTTCCGCCATCGAGGCGCTGCGCACCATGAAGCAGCTGATCCAGCAGGAAGTCCGGCGCAAGGGCATGGCCGACAATATCAAGCTGGGCTCGGGGGGGATCCGCGAGGTCGAGTTCATCGCCCAGGCTTTCCAGCTGATCCATGGCGGACGCGACCTGAGCCTGCAGCAGCGTCCTCTATTAAAGGTGCTGGGCACTCTGGAAGGGCAGGGCTACCTGCCGCCTGCCGTGATCAGCGAGCTGCGCGAAGGCTATGAGTTCCTGCGCTATACCGAGCACGCGATCCAGGCCATCGCCGATCGCCAGACGCAGATGCTTCCGGACAATCCCCAGGATCAGGCGCGGATCGCCTTCATGCTGGGCTTTGCCGACTGGAACGCCTTCCACGAACAGTTGATGCACTGGCGCGGCCGGGTAGATTGGCACTTCCGTCAGGTCATCGCCGACCCGGATGAGGATGAAGGCGCCGAAAGCGAAGTGGTGGTGGGTGGCGAATGGCTGCCGCTGTGGGAGGAAGCCCAGGACGAGGAGGCCGCCTGCCGCCAGTTGCAGGAGGGTGGCTTCGTCGATGCGCCCAAGGCCCTGCGTGCCCTGGCCGGTCTGCGGGGCAGCCCGCAGCTACGTGCCATGCAGCGCCTGGGGCGCGAACGTCTGGATGCCTTTATTCCGCGGTTGCTGGCCCAGGCGGTGGAGCACGCCAATCCGGACCTGGTGCTGGAGCGAGTGCTGCCGCTGGTGGAAGCCGTGGCGCGGCGCTCGGCCTATCTGGTGCTGCTCACCGAGAACCCGGGGGCTCTACGTCGTCTGCTGACCTTGTGCGCCGCCAGCCCGTGGATCGCCGAGCAGATCACCCGCTTCCCCCTGCTGCTGGATGAACTGCTCAACGAGGGGCGCCTGTTCAAGCCGCCCCTGGCGCCGGAACTGGCTGCCGAGTTGCGCGAGCGCCTGACGCGCATTCCCGAGGATGACCTTGAGCAGCAGATGGAAGCCCTGCGCCACTTCAAGCTGGCCCACCGCCTGCGAGTGGCCGCCTCGGAGATCGCCGGCAGCCTGCCTTTAATGAAAGTCAGCGATTACCTGACCTGGCTCGCCGAAGCGATCCTGGAACAGGTGCTGGCCCTGGCCTGGCGCCAGACGGTGTCCAAGCACGGTGCACCGCTGCGTACCGACGGCACCTTGTGCGACCCGGGCTTCATCATTGTCGGTTACGGCAAGGTCGGCGGCATCGAGCTGGGCCATGGTTCCGACCTGGACCTGGTGTTCATCCATGATGGCGACCCCCAGGCGGAAACCGACGGGCCCAAACCCATAGACGGTGCGCAGTTCTTCACCCGGCTGGGGCAGCGCATCATTCACCTGCTGACCACCCAGACCAACTCCGGCCAGCTCTATGAAGTGGATATGCGCCTGCGGCCTTCCGGCGCTTCGGGGTTGCTGGTGAGTTCCCTGGGGGCCTTTGCCCGCTATCAGGAAAACGAGGCCTGGACCTGGGAGCACCAGGCGCTGGTGCGGGCGCGGGTGCTGGTGGGCAGCCAGGATGTGGGCCAGGCCTTTGAAAAGGTCAGGGCCGCGGTGCTGGGGAAAAAACGCGACCTGCCCAAGCTGCGCCAGGAAGTCAGCGAGATGCGGGCCAAGATGCGCGACAACCTGGGCAGCCGCCTGACCGCCGCCGGAACCGCAGCCAATGCCTTCGAAGCCACGGCGCCGTTCGACCTCAAGCAGGACGCCGGAGGTATCGTCGATATCGAATTTATGGTGCAATACGCGGCCCTGGCGTGGTCCGAAGAGCACCCGTCACTGCTGCGCTATACCGATAACATCCGCATCCTGGAAGGTCTGGAGCAAGTCGGGCTGATGCCCGCGAGCGATGCCAGCCTGCTGCGCGAGGTCTACAAGGCCTACCGTTCCGCGGCTCACCGGCAGGCGTTGCAGAATGAGGCCGGAATCATTACCGGTGATCAATTTGTGACCGAACGACGGGAAGTGTTACGAATTTGGCGTGAGCTGGGGCTAAGCTAAGCGGCCTGAGAAGGCCAACCATGTATTCGGCGGGCCTTGCCGGCTCGCCCAAACTGAACCGGCGGTGAAGGCCGCGGTGCTGGATTCTCGAGGCGGGGAGGCGTATGCCTCCCCGGTTCGTTTATGGAAACCACATGAATATTCTGATCGTTGGGCCCAGTTGGGTCGGTGACATGGTGATGGCGCAGACACTCTTCGAGTGCCTGAAACAGCGTCATCCACAATGCGAGATCGACGTGCTGGCCCCCGAGTGGAGCCGGCCGATCCTCGAACGCATGCCCCAGGTGCGTCGGGCCCTGAGCTTTCCCCTGGGCCATGGCGCCCTGGAACTGGCGACCCGCCGGCGGATCGGCAAGTCCCTGGCTGGCCAGTACGATCAGGCGATCCTGCTGCCCAACTCGCTGAAGTCGGCGCTGGTGCCGTTTTTTGCCGGCATTCCCAAGCGCACCGGCTGGCGCGGCGAGTTCCGCTACGGCCTGCTCAATGACGTGCGCAAGCTCGACAAGGAGCGCTACCCGCTGATGATCGAGCGTTTCATGGCCCTGGCCTATGAGCCGGGGGCCGAGCTGCCCAAGCCTTATCCGCGCCCGAGCCTGCAGATCGATCCGCAAAGCCGGGACGCGGCCCTGGCCAAGTTCGGCCTGAGCCTGGACCGCCCGGTGCTGGCACTGTGCCCGGGGGCGGAGTTCGGCGAAGCCAAGCGCTGGCCGTCCGAGCACTACGCCCAGGTCGCCGAGGCGAAGATCCGCGAAGGCTGGCAGGTCTGGCTGTTCGGCTCGAAGAATGACCATGCTGTGGGCGAAGAGATTCGCGGGCGGCTGATTCCCGGCCTGCGCGAGGAATCGAGCAACCTCAGTGGCGAAACGTCCCTGGCCGAGGCCATCGATCTGCTGTCCTGCGCCGACTCGGTGGTGTCCAACGATTCCGGCTTGATGCACGTGGCTGCGGCGCTCAATCGCCCGCTGGTGGCGGTGTACGGCTCCACTTCGCCGGGCTTCACCCCGCCCCTGGCCGATCGGGTCGAGGTAGTACGGCTGGGGATCGAATGCAGCCCGTGCTTTGACCGCACCTGCCGCTTCGGCCATTACAACTGCCTGCGCCAGTTGTTGCCGCAGCCGGTGAACGAAGCCCTGCAGCGGTTGCAGGGCACCGTGGTCGAGGTTCAATAAGTTGCGGGTACTGTTGATCAAGACCTCGTCCCTGGGGGATGTGATCCATGCATTGCCGGCGCTGACCGATGCCGCGCGAGCCATCCCCGGGATCAAGTTCGACTGGGTGGTGGAAGAAGGCTTTGCCGAAATTCCCACCTGGCATCCGGCGGTCGGCAAGGTGATACCGGTGGCGATCCGTCGCTGGCGCAAGAACATCTGGCAGACCATCAAGAGTGGCGAGTGGCGGCGCTTCAAGCAGAGCGTGCGCTCGACCAAGTACGACCTGGTGATCGATGCCCAGGGCCTGCTCAAGAGTGCCTGGCTGACGCGTTACGTGCGTGCCCCGGTGGCTGGGCTGGACAAGAACTCGGCCCGCGAGCCTCTGGCTTCACGCTTCTATTCCCGGCGCCTGGCGGTGGCCCGTGGGCAGCACGCGGTGGAGCGCGTGCGCCAACTGTTCGCCGTGGCCCTGGGCTACGACCTGCCCCAGGGCCTGGGCGACTATGGCCTGAACGTCGAAAAACTCGTGGAGTTGCCGCGCAAGAAGCCCTTCGTGCTGTTCCTGCATGGCACCACCTGGGACACCAAGCACTGGCCCGAGGCCTACTGGCGCGAGCTGACCGAACGCATGGGCATGCTCGGCGTCGAGGTCAAGTTGCCCTGGGGCAACCCCGCGGAAAAGGCTCGCGCCGAGCGCATCGCCAGCGGCCTGAAAAACGCCACGGTGCTGCCGAAGCTGAACCTGGCCGGGGTCGCCAAGGTGCTGGCCGATGCCCAGGCCTGCGTGGCCGTGGACACCGGGCTGGGCCACCTCGCCGCGGCACTGGATGTACCGACCATCTCACTGTTCGGGCCGACCAACCCGGGGCTGACCGGCGCCTATGGCCGGGTGCAGATCCACCTGGGCAGCAACTTCCCGTGCGCGCCGTGCCTGCAGAAGAAATGCACCTATCAGCCCACCGCTGTGGACCAGCAGCGTTATGACCTCAAACGCGAGTGGCCGCTGTGCTTCACTCGCCTGAATCCCGAGCGTGTCGCCAGCCGACTGAGCACCCTGTTACTGGCTGAGGAGCCGCGCTGATGCAATTGGCTTTTGTCCTTTATAAGTATTTCCCCTTCGGCGGCCTGCAGCGCGATTTCATGCGCATCGCCCTGGAGTGCCAGCGGCGTGGGCATCAGATCCGTGTCTACACCCTGATCTGGGAAGGCGATGTCCCTCCCGGTTTCGAAGTGCTGGTGGCGCCGGTCAAGGCGCTGTTCAACCATCGTCGCAATGAAAAGCTCAGCGCCTGGATGGAGGCCGACCTGGCCAAGCGCCCGGTGGACCGGCTGGTGGGTTTCAACAAGATGCCGGGGCTGGACGTGTACTACGCCGCCGATGGCTGTTTCGAGGACAAGGCACAGAACCTGCGGCACTCCCTGTACCGGCGCTGGGGCCGTTACCGGCACTTTGCCGAGTACGAGCGCGCGGTGTTTGCCAAGGACGCCAAGACCGAGATCCTGATGATCTCCGAGGTCCAGCAGCCGCTGTTCATCAAGCACTACGACACCCCGCTGGAGCGCTTCCACCTGCTGCCGCCGGGGATCGCCCAGGACCGCCGGGCACCGGCCAACGCCGCCGAGATCCGGGCGGATTTTCGTCGCGAATTCAAGCTCAAGGATGACAACCTGCTGCTGGTGCAGATCGGTTCCGGGTTCAAGACCAAGGGTGTGGACCGCAGCCTCAAGGCCCTGGCGGCATTGCCCTCGGCGCTGAAAAAACGCACCCGACTGTTTGTAATCGGCCAGGACGACCCCAAGGTATTCCAGGTGCAAAGTGCTGCGCTGGGGTTGAGCGACCAGGTGCAGTTCATGAAGGGCCGCAGCGATATCCCGCGGTTCCTGCTGGGCGCCGACCTGCTGATTCACCCGGCCTACAACGAAAACACCGGCACCGTATTGCTGGAGGCCCTGGTGGCCGGCCTGCCGGTGCTGGTCAGCGCGGTCTGCGGTTATGCCCATTACATTGCCGAGGCCCAGAGCGGCCTGGTGCTGGATGAGCCGCTGGAACAGGCGCAGCTCAATCAATACCTCACCACCATGTTGACCGACGACGCTGCACGCGCGACCTGGAGCCGAAATGGCCTGGCGTTCGCCGAGACGGCCGACCTTTACAGCATGCCGCAGCACGCTGCGGATGTGATTCTGGCGGAGCAACACCGATGAAGTTGATGCTTGCCGAACCCTTCAAGAGCCTCTGGGCCGGACGCGATGCGTTCGACGCTGTCGAGGGCCTGAAGGGCCAGGTCTACCGTGAGCTGGAAGCGCGCCGTACCTTGCGTACGGAAGTCGACGGCCGCGGTTATTTCGTGAAGATCCATCGTGGTATCGGCTGGGGCGAGATCGTCAAGAACCTGGTCACCGCCAAACTGCCGGTGCTCGGCGCCGGCCAGGAATGGCGCGCCCTGGAGCGCCTGCATCAGGTGGGCGTGCCCACCATGACCGCCGTGGCCTACGGCGAGCGTGGGGCCAATCCGGCAGACCAGCATTCGTTCATCGTCACCGAGGAACTGGCGCCGACCGTCAGCCTCGAAGATTTCAGCATCGACTGGGTCAAGCAGCCGCCGGCGCCTGCGCTCAAGCGCGCGCTGATCGCCGAGGTAGCGCGCATGACCGGCATGATGCATCGCGCCGGGGTCAACCACCGCGACTGCTATATCTGCCACTTCCTGCTGCACACCGATCGGCCTGTCACTCCCGAAGGGCTCAAGCTCTCGGTGATCGACCTGCACCGGGCCCAGACCCGGCCGAAGATCACTCAGCGCTGGCGCAACAAGGATCTGGCGGCGCTGTATTTCTCGGCCTTGGATATCGGCCTGACGCGCCGCGACAAGCTGCGCTTTCTCAAGGGCTACTTCCAGCAGCCGTTGCGGCAGATTCTGGCCGAGGAGGGCGCGCTGCTGGCCTGGCTCGAAGGCAAGGCGGAAAAGCTCTACGCCCGCAAGCAACGGTACGGAGATGCACTCTGATGGCGAGCTGGAACCTGGACCCGGCCTATCAGGCGTTGGCGGAGGATTTCGGCAGTCTGGAAGCGGTGTTTGCCCTGCAGGGCGAGCACCTGACCCGGGATCCGTTGTCCGAAGTCATCCGCGTCGAGCGTGGTGGCGTCAACTATTACGTCAAGCGTTATACCGGCGCCGGCAAGAATCTGCGGCGCTACCTGGGCAAGCCCCGGGTCAAGTTCGAGTGGCAGAACCTCAAGCGCTTCGCCAAATGGGGCATTCCCACCGCCGATGTGGTGGCCTGGGGCCTGGAGCGTCGCTGCCTGGCCTATTCCCGGGGTGCGATGATCACCAGGGAGCTACCACGTACCGAGGATCTCTCGGTGCTGGCCGAAAGCAACGACCCGCGTCTGAAGGACCGTCGTTGGGTGGATGGCGTCAGCCGTCAGTTGGCCGCTTACACCCGGGTCATGCATGACCACCGCTTTACCCACAATGATTTGAAGTGGCGCAACCTGCTGGTCGACGACCAGGACCGGTTGTACCTGATCGACTGCCCGAACGGTGATTTCTGGCGTGGTTTCTGGCTCAAGTACCGGATCACCAAGGACCTGGCCTGTCTGGATAAGGTGGCCAAATACCATCTGTCGGCCACCCAGCGTCTGCGTTTCTACCTGCAATACCGTCAGCGTGATCACTTGAGTGCCGCCGACAAGGAGCGTATTCGCCACGTGGTGAGATTTTTCGAGGGGCGTGAATGACTGATTTTCTGGCGTCCGAGGAGCGTGCGCTGCTGGAGCGCAATGGCCTCGGCACTTTCGACCAGCTGTGGGCCACCCAATTGGAAGCGGTGGACGAACCCAATACCGGTCGTGGCGGCAGCAGCAGTGTGTTTCGCCTGGATGTGGAAGGGCAGGGGTTCTACCTCAAGCGCCAGACCAACTACCTGACCCGGACCCTGCACCGGCCCTTTGGCGAGCCGAGTTTCGCCCGTGAATTTCGCAATATCCGCCGCTACCAGCAGTTGGGCATTCCGGCCTTGCAAGCGGTGTTCTTCGGTATGCGCAAGGTCGATGGCGAGTCCCGGGCGATCCTGTTGACCCGGGCCCTGGATGGCTGGGATGACCTGGATGCGCTGCTGTTGCAGTGGGACCGGCTCAGCGAGCATCAGCGGCAGGCGGTGCTCCAGGCTTGCGGGCAACTGGCCCGGCAGCTGCACGGCTTGCGCCAGGTGCATGGCTGCTTCTATCCCAAGCATATTTTCCTGCGGGCCGAGGGCGATGGGTATCAGGCGCAGTTGATCGACCTGGAAAAGACCCGGCCCCTGCTGTTTGGCCAGCGTGATCGGGTCAAGGATCTGGAGCCCTTGCTGCGCCGGGCTGCGGTGTGGAGCGGTGATGAGGTGCGCAGCCTGCTGGCGGCCTATGTGGGTCAGCCTCGGGACAGCTCCCTGGTGGATGCCTGGGTGGCGCGGCTCAGTGCTCGGCGCAGCCACAAGGGGGCACGCTGATGCGTCTGTCCGAACTGAAGAACAGCGGGCGCAGCCCGACGCTGCCCTTGAGCCTGGAGTTGGCGGACGCCGCCGGCCCGGCACAGTTGCAGTTGCTGAGCCTGCTGCGGGTGCTGCCGGGGCAGCGTTACGTGGGGGCCGGGGTCTGGCGCGGGCGTCCGGTGCTGGCCAAGCTGCTGGTGGGCTCCAAGGCCGCTCGGCATTTCCAGCGAGAATTGCAGGGTGTGCGCCTGCTTGCAGAACAAGGGCTGACGACGCCCTTGCTGCTGGCGGACGGTTTGCAGGAAGGCGAGGGCGGCTGGCTGCTGTTCGAGTTACTGCAGGGCGCACAAAGCCTGGGCGACGCCTGGAAGCAGGTGGAAGCTCTGCCGGTGCTGGCCGACGAGCAGGCTGAGGTACTGGCCGAGGCCCTCGGGGCTATCGGCCAGTTGCACGCCAAGGGCCTGTGGCAATCGGACCTGCACCTGGACAATCTGCTGCGCCACGACAACCGGCTGTATTTGATCGATGGTGCGGGGATCTGTGTCGAAGAGGCGGGCAATCCCCTGTCCCGGCAGAAGGTCCTGGAGAACCTCGGGGTATTCTTCGCCCAGTTGCCCAAGAGCCTGGAACCGTTCACCGAAGAGTTGCTGGTGCACTACCTGTTGAGCAACGCCGAGCATGCCTTGCCCCTGGAAGCCCTGCAGAAGCAGGTGAACAAGGTCCGGGGCTGGCGCCTGCGGGACTTTCTCAACAAGGTCGGCCGCGAGTGCACGCTGTTCAGCGTGCAGCGCGGCCCGTTCGCCTTGCGCGCGATCCGCCGTGAGGAAGAGGCAGCGATGCTGCCGGTGCTGGAGCAGGCCGACGCCCTGCTGGATCAGGGCCATCTGTACAAGACCGGTGGCGCGGCCAGTGTTGGGCGGGTCGAGGTTGCGGGCCGGCCGCTGGTGATCAAGCGCTACAACATCAAGGGCTTTGCTCACTGGCTCAAGCGCTTCTGGCGCCCGAGCCGGGCCTGGCATTCCTGGCGCGAAGGCAATCGCCTGGCGTTCCTGGGCATTGCCACGCCCAAGCCTCTGGCCTTGCTGGAGCGGCGTTTCCTGTGGCTGCGGCGCAGCGCCTACCTGGTGACCGAGCATCTGCCAGGGCCGGACATCATCGAGCGCTTTGCACCCTTCGTGGACAGCGGGCAAGCCCCGGAGCCGGAATTGCAGGCGCTGGACCAGCTGTTTGCCGAGCTGATCAAGGAGCGCATCAGCCATGGCGACTTCAAGGGCCATAACCTGTTCTGGCAAGAGGGTCGCTGGGCGCTGATAGACCTCGACTCCATGTGCCAGCACTCCAGCATGAGCAGCTTTGCCCCGGCTTATGCCCGTGATCGCGCGCGATTCATGCGCAATTGGCCGCAAGACAGCAATTTGTATCAAGTGATTGACCAGCGCCTGCCCAAGACGGCCCAGGGCACCGAGGCCTGACCTGCGACCCATGGCCGCTGCCTGCGCCGCGGCCACGGCGCGCGGCGGGTGCCAACCCATGCTTGGCGCTCGCCGCTAGAGGCTTGCACCTGCTTTTACGTTATAATCCCGCCCTTTCGTTGTTTCTCGCCCCTTGCGAGCACACTTCATTTTCAAGGCGCATCGCGCCCGCATGCAGACTAAACGAGGCTAGACCCCTGTGGCATTGACGATTCTTGGCCTGTCCGGCGCCCTTAGCCATGATCCTTCAGCGGCCCTGTATATCGACGGCAAGCTGATTGCCGCCGCTGAAGAAGAGCGTTTCGTGCGCGACAAACATGCAAAGAACCGCATGCCCTACGAGTCGGCGAAATTCTGCCTGGAGCAGGCCGGGATCAAGCCTTCCGACGTTGACGTAGTCGCGATTCCGTTTGCCCCGATCAGCCTGTTCGGCAAGGCTCGCTGGCACTACGCCAAGCGCTACTGGTACGCCCCGGACCGCGCCCTGGACGCGATCCTGATGGGCAACCGTCGCTACAAGCGCTACCGCAATAAGATCGTCTGGTGCCTGGAGCAGCTGGGCTTCGACCCGAAAAAGGTCAAGATCGAGCCGGTGGAACACCACCTGGCCCACGCCTCCAGTGCCTACCACTGCTCGGGCTTCAAGGAGAAGACCGCGATCCTCGGGATCGACGGCAAGGGTGAGTACGCCACCACCTTCTTCGGCTACGGCGAAAACGGCAAGATCCACAAGATCAAGGAATTCTTCGACCCGGACTCCCTGGGCGGCCTCTATGGCGCGATCACCGAGTTCCTCGGCTTCGAGATGCTCGACGGCGAGTTCAAGGTCATGGGCATGGCGCCGTACGGCGATGCCAGCAAATACGATTTCTCGCGCCTGGCCAGTTTTGAAAACGGCGAGCTGGTGATCAACACCGATTACGCCAACGTCATCGGCCTGCGTCGCTACAAAGAGAAGGGCAAGGGTTTCTACTTCTCGCCAAAACTCATCGAGTGGCTGGGTCCCAAGCGCGAAGGCGACATCGCCGACGAGCCGTACATCCACTACGCGGCGAGCATGCAGGCGCTGTTCGAGAAGCTGGCCCTGCAGATGATCGACCATTACCTGGGCGACATCCTCAAGGAAACCGGCAAGCTGGCCTTCGCCGGCGGCTGTGCGCTGAACGTCAAGCTGAACCAGAAGATCATTGCCCGTCCCGAGGTCAAGGAGCTGTTCGTGCAGCCGGCTTCCGGCGATGCCGGTACCGCCGTTGGTGCGGCGGCTTACGTTTCCCATGCCCGTGGGGTGCCGGTAGAGAAGATGGAGCATGTCTATCTCGGCCCGTCCTACAGCAACGAAGACGTGATCGCGGCCTGTGCCCGCCACCCGAACAAGCCAGCCTGGCGGCAGATCGACAACACCCCGGAGCGTATCGCCAAGATCATGGTGGATGGCAACCCGGTGGCCTGGTTCCAGGGCCGCATGGAGTTCGGTCCGCGTGCCCTGGGCGGCCGTTCGATCATCGGTTGCCCGAGCGCCACTGGCGTGGCCGACCGGATCAACGAACAGATCAAGTTCCGCGAGCGCTGGAGGCCTTTCTGCCCGTCGATGCTCGACACCGTCGGCCCGCAGATGATCAAGGTCGATCACCCGGCGCCGTTCATGACCTTCACCTTCGAAGTGGCTGAAGAGTGGAAGACCCGGGTGCCGGAAGTGGTCCACGAGGACGGCACGTCCCGGGCCCAGGTGCTCAAGCGCGAATACAACCCGCGCTACTACGACATGATGAAGGCCCTGGAAGTACTGACCGGCAACGGCGTGTCGCTGAACACCTCGTTGAACCGCCGTGGCGAACCGATGATCTGTTCGCCTACCGATGCCCTGAACATGTTCTACGGGTCCGACCTGCAGTACCTGATCATGGAAGACATTCTGGTGGTCAAAGACGGCGTGGACCCTTATGACACGCTCGGCTGAACGCCATGTGCTGCAGTTCTGCCACGGCTATGACGGGCCGTTCCTGGACTGTGCCCGGCAATACGCCAACCTGTTCGCGGGCAGCGGCTATCGAGTGACCACGGTGTTTCTCACCGGGGCCGCCGATGCCGATGTCGCCGCGGGCTGCGCGTCTGATGAAGTGCTGTTCATGGAATACAGCTCCAAGGCCATCCGCGGCCTGAAGCTGGGCGCCATCCGCGACCTGCGCAAGATCGCCGCGTCACGCAATTTCAGCTTCTGCATCGCTCACCGCTTCAAGCCGATCTATATCGCCTTGCTGGGTACCGGCTTGCCGGTGATCGGTGTCCATCATGCGTTTTCCGATTACAAGCGCGGCAGCCGCAAGCTCTTCGCCCAACTGTTCCGTAACCGCCTGAGCCTGCTCGGGGTGTCCGATGCGGTGCGTGACGACATGCGTGCCTGCCTGCCGAAATGGCCGGCGCAGCGCATTCAGACCCTGTACAACCGTATCGACCTTGAGGCACTGCAGGCCGAGCAACTGAGCGCTGCCCAGGCGCGCAGCGAGCTGGGCCTGTCCGCCGATGCCTGGATTGTCGGCAACGTCGGGCGCCTGCATCCGGACAAGGACCAGGCCACCTTGCTGCGTGGCTTTGCCGCGGCTTTGCCGCAATTGCCGCCGCACAGCCAACTGGCGATTCTCGGAACCGGGCGTCTGGAAAAAGACCTGAAGTCCCTGGCCCGCGAGCTGGGGATTGCCGATCGCGTGCTGTTCCTCGGGCAGGTGCCTCAGGCCCGACGCTATTTCCGCGCCTTCGATGTGTTTGCCTTGAGCTCCGACCACGAGCCTTTTGGCATGGTCCTGCTGGAGGCCATGGCCGCCGGCGTGCCGCTGCTGGCCACCGCCTGTGGCGGTGCCCGGGAAGTGGTCGAGGGGGTGGGCATCCTGTTCCCCCTGGGCGACGTTGAACATATGGCCCAGGGGCTTCAGCATCTGGCCGCGATGGACGATCACCAGCGCCGGGTCTGTGCCGAGCTGATGCTCGATCGCCTGCGCGAGCGCTTCTCCGACCGTGCTGTACGCGACGTATTCTGGCGTTTGCCGCAAGTCACCGATCTGACCGCGAGGGGCTGATGCTCAATCGATTTCAAGGCTGGCGCGAACGTGGCTGGTCAGTCATTGACGCATCGACCTACGCCGATGCCTGGCAGCGGTTCGGTGGCAGTGTGGCAACCCATCCCCTGGTGGTGGAGCAGTTGGCGGACCTGGCGCAGATCCCGGTGCGCTACCTGGCCTGGGAGCGCAACGGCCAATTGCAGGCGGCCATTGCCACCTGGGGGCGCGACCTGGCGCTGTCCAAGGACGTGCTCAAGCGGGCCGGCAAGAAGGGCCTGTTCGATATCGGCAATGCCGAGCTGATCCTGCCCGCCGCTGCCGATGCTCAGGCGGTGTTGCGCCATCGTGGGCGTTACCTGTCCGCATTGAACGAGGGGCGCCTGACCGGCCTCAAGCCCCAGGCTGAACAGCTGGCCATGGCCAGGACGCCGGAAGAGCTGTCGAAGAAGTTTCGTTACAACCAGCGTCGTGAGCTGCGCCTGCTGGAAGAGGCGGGCGGGGTTGTACGCCCGGTCAGTGATTTCAGCAGCCCCGAGCTGGCGGCGATCTACTGCGACCTGTTCCAGCGCCGCTGGGGCTTTGCCGCCACCGGGGCGGAGCGTATGGCCGAGGTGCTGGAGCGCCTGCGCGAGCTGCTGATCGGTTCGGTGATCTTCCTCAACGACGCGCCGATTGCCGTGCAACTGATCTACCGGGTCGAAGCGCCGGAGTGGATCAGCGTCGAGTACGTGAACGGTGGGGTAGACCCGGAGACTCGTGAGTTCAGCCCTGGCAGCGTGCTGAGTTTTCTCAACACCCAGAGTGCCTGGGAACAGGCCCGTGCCCTGAACAAGCCGCTGCGTTTCTCCTTCGGTCGTGCCGACCGTGAATACAAGGACCGTTGGTGCAATCCTGTGCCGGTTTTCCAGGTGTGAGTCAGCCCATGAGTCGCAAACAACAACTGCTCAAGCGTCACCGGCGCAATAAACGAATCGCTCTGTTGATCGGGCTGGTGCTGCTATTGGTGGTCGGCATACTGGTGGCCTGGTGGGTGCCGGTATTGCTGGCGGTATTGGCCTGGCTGGCCCATGAAGCCTGGTTTGCCGATCATCTGTTCTATTCGCCCAAGGATGATTACTGCTACGACTTCGGCAGCGATGCCCAGCAGGCCGCGGTGCGCCTTGAAGCGGGGCGCCTGTTGCTGGAGGCGCCGCTGGCGCTGGCCGGGGATGAAACCCTGGTTCTGGGCGTGCACGTCAAGAGCTCGTGGCTGGGACGTTTTCTCGACCCGGCTGTTGAGGTGTCGGGCGGTCCGCTTGCCGATCGTCAGGTGTTCGAGCGCGGGGTCAATGGCCTGCGCTACCTCAACCTCAGCGGCCTGGCCAGTTCCCTGGTCAGTGGCGAGCTGAGGTTGCGCGGGCGCTTCTGTCGGCTCCGCATCCAGCCGCAACTGATGTCCTGGCGGGATCCCGACTACCGGCGCCAGCGGGTGATGGTGATCGCTCCCCATGCCGACGATGCCGAGTTGGCAGCCTTCGGTCTGTACAGCCAGGCCGACGAGGCCTGGATCGTGACCCTCACCGCAGGCGAAATCGAGGCTGAGCATTACCAGGCCATGGGCATGAACCCGGCAGAGGCGGCGCGGATCAAGGGGCGCCTGCGGGCCTGGGACAGTATTACTGTGCCGCGCTGGGCCGGGGTGCCTGAATCCCATTGCGTGCAGTTGGGCTATTTCTGCCTGCAGCTGCCTGCCATGCAGGCCTCCCCTGAACAGCCGGTGGCTTCTCGCGAGGCGCAACTGAGCGATATCCGCTTGTTCCGCCAGTTCAATCCATTCCCGCTGCCCGCCGACCAGGACGGGTTGCCGACCTGGAACAATCTCCTGGCCGACCTGCGTGAGCTGCTGCTCAAGGCGCGCCCTGAAGTGATAGTGCTGCCGCACCCGACGCTGGACCCTCATCCCGACCACATCTGTGCTCGTGAGGCGGTCATGCAAGCCCTGGAAGGGCTGGCCTGGCAGCCGACCTCTATCCTTGGCTATGCCAATCACCTGCATGACAACGACCGCTGGCCCATGGGGGATTCGGGCGCAGGCATTGCGTTGCCGCCGGTGTTCGAGTCGACGGCGGTGTTGCGCCCCTGGTGCTTGTCACTGTCCCAGGGCGAGCAGTATGACAAGGCCATGGCCTTGGGCATGATGCATGACCTGCAACCGAAAATGCCGTTCAAGCGACGCCTGCGCAGGTCGATACAGTGGCTTATGGCCGGTAGGGTGCCTTCAGCGCTGGGGGAGAATGAGTTCTTTCGCAAGGCGGTCAGACGCCACGAGCTGTTCTGGCTATTGCAACAGCGATAAACCGACATAACCATGGGGGCGTTTTGTAGCCCCAATCCGACAGTGAGTCCTTTGTGATCAATCCTCGCCCGCGAATCTTGTTTCTCATGCCCTACTTCGGGCGTTGGCCATTCTGGATGCCGTTTTTTCTCGAAAGCTGCCGCCGGAATCCGGATATCGACTGGCTCTTTTTCAGCGACTGCGGGACCCCGGACAATCTGCCGCCGAACGTCAAGCTAGAAAGCATGAGCTTTGCTGAGTACTGCGCTTTGGTATCCCGGCGCCTGGAGATCGACTTTGCGCCCAATGCTGCCTACAAGCTCTGTGATATCAGGCCGGCAATGGGGTACATCCATATTGATCGTCTGGAGGGCTACGACTTCTGGGCCTTCGGCGATATCGACCTGGTCTACGGTGACCTGCGGGCCTATTTCACTGCGGATCGCCTGGCGGGGTATGACCTGTTCTCCACCCATGAACGGCGCGTCGCCGGGCACTTGTGCCTGATACGCAATACTGCGCGCAAGCGTGAGTTGTTCAGGCAGATCAAGGATTGGCAGACGCGCTTTACCGACCTGGAGCACCATGCACTGGATGAAGGGGCGTTCAGTCGGATTTTCCTCTGGCGCAAGAACTTCCCGGAACCGCTGTTCAAGCTGGTGGGCAAGTTCAATCCATGGCGCCGCCGCAGTGAGTTCACCGAGGCCTTCAGCACGCCGGGCGGAGTCATCAAGTGGCATGATGGCAGCCGTGATTTTCCGACGCGCTGGTACTGGAAGGATGGGCATCTGACCAATGACCGCGACGGCGACCGCAGTTTCCCGTACTTCCACTTTGTGTGCTGGAAGCGCAATGAGTGGTCGCAGTTGCCGGAGCAGGATGCGCAGTCGCTCCAAGCCCTGGCCAGTGAGCCGTCCTGGATCATCGATGCCGCAGGTTTTCACCGGGGATAGTTATGAGTCAGCGCTTCAAGGTCCTGCAGTTGCAGCCGGACTACAACGTCAAATCCCACGACTTCGCCGATCTCGCCGAGCAGATCGTCAAGGCCTTGCCGGCTGAGCGTTACGAAGTCACCGCAGCGTTCCTGCGGGGGCGCCCCGGGCCGAACGATCCGGTGAGTCGCGCCGCGCATTCGGTGTATTTCGAGTTTTCCGACAAATCCCTCAAGGGCATGCGCCTGCGGGCCATGTGGCGGCTGTATCAGTTCTGCCGCAAGGAACAGTTCGATGTTGTGATCTGCAACCGTTTCAAGCCGGTGAACATGATGCTGACTCTCAACCGCTGGTTGAAGGTGCCGTTGTGCATCGGAATTTCCCACGGTTTCGGTGAGTACGACCGGCTTTACCGGCGCCGCCAGACCCAGCGTCTGATCGATCGGCATTGGCGCTTTGTCGGTGTGTCCCCGGCCGTCAAGCAGTACCTGCTCGATTGCCAATGCGGTTTCACCGACCAGAACACCTGGGCGATCACCAACGCCATCGACATTGAACAGGCAGAGGCCTTGCAGCATTCCCGCGAGCGCTCCCGGGAGTTGCTGGGGCTGGCCCCCGATGTGCGGCTGATTGGTGCCTTGGGCCGCCTGGTGCCGGTCAAGGGTCATACCTATCTGCTGCAGGCCTTTGCTCAACTCAAGGACAAGTACCCGAAAACTCAGTTGGCAATCATTGGTGCCGGTCGCGAGGAAGCCAATCTGCGCGCTGAAATCGAGCGCCTGGGGCTGCAGGGCCGGGCTCACCTGCTGGGGTTCAAGGAGAACGCCCTGCAATACGTGCGGGCCTTCGATATCTGGACCATGCCATCGCTGGCCGAGGGGCTGGGCCTGGCCTTGCTTGAAGGCATGAGCGGGCAGTTGCCGGTGATCGCCTCGAACGTGCCGGCCATGCTGCCCCTGATCGAGGGGGCTGGCGGCTTGGCCGTGGAGCCGGCCAATGTACCGGCGCTGGTCGCCGCGCTGGATGCCTATCTCGGGCTGTCCGACGAGGAACTGGCCGCCAAGGGCCAGCAGGCCTATGCCTATCTGCAGAAAGAACACGATATCGAGGTGTTCCGCGAGGAGTACCGGCAATTGATCGACTCCGGCTTGAGTCAAGCGGGCAAGAGGCAGTAATGGCAGACCAGCAACCTGTGGTGACGGTGATTATCGCCTCTTACAACCACGCGCCCTACATTGAGCAAAGCATTCTCAGTGTGCTCAACCAGACCTATCCGAACATCGAGCTGCTGGTGGTGGATGACGGTTCCAGCGATGACAGTGTCGAGCGTATCCGGCGCCTGCAGGAGCAGCATGGCTTCGACTTCCGGGTCCAGCAGAATCAGGGCCTGACCAACACTCTCAATGGTGCCATTGCACGGTCCAGGGGCAGCCTGATCGTGCCTTTCGGCTCCGACGACATCATGCTGCCCGAGCGCATTGCGACTCAGGTGGCCTATATGGATGGCAAGCCTGAGGTGGGGATCTGCGCGGGCAATATCGAGCTGATCGACAGCGGCGGCAACCTGTTTCCCGAGAAGCGCCAGCGCCGTGACGTGCCGTTCCGGCGCCTGGACTTCGACGACATGTTCCTTGAGCGCAAGCCCTATCCACCGGCTCCGACCCTGATGATTCGTCGTGAGGCCCTGGAAAAGGTCGGCGGTTTCGATCCGAATATCCGTCTTGAAGACCTGCTGATCGAGCTGAAGATCACCCGGGCCGGCTATTTCATCGATGGCTTGAACGTGTTGATGGCGCGGTATCGCAAGCACGCCACCAACTCCTACAAGAACCACCGGTTCATGATCGACAACATCCTGCGTTCCTATGCCCTGTTCAGCGACCACCCGCTGTATGACGAGGTGCGCTACAAGTTTCTCAGTTCGATGTTCCTCAAAGTCTCCAATCGGGATCGCAAACTGGCACGCGAGCTGCTGGCACAGATCCCGTTCAAGGCCTGGAACAAGAAAACCTGGCGTGGATTGGGCCGCCTTTATTTTTCTCCACTGGAAAAAGACTGAAGAGACGCCGGAGCATGGGCTGGATTCAACGTTTTCTGGAGAAGCGCGCCAAGCGTGCGATCCGCAAGCTGCCGAAAATCGAGCGCGGCGTGGTGCGTTTCCAGCAGAGATATCCAGGTTACAGCATCGGGCGTGGCAGCTATGGCTTGCCCGAGGTGCATGACTGGCAGGAGGGCTCGACCCTGAGCATCGGGGCGTACTGCTCGATTGCCGAAGGGGTGCAGATATTCCTCGGTGGCCACCACCGAGCGGATTGGGTCACCACTTTTCCCTTCCCGGCGATGCTGCCTCAGGCCGCGCACATCAGTGGCTACGCCGGGACCAATGGCGATGTCCGGGTGGGCAGTGATGTGTGGCTGTGTTCCAACAGCACGCTGTTATCCGGTGTGACCATTGGCCATGGTGCGATTGTTGCGGCGGGAGCGCTGGTCACCAAGGACGTCGAGCCTTATGCGGTGGTCGGTGGCAACCCGGCGCGTTTCCTGCGCTGGCGCTTTCCCGAGGAGCAGCGCCAGCAACTCTTGCAGAGTGCCTGGTGGGACTGGCCGGAGGCTGAGTTGCACGGGTTGGCCGACAAGCTCTGCAGCGATGATATTGACGGCTTCCTGGCCTACGCCCGGCAGCGTTCAGCCTGACCGCTCGCTGTTTAATCCCTTCCGAACCTGTTCCAGGCAGCCCTGTGTAGCTGCCATGGAACAGGTGCGTGCGCAGGGATCAGCGAGCCACTTGGTGCAGGTCATTCGCCGGTAGCTGCTTCAACAGTCCGGTGGCCAGTGGCATCGAGGTGCCCTGGGCGTAACCGGCCTGCAGTGCGTCCAGGTGCTCCAGGAACAGCCAGCCACAATCCTCGGCATAGCGCTGCATATGGCGCACATTGCGCTGGCGCAGCGATTTTCTCAGTGAGGAGGGATAGACCCGCAGGTCTGCAAGATCGATCAGCCCGAACTCGCCATTTTCCAGTACCAGCACATTGGCCAGGTGCAGTGAGCGGAAATACACCCCTTGCTCATGCAGGTTGGCCATGAAGGCGCCAAAGCGCTTGATCAGCTTGGCACGCTCGTCGCCAGAGCTTGCCAATTGCAGACTCTGGCGCAGAGTCTGGCCGGGCAGCGGTTGGTAGCGGACGGCGTTGCTGCCGTCGGCAAGACGGTACAGTCCGAGGATTTTCGGGGTGGTGATGCCCAGCTCGCGCAGTTGCTCGCTATTGGTGGCAAACCGCGCGGAGTAGGGATTGAACCCTCCGGAGGTGTACCAGCGGCGAGGGCGAAACAGCTTGAGGAAGCTGCCGTCTTCAAGACGCAGGACCTTGGGCCCCAGGCCGTCGGCTTCGATTACCCGGGCATTGGCCATCAGCTTGTCGGCGTCGGCCTGGGTGAGCGACTCGACCGTGTGGCTGGGTGAGCGTCGCGCACGTTGGCTGATACACAGGGCAGCGATCAGGGCCAGGGGAATCCACAGCAGGAACCAGTGCTCTTTGGGGCGAGAGAGAATCCCGCCGCCTTCGGTCAGGCCTGCGCCAATGCCGAACATCAGCCAGGTCGAGGCCAGGATCAGTAGTGGTTCGGCCCGTAGTTGCCAGCTTTTGAACAGGGCCCAGGCCTGCATGAACAGCCACGGCAGAAGGCCGATGATGCCCACATAGTAGAGCACGCCCAGGGCGAAGTTATGGGGCTCTTGCAGCAGGAAACCGATGCCGGGGTCCAGGGACAGACTGGCGTTGTAGCCGTGGCCGATCCATGGGTGGTTGGCAATCTGTTCCAGGGCCAGGCGCCAGAGATCGAAACGCGAAGAGCTGCCCCGTTCCAGAAGCATCTGCGAGAACAGCGCAACGACGGCTATACCGCCTGCCAGCATACCGCCCAGCAGCATCAGCGAACGACGGTTCCAACTAATGAAGCTCAGCCACAGTGCCGCCAGGGTCAATGCCACCAGAGGCGTTCTGGAGCCCGTGGCGATCAGCGCGGCGACCATGATGACCAACGCCGGAACGCTCAGCCAGAGTATCTGGTAACGACGGCAGTTCATGCTCAGGCACAGCCAGTAGACACAGAAGAACCCAAAGACATGGGAGCTCAGCAATGGGTTGTCAAAGGCGCCCGCACCGATCATGCGCAGTTCGGGGGTGTGGTATCGAACGAAGACGTACAGGTTGAAGATCGAGGCGATGAGAGCAACGATCGCAGCACAAAAGACCAGCGGCTGTAGCACCTCGCCGCGGTAGCGAACCAGTAGCATGCAGCCGGCGAACAGCATCAGGGTGTGCAGAGGCGTCTTGATTTCCCCCAGCACGCTGTCCACCGGAGGGCTCCAGGCCAGGCTGACAAGGGCCCAGGTGCAGAACAGCAGCATGGCGATGAAGACAGGTTCGCGCAGAAGGCTTTTCAGTTCGCTGGGGCGAGTACACAGCGCGATCAGCGTCGGGATGCTGAACAGTCCGTAGTACAGCTTGTGCAATCCACTGCGTCCCGGCAGGAAGAACATCGCACAGAGAAGCAGTAGATAACCGATCGGCAGAATCCACAGGCAAATGAAATCGAATACTCGATTGGCCGTGTTGTGAAGGGCATTGGGTTGCATGCTTGAACGTTCATCCCGGAAGTTAAGCTGGCAATCATAACGACTTATGGCTGGCGGTGTCGTTGGTCAGCTGAACAATCTCGGGTCTATGGGAGTGCCAGTACCGCGAACAAGCTGTGCTAAAGTCAGCCTCCTTTTTGACGACATTCGCGTGATATGACCGACTCCAGTCCTGACGCAAGCCCCTCGAGCTTGAAAATCTACTTCCGTCTGCTCGGCTATGTGCGGCCCTATATTGGTCTGTTTCTCATCAGCATCGTCGGGTTTCTGATCTTCGCTTCGACTCAGCCCATGCTCGGCTACATCCTCAAGTATTTCGTCGACGGCCTGTCCAACCCTCAGGCGGTGCTGTTTCCCGGTGTGCCTTATCTGCGCGACATGCAGTTGCTCCAAGCGGTGCCGCTGCTGATCGTGCTGATCGCTGCCTGGCAAGGCCTGGGCTCCTACCTGGGCAATTACTTCCTGGCCAAGGTATCCCTGGGGCTGGTGCACGATTTGCGGGTGCAACTGTTCAACAACCTGTTGACCCTGCCCAACCGTTACTTCGACAAGCACAACTCCGGGCATCTGATCTCGCGTATCACCTTCAACGTGACCATGGTCACGGGGGCGGCGACGGACGCGATCAAGGTGGTGATCCGCGAAGGCATGACCGTGATCTTCCTGTTCGGCTCGCTGTTGTGGATGAACTGGCGCCTGACCCTGGTGATGATCGCCATCCTGCCGCTGATCGCGGTCATGGTCCGCACCGCCAGCAAGAAATTCCGCAAGCAGAGCAAGAAGATCCAGGTGGCCATGGGTGATGTGACCCATGTTGCCTCGGAAACCATCCAGGGCTATCGCGTGGTTCGCAGCTTTGGCGGCGAGACTTATGAGCAGCAGCGTTTTCTTGCGGCCAGCCAGGGCAACACCGACAAGCAACTGCGCATGACCCGTACCGGCGCCATCTACACCCCACTGTTGCAACTGGTGATCTACAGCGCCATGGCGGTACTGATGTTCCTGGTGCTGTATCTGCGCGGTGATGCTTCTGCCGGTGAAATGGTGGCCTATATCACCATGGCCGGTCTGCTGCCCAAGCCGATCCGCCAGCTGTCCGAAGTCAGCTCAACGATCCAGAAAGGCGTGGCGGGTGCGGAGAGCATCTTCGAGCAGTTGGACGTCGAGCCTGAGGTCGATCGCGGCACTGTCGAGCGCGCCAGCATCAATGGGCACCTGGAGGTGCGCAACCTGAGTTTCACCTACCCGGGAACCGAACGGCAGGTGCTCGATGACATCAGCTTCAGTATCGAGCCCGGGAAAATGGTGGCGCTGGTGGGGCGTTCCGGCAGTGGCAAGTCGACCCTGGCCAACCTGATTCCGCGGTTCTACCACCACGACAAGGGCCAGATTCTTCTGGATGGCACCGAGGTCGAAGACTTCCGCCTGCTGAACCTGCGTCGGCATATTGCTCAGGTTACCCAGCACGTCACGCTGTTCAGTGACACCGTGGCCAACAACATTGCCTACGGTGACCTGGCCGGTGCGCCGCGTGAGGACATCGAGAAGGCCGCCGCCGATGCCTATGCCATGGACTTCATTGCCCAGTTGCCCGAAGGCCTGGATACCCAGGTAGGGGAGAACGGCGTACTGCTTTCAGGTGGCCAGCGCCAGCGCCTGGCGATTGCCCGGGCCTTGCTGAAGAACGCCCCGCTGCTGATTCTCGACGAGGCCACTTCGGCCCTGGACACCGAATCCGAGCGGCACATCCAGGCCGCCCTGGACAAGGTCATGAAGGGCCGCACCACCCTGGTGATTGCCCACCGCCTGTCGACCATCGAGAAAGCCGACCTGATCCTGGTCATGGACCAGGGGCGGATTGTCGAGCGCGGCAGCCATGCCCAGTTGCTGGCACAGAACGGCTACTACTCGCGGCTGCATGCCATGGGCCTGGAAGAGCCCGCGCCCAGCGGAATCGCCTGACCTGTTCCGGGGAGCGAGCCGGCTCGCTCCCCGGGGCCTTGGTGTGCAAGGCACCTTGGCATCATTTGTAGCCGCTTCCTTACAGTCTTGACCAAGCCTAAATAATTCTGCGTTTCCCGCTTGTTATGGTTCCCGCCTGAATCTTTGAACAGATCGAGGGGGCCATCCCTCTCGCGTGGGTAGCAGAATGTTGCAACGCTTTGTGTGGAAGTTATTACCCAAGACCCAGCGCAATTTCCTGCTTGGGCGCCTGTCGGTGGTGGATCGCCAAGTGGTGAACAAGTCCATGTCGGCCAATGTGCGCTTTCCTGATGCCTTCTCCCGACACTCCTGCCTGTTCATTCATGTCCCCAAGTGCGCGGGCAGCAGCATCTGTTCGGCATTGTTCGACGGTTGGATGCCCGGGCACCTGCCGTTGTACTGGTACGAGCAGCAGTTTCCCCAGGCCTTTTCCAGCAGCTTCAAGTTTGCCTTCGTGCGCGACCCCCTGGAGCGCGCCTACTCGGCCTACGCTTTCCTGCGGGGCAATCGCCTCGGCCGACGGGACCAGGCAGCCCAGGCGCTGGTAGGGCATTACCGCGACTTCGATGACTTTATCGGCCGCTGGCTGCACCCGGAAACCATCCACAAGCAGATGCACTTTGCTGCCCAGAGCGATTTTCTCACCGACTCCCTAGGCCGACTGGCCCTGGATTTCGTCGGCTATCAGGAGCACCTGCAGCGAGATTTCCAACTGCTGTGCGAGCAGTTGCAGGTCCAGACCCGACTGCCCCATGTCAACAGCACCCAGCAGCGCCATAGCACCCCCGTCAGGGAAATCTGTTCGGTACGCACCCGGCGCCTGGTGCGCCGGGTCTATCAACGCGACTACGAGATGCTCGGTTATGAATAAGCTTGCCTGTGTACCGCTGGAGCGCCCGCAAATCCGTCCCTACAGCCTGTCGTTGTCCACCGAGGCCCGGGCCGCCCTCAAGCAGCAGCAACCCTGCTGTCTTTGGCTGACCGGATTGTCGGGGGCCGGCAAGTCGACCCTGGCCAATCTGTTGGAGCTGCGGCTCAACGAGTTGGGTATGCACACCTTCGTCCTCGACGGCGACAACGTTCGCAGTGGCCTGTGCAGTGACCTGGGAATGGGGGCCGAGGCGCGCAAGGAGAATATCCGCCGCATGGCCGAGGTGGCACGGCTGATGGTGGACGCCGGCCTGCTGGTCATAGTGTCGGCGATCTCGCCGTTTCGCGCCGAGCGCGATGCCGCCCGCGCGCTGTTCGGCCCGGGGGAATTCATCGAGGTGTACGTCAGTACACCTTTTGATACCTGTGCCCGGCGTGACCCCAAAGGGTTGTACCAGGCTGCGCTGGAGGGGCGGATCAAGGACTTCACCGGGCTCGACAGCCCCTATGAAGCGCCGTTGCAGGCCGATTGCGAGATCGACACGGCGACCGTGGCACTGCCGGAGGCGATCCGCCGCCTGCTGCAACTCCTGCCCCGTAAATAAGCGGCAAGAATTCTTCGTCGGCCCCATTCAAGGCATAGAACTAGGCGGCGCCAACCCTGTGTTAATATCGCGCCCCTGTTCATTTTGTATGTGGGATGCTCCATGAAGTTGTCCATGCCGCGATTCGATCAAGCCCCCGTCTTGGTGGTCGGCGATGTCATGCTCGACCGTTACTGGCATGGTGGTACCTCACGGATTTCCCCTGAGGCGCCAGTGCCGGTGGTCAAGGTCGAGCAAATCGAGGATCGCCCCGGCGGTGCCGCCAACGTTGCCCTGAACATCGCTGCCCTCGGCGCGCCGGCCTCCCTGGTGGGCGTGACCGGCGACGATGAAGCCGCCGACAGCCTGGCCAACAGCCTGCAAGGCGCGGGCGTGCGTGCGCTGTTCCAGCGCATCAAGCACCAGCCGACCATCGTCAAGCTGCGGGTCATGAGCCGTCACCAGCAGTTGTTGCGTATCGATTTCGAAGAACCCTTCGCCACCGACGCCCTGGCCCTGGCGGCCGAGGTCGATGCCCTGCTCGACGGGATCAAGGTGCTGGTGTTGTCCGACTACGGCAAGGGCGCGCTGCGCAATCACCAGGTGCTGATCGCCGCTGCGCGGGCTCGGGGCATTCCGGTGCTGGCGGACCCCAAGGGCAAGGATTTCTCCATCTACCGCGGCGCCAGCCTGATCACGCCGAACCTCAGCGAGTTCGAGACCATCGTCGGCGGCTGCGCCGACGAGCACGAACTGGTGAGCAAGGGCGCGCAGTTGATGCATGACCTGGAACTGGGGGCGCTGCTGGTGACCCGTGGCGAACATGGCATGACCCTGTTGCGCCCCGACCATCCGGCCATGCACTTGCCAGCCCGGGCCCGGGAAGTGTTCGACGTTACCGGTGCCGGGGATACGGTGATCTCCACCCTGGCAGCCGCCATTGCCGCCGGCGAAGAGCTGCCCCACGCAGTGGGCCTGGCCAATCTGGCGGCCGGCATCGTGGTTGGCAAGCTGGGTACCGCCGCCATCAGTGCTCCCGAACTGCGCCGGGCGATCCAGCGCGAGGAAGGCTCCGAGCGCGGGGTGCTGAGCCTCGACCAGTTGCTGCTGGCCATCGATGATGCCCGAGCCCACAACGAGAAGATCGTCTTCACCAACGGCTGCTTTGACATCCTGCACGCCGGGCACGTGACCTACCTGGAACAGGCGCGAGCCCAGGGCGACCGGTTGATCGTGGCGATCAACGATGATGCTTCGGTCAGTCGCCTCAAGGGCCCAGGCCGTCCGATCAACAGCGTCGACCGGCGCATGGCGGTGCTGGCGGGGCTGGGGGCGGTGGACTGGGTGATCAGTTTCCCCGAAGGCACCCCGGAAAACCTCCTGTCCCAGGTTCGGCCGGACGTGCTGGTGAAGGGCGGTGACTATTCCATCGACCAGGTTGTAGGTGCCGATATAGTCGGTGCCTATGGCGGCACCGTTAAGGTGCTGGGGCTGGTGGAAAACAGCTCGACCACGGCTATCGTCGAGAAGATCCGCAAGACCGACAAGGCCGAGTAACGGCCTTGCGGTCTGCAAAAAAGGCGCCTGTTGCAGGCGCCTTTTTTTGCCTCAGCCCTGGCGCCGGGCCTTGCCGGGGACGATCTTGCGCAGGATCTGCCGGGCCCGGCCGGTTAGCCGCGATAGCTTCGACGCCTTTTGCGGTGGCTCCAGGCCCCGCTGCCTGAGCCAGTCCTTCCAGCGAATCCGCTCGTCACTCACCACCCAGCCTTCCTGCTGGGCGAAGCTTTCCGCCAGGTACAGGCCGCGGGTGCTGGCCGGATGCAACTGGTCTTTCTTCAGGGTGTAGAGCTCGGCGCAGGGCTCGCCGTTGTCCAGGGGCATCAGGTACAGGTCCGGGCGCTTGCGGTCCAGCCGTGCCACCAGTTGGTCGCCCTCCAGGCGCTCGTCGACGTGGAACAGGCTCAGGGACTTGGCTTCCCTCGGCACGTCCAGGCGCAGGTCGTAGATCAACTGCAGTGAGGCGGTGGGCAGGTGCACATAGGCCCGGGGACGCTCCAGCAACTGCAGGTTGCCACAGCGCACCGGCAGCGCCGCCCCGGACAGCGGGGTCAGGCGAAAGGGCAGGGCCTCGCGATAGTGCAGGGCGCCGGCGTAGGGCGCGGGCAGCCAGGTGTCATTGAAGCGCCCACCGAGCCAGCCTTCGGGGGTTTCCAGCAGGCATTCCTCGGCAATTTCCTGGATCGCGGTATGCAGTGGCAGGTTGAGCTCGTGAGCCGGGACATAGCCGGAAATCAGCTTGAGCACCACATCGCCGCGATCCTGGCGGCGTTGGCGCACCAGCACCCAGTAGTCGCGGTTCTGCCAGTGCAGGGTCAGGCGCACCGAGACCCCGAGGTTGGCCAGCTCCAGGGCGAAGCGCTGATTGTCGGCCACCGTCACCGCGCGCCGGCGCTGCAGGGTCTGAGCGAAGTTCAGCGGCATTCCGACGCTCTGGTAGCTCAAGCCTTCGGGAGTCGCTTCGACGAACAGGGGCAGGGTCTTGAAGTTGCTGGGGTTCTTTCTAATGAGCGGTCGCGACATCTCGGCTCCTTCTTGCGTCGGGGTCGGCCGCGTCGGCGGCATCAGTTCTTGCCAAGGACCTGCGCCACAGTCGACACGTTGTGGGCCAGGTGCAAGGGATTGATGGTCCCGACAATAGCACTGGCGACACCGGGCCGGTCAAACAGCAGCTCGAAGCTGGCCCGCACCGGATCGATGCCCGGGCTCAGGCAGACGTGGCCGCTGGCAAGCGCCTTTTTCACCAGGATGCCCTTGTGGTGAGCGGTAGCGTAGTCAATGACTGCCCGCTCGGCCTGTTCGTTCAGATTGTAGGTAACCATGGCGCAATCGCCTTGCTCCAGGGCCTTCAGGCCACCGTCTACGGTCTTGCCGGAGAAGCCGAAGCCACGGATCTTGCCCTCCTGCTTGAGCTGCGCCAGGGCCTGGTAGACCTCGCACTGCTCGAGGATCGCCAGGTCGTTGCCGTCGGAATGCACCAGCACCAGGTCGATGAAGTCGGTTTCCAGGCGTTGCAGGCTGCGCTCCACGGACATCCGGGTATGGGCCGCGCTGAAATCGTGCCGCGACAGGCCATCGGCGAACTCTTCGCCGACCTTGCTGACAATCACCCATTCCTGGCGCTGGCCGCGCAGTAGCGGGCCCAGGCGCTCTTCGCTGCGGCCGTAGGCCGGAGCGGTGTCGATCAGGTTGATGCCCAGGTCGCGGGTCAGCTTGAGCAGCATGCGGGCCTCCTGGTCGTCGGGGATCTGGAAGCCGTTGGGGTATTTCACGCCCTGGTCGCGGCCCAGTTTCACCGTGCCCAGACCCAGGGGCGACACCAGCAGGCCGGTGCTGCCCAAGGGGCGATGCAGATCGTGCAGGGTTGGCTGGCTCATGGCAGCAGTTGCTCCCAGGCTGGTTGCGCCAGGGACGGCTTGGGCAGTTCGGGCAGGGCCTGGGCGGCGGCGGGGCGAATGCCGTCGCGCTCCAGGGCAGCCAGGACCCGGTCGGCGAAGTCCGGTGCCAGGGCCAGCTTGGTCGGCCAGCCCACCAGCAGGCGATCCTGCTCGGCGAGGAAGGCGTTGTCCGGGCGGGCCAGGCCCGACTGTGCCGGCTCGGCGCGGTCGACCCGCAGGGTGGCCCATTGCGCCTGGCTCAGGTCGATCCAGGGCAGCAGTTGCCCCAGTTCCTTCTGGGCTGCGGCAATCTGCGCTGCCGGTTCCCGGGCCACGCCCTCGGCTTCGGCGATATCGCCCCCCAGGTACCAGACCCACTGGCCGTCGGCGGCCGGGTGAGTGGTGACGGTGATCCGTGGTTTTGGCCCGCCGCCCAGGCAGTGGGCGTACAGCGGTTTCAGGCTCGGGCCCTTGACCAGCACCATGTGCAATGGTCGCCGTTGCATGGCGGGCTGGCTCAGGCCGGCCGCTTGCAGCAGCTCGGCATTGCCGGCTCCGGCGCTGAGGACAATGCGTTGCGCGCGGATTTCCCGGCCGTCGACCCGCAGGCCCAGCAGTTGGCCGTTCTCCAGCAGGGGCTCGATCTTCTGCCCGGCCAGCAGGCTGTCTCCCGCCAGGTGCGCGAGGCGCTCGATCAGGCTCGGCACATCCACTACCAGTTCGGCGAGGCGGTAGACCTTGCCCTTGAAGCGCTTGTCCTGCAGGGCCGGGGGCAGTTGCTCGCCCTTGACCTGATCGACCCGCCCGCGTACCGCCTTGCTGGCGAAGAAGCTGGTGAGGTTGCCGGCCAGGGTGCCGGGGGACCAGAGGTAGTGGGCCTCGGACAGCAGGCGCACGCCGGACAGGTCCAGCTCGCCATTGCCCGCCAGGGCTTCGCGCCAGCGCCGTGGCATGTCGGCAATGGCCTCGGAGGCGCCAGTGAGGGCGCCGTGCAGGGCGTATTTGGCGCCGCCGTGGATGATCCCCTGGGATTTCACGCTCTGTCCGCCGCCGAGGCTGGCGCTTTCCACCAGCACGGTGGAAAAACCCAGGCGTTGCAGGCGAGCGTTGAGCCAGAGACCGGCGACGCCTGCGCCGACAATCAGCACATCGGTGGAAATAGCGGATGGCATGCAGCGACCTCGGTAAGTAAAACGAAGCCGCAAGTTTCAAGCCTCAGGCCTCAAGCTGCAAGCTTGGCGCTCACTCTGGCCGCTTGAGGCGTGTGGCGTGAGGCTGCTTTCTAGTGCCCGGCGGTTTTCGAGAACAACTGGATCACCACCACGCCGAGGACGATCAGCGCCATGCCCAGCATCGCCGGGATATCCAGCTTCTGGCCGTACAGAAACAGCGCGGCGATGCTCACCATGACGATGCCCATGCCGGCCCATACCGCGTAGGCCACGCCCACCGGCACCGTACGCACCACCAGGGTCAGCATCCAGAAGGCCACGCCGTAGCCGACGATGATCAATGCCAGGGGCAGCGGAGTGCTCAGGCCCTTGACCGCTTTCATTGAAACAGTGGCGATCACTTCCGCGCAGATGGCGATAGCCAGGTAGTAGTAAGCGTTCATGGGAGGGTTCCTCGGGGCTGGGACTGCTTTGTGAGGTCGGCATTCTAGAGAAAGTTCAGATGGGGTAAAGTCATTACCTATCTGGATGATAGATAGGTTGTGCCATGAACATGCAATGGAACCTGGAGCAGTTGCGCCTGTTTGTCGGGGTCGCCGAACTGCGTTCGTTTTCTGCCGTGGCCCGCCAGCAGCGCAAGGCGCAATCGGCCATCAGCAGTGCCATCGCCCAGCTGGAGGATGACCTGGGAGTCAGCCTGTTCGAACGCAGCAGTGGCCGCCAGCCAAGGCTGACGGAGGCGGGCAGTGCACTGTTGCAGGAAGCGCGGGAGATCCTGCGCCAGTGCGACCGCCTCAATGGCCGGGCGCTGGCCTTGATGCGCGGCCAGGAAGCGCGGTTGCGCCTGGCCCAGGACGAGGCGATGCCCTATCAGCCGGTGCTCGACAGCCTGGAGGCTTTGGCGGAACACTTTCCCAGCCTGGAGGTGCAACTGGCCAGCGGGGCCCAGGGCGACGTAGCGCGCAAACTGGTGGAGCGCCGGGCCGACCTGGGGTTGCTGTTTCACCATGAACAGATGCCGGAAACTTTGGAGCGCCGGGCCCTGGGCAGTGTGGAGATGGTCACTGTCTGCGCCGTGGGGCATCCGCTGGCCCATGAAAAAAGGGTCAACCGCCAGTTGCTGGCGCTACACCGGCAGTTGCTCATCGCTCCGCAAGCCAGTGGCTACCCCGGTGGTGAGCAGGTCAGCCCCCAGGTCTGGCGGGCTGACAGCTTCTACGTCCTGGCCGAATGGCTGATGCGCGGGCTGGGCTGGGCCTGGCTGCCACGGCATGTGGTGCAGTACCCGGCCTATCAGAACCAGATGGTGGAGCTGGCCAGCCAGTGGACGCCCCCGGCACTGGTGGTGGAACTGGCCTGGCGCCGTGACGAACCTCTGGGCCCCGCGGCGCACTGGCTGGCAGAACGTTTTGCCGTGCACCTGAAGGCGATCGGCTAAAAAAACGATAAACTCCGCCGCCATGAATAGAACTCTCTATACCGTATTGTTTTACCTGGGGCTGCCGTTGGTAGCGATCCGCCTGTGGCTGCGCTCGCGCAAGGCGCCGGCTTATGCCAAGCGCATTGGCGAGCGTTTCTCTCTCGGCTTGCCGAGCATGCAACCCGGTGGCATCTGGGTGCATGCGGTGTCGGTGGGCGAGAGCATCGCTGCCGCGCCGATGATCCGGGCGCTGCTGGCGCGTTATCCACAGCTGCCGATTACCGTGACCTGCATGACTCCCACCGGCTCCGAGCGCATCCACGCGCTGTTTGCCAACGAGCCGCGGATCCAGCACTGCTACCTGCCCTACGACTTGCCTTGCGCCGCGGCGCGGTTTCTCGATCGGGTGCAGCCCAAGCTGGCAGTGATCATGGAAACCGAACTGTGGCCCAACCATATCGACCAGTGTGCCCGGCGCGGGATTCCGGTAGCCCTGGCCAATGCCCGGTTGTCCGAGCGTTCGGCCAAGGGCTATGGGCGTTTTGCTCGGCTGACCGCACCGATGCTGGCGCAGATGAGCCTGTTCGCGGTGCAGACCGAAGCCGAGGCCCAGCGTTTCCTCCGGCTTGGGGCCCGCCCCGAGACTGTGCAAGTGACCGGATCGATCAAGTTCGACCTGAGCATCGACCCGCAGTTGCTGCAGCGGGCCACTGATCTGCGCCAGCAATGGCAGGCCATGGAGCGCCCGGTGTGGATCGCCGCCAGTACCCACGAGGGCGAAGACGCGGTGGTGCTCGATGCCCACCGGCAACTGCTGGGCAATTACCCCAATGCCTTGCTGATCCTGGTGCCGCGGCACCCGGAGCGCTTCGACTCGGTGCATGAGCTGTGCCGGCAGCAGGGTTTTGCCACGGTGCGCCGTTCTGCAGCCGAGCCGGTGCTTGCCACCACCTCGGTGCTGCTGGGGGACACCATGGGCGAATTGCTGTTCCTCTATGCCCTGGCCGACAGCGCCTTTGTCGGCGGCAGCCTGGTGCCCAACGGTGGGCACAACCTGCTGGAGCCGGCAGCCCTGGCCAAGCCGGTGATCAGCGGGCCGCATGTGTTCAATTTCCTGGAAATCGCCGCGATGCTGCGTGAGGCCGGAGCCTTGCAGGAAGTGGACGATGCCGAGGGGCTCGCGGTGGCGGTGCAGCGTCTGTTCGAGCTACCCCAGGATGCGCGCAAGATGGCCGATGCCGGGCTCAAGGTGCTCAAGGCCAACCAGGGCGCCTTGCAACGGCTGCTCGACGGCCTTGGCCGCCTCCTGGGCAGGCACTGATCATCGCCTTCGGTAGCCGCTGTCGCATGGCCGTAAAAGGCCGTTACACCGCCATGAAAAAGGCCACCGCAAAGGTGGCCTTTTTCATGCCTGCGACCTTCAGGGGCGGGCCCTGAGCTGCTCCTGGGCGGCCTTGGCCAGGTCTGGCGGCAGGAAGTCGCGATCCGGGTTGTAGTCGGCCTTGAGATAGCGCGACAGGTCCTGCAGGTCCCCCGGATTGAGGGTGCCGGCCGCCTGTTTCAGGCGCAGGTTGTCGAGGATGTAGTCGTAGCGGCTGTTGTTGTAGTTGCGCACCGAGGTGTACAGCTGGCGCTGGGCGTCGAGCACATCGACGATATTGCGCGTGCCCACCTGGTAGCCGATCTCCGTGGCCTCCACTGCGCTCTGGTTGGAAATGATCGACTGGCGCCGGGCCTGGACCTGCTCGACATCGGTGTTCACCGCGCGGTGCAGGTTGCGGGTGTTTTCCACCACCTGGCGGCGCAGGGATTCACGCTGTTGCTCGGTCTGGCTCAGGCGCGAGTAGGATTCACGCACCTGGGAGCTGGTCAGGCCGCCGCTGTAGATCGGAATGTTCAGTTGCAGGCCGATGGAGCGCTGTTCGACGTCGCTGCCATAGCGCGTCAGCGGGTTGGGGTTGCTGAAGCCCAAAGCATCGTTGTCGCCTTTCTTGTACTGCGCCACTGCGTCCAGGGTCGGCGCATGCCCGGCCTTGCGCTGCTTGAGGGTTTCCTCGGCGGCGCTGACTGCGTAGTTGCTGGCCAGCAGGTTGAGGTTCTGCTTGGCGGCGGTGTCCACCCAGGCCTTGGCGTCGTTGGGGGTCGGCGCCAGCACTGGCAGGGTATGGACGATGCCCTGGATCGAGTTGTACTCGCGGTTGGTCAGGGTGATCAGGGCCTCGAAGGCATCATCCACCTGGCGCTGGGCAAGGATCCGGTTGGCCCGGGCAGTATCGTAGCTGGCCTGGGATTGCAGGACGTCGGTCTTGTCCGACAGGCCCACGTCGAAGCGTTCGTTGGATTGGTCCAGCTGACGCTTGAAGGCCGCTTCCTCGGCCTTGGTCGAGGCCAGGTTGTCCTGGGCGCGCAACACCGCGAAGTAGTTCTCTGCGCTCTGCAGGATCAGGTTCTGCTCGGTGGCCGAGAGTTGCAGGGAAGCCTGTTCGTTGATGTCCTTGGCCGCCTGCAGCTGGAACCAGCGGTCGGCCCGGAACAGTGGCTGGGCCAGGGTCGCCTGGTAGACGTTGCCGCTGCGGGTAGAGGTCATCGACGGTTCGTCGAACTTGGTGCGGGTGTTGTTCATGTCCGCGCCGGCCGAAAGGTTAGGCAGCAACCCGGCACGAGCCTGGGGCACCACTTCCTTCTGGGCACCGTACTGGGCGCGCGCAGCGGCCAGATCGGCGTTGTTGTCCACCGCTTCCTGGTAGACGCTGACCAGATCGGTCTTGGTGGTCAAAGGCGCTTCTGCTGCCCAGGCCATTCCATTGGACGCACAAGACACGGCAACAGCCAGTGAGAGTTTGCGCAGCATTCGGCGATCCCTAGAGTTGATATTACGGCAATAATTCAGGCGCCAAGGCTAAGGCGCGACCCACAGAGCGTCAAGGTTCGACACAGGGCAACGAGTGTAGATGCGCTGGGGGGTGGCAACAATCCTGCAATTACGCCATTCATCATGCTGATCGTACGGGGGGTTGGCGTTCTGCTGTGGCTTTGTCTAGACTGGCCCGGTTCTTGTCGGGGTGCCTTGCTATGAGGCTGAGATCGGATAATCCGGATCCCGTTGAACCTGATCAGGTTAGCGCCTGCGTAGGGAACAAGATTTCTCGTCACCCGGCGAGTCCTCTTGTGCTTCGTCCGGGATGTTGTTCGACAATCGAACACCCCTCGAGTACCAAGCACTGCACTCACTAGTTGCTTAGACAGGGTGCGTCCGTCCGTTACAGGTTCGCTCCGACAAAAATCCACTGCCTGGATGCTGTCTGGAGAGCCCGTGATGACTACAAAATTAAAAAACGCTAGCAACCTCAGTGAGTCGGCCCAAGTCGACCAACAATCGGTTCAGCCCTTTACCCGCTCGCAAAAAGTCTATGTCCAGGGTTCGCGCCCGGACATCCGCGTGCCCATGCGCGAAATCACCCTGGACGTGACCCCCACCGACTTCGGCGGCGAGATCAACGCCCCGGTGACCGTGTACGACACCTCCGGCCCCTACACCGATCCGAACGTGGTGATCGATGTGCGCAAGGGCCTGGGCGATGTGCGTTCGGCGTGGATCGAGGACCGTGGCGACACCGAGCGTCTGGCCGGCCTGAGCTCCAACTTCGGCCAGCAGCGCCTGGCCGACCCGGAGCTGACCAAGCTGCGCTTCGCCCACGTCAACAACCCGCGCCGGGCCAAGGCCGGGGCCAACGTCAGCCAGATGCACTACGCGCGCAAAGGCATCATCACCGCCGAGATGGAATACGTCGCCATCCGCGAAAACATGAAGCTGCAGGAGGCCCGTGCCGCCGGCCTGCTGAAGCAGCAACACGCCGGCCACAGCTTCGGCGCCAGCATCCCCAAGGAAATCACCCCAGAGTTCGTCCGCGAGGAAATCGCCCGTGGCCGCGCCATCATCCCGGCCAACATCAACCACGTCGAACTGGAACCGATGATCATCGGCCGCAACTTCCTGGTGAAGATCAACGGCAACATCGGCAACAGTGCCCTGGGTTCCTCCATCGAGGAAGAAGTGGCGAAACTGACCTGGGGCATCCGCTGGGGTTCGGACACGGTGATGGACCTGTCCACCGGCAAGCACATCCATGAAACCCGCGAGTGGATCATCCGCAACTCGCCGGTGCCGATCGGTACCGTACCGATCTACCAGGCCCTGGAAAAGGTCAACGGCGTGGCCGAGGACCTGACCTGGGAGCTGTTCCGCGACACCCTGATCGAGCAGGCCGAGCAGGGCGTGGACTACTTCACCATCCACGCAGGCGTCTTGCTGCGTTACGTGCCGCTGACCGCCAAGCGGGTCACCGGCATCGTGTCCCGGGGTGGCTCGATCATGGCCAAGTGGTGCCTGGCGCACCACAAGGAGAACTTCCTCTACACCCACTTCGACGAAATCTGCGAAATCATGAAGGCCTACGACGTCAGCTTCTCCCTGGGAGATGGCCTGCGCCCGGGGTCGATTGCCGACGCCAACGACGAAGCCCAGTTCGGCGAACTGGAAACCCTCGGCGAGCTGACCAAGATCGCCTGGAAGCATGACGTGCAGTGCATGATCGAAGGCCCGGGCCACGTGCCGATGCAGTTGATCAAGGAGAACATGGACAAGCAGCTGGAGTGCTGCGACGAGGCGCCGTTCTACACCCTCGGCCCGCTGACTACCGACATTGCCCCCGGCTACGACCACATCACCTCCGGTATCGGTGCGGCGATGATCGGCTGGTTCGGCTGCGCCATGCTCTGCTACGTCACGCCCAAGGAACACCTGGGCCTGCCGAACAAGGATGACGTGAAGACCGGGATCATCACCTACAAGATCGCCGCGCATGCTGCGGATCTGGCGAAAGGTCATCCGGGCGCGCAGATCCGCGACAACGCCTTGTCCAAGGCGCGTTTCGAGTTTCGCTGGGAAGACCAGTTCAACCTCGGCCTGGACCCGGACACCGCCCGCTCGTACCACGACGAGACCCTGCCCAAGGATTCGGCCAAGGTCGCGCATTTCTGCTCCATGTGCGGGCCGAAGTTCTGCTCGATGAAGATCACCCAGGAAGTGCGTGAGTACGCAGCCAACCAGCGTATCGAAGCGGTGGATGTGGATGTCGCCAAGGGCCTGGCGGAACAGGCCGAGCGCTTCAAGCAGGAAGGCAGCCAGTTGTACAAGAAAGTCTGACCCCTCTCTGCAGGAGCGGGCTTGCCCGCGAACCAGGCGCTGCGCTCTCGCCAAGGTGGCGCTTTCGCTGGCAAGCCGGCTCCTGCAGAGGCTGGGCGTTCGAGATAGCCCCCGTGAACATTCCTGTAGGAGCGGGCTTGCCCGCGAACCGGGCGCCGCGCTCTCGACAAGGTGGCGCTTTCGCCGGCAATCCGGCTCCTGCAGACCCTATTCCTTCGAGATATCAACCTTGAGCAGTCCAATCAGTACCTACTCTCCCGATCTCGCGGTACCGGCCGACAAGCGCGTGTTTGGCGCCCGCGATCTGTTTTCCCTGTGGTTCTCCCTCGGTATCGGCCTGATGGTGCTGCAGACCGGCGCCTTGCTGGCGCCAGGCCTGGGGCTGGCCCATTCGCTGCTGGCGATCCTGCTCGGCACCGCGGTCGGCGTTCTGCTGCTGGCGGCGGTGGGGGTGATCGGCAGCGACACCGGCCTGTCGTCCATGGCTGCGCTCAAGCTCAGCCTGGGCCGGCGCGGCGCCAGCCTGCCGGCGCTGTTGAACCTGTTGCAACTGGTGGGCTGGGGCTCGTTTGAAATCATCGTCATGCGCGATGCCGCGAGCCTCCTGGGCAGCCGGGCCTTCAGCGAAGGCAGCCTGCTGGCCAACCCGTTGCTCTGGACCCTGTTTTTCGGTGCCCTGGCCACCTTGCTGGCGGTCAGCGGGCCCTTGACCTTCGTCCGGCAGATCCTGCGCAAATGGGGAATCTGGTTGTTGTTGGCCGCCTGCCTGTGGCTGACCTGGAACCTCTTCGCCCGAGCCGACCTGGCGGCGCTCTGGGCCCAGGCCGGGGACGGCTCGATGCCGTTCGCCGTGGGCTTCGATATCGCCATCGCCATGCCCCTGTCCTGGTTGCCGCTGATCGCCGACTACTCGCGGTTCGGCAAGCGCGCCAAGAGCGTGTTCGGCGGCACGGCCCTGGGCTTTTTCATCGGCAATTTCTGGTTGATGAGCCTGGGCGTCGCCTACACTCTGGCCTTCGCTCCCAGTGGTGAAGTGAATGCCTTGCTGCTGGCGCTGGCCGGGGCCGGGCTGGGGATTCCGTTGCTGCTGATTCTGCTGGACGAATCGGAAAATGCCTTTGCCGATATCCATTCGGCGGCGGTTTCCAGCGGCATCCTGCTGCGCCTCAAGGTCGAGCACCTGGCGCTGGCCATAGGCGTGCTCTGCACCCTGATCGCCTGCCTGGCGCCGTTGGCCCAGTACCAGAACTTCCTGTTGCTGATCGGCTCGGTATTCGCGCCGCTGTTTGGCGTGGTGCTGGTGGATCACTTCATCCTGCGTCGGCGCTCGGGGCAGAACCCGGCGTCAGCCTTGCGCTGGCCGGCGCTGCTGGCCTGGCTGGGTGGGGTGAGCACCTATCACCTGCTGGCCAATCTGTACCCGGATATCGGCGCAACCCTGCCGTCACTGGTACTGGCAGGGCTGCTGCAATGGCTGTTGGGCCGGGCTTTCAGTTACCGCCAGGAAACAGCTCGGGCTTGAGCACGCCCTTGAGGCGGTCGTAGGGGATCTGTAGTTCGATGTGGCCCAGGACCGAGGGCGCGATGGTGGTGACGTCGTACTTGAGGGTCACGGCGTTGCGGGTCAGCGCTACGTTCTGGGTCTTCTGGAAGGGCCAGGTCTTCACGAACTCGGCCTCGCGATCCAGGTGAGTGCTGATCAGCCAGTTGTTGTGGGCGACCCGCGCGGCCTTCCAGAACATCTCTTCCTGGCCGGGCAGGAGCATGTCCGCCAGGTTCAGGGCCTTGTGCTGCTGGCGTGAATAGTTGACGAAGCCACGGCCCGGGGTGCCGTTGGCGGCGCCGGTGTCCAGGTAACTGGCCAGTTCGATGATCACCAGGCCGTCATGCTGCTCGCGTAGCTTGGATTGCAGGTACATGCCGTGGCGGTCCGGCGCGCTGCGCAGGAACTGCTCGCGATAGGCCGCAAGGCTGGCCGGCAGCGCAGCATCGGGGCTGGTGCGGGTCATTTGCAGCAGGCGCTTTTCGACGATGGCATCCAGCTGCGGTTCGGCGGGGAAGTGCACGGTGTCGAGGTTGACCAGCGGGCAGTCGGCGCCGCTACAGCCCGGCTTGAGTTGTTCGGACTTGTCCCGGGTGGTTTCCAGCGGGGTCATGTAGCTGGGTTGAAACAGGCTTTGGCAGGCACCCAGGGTCAGGGCGATACAGGCCACGGAGGCGATTTTGACAAGCGACATGGGCGTCCTTCATAAACCAGGGGGAGGCAAAAGTTACCGGCTTCGACTGCCTGCGAGGCAGTCGGTTCGCCACTAAGCTCAATAGAGGCAATTAGAGTAGGTTTAGCCCCTCGCCGTCTATCCCGCTGAGGGTAAAGGGGCTGCATGATCAGCTGCGAGCGCGTTAGGATGGCGCGAAGTCGAGGGGGATCCTCGGATTGAACATGCTGTACACGAGGATTGTTATGACTGACTTTGCCAACTCCACGCCGAGTGCCGTCGAGATCATCCGGCGCGAAAACTGTTTCCAGGGTTTCTACCGGCTCGATCGCCTGCAACTGCGTCATGAGCTGTTCGCCGGTGGCATGGGGCGTGAAATCAATCGTGAAGTCTTTGTCCGTCACGATGCGGTCTGCGTACTGCCGTACGACCCGCAGCGCGATGAGGTGGTGCTGATCGAACAGTTCCGCGTCGGTGCCATGGGCAAGACGGCTTCGCCCTGGCTGGTGGAACTGGTGGCCGGGCTGATCGACAAGGACGAGCAGCCGGAACAGGTTGCCCGCCGCGAGGCGCAGGAGGAAGCTGGCCTGGACATCTCGGCGCTGTGGCCGATGACCCAGTACTTCCCGTCGCCCGGTGGCAGCACCGAATTCGTCCATCTGTACCTGGGGCGTTGCGACAGCAGCGCCGCCGGTGGGCTGCATGGGCTGGAGGAAGAGGCGGAAGACATTCGGGTGTGCGTGATGGCCTACGAGGATGCCTTGCAGGCCATGCGCGACGGGCGGATTTGCAATGCCGCCAGCATCATTGCCTTGCAGTGGCTGGCGCTCAATCGCGCGGAAGTGAGGGGGTTATGGTCGTAAACA
This sequence comes from Pseudomonas sp. 8(2025), assembly GCF_052665325.1. Classification (NCBI taxonomy): domain Bacteria; kingdom Pseudomonadati; phylum Pseudomonadota; class Gammaproteobacteria; order Pseudomonadales; family Pseudomonadaceae; genus Pseudomonas; species Pseudomonas sp. 8(2025). Next base: position 219,586 of record NZ_JBQOIE010000002.1, on the reverse strand, counting down.
AGGTACGCGACCGCTATCGGGTGGATCTCGCGGGGCTGCAAGCTTCCTGCGAGGCCAACTACGCCCGGCTGATGCGACTGCTGCCCGACATGCGCAACCAGCCCGTGGCGCGGCGCATCGCAGTGACCCAGGGTGACCAGATGCTCGGCGTACTGGCCCTGGAAGTGGTACTGGCCTGCCCGTATACCACCACCTTGCAGGTGCGCCAGGAACACAGCCTGCCCTGGCTGCCTGTGCCGCAGCTGGAAGTGCAGGTCTATCACGACGCGCGCATGGCGGAAGTCATCAGTGCCGAACATGCCCGGCGTTTTCGCAGCATCTATCCCTATCCCAATGCCTTCATGCACCAGCCTGATGAAAAGGCCCAGCTGAACGTGTTCCTCGGCGAGTGGCTGAGCCACTGCCTGGCCTGCGGTCACGAGTTCGAAGCCGTGCGCTAGATGTGAACTGGGTCCGCTTCCCAGGTTTCCTCTTTTTCACTTCCCCCAGCATAATTGCCCCCTTCTTCACGCTTTGTGATCTTGCTCCGGGAGAACGCCGTGCCAAGCGTATCCGCACTGACTGCCGCCGACCCCGTGTTGCTGGTGCAGCTGTCCGATAGCCATCTGTTTGCCGAGACGGACGGCACGCTCTTGGGCATGAACACCGCCGACAGCCTGCAACGGGTCATCGACCTGGTGCTGGCGCAGCAGCCACGGATCGACCTGATGCTGGCCACCGGCGACCTGTCCCAGGACGGCACGCTGGAGTCCTATCAGCGCTTTCGTCAGCTTACCCGACAGATTGCCGCCCCAGGCCGCTGGCTGCCGGGCAACCACGACGAACTGCAGGTCATGGAGCAGGCCGCCAGCGGCAGTGACTTGCTGGACCCGGTGGTGGACATCGGCAACTGGCGCATCACCCTGCTGGACTCGGCGGTGCCGGGTTCGGTACCGGGTTATCTGCAGGATGAGCAGTTGCAACTGCTGACCCGCTCCCTGAGCGAAGCACCAGAGCGGCACCACCTGGTCTGCCTGCATCACCATCCGGTGTCCATCGATTGCGCCTGGATGGAGCCCATCGGCCTGCGCAATGCCCAGGCGCTGTTTGCCGTGATCGACGCTTCCCCCCAGGTGCGCGCCGTGCTCTGGGGGCATGTTCACCAGGAGATCGATCGCCTGCGGGGCGACGTGCGGCTATTGGCCTCACCTTCCACCTGCATCCAGTTCGAGCCCTTGAGCGACGACTTCAAGGTCGAGGAGCAGGTGCCGGGCTACCGTTGGTTGCGGCTGCTGCCCGATGGACGGCTGGAAACCGGCGTGCAGCGGGTCGAAGGCTATGAATTCACCATCGACTACGGTAGCGAAGGCTACTGAAGCGGCTGCGTAACCTGGCCCCATCCCTGTAAACTGCGGCTTTTGCCCAGGTGCACAGGGAGCTCGCATGTCCGGTTCGATCCTCTATATCCACGGCTTCAACAGTGCTCCGGCATCGACCAAGGCCTCCCAGTTGCGCCAGGTCATGGAGCAGCTCGGCCTGGCCGGGCAACTGCGGGTGCCGGCCCTGCATCACCATCCGCGCCAGGCCATTGGCCAGCTGGAACAGGCGATTGCCGAACTCGGTCGTCCATTGCTGGTCGGCAGCTCGCTCGGCGGCTACTATGCGACTCACCTTGCCGAGCGCTATGGTCTGAAGGCCCTGCTGATCAACCCTGCTGTCAGCCCGCACCGGATGTTCGACGGTTATCTGGGCACGCAGAAGAACCTGTACACCGACGAGACCTGGGAGCTGACCCACGACCATGTCGCGGCCCTGGCAGCGCTGGAAGTGGCGCCACCCCAGGACCCTGAGCGTTATCAGGTGTGGTTGCAGACCGGGGACGAGACGCTGGACTATCGCAGCGCCGAGCGCTACTACCGCGCCTGTGCCTTGCGCATACAGGCCGGCGGCGATCATAGTTTCCAAGGTTTTGCCGGACAATTGCCGGCGATGTTGAATTTTGCCGGCATCACTGCCGATCAGTACCAGGCGATCGACTTCACTGCACTGTGAGCCTTCGCCCCATATTCATTGAACGACTAACGACGAGAACCCATGGCCACTCCCAGCGCTAGCTCTTATAACGCAGACGCCATCGAAGTCCTCTCGGGACTCGACCCGGTGCGCAAACGCCCGGGCATGTACACCGACACCACGCGGCCCAACCATTTGGCCCAGGAAGTCATCGACAACAGCGTCGACGAAGCCCTGGCCGGCCATGCGAAGTCGATACAGGTCATCCTGCACGCCGACCATTCCCTGGAAGTGTCCGACGACGGCCGCGGCATGCCCGTGGACATCCACCCGGAAGAAGGCGTGTCCGGGATCGAGCTGATCCTCACCAAGCTCCACGCCGGCGGCAAGTTCTCCAACAAGAACTACCAGTTCTCCGGCGGTCTGCACGGGGTGGGCATCTCCGTGGTCAACGCCTTGTCGAACCAGGTGCGGGTGCGGGTCAAGCGCGACGGCAACGAATACCAGATGACTTTCGCCGACGGCTACAAGGCCACCGAGCTGGAAGTGGTCGGCACCGTGGGCAAGCGCAACACCGGCACCAGCGTGTACTTCGCTCCGGACCCAAAATACTTCGACTCGCCGAAATTCTCCGTCAGCCGTCTCAAGCACGTGCTCAAGGCCAAGGCCGTACTCTGCCCGGGGCTGCTGGTGAGCTTCGAGGACAAGTCCAGCGGCGAGAAGGTCGAGTGGCACTACGAAGATGGCCTGCGCTCCTACCTGGTGGATGCGGTCAGTGAATTCGAACGCCTGCCGGCCGAGCCGTTCTGCGGCAGCCTGGCAGGGAACAAGGAAGCGGTGGACTGGGCCCTGTTGTGGCTGCCCGAAGGCGGCGACAGCGTCCAGGAAAGCTACGTCAACCTGATCCCCACGGCCCAGGGCGGCACCCATGTCAACGGCCTGCGCCAGGGCCTGCTGGATGCCATGCGCGAGTTCTGCGAGTTCCGCAACCTGCTGCCCCGCGGCCTGAAGCTGGCCCCGGAAGACGTCTGGGAGCGCATTGCCTTTGTCCTGTCGATGAAAATGCAGGACGCGCAGTTCTCCGGCCAGACCAAGGAGCGCCTGTCATCCCGCGAGGCGGCGGCGTTCGTTTCCGGTGTGGTCAAGGACGCCTTCAGCCTGTGGCTCAACGCCAACCCCGAGCTGGGCATGCAACTGGCGGAGCTGGCCATCAGCAACGCCGGGCGCCGCTTGAAGGCCAGCAAGAAGGTCGAGCGCAAGCGCATTACCCAGGGCCCGGCGCTGCCAGGAAAGCTGGCGGACTGTGCCGGCCAGGACCCGATGCGCTCCGAGCTGTTCCTGGTGGAGGGTGACTCCGCCGGCGGTTCGGCCAAGCAGGCGCGGGACAAGGAGTTCCAGGCGATCCTGCCGTTGCGCGGCAAGATCCTCAATACCTGGGAAGTGGACGGCAGCGAGGTCCTGGCCAGCCAGGAAGTGCACAACATCGCCGTGGCCATCGGGGTCGATCCGGGCGCCGAGGACATGAGCCAGCTGCGCTACGGCAAGATCTGCATCCTCGCCGACGCCGACTCCGACGGCTTGCACATCGCTACCTTGCTGTGTGCCTTGTTCGTCCAGCATTTCCGTCCGCTGGTGGATGCCGGTCACGTCTACGTGGCCATGCCGCCGCTGTACCGCATCGACCTGGGCAAGGAGATCTACTACGCCCTGGATGAAGCCGAGCGCGACGGCATTCTCGACCGCCTGGTGGCCGAGAAGAAGCGCGGCAAGCCACAGGTCACCCGATTCAAGGGGCTGGGTGAAATGAACCCGCCGCAACTGCGCGAGACCACCATGGATCCGAACACGCGGCGCCTGGTGCAGTTGACCCTGGACGACGTCGAGGCCACCGCGGAAATCATGGACATGCTGCTGGCCAAGAAGCGCGCCGGTGATCGCAAGTCCTGGCTGGAGTCCAAGGGCAACCTGGCCGAGGTGCTGGCCTGATGCACAGAGGTTTTGCCCTGGCCCTGGCGCTATTGGCAACCTCGGTGGTGGCCGCGCCGGCGCCCGAACTGAAACTGCTGTCCGAGCATCCTGTGCAAGGCATGCGCGGCGGCAATCTGTCCGGGCTGGCGCTGTGTGGTCAGGAGCTTTGGACCGTCTCCGATCGCGACGACGAGCAGATCTACAGGCTCGATACCCGGAACACTGTCTGGCAGGCCGAGACCGTCGGGATCGAGGTGCCTGCGGTGCCGGATTCCGGCTTGCCCTGGGGCTTGAAGGTGCGGACCTGGGCGGCGTCCTTCGTGCGTGGCGGCGACCTGGATTTCGAGGGCATCACCTGTGATGCCGCCGGCAACAAATATGTGGTCAGCGAAGCCCATGCCGCGGTGCTGCAGGTTCCGGCGCAAGGCGCGCCGGCCTGGTTGAAGATTTCCCCGATCATGGTGCGCGAAGCCCGTGCGAGCGGCATGCTGCTGCACTTCAATGCCCTGTTCGAAGGGCTGGCGGTCAACCCTGCCGGGGATCGGATCTGGCTGGCGGCGGAACGCGAGCGGCGCGGGCTGCTGTTGATCAAGCGTGGCCAGACCACCTGGGACTGCGATGGCGGTTGCGTGCTGCTCAGTGAAGCAGGGGCGCTAATGCAGCCTGAGCAGGTGCCCAACGCCAAGGCCGTATCCCGTGACTTTGCCGACCTGTCGCTGTTCGACGGCAAGCTGTTCACCCTGGAGCGCAACGCCTATCAGATCTGTCGCCGGGACGCGCTGAGCGCCAAGGTCGAGCAGTGCTGGTCGTATGCTGGCGAAGCACTGGTGGAGCATCGGCGTTATCCACAGCCCTACGGGTTGGCGGAAGCCCTGGTGGTGGACGCCAAGGGCGCCTGGATTGGCCTGGACAACAACAACGGTGCTCGCGCCGACGGCGAGGCCCGACCGATCGTCTGGCGTTTTGCAGCTCCCGAAGGCGGCTGGAGTGCCAAGCCGTGAGCCAGCAACCGGGCAAGAGTGCCGGGCGGGTGATGCTGATCATGGCCTGGGCGGCGGCGCTGTTCCTGGCCACGCGGTTCTTTGCCGACTGGGAAGCGCACCAGGAGAACCCCAACACTGTCGTCAGTTCGCAACAACATGAGGGTTACATCGAAGTGCAACTGGCGGGCAATCGCCAGGGGCATTTCGTCGCCAGCGGCCATATCAACGGGCGGCCGGTGCAATTCATGCTCGACACCGGGGCGACCGATGTCTCGGTACCTGCGGATCTCGCTGAACGTCTGGGCCTGGAGCGCGGTGCGCCGGTCACCCTGAGCACGGCCAATGGGCGCAGCGAAGGTTATCGGACCCGTATCGAACTCCTGCAGCTGGGGGATATCGTGCTGCGGGACGTGGCCGCGCTGGTGGCGCCGGGGCTCGACGGCGACCAGGTTCTGCTGGGCATGAGCGCTTTGAAAAAACTTGAATTTACTCAGCGCGGCGGCAGCATGCTGCTGCGCCAGACTACGAACCAATGAGGCCCGCATGAGCGACTCCCTTGATCTCAGCCTGGATGGCGTAGAACGCCGGTCACTGGCTGACTTCACCGAAAATGCCTACCTCAATTACTCCATGTACGTGATCATGGACCGTGCTCTGCCGCATATCGGCGACGGCCTGAAACCGGTACAGCGGCGTATCGTCTACGCCATGAGTGAGCTGGGGCTGGATGCCGATTCCAAGCACAAGAAATCCGCGCGTACCGTGGGTGACGTGCTCGGCAAGTTCCACCCGCACGGCGATTCGGCCTGCTATGAGGCCATGGTGCTGATGGCCCAGCCGTTCAGCTACCGCTACACGCTGGTGGACGGCCAGGGCAACTGGGGGGCGCCGGATGATCCCAAGTCCTTCGCTGCCATGCGTTACACCGAGGCGCGCCTGTCGCGCTATTCCGAAGTGCTGCTCAGCGAACTGGGCCAGGGCACTGCGGACTGGGGGCCGAACTTCGACGGCACGCTGCAGGAGCCGCTGGTACTGCCGGCACGCCTGCCGAACATCCTGCTTAACGGCACCACCGGCATCGCCGTGGGCATGGCCACCGACGTGCCGCCGCACAACCTGCGGGAAGTGGCTTCGGCCTGCGTGCGCCTCCTGGATGAGCCCAAGGCCACGGTCGAGCAGCTCTGCGAGCATATCCAGGGCCCGGACTACCCCACCGAAGCCGAGATCATCACCCCGCGTGCCGACCTGCTGAAGATCTACGAAACCGGCCGTGGCTCGGTGCGCATGCGCGCCGTGTACCGGGTCGAGGACGGCGACATCATCGTCACCGCGCTGCCGCACCAGGTCTCCGGGGCCAAGGTGCTGGAACAGATCGCCGGCCAGATGCAGGCCAAGAAGCTGCCAATGGTGGCCGACCTGCGTGACGAGTCGGACCATGAGAACCCGTGCCGCATCGTGATCATCCCGCGCTCCAACCGGGTCGACGCCGATGAGTTGATGCAGCACCTGTTCGCCACTACCGAGCTGGAATCCACCTACCGGGTCAACATCAACATCATTGGCCTGGACGGCAAGCCGCAGTTGAAGAACCTGCGGGCCCTGCTGGTGGAGTGGCTGGAGTTCCGGGTCACCACCGTGCGTCGCCGGCTGCAGTTCCGCCTGGACAAGGTCGAGCGTCGCCTGCATCTGTTGGACGGTTTGCTGATTGCCTACCTCAACCTGGATGAAGTGATCCACATCATCCGTACCGAGGAGCATCCACGGGCCAAGCTGATCGAGCGTTTCGCCCTGAGCGAAATCCAGGCCGACTACATCCTCGACACGCGCCTGCGCCAATTGGCGCGTCTGGAAGAGATGAAGCTGCGGGCCGAACAGGATGAGTTGCTCAAGGAGCAGGCCAAGCTGCAAGCCTTGCTCAACAGCGAAGCCAAACTGAAGAAGCTGGTGCGCACTGAGTTGCTGCAAGACGCAGAAACCTACGGCGATGACCGCCGTTCGCCGATCGTCGCCCGGGCCGAGGCCAAGGCGCTGTCGGAAAACGAGCTGATGCCTACCGAGCCGGTGACTATCGTTCTGTCGGAAAAAGGCTGGGTGCGTTGCGCCAAGGGGCATGATATTGACGCCACTGGTCTGTCCTACAAGGCCGGCGATGGCTACAAGACCGCCGCGCCCGGGCGTTCCAACCAGTTCGCGGTGTTCATCGACTCCACCGGGCGCAGTTACTCGGTGGCGGCCCATACGCTGCCATCGGCCCGGGGTCAGGGCGAGCCGCTGACCGGCCGTCTGACGCCGCCGCCGGGTGCGACGTTCGAATGCGTGCTGCTGCCGGATGACGATGCCTTGTATGTGATCGCTTCTGACGCCGGCTACGGCTTCGTGGTCAAGGGCGAGGACCTGCAGGCCAAGAACAAGGCGGGCAAGGCGCTGTTGAGCCTGCCGAACAATGCCAAGGTGCTGGCGCCGCGGCCAGTGGCCGATCGCGAACAGAACTGGCTGGCTTCGGTGACCACCGAAGGGCGCCTGCTGGTGTTCAAGATCAGCGACCTGCCGCAGCTGGGCAAGGGCAAGGGCAACAAGATCATCGGCATTCCCGGTGAGCGCGTGGCCAGCCGCGAAGAGTACGTCACCGATATCGCGGTGCTGCCGGACGGCGCGACCCTGGTGCTGCAGGCTGGCAAGCGCACCTTGTCGCTGAAGGCTGACGATCTGGAGCACTACAAAGGCGAGCGCGGGCGCCGTGGCAACAAACTGCCTCGCGGCTTCCAGCGGGTGGATGCGTTGTTGGTAGAGCCTCTCAGTTAAGGGCGGGCTAGAGCGTTCGATCTGCGATTTAAGCGCAGGATCGACGCTACAACACTGGAGTCAGGGCGCATATTCACGGATGATATGCGCTTTCAAACGCTGGCGTGGCCGGGCGTTATTCAGGTTTTTTTGAGTATTTACACTGTGGCTAGCCTTGTGGCCGCCACCTGGATGGGATGATGACTGCTCTGCGCCTTCCTCTTGTTTTCTTGCTCGCCGGCGTTCTTGGCCTGGCGGGTTGCAGCGTACACCAGCCGGTGTCGCTGTATCAGCTGGACAGCGGAAGTCCAGCTCAGCCGGCCAGTGCCGGCATGTCGGTATTGCTGGGGCCGGTGCTGATCGCCGATTACCTGCAACGTGAAACCCTCCTGCAGCGTCAGGATGATGGCAGCCTGCAGGCCTCCACTGATGGTCGCTGGGCCGGCAGCCTGTCTTCGGACATTGATCAGTTGCTGTTGCGCCAGGTGGCCGGTCATCTCGACAGCCAGCGGGTTGTATTGGCTCCGGCCACCAGCGGCTTCACTCCGGATGTCCAGGTGCTGCTGTCGATCACTCGCCTGGATTCAGGCAAGTCGCAGCCGGCGGTGCTGGATGCGCAATGGCGCCTGATCGACCGTCGTGGCCAGGTGCGGGACAACCGCATCGTTCATCTGCAGGAGCAGCACGCGGGAACCACGGCGTCCCAGGTCCAGGCCCAGGGCGTGCTGTTGCAGCGTCTGGCGGAACAGTTGTCGGGTGCCCTCAAGCCTCTGGCCAATCAGCCGGCGGTGGCGGAGGTGCCACGCAAGGCGGCCCCGGCTCCTGCGCCCAAGCCTGCCGAGCAGGAAAAGCAACCGAAGATCCCGATGGCCACGCCGATCCGCACGGATATGGAAGTGTTCAGGTTCTGAGTTGACACGCCGCGAGACAAGGCCCGCCCAACAGCGGGCCTTGTCGTTTCTGGCTCTGGCCAACGCAATCTCCTGTAGCCGTTGCCGAAGGCTGCGAGCGGGCCGCAGGCACGCAGCGATATCACCAGCGTTGAAGCCCCTGCGGGGCTTGTCGCAGGCTGTGCCAGCGGCTACATAAAGCTCATGAAAAAGCCCGCACTGGGCGGGCTTCTTTTTGCGGGTCAGCCTTACAGCTTGGCCCGTGTTTCATGCATGCGTGCCAGTTGCCGCTCCAGCATCGACGGGTAGGGCTCCATCAGGCGTTCCACGCAGCAGGCACCTTCCGGGCTGGCGATCGGGCGAATACGTGCCCGCTGGCGCAGCAGCGGGTCGTCATTGACCTTGCGCTCCACCAGCAGCAGGTTGCGGCTGTGCTGGGACAGGGCCAGGGCATCCTGAGCGGTTTCGGTGAGCAGCAGGTCGATCTGGCTCAGGCCGAACAGTTCGTCGCCCAGGGTCAGGCCCAGTTGCAGTTGCAGGGTGATGCCGCTGTCCGCCACTTCGATCTGCAGGGCATGGCCCAGGGCGCGCAGCAACTCGCCGCAGCAGATGGCGTTGGTCAGGTAGTCGTCACCGCTGTCTTCGCTGTGGAACAGCATCAGCGTGCTGCCATCGTTCAGGGTATGCAGTTCGCTCTGGTACAGCGAGGCGGCCTGGTCGAGGCAATCGCGGTAGCGTTCCAGCAGTTCCATCAGGCGGGCGCGGGGCAGGCGTCGCAGTTGCTCCTGGGCACCGAGTTGCACCGCCAGTACCGCACTGTGCTGGGGCTGGGCCGGAACCTGTGGTTGCGGTTGTGGCTTGGCAGCAGGCGTCGATGAGCTGTCCCGCAGGTCGGCGAAGGGGTCTTCCTCGTCCAGTTCATCTTCTTCGGCGTGAACCAGGTGCCGGGGTGCAGGCTTCAGGCCTGCTACCGGAGCGCTTTCGTCGAAGCTCGGGTCCCGCAGGTTGCGCACTTCGAATGCCGGCTCATCGTCCTCGTCGTCTTGCACTTCAGCCTCGGGCTGCGGTGCCGGTTCGGGCTTCTCCGGCACCAGGCGGGCATGCAGCTGACGCGCCAGATCGCCGATTTCGTCCTGGCGCTGGGTGGCGGGAGTGTGTTCGTCCAGGTCACGCAGCCAGACTCGCAGTTGCAGCAGCGGAGTCGAGATGTGCCGCCCCAGGCGCAGGCTCAAGGCCAGGGCCAGGGCCAGCAGGATGGCGCTGAGGATGCCCATGCTTTGCAGGCTGATGGTCATCGGCTGCTGGAATTGCGCCATGTCCAGGCTGATTCGCAGGTTGCCCGCGGTCACGTCCTGGAAGGTGATCTTGGTCTGGTACACGCCCTCGGTTTCACCCAGCAGGCTGCTCTTGGGGCGCTGGCCGGCCTCGGCGAGGATGCGGTTGTCCACGCTGTAGATGGCCGCGTGGGCCACCAGCGGGTTCTTGGTCAGATTGTTGAGCAGGACATTAAGGCTGAGGATGTCGTTGGACACCAGCAGCTCGGTGGCCGAGGTGGCGGTCTGGGTGGTCAGGCTCTGACCCAGGGCGTCGGCTTGTTCGTGCATGGCTTGCTTGAACTGCAGGCCCATCACGCCGGCATAGATCACCAGGGCCAGGGCGACCAGGATCACGTTATGGCTGGCAATGCGCAATGCAATCGGCACACGGCGGTGGCGCAGTGCACGGAAGATCAGCAGGAAGAAGTTATCGGTTTTAACTGGCGTGGGCCGGTTCACTGAGCTCGGCTCTTTTGTCCGTGAAGTTGACGCGCAGTATAGCGACAGGCCCTAGACCGGCAAAGCGCTGGCTGTGCCCGATGGTCACCGAAAGTGGGTAGAATGCGCTTTTTTTCCACCTCGGGGGTGCGCCTTGCGCGAAATTGTCCTGATAAACATCACCGGCGAAGATCGTCCCGGTCTGACTGCGGCCATTACCGGCGTTCTGGCCCAGGGTGGTGTGAACATTCTCGACATCGGTCAGGCGGTGATCCACGACACCTTGTCGTTCGGCATCCTGGTTGAAATTCCCAGCAACGAGCAGAGCTCGTCGGTGCTCAAGGACATCCTGTTCACCGCCTACAAGCTCGACCAGCAGGTGCGCTTCACGCCGGTGTCCGAGGAGGATTACCAGCAGTGGGTCGCCGGGCAGGGCAAGAAGCGCCATATCGTGACCCTGCTGACGCGCAAGGTTACCGCCGAACAGTTGCAGCGCGTGAGTTCCATCACCGCCAAGTACGGCCTGAACATCGACCATATCGATCGCCTGTCCGGGCGCATGCCCCTGGATATGCCTGCCGACCAGGGCAAGGGCTGCATCGAGTTTTCGGTACGTGGCGAAGCCGCCGATCCGCAAGCCCTGCGGGCCGAGTTCCTCAGCGTGGCCCAGGAGCTGAACGTCGATATCGCGTTCCAGGAAGACTCGCTGTTCCGCCGTAACCGGCGCCTGGCGGTGTTCGACATGGATTCGACGCTGATCGAAGCCGAAGTCATCGACGAGCTGGCCAAGGCGGCCGGTGTCGGCGATCGGGTCGCGGAAATCACCGAGCGGGCGATGGCCGGCGAGCTGGACTTCCGCGCCAGTTTCAAGGAGCGCCTGGCGCTGCTCAAGGGCCTGGACGTCAATGTGCTGGACGCCATCGGCGCCTCCCTGCGCCTGACCGAGGGCGCCGAAACCCTGTTCGCCGAGCTCAAGCGCCTGGGCTACAAGACCGCGATCCTCTCCGGCGGCTTCACCTACTTTGCCAAGCAGCTGCAAGCCAAGCTGGGTATCGACTACGTGTTCGCCAACGAGCTGGAAGTGGTGGACGGCAAGGTCACTGGCGTGGCGGTGGAGCCGATTGTCGACGCCCAGCGCAAGGCCGATCTGCTGCGTGAGCTGGCGCACAAGGAAGGCCTGCGCCTGGAGCAGACCATCGCTGTCGGCGATGGCGCCAACGATCTGCCGATGCTCGGCATTGCCGGCCTGGGCGTGGCATTCCGCGCCAAGCCGCTGGTCAAGCAGTCGGCCAAGCAGGCGATCTCGACCCTGGGCCTGGATGGCGTGCTGTACCTGCTGGGGTTCCGTGACCGCGACGGGCAACTCTGAGCCGCCGGAAAATCCCCGCCCATAAAAAACGCCGCTGATCAGCGGCGTTTTTTATGTCCGGCATTCAGGCCTCAAGCCTTGGGCAGGCCCAGGCCCTGGCCCATCCGCACGGGCGAGCCGGCAGCCAGCTCTTGGGCCCACTGCACCTGGTCCGGGCCAAACAGCACGATGGCCGTGGAGCCCAGCTTGAAGCGGCCCATTTCGGCGCCTTTCTCCAGGTGGATCGGAGCGCGGGCGGCTTCGTCGTAGCGCACGGTCTTGAGTTCGCGCTTGGGCGGCGTTACCAGGCCGGCCCAGACGGTTTCGATCGAAGCGACGATCATCGCGCCCACCAGCACCAGCGCCATCGGGCCGCGCTCGGTATCGAAGATGCACACCACGCGCTCGTTGCGGGCGAACAGCTCGGGTACGTTTTCAGCGGTAGTCTGGTTGACCGAGAAGATCCGGCCCGGCACATAGACCATTTCCCGCAGGGTGCCGGCCAGGGGCATGTGCACCCGGTGGTAGTCCTTGGGGGAGAGGTAGATGGTGGCAAAGTCGCCGCCCATGAACGGCTGTGCCAGGGCCGGGTCACCGCCCAGCAGTTCCAGCACGCTGTAGCTGTGGCCCTTGGCCTGGAACACTCGGCCGTGTTCGATCGGGCCCAGTTGGCTGACCGCGCCGTCGGCAGGGCTGAGCACCGCGCCCGGGGTCGGGTCCAGCGGCCGCGCGCCGTCTTTGAGGGCGCGGGTGAAGAAGGCGTTGAAATGCTCGTAGGCGGTCACGTCCTCGACCTGGGCCTCGGACATATCCACTTGATACTGCTTGGCGAACCAGCGGGTGAAGGCATTCTTGAACCAGCGCACGCGGCACTCGGCAATGCAGCCGGCCAGGCGCGACAGCAGGTGATGAGGCAGCAGGTACTGGCTGATGATGAATAAACGCTTTTTCATTGGGTGTCCTTAAAAACCTTAAATCTCTACGGGCGTATCGGGATGATTGCCCCATTCGCCCCAGGAGCCGGCGTAGCCCTTGACCCGTGGGTAGCCCAGCGCCTTGGCCACCAGATAAGTGAAGCCGGAGCGATGGTGGGTCTGGCAGTGGGTGATCACTTCTTTGTCTTTGCTGATGCCCAGGTCCGCAAGGATCTGTGGCATGTCGCGGCGGATGCGCAGGTGGCGTGCCTGATCCATGCCGGCGGTCCATTCGAAATTCACCGCGCCGGGGATATGCCCGCCCTTGGCTGCCAGGACTTTTTCGCCGGAGTACTCCAGCGGTCCGCGGGCGTCCCAGATCACCAGGTCCGCCGCGCCGAGACGGCTTTGCAGGTATTCGCGGGTGGCGGTGGGCTCATCATGCAGGGCCAGTGCCACGGGGCCGCCGACCGCGGCCGGGACTTCGGTAGACACGGACAGGCCTTCCGCCAGCCAGGCCGGCAAGCCGCCGTCGAGGTAGTGGTAGCGGTGGTGGCCGATCACGTCCAGCAGCCAGATGAAGCGCCCGGCCCAGCCACCGCCTTCATCGTCGTAGACCACATAGACCGCGTCCGGGTTGTGCCCGAGTTCGCCGAACAGCGTTTCAAGCGCCGCTTGCGGCGGCAGCAGCCCGGGAGCCGGCGCCTGGCCCAGCTGAGTGCGCTTGGGGTCGACGAAGCGCGCCCCGGGAATATGCCCGGTGGCATAGCGGGCAGCGCTGGTCAGGTCGACCAGGATCAGTTCGCGGGCGTTCAGGCGGGCGAGCAGGTCGCTCGGTTCAATGACCAGCGGCAAGCCAGAGAAGTCAGACATGTCAGGTCCCCAGGGCGCAAAGGGAAGGATTGTAGCGCAAGCGTCATTGGCTGCGGTTGGTAAAGCTGTGCAAGGCTTTTTCGATGCACTGGGCGGTCTTGCAGAAGGCCTGGACGCTGATTTCCGAGAACGGCACGCCGCCCTGGTCGGCGATCGCCAGCATCAGTACCCGGCCATTGCACGACAGTGAGCGGATCAGCAGGTGTTCGCCGCGAAACAGCTGGCGCAGCGAGCTTGGCAGGTGAGGGGCGAACTGGGCCCGGTTGGCCGGGGTCAGGCGGATCTGCGCGGATTTTTCCAGCAGGCGTTGCAACAGCGGGCTCTGCTTGGCCTGCAGGGTCAGGCTGGCCGCTTCCCTGGGCAGGCCGTAAAGCTGTTGCACTCGCAGGTGGCTCAGGCTGCGATCGACCATCAGCAGCATGACCCGATGCATGCCGCATGCCGCCAAGGCATCCCGGGCAAAGCCGGTAAGGTGCACGGCGTTGGTAAAGGGGCTGGGGTCCAGCAACAGTTCGCCGCAGAGCTTGCGCCACTTGGCCAGTTCCAGTGCGGTGGGCGCCGGGGCTGGTTGCTCGCCGTGATGCAGGCGTCGGGCATCCCAAGGCCAGAGCAGGGCCTGGGCCGGGTGCCAGAGATCGGGCTGGGTGTCGTTGCGGGCGCTTTGTGCTGCCTGTTGGTGCAACTGTTGCTGGACCTGGTCCAGGGGGATCTGCAGATAAAGAGCGGTAAGGTTCTGCCAGCGCCGGCCATGGGGGCTGTTCCAGGACTGTTGCGCCGCCAGCGCCAGGCCGTTGGCCAGCAACACAGTGTTGGCCGGCTGGTTCAGCCAGCGCCGCAGGTCCGGTTCAGCGTCCAGGCGTTGTTGCTGGCGCAGCGGGTTGTCGCTGTCGCGGGCAATCAGCATGACCTTGGCCAGCAGGTGCTGCTCCTGGGTCAGCAGGCGATAGCCCTGCTGGACCCAGATCGGCAGGTGCCAGGCCAGGACCAGGGCCTGGCACATTTCCATCAGTCGCACTCCGAACAGTTGCAGTTCAACGTCGTGTGCGGATTCGTGCTTGTAGATGACCCGCAGTTCCCACTCTTCCAGCAGCTTGGGATAGACCAGGGCCATGGCCCACAGCGGCGAGAGAAACAGCAGGCTGCCCCAGTGGATGTCCTGCCAGAGTCGCGCCAGGCGTCCGGCAAAGAAGCCATTGGCTTGCTGGCTGGCGTGCTGGCTGATCAGCTGGAACTGGCGCAATGCCTGGGGGATCTGCTCTTCAGGCAGCGTCGGCAGTTGCTCGAGCAACTCCTCGGTACGCTTGAGGCCCAGTCGATTGACCGCGATCTCCAGGTTTTCCGCCGGTTCGCTCATGCTGCCGTGGGAATGCCGGTTGGCTTCGCGGATCACGCTCAAGGCCAGTGCCGGGCTGTTTTGCATCAGATCGACAATCTCCCGCAGCGAGCTGCGGTTGTTGGCGATGGCGCGGCAGACCCGGTCATGGCTGGCCTGGGGCACCGGCAGGCGCACGCCATTGAGGAGCTTTACCCAGGCGTCGAGAGAGGCGGGCGGAGAATGTGGGACGCTGGTTTCATTAGACATGGTCGGGCGCAATCATCGTCTGCTGTGAACACGCCCAGAGCGGGCCAAACTGGCTTTTCGCCTTAACTGGCTATAGTCTGGCGCAGTTTTGCCGATAAGTAGAAGAAGAGTTTTAAGAACTTCCGAATATGACCTTGAACCCGACTCAATAAGTACTCCCCTACCTATGGCTAAAATTATCGGCATCATCGTCGTATTCGCGAGCGTGCTCGGCGGATACGTGCTTTCCCACGGCAAAATCGCGGCGTTGATCCAGCCTTTCGAAGTGCTGATCATCGGTGGCGCAGCCTTTGGCGCATTCCTCCAGGCCAACCCGGGCTATATGACGATGCACGTCGTCAAGAAATCCCTGGGCATGTTCAGTTCGCGCTTCACCCACACCTTCTACCTGGAAGTGCTGGGCCTGATCTACGAGATCCTCAACAAGAGTCGTCGCGAAGGCATGATGGCCATCGAAGGCGATATCGAGGACGCCGCGGCCAGCCCGATTTTCGCCAAGTACCCGGCGGTGCTCAAAGATGAACGCATGACCGCCTTCGTCTGTGACTACCTGCGCATCATGTCCTCCGGCAACATGGCTCCCCACGAGCTGGAAGGCCTGTTCGACATGGAGCTGTTCAGCCTCAAGGAAGACCTCGAACATCCATCCCATGCGGTCAACGGGATTGCCGACGGCATGCCCGGTTTCGGTATCGTCGCGGCGGTCTTGGGGATCGTGGTGACCATGGCCTCCCTGGGCGATGGCGACCAGAAGTCCATCGGCCTGCACGTAGGTGCGGCGCTGGTGGGGACCTTCTTCGGTATTCTCGCGGCCTATGGTTTCTTCGGCCCGCTGGCCCACTCCCTGGCCCACGACGCCAAGGAAGAACTGAACGTCTACGAAGCCATCAAGGCGTCGCTGGTGGCCTCGGCTTCCGGCATGCCGCCGTCCCTGGCCGTGGAGTTCGGGCGCAAGGTTCTGTACCCGGCGCACCGTCCTAGCTTCGCCGAGCTGGAACAAGCGGTTCGCGGTCGCTAAGTCATGGAAAATAATCAGCCGATTATCATCAAGCGCGTCAAGCGCTTCGCTGGCGGACATCACGGGGGCGCCTGGAAAATCGCCTTCGCCGACTTCGCCACGGCGATGATGGCGTTCTTCCTGGTGTTGTGGCTGCTGTCCACGGCCACCCCGGAACAGAAGATCGCCATCGCCGGTTACTTCAAGGATCCGATCGGCTTCTCGGAAAGCGGTACGCCCTACATCATCGACCTGGGCGGCTCCCCTGAGCTGGCGCCGGACAACACCCTCAACCCCGAGATCAAGTCCCAGCCACAACCGGACAAGGTCACGGTGGATGCCGACCAGGTAGAGGGCATGGCCGAGCAGGTCGAGCGCGAGCGTCTCGAGTTGCTGTTGCAAGAGTTGCAGAACAAGGTTGAAGAGAACCCGCAACTGCAGAAGTTCAAGGACCAGATCCTCTTCGAGATCACCCCGGACGGCTTGCGGATCCAGATCATGGACGCCGAGAACCGGCCGATGTTCGACTCTGGCAGTGCACGTCTGAAGCCGTATTTCGAAGACATCCTGCTGGCCATGGCCGACACCATCAAGACCGTGCCGAACAAGATCAGCATCAGCGGTCACACCGACGCCAAACCCTATTCGGGCACTGGCGACTTCGGCAACTGGGAACTGTCGGCCAACCGGGCCAACGCTGCGCGTCGGGCGCTGGTGGCGGGTGGTTATCCTGATCCGCAAGTTGCGCGTGTGGTGGGCTTTGCTTCGTCGGCGCTATTCGATCGTAAGGACCCGTTCAACCCGGTCAACCGGCGCATCGATATCGTCGTGCTGACCAAGAAGGCCCAGCGTGCCATCGAGGGTGAGCAGACCGATCCCAATGCTCCGGTACCGACCCAGGGTAGCGGTGCTCCCGGTGAAGTACCGGGGGCGGCAGCCGACCCGAATGCCTTGCCGCCCGGTAGCGAACCGCTGCCGGCGCACGAGGTGCGTCAACGTATGAATATCTTCGAGGACGGTGTGCTGAAGATGGACGAGCAGGGTGCGGCGGGCCAGTCTTCCGCTCCGGCTCCGGCTCCCACTGCTCCGGTGACGCCGCCCGCTACGCCGGGCACGGCGAAGTGACAAACGACAAGGCCGCGAAGATCGCGGCCTTGTCGTATCTGGGTCAGGTCAATCAGTAACTGTTGTCTGGCAGGCTGGCGAGGATCGAGCGGTAGCTGTTCATCCGTTGCTGCTGGATGCGCCCGTCTTCCAGGGCCTTGAGCAAGGCACAGCCCGGCTCGCGATCGTGCTTGCAATCGCGGAAGCGGCAGGTGCCCAGCAAGTCATTGAACTCGATGAACCCGGCCTCGACATCGGCGCGGCTGACATGGCCGAGGCCGAACTCACGGATACCGGGGGAGTCGATCAGCTCACCGCCACCGGGGAAGTGGAACAGGCGCGCGGTCGTGGTGGTGTGAGTGCCCTGGCCGGAGAACTCCGACAGCGGGCCGACGCGGGTTTCGACTTCCGGCAGCAGGCTGTTGACCAGGGACGACTTGCCCACCCCCGACTGGCCGACGAATACACTGATGCGCCCGTCCAGCAGGGCTTGCAACTGCTCCATGCCGTCGCCGTGATGAGCCGAGACCTCCAGCAGCGGGTAGCCCAGCTGGCGGTAGACCGCGAGCAGGGCGTTGAGCGCAGGGGCGTTCTGCTCATCGATCAGGTCGGCCTTGTTCAGCAGCAGCAACGGCCGGATTCCAGCATGCTCGGCGGCTACCAGGTAGCGGTCGATCAGGTTGGCGTGGGGCTCGGGCATGGGCGCAAACACGATCACGATCATGTCGACGTTGGCGGCCACCGGCTTGAGTTGGCCGCGGCTGTCCGGGCGGCACAGCTCGGTGCTGCGCGGCAGTTGCGCGACGATCACCCCGATGCCCTGGTTGCCGGCGCGCCAGACCACCTGGTCGCCGGTCACCAGGGCCGGCAGGTTGGCCCGCAGGTAGCAGCGGAACACCTGGCCGGCCGTTTCGCCTTCGCGAGCCTCGACTTCGACCTGGACGCCGAAGTGGGCGATGACCAGGCCGGTCTGTTCCGGGCCCAGGTCGCCACCTTCCAGCGCCTCGACGGCAGAGGACTCGCGTTTGGCGGCGCGGGCGGCGCGCTCACCCTGGATCTTTTCGATGCGCCAGTTTTGGCGGCGATTGAGCTGGCGTTTGGCCATTGGTGTTCCGTGTCGATAATTACGGCGGATAGGTAAAACGGCGGCGAGTTTAGCACGCCGGGCAGGCCCTCTAGGCTAAACTGCGCAACTACGCCGAGGAGCCCACCCATGCAAAACCCGCAGAACCTGATTTGGATCGACCTGGAAATGACCGGTCTGAACCCTGACACCGACGTCATCATCGAGATGGCCACCATTGTCACTGACAGCAACCTCAACACCTTGGCTGAAGGACCGGTCATCGCCATCCACCAGAGCGACGAGATCCTCGCCGGCATGGATGAATGGAACACCCGACAGCACGGCGGTTCCGGTCTGACCCAGCGGGTTCGCGAAAGCCGCATCAGCATGGCCGAAGCCGAAGCCCAGACCATTGCCTTCCTGGAGCAGTGGGTACCCAAGGGCAAATCGCCGATCTGCGGCAACAGCATCTGCCAGGACCGGCGCTTCCTGTACCGCCACATGAAGGCTCTGGAAAGCTACTTCCACTACCGCAACCTGGACGTCTCGACCCTCAAGGAACTGGCCGCCCGCTGGGCGCCGGACGTGCGCGACAGCTTCAAGAAAGGCAGCACCCACCTGGCCCTGGACGATATTCGCGAGTCCATTGCCGAGCTCCAGCACTACCGCAAGCACTTCATCAAGTTCTGACCCGCAGGCGCCGGCTTGCCGGCGAACGGGCGCCCGCTGCGACTCGGCGCCCGTACCCGCCCCCTTTTGGTGCCCGCTTCAACTGAGTAGACTGCGCGCCTTCCTGCAAGGACCGCCATCATGCTGTTGATGCTTTATCTGATTGCCATTACCGCCGAAGCCATGACCGGCGCCCTGTCTGCCGGCCGGCGCGGCATGGACTGGTTCGGTGTGGTGCTGATTGCCTGCGTCACCGCACTCGGCGGCGGTTCGGTGCGTGATGTGCTGCTGGGCCACTACCCGCTGACCTGGGTCAAGCACCCGGAATACCTGGTGCTGACGTCGGTGGCGGCGTTGGTGACGATCTTCATCGCGCCCTTGATGCGTCACCTGCGCTCGCTGTTTCTGGTGCTCGACGCCGTGGGCCTGGTGGCCTTTACCCTGATCGGCTGCATGACTGCCCTGGAAATGGGCCACGGCATGCTGGTGGCTTCAGTCAGTGGGGTGATCACCGGGGTCTTTGGCGGCATCCTCAGGGACATCTTCTGCAACGATATCCCGCTGATCTTTCGCCGCGAGCTGTACGCCAGCGTGTCCTTCGCCGCGGCCTGGTGCTACATGCTGTGCATCTACCTGCAACTGCCCAGCGAGCAGTCGATCCTGGTCACCCTGTTCGGCGGCTTTCTATTGCGCCTGCTGGCGATCCGTTTTCACTGGGAAATGCCCAAGTTCGTCTACAACGACGAACACTGACGGTTGGCGTGCTGGTCCAGGGCCCATTGCACATGTTCGCGAACCAGTTCCGAGGGGTAGTCCTGGCGGGCCTTGAGGGCTTCCAGCACCGGAATGCTAGAGGGTGCGTTGCCCAGGCCCACCGCCAGGTTGCGTAGCCAGCGCTCGTAGCCGGCGCGGCGCAAGGGTGAACCTTCGGTATTGCTGAGGAATTTGTCCTCGTCCCACATGAACAGCTCTGCCAGTTCGGCATTGTCCAGGTTGTGCCGGGGCTTGAAGTCGCCCTCGGCCGTTGAGCGGGCGAAGCGATTCCAGGGGCAGACGATCTGGCAGTCATCGCAGCCGAATACCCGGTTGCCGATCAGCGGGCGCAGGTCTTCGGGGATGGCGCTTTTGAGCTCGATGGTCAGGTAGGAAATGCAGCGTCGGGCATCCAGCACATAGGGGCCGACGAAGGCGTTGGTCGGGCAGATGTCCAGGCAGGCGGTGCAGCGGCCGCAATGCTCCGTGGCGTGGGGCGCGTCCACCGGCAGGGGCAGGTCGACGAACAGTTCACTGAGGAAGAAGTAGCTGCCGGCTTTGCGATTCAGCACCAGGGTGTTCTTGCCGATCCAGCCGAGCCCGGCCTGTTCGGCGATGGCTTTTTCCAGCACCGGAGCGCTATCGACGAAGGCGCGGTAGCCAAAGGGGCCGATGGCTTGCTGGATGCGCTCGGCCAGTTGCTGTACGCGCTTGCGGATCAGCTTGTGATAATCGCGCCCCAGGGCATAGCGCGAAACATAGGCCTTGGAAGGCTGGGCCAGGCGCTGGGCCATCTGGGTGTCGCCGGGCAGGTAGTCCATGCGCAGCGAAACCACCCGCAGGGTGCCAGGCACCAACTGGTCGGGATGGGAGCGTTTGCTGCCGTGGGCGCCCATGTATTCCATCTCGCCGTGGTAGCCGGCGGCGAGCCAGCGTTCCAGGTGCTGCTCATGCTCGGCCAGGTCCAGGCCGCTGATGCCGACTTGTTGAAAGCCCAGTTCGCGGCCCCAGTCCTTGATCGATTGGGCGAGAGCGGGAAGATCCTGGGTAATAGCGGGCATGAGGCGAGAGAAACCGGGGCTGAGGTGCGTATAATTCTGCCAGACATCGGAGCTCGAAGACGCATGCCGCAGACAAAACACCCTCTACCTGACGTTCAGTTGCTGACTTCTGGCCATTTGCCACATCTGAATGGACGACTTCGCGATGCCCACAAGGGCCAGTTCGGGCACCTGTTGCTGATTGGGGGCGATCGAGGTTTTGCCGGCGCCGCCTTGCTGAGTGCGGAAAGTGCCTTGCGCAGTGGCGCGGGGCTGGTGTCCCTGGCGACCCGCAGTGAGCATGTGGCTGCCGCTGCGGCGCGCTTGCCTGAGGTCATGACCCAGGGCACTCATTCGGCCAACCAGTTGATGGGGTTGCTGGCTCGGGCCACGGTGCTGGTGGTCGGGCCGGGGTTGGGGCAGGGCGCCTGGGGGCGCAGTCTGCTGTCGGCGGCGGCCAATGCGCCGTTGCCCCAGGTGTGGGATGCCGATGCCTTGAACCTGCTGGCCGAGGGCGGGCTGCAACTGCCTGCCGCGAGTGTCATCACTCCCCATCCGGGAGAGGCGGCGCGGCTGCTGGGTATCTCCAGCGCCGAGGTGCAGGCGGATCGCCCTGCAGCGGCCCTGGCGTTGAGCAAAAAATACGCAGCGGTTGCGGTACTCAAGGGGGCCGGTAGCCTGATCGCCACTGCCGATGGGCGGCTGGCCCGCTGTGACGTAGGGCATCCGGCGATGGCCACGGCAGGCTTGGGTGATGTGCTGGCTGGCCTGATCGGCGCCTTGCTGGCGCAAGGCTTGTCGGCATTCGATGCCGCCTGCCTGGCGGTCTGGCTGCATGCCAGCGCGGGCGAGCAGCAAGGCAAATTGGGCCGAGGGCTGGCGGCCAGTGATCTGATTCCAGCCATTCGTCAGTTGTTGGAGGAACAATCACCGTGTCTGAGTTAACCCTTTTTCTGGCCGACGAACAGGCCATGGTGGAATTTGGTGCACGTATTGCCCAGGTGACCCAAGGCGTGGGGGTGATCTTCCTCGAGGGCGACCTGGGAGCGGGCAAAACCACCTTGTCGCGAGGGATCATCCGTGGCCTGGGGCACGCGGGGGCAGTGAAGAGTCCGACCTTTACCCTGGTCGAACCGTACGAGATCGGCTCGGTGCGGGCTTTCCACTTCGACCTGTACCGCCTGGTGGATCCTGAGGAGCTGGAGTTCCTGGGGATTCGCGACTACTTCGAGGGCGATGCTCTGTGCCTGCTGGAGTGGCCCCAGCGTGGTGCAGGCTTTTTGCCAAAGCCTGACCTGACCATTACCATTACCCCGCATAACAATGGGCGTTCTGTGCATCTGTTGTCTCAAGGCTCGCGTGGCGAGTCCTGGTGTGCCGCTTTGGCGTTGGAATTCAAATAATTGATGGGGTTAGGTATGCGCATTCGCGCGTTGGTTGCTGTCGTAGGACTGTTGCTTACGGCATTGGCCGTCGATGCTGTGGCCGCTACACAGGTTCGCAGCGTCCGCCTGTGGCGGGCACCGGATAACACGCGACTGGTATTCGACCTGTCCGGCCCGGTTCAGCACAGCGTCTTTACCCTGACGGCCCCGGATCGTCTGGTGATCGATATCAATGGCGCGACCCTTGGCGGTCCGCTGAACGTCGCCACGGCCAATACACCGATTACCGCCATGCGCTCGGCACAGCGCACGCCCAGTGACCTGCGGGTGGTCATCGACCTGAAAAAGGCCGTTACGCCGAAGAGTTTCACCCTGGCGCCCAACGCTCAGTACGGCAATCGCCTGGTGGTCGATCTGTTCGACAACCCGGCTGACGCCGCGCCACCTGCTGCGCCGCCACCTACTGTGGCCACTGTCCCAGCAGTGCCCGTCACTCCGGCGGAGCCGGCGATCAAGCTGCCGCCAGCCCCGGCGGGCAAGCGCGACATCATTGTGGTGATCGATGCCGGCCACGGCGGCGAAGACCCGGGTGCCTCCGGCTCCCGCGGGCAGCATGAAAAAGACGTGGTGCTGGCCATTGCTCGCGAATTGCAGCGTCAGGTCAATGGCCTCAAGGGTTTCCGCGCCGAATTGACCCGTACCGGCGACTACTTCATTCCATTGCGCGGTCGTACCGAGATCGCCCGCAAGAAGGGCGCCG
This sequence comes from Pseudomonas sp. 8(2025), assembly GCF_052665325.1. Lineage (NCBI taxonomy): Bacteria > Pseudomonadati > Pseudomonadota > Gammaproteobacteria > Pseudomonadales > Pseudomonadaceae > Pseudomonas > Pseudomonas sp. 8(2025). The sequence goes on along the minus strand of NZ_JBQOIE010000002.1, from coordinate 196,727 downwards.
ACCTGTTCGTCTCGATCCACGCCGACGCTGCGCCTTCGGCCGCGGCCTTTGGCGCATCGGTGTTTGCCTTGTCTGAACGTGGTGCCACGTCGGAAACCGCGCGCTGGCTGGCGGACAGCGAGAACCGTTCCGACCTGATCGGCGGGGCTGGCAACGTCAGCCTGGATGACAAGGACCGGATGCTGGCCGGGGTGCTGCTGGACCTGTCGATGACAGCGTCCCTGACCTCCAGTCTGAATGTCGGGCAGAAAGTCCTGAACAACATCGGCCGGGTGACTCCGTTGCATAAACAGCGGGTGGAGCAGGCCGGGTTCATGGTGCTCAAATCTCCGGATATTCCGTCGATCCTGGTGGAAACCGGCTTTATCTCCAACTCCAACGAGGCCTCGAAGCTGGCCACCGCCAGCCATCAGCAGGCCCTGGCGCGTTCCATCAGCAGCGGCGTGCGGCAGTTCTTCCAGCAGAACCCGCCACCGGGCACCTATATTGCCTGGCTGCGCGATTCCGGGAAGATCGCCCAGGGGCCGCGTGATCACCGGGTCAATCCGGGGGAAACCCTGGCCATGATCGCCGTGCGCTATCAGGTCTCCGCGGCCACGCTACGCAGTGCCAACAACCTGAAAAGCGATGAATTGAAAGTGGGGCAGGTGTTGACCATCCCCGGTACAGAACTGGCGGCCAAGGAATGAGTGAATCGGTAATCAGTAGCGCGCGCATCGAGCTGCTCAGCCCGCGCCTGGCCAACCAGATTGCCGCGGGCGAGGTGGTCGAGCGCCCGGCTTCGGTGATCAAGGAGTTGTTGGAAAACAGCCTGGACTCCGGCGCCAAGCGCATCGATGTGGATGTGGAGCAGGCCGGGGTCAAGCTGCTGCGGGTACGTGACGACGGTAGCGGTATTTCCTCCGACGACTTGCCGCTGGCCCTGGCCCGGCACGCCACCAGCAAGATCCGCGACCTGGAGGACCTGGAGCGGGTGATGAGCCTGGGGTTTCGCGGCGAGGCCCTGGCTTCCATCAGCTCCGTGGCGCGCCTGACCCTCACGTCCCGTACCAGGGATGCCGAGCAGGCCTGGCAGGTGGAAACCGAAGGCCGGGACATGGCACCAAGGGTGCAGCCGGCGGCGCACCCGGTAGGCACTTCGGTGGAAGTCCGCGACCTGTTCTTCAATACGCCGGCACGACGCAAGTTCCTCAAGGCGGAAAAGACCGAGTTCGATCACCTGCAGGAAGTGATCAAGCGCCTGGCCCTGGCGCGTTTCGACGTGGCCTTCCACTTGCGGCACAACGGCAAGAGCATCCTCAGCCTGCACGAAGCCAAGGACGACGCCGCTCGTGCCCGTCGTGTGGCGGCGGTGTGCGGTTCGGGCTTCCTGGAGCAGGCGTTGCCCATCGAGGTCGAGCGCAACGGCTTGCATCTGTGGGGCTGGGTGGGCTTGCCGACCTTCTCCCGCAGCCAGGCGGACCTGCAGTACTTCTACGTCAACGGTCGCGCAGTACGGGACAAGCTGGTGGCTCACGCGGTACGCCAGGCTTATCGCGATGTTCTGTTCAACGGTCGACACCCGACCTTTGTTCTGTTTTTCGAAGTCGACCCGTCGGTGGTCGACGTCAACGTGCACCCGACCAAGCACGAAGTGCGTTTCCGTGACGGGCGCATGGTGCACGACTTCCTTTATGGCACCTTGCACCGGGCCCTGGGTGATGTGCGGCCCGAGGACCAGTTGGCGGCGCCGGCGGCGGTCGCCGGCATCGTGCGCCCGACAGGTATCGAGGCCGGTGAGTTCGGGCCTCAGGGTGAGATGCGCCTGGCCGCGAACCTGGCTCTGGAGCAGCCCCAATCCCAGCCGAGCTTCAATGCGCCGGGCGCGGGAGCCGGCAGTGGCTATCAATATCAGTACACGCCGCGGCCACAGCCAGTGTTGCCGGCCGCCGAGAGCCAGGGCGTGTACCGCGAGTTCTTTGCCCCGTTGCCGGCGGCGGCCTTGCCGGACGGCCAGGAGGACATTCCGCCCCTGGGCTATGCCCTGGCCCAGCTCAAGGGGATCTACATCCTGGCGGAAAACGCCCTGGGTCTGGTGCTGGTGGACATGCACGCGGCTCACGAGCGGATCATGTACGAGCGCTTGAAGGTGGCCATGGCCAGCGAAGGCCTGAGCGGCCAGCCGCTGCTGGTGCCGGAGTCGATTGCCGTCAGCCAGCGTGAGGCCGATTGTGCTGAAGAGCACATGGGCTGGTTCCAGCGCCTGGGCTTCGAGCTGCAGCGCCTGGGCCCGGAATCCCTGGCGATCCGCCAGATCCCGGCATTGTTGAAGCAGGCGGAAGCCAATCGCCTGGTGCACGACGTACTGGCGGACCTGATGGAGTACGGCACCAGTGACCGGATCCAGGCTCACCTCAATGAGCTGCTCGGCACCATGGCCTGCCACGGCGCGATCCGCGCCAATCGACGCCTGGCCCTGCCGGAAATGAACGCCTTGCTGCGGGACATGGAAAACACCGAGCGCAGTGGCCAATGCAACCACGGTCGACCGACCTGGACCCAAATGGGCCTGGACGATCTGGACAAACTCTTTCTGCGCGGCCGTTGATGACCCAGCTTCCTCCAGCGATTTTCCTGATGGGCCCGACCGCTGCGGGCAAGACCGATCTGGCCATCGAGCTGACCAAGGTGCTGCCTTGCGAGCTGATCAGTGTCGACTCGGCGCTGGTCTACCGCGGCATGGACATTGGCACTGCGAAGCCTTCCAGGGAACTGCTGGCGCAGTTTCCCCATCGCCTGATCGATATTCTCGACCCTGCCGAGAGCTACTCGGCGGCGGATTTCCGTACCGATGCGCTGGCGGCCATGGCCGATATCACCGCCCGGGGCAAGATCCCGCTGTTGGTGGGCGGCACCATGCTGTATTACAAGGCGCTGCTTGAAGGCCTGGCGGACATGCCCGCGGCGGATCCGCAGGTACGTGCCGAGCTGGAGGACGAGGCTGCACGCCTTGGCTGGCAGGCCCTGCACGACCAGCTGGCGGCGGTGGACCCCGAGTCGGCGGCGCGGATCCACCCCAACGACCCCCAGCGTCTGACCCGGGCGCTTGAGGTCTATCGGGTCAGTGGCCTGACAATGACCGCCCATCGCCAGCGTCAATTGGCGCAAAGTACTGAAGCAGGCGCATCGGGACGCAGTCAATTGCCCTATACTGTCGCCAATCTGGCCATCGCTCCGGCGAATCGCCAGGTACTGCACCAGCGTATTGCACAAAGATTCACACAAATGTTGGAACAGGGATTCATTGACGAGGTCGTAGCTCTGCGTTCCAGAAGTGACCTGCATGCCGGGTTGCCGTCTATACGTGCAGTGGGCTACCGCCAAGTCTGGGATCATCTGGATGGCAAGCTGACGTCAGCCGAAATGCAGGAGCGGGGCATCATTGCCACGCGCCAATTGGCGAAACGCCAGTTCACCTGGTTACGTAGTTGGGCTGACCTGCAATGGTTGGACAGCCTGGATTGCGACAATCTGCCACGCGCCTTGAAATACTTGGGGACGATCTCCATATTGAGCTGAGTCCTTGCAATTGCCGTCTATCCTTGGGGGTGTGACGGCTTTGGCCATCTGTTTTCTGATTTTTATTATTGATCCTTAAAGGAGTGCGGCACATGTCAAAAGGGCATTCGCTACAAGACCCTTACTTGAATACATTGCGTAAAGAGAAGGTTGGGGTTTCCATCTATCTGGTCAACGGGATCAAGCTGCAAGGTACGATCGAGTCTTTCGACCAGTTCGTCATCCTGCTGAAGAACACCGTCAGCCAAATGGTTTACAAGCACGCTATCTCGACAGTGGTTCCAGTTCGCCCGATTCGCCTGCCTAGCGCTTCCGAATCCGAACAGGGTGACGCTGAGCCAGGTAACGCCTGATAGGAGTCTCCTTTGTTCTTTGAGCGCCACGGTGGTGGTGAACGGGCCATTCTCGTTCACTTGGATGGTCAGGACCCTGAGGCGCGCGAAGATCCGCAGGAGTTTCAGGAGCTGGCATTATCGGCCGGCGCCGAGACCGTCGCGTTTGTTAGCGTGCCGCGTCATCGGCCAACCGCCAAATACCTGGTTGGCAGCGGCAAGGTCGAGGAGTTACGCGACTTGGTCAAAGCCGAACAGGTAGACTTGGTGATTTTCAATCACATCCTCACACCCAGTCAGGAACGTAACCTCGAACGTGTATTCGAGTGTCGCGTGATCGACCGCACGGGTCTGATTCTCGATATCTTCGCTCAGCGCGCGCGCACCCATGAAGGCAAGCTCCAGGTTGAACTGGCCCAGCTTGAGCACATGAGCACCCGTCTGGTTCGTGGCTGGACTCACCTTGAACGGCAGAAAGGCGGTATCGGTCTGCGCGGGCCCGGTGAAACCCAGCTGGAAACCGACCGGCGCCTGTTGCGAGTGCGTCTGCGGCAGATCAAGGCGCGCCTGGAGAAGGTTCGCAGCCAGCGTGAGCAGGCCCGTCGTGGCCGCAAGCGTGCGGATATCCCTTCAGTGTCCCTGGTGGGCTACACCAACGCCGGCAAGTCCACGCTGTTCAATGCGGTCACTGCGTCCGATGTTTTCGCTGCCGACCAATTGTTCGCCACCCTCGACCCCACCCTGCGCCGGCTTGAGCTGGATGACCTGGGGCCGATTGTGCTGGCCGATACCGTGGGGTTCATTCGCCACTTGCCGCACAAGTTGGTGGAGGCGTTTCGGGCTACCCTCGAAGAATCGAGCAACTCCGATTTGCTGCTGCATGTGATCGATGCCCATGAGCCCGAGCGCATGGCGCAGATCGAGCAGGTGATGGTGGTGCTGGGGGAGATCGGGGCTCAAGACTTGCCGATCCTGGAGGTCTATAACAAACTCGATTTGCTCGAGGGTGTGGAGCCGCAGATCCAGCGCGACCCCGACGGCAAGCCGCAGCGGGTCTGGCTGTCGGCCCGTGATGGCCAGGGGCTGGATCTGCTCAAGCAGGCCATCGCCGAGCTGCTGGGTGAAGATTTGTTTGTAGGCACCTTGCGCTTGCCTCAGCGTTTTGCTCGACTGCGAGCACAGTTTTTCCAGTTGAACGCTGTGCAGAAAGAAGATCACGACGACGAAGGTGTCAGCTTGCTTGCTGTTCGCCTGCCACGGGCCGAGTTGAACCGGCTGGTCAGTCGCGAAGGCATGCAGCCGTCGGAATTCATCGAGCAACACACTTTGCAATAAAAGCCTGGGCAAGCGGTTGTGCCGCTGTAGCAGGCATTCTGTAGCATTGGTCGGCGCGCCGTGGGTGCGTCTTTGCTTTATCAGATGGAGAGCGCTATGGCTTGGAATGAGCCGGGTGGCAACTCGAATAATCAGGACCCTTGGGGTGGTAAGCGCCGCAATAATGGCGATCGCAAGGGGCCACCAGATCTCGACGAGGCCTTCCGTAAGCTGCAGGAAAGCCTGAATGGGTTGTTCGGTGGTGGTAAGAAACGTGGTGATGACGGCGGTAGTTCCGGCAAGGGCGGTGGTTTCGGCCTGCTGGGTATCGGTCTTGTCGTGCTGGCTGCCGTGTGGCTGTACAGCGCGGTGTATGTAGTAGACGAGCAGGAGCAGGCCGTAGTGCTGCGCTTCGGCAAATACTACGAAACCGTCGGCCCGGGTCTGAACATCTACTTCCCGCCGATCGATCGCAAGTACATGGAAAACGTCACGCGCGAGCGTGCCTACACCAAGCAGGGCCAGATGCTCACCGAGGACGAGAACATCGTCGAAGTGCCGCTGACCGTGCAGTACAAGATCAGCAACCTGCAGGATTTCGTGCTGAACGTCGATCAGCCGGAAATCAGCCTGCAGCATGCGACCGACAGCGCCCTGCGCCACGTGGTGGGTTCCACCGCCATGGACCAGGTGCTGACCGAAGGTCGTGAATTGATGGCCAGTGAGATCAAGGAGCGTCTGCAACGCTTCCTGGACAACTATCGCACCGGTATCACCGTGACCCAGGTGAACGTACAGAGCGCAGCGGCACCGCGTGAAGTACAGGAAGCCTTCGATGACGTGATCCGTGCCCGTGAAGATGAACAGCGTTCGCGCAACCAGGCTGAAACCTATGCCAACGGCGTCGTGCCGGAAGCCCGTGGTCAGGCCCAGCGCATCCTCGAGGATGCCAACGGTTACCGTGACGAAGTGGTATCCCGGGCCAAGGGTGAGGCAGATCGCTTCACCAAACTGGTTGCCGAGTACCGCAAGGCTCCTGAAGTCACCCGTCAGCGCCTGTACCTGGACACCATGCAGGAAGTCTTCAGCAACACCAGCAAGGTGTTGGTGACTGGCAGCAAGGGCGGGCAGAACAATCTGCTCTATCTGCCGCTGGACAAGATGATCGACAGTGGTCGTAGCGGCAGTGCTCCGGTAACGGGCGCAGCGTCGGCGGCCAGCAATGAAGCGAATGCGCGCGCCGCGGCTGACCATATGCAGCAACAGCAGCAGACGCGTTCTAGGGAGACTCGCTGATGAGCAATAAATCGCTGATCGCCCTGATCGTGGGCGTTGTCGTGGCGGTGGTTGCCTGGAACAGCTTCTACATCGTCGCTCAGACCGAGCGTGCGGTGTTGCTGCAGTTCGGTCGTGTGGTTCAGGCGGATGTCCAGCCTGGCCTACATGTGAAAGTGCCCTACGTGAACCAGGTGCGTAAGTTCGACGCACGCCTGATGACCCTGGATGCACCGACGCAGCGCTTCCTGACCCTGGAAAAGAAAGCCGTGATGGTGGATGCCTACGCCAAGTGGCGGGTGAAGGATGCCGAGCGTTTCTACACCGCGACTTCCGGCCTCAAGCAGATTGCCGACGAGCGTCTTTCCCGTCGCCTGGAGTCGGGCCTGCGTGACCAGTTCGGTAAGCGCACCCTGCACGAAGTGGTTTCCGGTGAGCGTGACGCGCTGATGGCGGATATCACGGCGTCGCTGAACAAGATGGCGGAAAAGGAGCTGGGTATCGAAGTGGTCGATGTCCGGGTCAAGGCCATCGACCTGCCCAAGGAAGTGAACCGCAGCGTGTTCGAGCGCATGAGCACCGAGCGTGAGCGTGAGGCTCGCGAGCACCGGGCCAAGGGTAACGAACTGGCGGAAGGCATCCGTGCCGATGCCGATCGTCAGCGTCGCGTGCTGTTGGCTGAAGCCTATCGGGAGTCTGAAGAGGCTCGCGGTGACGGTGATGCCCAGGCAGCGGCGATCTACGCCAAGGCCTACGGCCAGGACCAGGAGTTCTACGCGTTCTACCGTAGCCTGCGTGCCTACCGTGAAAGCTTCGCGAACAAATCCGACGTCATGGTTCTGGACCCAAGCAGCGACTTCTTCCACTACCTGGAAAAGTCCAAGCCTTGATCAGGCCCTGACCCTGGAGCACCCCGCCGGGCGGCTAAAACGCCTCGCGGGGTGATCCTTTGGGAAAACGGGTGTATGATGCGGCAGCCGGGAAATTCCCGGCTTTTTTGCGTCTGCATCTTTGATTGGCCGTGGCTCGTTCAAGAGTCCGGCAAGATTTTTCGAGGAAAATGGTCTGTACAGCTGATTTCTGGCTGCCTGTCCGGCTGAGCTCGCGTCGGATGCGACTGTTTTCTGCTTCACTCTAAGGCTGGCCCCAGGCTTGCCGCCCGGACCATAGGGGAATGGCGTAATGGCAACGGTAGACCGCTGGCTGCTGCCAGATGGCATCGAAGAAGTATTGCCGCCGGAAGCGGCGCGCATCGAAGTGGCGCGTCGTCAGGTGTTGGATCTGTTTCAGAGTTGGGGTTACGAGTTCGTCGTCACTCCCCATATCGAATACCTGGAATCCCTGTTGACAGGTGCAGGCCAGGATCTGGATCTGCGTACCTTCAAGGTCATCGACCCGCAGTCGGGCCGGCAGATGGGGTTTCGGGCCGACATCACGCCGCAGGTGGCGCGTATTGATGCCCACACCCTGCGCCGCGAAGGGCCGAGCCGCCTGTGCTACGCCGGCAGTGTGCTGCATGCGCAGCCGCGTGCCTTGTCGTCCTCGCGCAGCCCGATCCAGCTGGGGGCCGAGTTGTATGGCGATGCCAGCCCGAGCAGCGACGTTGAAGTCATCAGCCTGATGCTGGCCATGCTGCAACTGGCCGACGTGCCCGATGTGCACATGGATCTGGGACATGTTGGCATCTACCGTGGCCTGGCACAGGCCGCCGGCTTGTCCGGTGCTGTTGAACAGCAACTGTTCGATGCCCTGCAACGCAAGGCGATCGACGAGGTCATCAGCCTGACGGAAGGCCTGCCGGCCGATCTGGCGGACATGCTGCGCTCCCTGGTGGACCTGTGCGGCAGCCGCGAAGTGCTGGGCGATGCCCGCCGTCGCCTGGCCGGTGCGCCGACGTCTGTGCTGCTGGCGCTGGATGAATTGCTGACCATTGCCGAGCGCCTGTCCGTGCGGTTCCCGGACTTGCCGCTGTATTTCGACCTTGGCGAGTTGCGCGGCTATCACTACCACACCGGTGTGGTGTTCGCGGTATTTGTTCCAGGCGTGGGCCAATCCATCGCCCAGGGCGGGCGCTACGATGACATCGGCGCGGATTTCGGGCGTGCCCGTCCCGCGACTGGTTTCTCCACCGATTTGAAAACCCTGGTGACCCTGGGGCGTGCTGAAGTCGAGCTACCGTCTGGCGGTATCTGGATGCCAGACAACACTGACGCGGCACTCTGGCAGACCGTCTGCCGCTTGCGCAGTGAGGGTCAACGTGTGGTTCAGGCCTTGCCTGGGCAGCCTTTGGCCGCCGCCCGTGAAGCGGACTGCGACCGGCAATTGATTCAGCAGAATGGGCTTTGGCAAGTATTGCCGCTGGCTTCTTGAGTTTTCCTGCCGGCGGCTGCCGGCACCAAGTTTGCGCGAATGAGGACAAGTGTTATGGGTAAGAATGTCGTAGTCCTGGGCACCCAATGGGGTGATGAGGGCAAAGGCAAGATCGTTGATCTGCTGACCGAACATGCCGCCGCCGTAGTGCGCTACCAGGGTGGCCACAACGCTGGTCACACCCTGGTGATCGACGGTGAGAAGACCGTCCTGCACCTGATTCCGTCCGGTGTGCTGCGCGAAGGCGTGCAGTGCCTGATCGGTAACGGTGTGGTGGTAGCTCCGGATGCCTTGATGCGTGAAATCGTCAAGCTGGAAGAGAAGGGTGTGCCGGTGCGCGAGCGCCTGCGTATCAGCCCGTCCTGCCCGCTGATCCTGTCCTATCACGTGGCCCTGGACCAGGCCCGCGAGAAAGCCCGTGGCGAGCAGAAGATCGGTACCACCGGCCGCGGCATCGGCCCGGCTTACGAAGACAAGGTTGCACGTCGTGGCCTGCGCATCGGCGATCTGTTCCACCGCGAGCGTTTCGCCGCCAAGCTGGGCGAGCTGCTGGACTACCACAACTTCGTTCTGGTGAATTACTACAAAGAGCCGGCCATCGACTTCCAGAAGACCCTGGACGAGTGCATGGAGTACGCCGAACTGCTCAAGCCGATGATGCTCGACGTGACTGCCGAGCTGCACCAGTTGCGCCGCGCCGGCAAGGACATCATGTTCGAAGGCGCCCAGGGTTCGTTGCTGGACATCGACCACGGCACCTACCCGTACGTCACCAGCTCCAACACCACTGCTGGTGGTATCGCCACCGGTTCGGGCGTGGGTCCGATGTACCTGGACTACATCCTGGGCATCACCAAGGCCTATACCACTCGCGTGGGCTCGGGCCCGTTCCCGACCGAGCTGTTCGACGACATCGGCGCTTTCCTGGCCAAGCGTGGTCATGAGTTCGGCGCCACCACCGGCCGCGCTCGTCGCTGCGGCTGGTTCGATGCCGTGATCCTGCGTCGCGCCATCGACGTCAACAGCATCTCGGGCCTGTGCCTGACCAAGCTGGACGTTCTGGACGGCCTGGAAACCATCAATATCTGTGTCGGCTACAAGAACCAGGATGGTGCAGTCATCGACGCGCCAACCGACGCCGACAGCTACATCGGCCTGGAGCCGGTGTACGAGCAGATGCCGGGCTGGAGCGAGTCGACCCTGGGTGCCAAGACCCTGGAAGAGCTGCCTGCCGCCGCCCAGGCCTACATCAAGCGCATCGAAGAGTTGGTCGGCGCGCCGATCGACATTATTTCGACAGGCCCGGACCGCAACGAGACCATCGTTCTGCGTCATCCGTTCGCTTGATAAGTCGTTGATGTAAAAAACAAAGGGCCCTTAATCGGGCCCTTTGTCGTTTCTGCTTGCCACGCGGCACGACCCTTGCTGTGAAATCCACTTCTAGAGTGCCATCAGAATAATGGCGTCAAAAGTAGAGGGATTTCCTGTGTCGGCCGTTCTCTCACTGTTACAAAGCCGTTTACTACGGCCTGTGTTCGTTACTCTCGGTATCGCCCTTTTGGTGCAAGTGCTGGTAGCGGTTGCCCTGACTCGGAGCACAGTGACTGCCCTCGAGGCGGATCTGGCTTCGCGCCTGGGCGGCGACAGCCAGAAATTGGCTGGCGAGCTCGAGCAGGCGGGCAAAGAAGTCACCTCCAGTCTGGAGAGTCTTTCCAGCAGTACCCGCCAACGCCTCACGGCCGGCCTGTCTTCGCGTCTCAAGGAAGAACAGGTACAGCTGCGTGCGGCGCTGGAGAAGGACCTGAAGGACTCTGCCAATGACATGGCTCAATTGCTGGCCTCCGTGGCGCCTCGCGCCATGTGGGACAGTGATGTGCCGACCTTGTCCGAGTTCGCCCGACGGGCTCAGCGCAACCCCAATGTGTTGTTCGTGGTTTATGACGATGCGGCGGGAGAGCACTTGACCCGCTACCTGAATCGTGAAAACCCGATCAACAAGGCGCTGCTGGAAAAGGGCAAGGGCGACCGGGCGCTGGACAAGGTCCTAGATGCAGCGAAGAACGATCCTTCGGTGTACTACCTTGAAGCCTCGATCAATCCCAATGGCGTGGAAATCGGCAAGGTGCTGATGGGAGTCTCCACCGCGTCGGTGGAGGCCGATATCGCCGCCCTGGATCAGCGCTTCAGTGCCTTGATTGCCAGCAGCGATCAGTTGGTTGGCGACAGCCTCAAGGGAGCTTCTGCCGACAGCTCGGCGGCCATGCGCTCGCGCTTGCAGTCGGCCCAGGGTACGGCGGCACAGATGCAGGCCAATACCGCGAGCACGGTGCAGGAGGCGGCGGCCACCTTGCGCTGGCAGATCGGCGTCGGCCTGGCGCTGGTTGGCCTGGCCCTGCTGCTGTTGCTGGCAGTGGTGCTGGGGCGTCGCGTGGTGAGCAAGCTGCATTTGCTGATCGCTGCGCTCAATGACCTGGCAGCGGGCGAAGGTGACCTGACCAAGCGTGTGCCGCTCAACAGCAATGATGAGATTGGCGATATGGCCTCGGCGGTGAATCGCTTTGTGGATAAGTTGCAGCCCATCGTGCGGGAAGCGGGGGATGTGGCCCAGCGCACAGGCGTCGAGATCGGCGCCATGAGCCAGCGTAATGCCGGGGCTGATGCCGCAGCCGAAGCGCAGCGTGATGAGGTGGCAGAGAGCCTGCGGGCGTTGTCGCAGATGGCCGATGAAGCCCAGGCGGAAAGCCAGGCGATGCAGGCCGCACTGCAGCAGGTGGTGGAGATTCGTCAGGCGACGGACGAGACTACCCGCACCTCCGAGCAGGTCGGCAGCCTGATCGAGGCGCTGGCGGGGCAAGTGGATACCGGGGCCAAGGTGATCGAGCGCCTGGCCCAGCAGAGCGAGCAGATCGAGGTGGTGCTGACGGTGATCCATGGCATTGCCGAGCAAACCAACCTGCTGGCATTGAACGCTGCGATCGAGGCCGCGCGCGCCGGCGAGACCGGGCGCGGATTTGCCGTGGTGGCGGATGAGGTGCGGGCCCTGGCCAGCAAGACGCAAAGCTCCACTGGCGATATCCAGGCTCATATCGGTGCCCTGCAGCAGGGGGCGCGGGAGGCCGTAGCGGCTATCGGTCAGGCCGGGCGTCAGGCCAGCGAGGGCTTGCTGGTGCTGCGCGACAGTGCTCGCCTACAACAATCGGTGCAGTCTTCGGTAGAGCAGGTGCACGCCGCGATTGGCCTGGCCACCCAGGCTGCGGCCCATCAGGCGCAGGGCGCGCAGGCGGTGCGTGGGCGGGTGGAAACCATCCATGCCCAGGCCGAGCGGGCGGCTCAGGCCGTGGTAGAAACCACCGCCAGCGGCAAGGTACTGGACAGCCTGGCGGCGCAGCTCAAGGCCAGCCTCGGTCAGTTCCGCGCCTGATGCCTGGCCGGCAAGCTGGCTCCTGCCACCTTACTGCAGGAGCCGGCTTGCCACCTCTCAGCGACTCAAATACATCCGCGTTGTCAGCAGATAGACCGGTAGCCCTGACACCAGTATCAACAGCGCCGCATAAGGCGCCGCCGCTGCAAACTCCACATTCGCCGTATGCGCCCACACTTCTGTGGCTAGGGTGTTGAGCCCGGTTGGGCTGAGCAGCAGGGTCGCTGTCAATTCCTTCATCGCATCCAGAAAGACCAGGGCGAAAGCCGCGCCCAGCGCCGGGAAGATGATCGGCAGGGTCACTCGGCAAAAGGCGCTGAACGACGATGCGCCGAGGGTTCTTGCTGCTTCTTCCAGCTGTGGCGCGGCCTTGTTCAGCGCGGTGCGGATCGGCGCCTGGGCCAGGGGCAGGAATAGTAGGGCATAGGCAATCAGCAGCAGCGCCGAGGTCTGGTACAGCACCGGCACATAGTGCAGCGCGAAATACACCAGGGTCAGGGCGATCACCAGCCCTGGCAGGGCATGCAGCAGATAGGGCAGGCGCTCTGCCCAGATGGCCAGGCGCCCCTTGTAGCGCACCACCAGCAGGCCCACCGGCACTGCCAGCACCAGGCACAGGCCGGCGCCGCCCAGGGACAGGGCCAGTGAAGACAGCAATGCTTCGCTGATTGCCGCGACGGGGAAGGCTGCCGATGAACCGACGGTCAGCCAGTAGGCAAGCATGCCTAGGGGGACACCGCTGCCGATCAGCGCCAGCATCAGGCAGTAAAGCTGTCCGCCGATGCTCCAGCGCCCCAGGCGTACCTGTTCGGCGTGCCTGGCTGCGCCCTGGCCGGTGCGTACATGGCGGCCCTTGCCGCGGACGCGCAGTTCCAGCCCCAGCAGCAGCAGGCACAGCGCCAACAACACGGCCGACAGCATGGCGGCGTTGGCATTGCTGAACTCCAGCTCGAATTGCTGGTAGATGGCGGTGGTGAAGGTCTGCAGGCCGATGATCGACAGGGCACCGAATTCCACCAGCATATGCAGGGCAATCAGCAGCGAGCCGGCCAGCAATGAAGGCCAGAGCAAGGGCAGGGTTATCTTGAAGAACACGCCCCAGCGATTTTGCCCCAGGGTCCGCGCCGACTCCTCCAGGGAGGGGTCGAGATTGCGCAGGGTGGCCGCCACCGGCAGGAACACCAGCGGGTATTTGGACAGGGTCATCACCAGGATCGCGCCGCCCAGTCCTTCGAACCCGGCGCTCAGGGATACCCAAGTGAAGCTGCTGACAAAGGCCGGTACGGCGAAGGGCAAGCACAGCACCACGCCCCAGATCCGCCTTCCCGGCAAATCGCTGCGTTCCAGCAGCCAGGCCAGGGACAGGCCGAGCACGGCGCAGGCAAGGGTCACACCGAGCATCAGCAGCAGGGTATTGCTCAGCAGGCGCAACACATAGGGGCGCCACAGCAGGTGCAGGGCTTCAGCCCAGCCGGCCTGCCAGGCCTTGAGGCCGACATATAACAGTGGCAACAGGCTCAGGCAGACCAGTAGCAGGACTGGCAGCAGTAGCCAGATCGAAGGCCGCTTGCGCCTCGGCACGAAGGTGGTGCGCAAGGCGGAAGCGGATGGCGTTGGATTCATCAGTTCAGGCCGACGTCACGTTCCAGGTCCAGGGCTTCCTCGGCATTGCCGAGATCGGCTGGGGTCACCTTCGGGGCTTCCAGTTCATTGAAGGGCTTGAGTCCGCGATCGGACTGCATGCCTTTATGCAGCGGGTACTCGGCCGTGGTCTGGGTAATCACCCGCTGGCCTTCTTCGCTGGCCATGTAGGCCAGAAGCTGCTGGGCCTCTTTCGGATGCTTGCTGGACTTGAGTACGGCTGCGCTGGACACGGTGATCAGGCCGCCGACGTCGCCGCCCGTGAAGTAGTGCAGTTTCGAGTCGAGCTGGCCTTTTTCCCGTTGCAGGGCAAACCAGTAGTAGTTGTTCACCAGGACCGTGGCCACTTCGCCGTTTTCCACGGCTTTGAGGGCCACCATGTTGTTGCTGTAGACCTTGCCGAAAGCCCGCAGGCCGGTCAGCCATTCTTCGGCAGCATCCCTGCCGTGCATCTTGATGATGGCCACGGCCTGTTCCTGGAAGGCGCCACTGGTGGGCACGAAGCCAACCTTGCCTTGCCACTGCGGCTGGGAGAATTCCATCACCGACTTGGGCAGGTCTTTTTCGTCGATCAGTTTCGGGTTGAAGGCGACGACTCGTACGCGCGCGGTGACACCGATCCAGGTGCCGTTGCCCGCAACATATTCCTTGGGCAGCACGGCCAGGGTCGTGGCGTCGGTCTGGGCCAGCAGGCCCTGCTCGCCGAGTTTGTTCAGGGGAGGGGATTCTTCGGTGTAGATCACATCAGCGGGGGAGCGGTCGCCTTCTTCGACAACCTGGCTGGCCAGTTGATTGCTGCTGCCCTTGCGGACATTCACATGGATGCCGGTCTTGGCTTCGAAAGCCTTGGCTACCGCGTCGCCGACTTCCTTGTGCTGACCGTTGTACAGGGTCAGGGAAACCGGATCGGCTGCCTGGGTGAAGGGGGATGCCAGGGTCAGCCCCAGCAAAGTGATGGTCAAGCCGCGCAGAAGGGATGTTGGAAGGAGGGTATTTCTGAACATCATTCGCAGGTTTCCTCACTGTAGTGCCGCAAAAACTTGTAACAATCATAAACGATATCGTTTCTCATGTGCGCTTTGCGGATGCGGAGGAAGGCGATGGCGCGGGGAAATATCAGGGGGCAGAAACGCAAAAACCCGCTTTCGCGGGTTTTTGTGAGACTTGAAAGCGATGCTCTCAAGTTTTGAATTGGTGCCCAGAAGAAGACTCGAACTTCCACGACCTTGCGGTCACCAGCACCTGAAGCTGGCGTGTCTACCAATTTCACCATCTGGGCAGTATCGACGTCGTCGCCGTGTCGATGGAGCGCACTATACGGACAGCGTTTTGATCTGTAAACCCCTGTTTTGGTTTTATTAAATCAAACACTTAGAATGCAAAAACCCGCTTTCGCGGGTTTTTGTTCGAGCCTTGAAACTGATCTAATCTCAAGCTCTTGAATTGGTGCCCAGAAGAAGACTCGAACTTCCACGGCCTTGCGGCCACCAGCACCTGAAGCTGGCGTGTCTACCAATTTCACCATCTGGGCAGTATCGCTGACGTCTCCGTCGTCGATGGCGCGCACTATACGGAGGCTCTTTTGAGCTGTAAACCCCAGATTTCAAAAAAGTTTGAAAAAAGTCTCCGGCGGTATGCGTGACGATGTTTCTGAGGCGATGGCGAGGATTATTCCCAGGTTGTCTGAGCCTGAAATTTCCCGTTTCAATACGCGTATGCCAAACTAACCCGCATATAGACAAGGTGAAATTTATCTAATGGCCGATTGGCAGTCCCTCGATCCCGAGGCCGCTCGTGAAGCGGAAAAATACGAAAACCCTATTCCTAGCCGCGAACTCATCCTTCAGCACCTTGCTGACCGGGGTTCGCCTGCTAGTCGCGAGCAGTTGGTAGAAGAGTTCGGTCTGACCACGGAAGACCAGCTGGAAGCCCTGCGCCGCCGCCTGCGCGCCATGGAGCGCGACGCTCAACTGATCTATACCCGCCGCGGCACCTATGCGCCGGTGGACAAGCTCGACCTGATTCTCGGCCGTATCAGCGGTCACCGCGACGGCTTCGGCTTCCTGGTGCCGGATGACGGCAGCGACGACCTGTTCATGAGCCCGGCGCAAATGCGTCTGGTATTCGATGGCGACCGCGCCCTGGCCCGGGTTTCCGGCCTGGATCGCCGCGGCCGTCGCGAAGGCGTGATCGTCGAAGTGGTGTCCCGTGCCCACGAAAGCATCGTCGGTCGCTACTTCGAAGAAGGTGGCATCGGTTTCGTGGTGGCAGACAACCCGAAGATCCAGCAGGAAGTGCTGGTAACGCCGGGGCGCAATGCCAATGCCAAGATCGGTCAGTTCGTCGAAGTGAAGATCACTCACTGGCCGACGCCGCGCTTCCAGCCGCAAGGCGATGTGGTGGAGGTGGTGGGCAACTACATGGCACCGGGCATGGAAATCGACGTTGCCCTGCGCACCTACGATATTCCTCATGTCTGGCCAGAGGCGGTGCTCAAGGAAGCCGGCAAGCTCAAGCCCGAAGTGGAAGAGAAGGACAAAGAGAAGCGCATCGACCTGCGTGATCTGCCTTTCGTCACCATCGACGGCGAAGACGCCCGCGACTTCGACGACGCCGTTTTCTGCGAAGCCAAGCCCGGCAAGCTGCGCCTGTTCGGTGGTGGCTGGAAGCTGTATGTGGCGATTGCCGACGTCTCCAGTTACGTGAAGATCGGTTCGGCTCTGGATGCCGAAGCCCAGGTGCGCGGCAACTCGGTGTACTTCCCCGAGCGGGTGATCCCGATGCTGCCCGAGCAACTGTCCAACGGCCTGTGCTCGCTGAACCCGAAAGTCGATCGCCTGGCCATGGTTTGCGAGATGACCATCTCCAAGTCCGGCGAGATGACCGATTACCAGTTCTACGAAGCGGTGATCCACTCCAAGGCGCGTCTGACCTACAACAAGGTCAGCACCATGCTCGAGCAGCCGAAAACCAGCGAAGCCAAGCAGTTGCGCGGTGAATACGGCGATGTCCTGCCGCACCTGAAGCAGCTGTATGCGCTGTACAAGGTCTTGCTGGGGGCTCGTCATACCCGGGGCGCCATCGACTTCGAGACCCAGGAAACCCGGATCATCTTCGGTTCCGAGCGCAAGATCGCCGAAATTCGTCCGACTACCCGCAATGATGCGCACAAGCTGATCGAGGAATGCATGCTGGCGGCCAACGTGGCCACCGCCGAGTTCCTCAAGAAGCACGAGATTCCGGCCCTGTACCGGGTGCACGATGGTCCGCCGCCGGAGCGTCTGGAAAAACTGCGCGCCTTCCTCGGCGAGCTGGGCCTGTCCCTGCATAAGGGCAAGGATGGCCCGACGCCGAAGGACTACCAGGCATTGCTGGAAACCATCAAGGACCGTCCGGATTACCACCTGATCCAGACCGTGATGCTGCGCTCCCTGAGCCAGGCGGTGTACAGCGCTGATAACCAGGGCCACTTCGGCCTGAATTACGAAGCCTATACCCACTTCACTTCGCCGATCCGTCGCTACCCGGACCTGTTGACCCATCGGGCCATCCGCAGCGTCATCCACTCCAAGCAGGACACGCCGCACGTGCGTCGCGCCGGGGCGATGACCATTCCGAAGGCGCGTATCTATCCGTACGACGAAGCGACCCTGGAGCAGCTCGGCGAGCAGTGCTCGATGAGCGAGCGTCGTGCCGATGAGGCCACGCGGGACGTAGTGAACTGGCTCAAGTGCGAGTTCATGAAGGATCGTGTGGGCGAGTCCTTCCCGGGTGTGATCACCGCGGTGACCGGTTTCGGCCTGTTCGTCGAGTTGACCGACATCTACGTCGAGGGCCTGGTGCACGTCACCGCCTTGCCGGGGGACTACTACCACTTCGACCCTGTGCATCACCGCCTGGCGGGCGAACGCACCGGTCGCAGCTTCCGCCTGGGCGATACCGTGGAAGTGCGGGTCATGCGCGTCGACCTGGACGAGCGCAAGATCGATTTCGAAATGGCCGAGAAGACCATCAACGCACCGATCGGCCGCAAGAAGCGTGGCGCCGCGGACGTACCTGCCAGCAAGGTCGTGGAAGAGCCGGCTCCAGCCAAGGCGGGGCGTCGCAGCTCCGCCAAGGAAAAGGCGGTCGAGGCTTATCGTCCAAGCGACGCTGCCGCGAAAAACGCCGAAGTGCGCAAAAGCCGCGAAATGAAGCGGGCGCTGCTGGCCGAAGCCAAGGGCGGTGGTAAAGCGACGTCTGCGGGAAAGTCCGGTAAGCCGGCGCCTTCGCGCGCTGGCGAAAAGCCCGCCAAGCCGAGCAAACATCGTAAAGGTCCGCCCAAGGCGGGCTCCGCTTCCGGCGCTAAAAGCGGCGGGGCGCGCAAACCTAAGGCCAAGTCATGAGTCAGTTGGAAAAGATCTACGGCGTGCATGCCGTAGAAGCGTTGCTGCGTCACCATCCCAAGCGGGTCAAGCAGATCTGGTTGGCTGAAGGGCGCAGTGATCCACGGGTTCAGGTTCTGGTGGACCTGGCTGCGCAGAACCGTGTTTCGGTTGGCCAGGCCGAGCGTCGTGAGATGGACGCATGGGTTGAAGGCGTGCACCAGGGCGTAGTGGCGGAAGTCAGTCCGAGCCAGGTGTGGGGCGAGGCCATGCTCGACGAGCTGCTGGACCGTACCGAAGGCGCGCCGTTGCTGCTGGTGCTGGACGGTGTGACCGACCCGCATAACCTCGGGGCCTGCCTGCGTACTGCCGATGCGGCCGGTGCCCTGGCAGTGCTGGTGCCCAAGGACAAGTCGGCGACCCTGACTCCGACCGTGCGCAAAGTGGCCTGCGGCGCCGCCGAAGTGATTCCGCTGGTAGCCGTGACCAACCTGGCCCGCACCCTGGAGAAGCTCCAGCAGCGTGGGCTGTGGATCGTCGGCACCGCCGGCGAGGCCGAACAGGAACTGTACGACCAGGACCTGACCGGCCCGACCATCATCATCATGGGGGCCGAAGGCAAGGGCATGCGTCGCCTGACCCGCGAGCACTGCGACTACCTGGTACGCCTGCCGATGGCCGGCAGCGTCAGCAGCCTCAACGTCTCCGTGGCCACTGGCGTGTGCCTGTTCGAAGCCATGCGCCAGCGCGGTGCCAAGGCCAAGGCCGGCGCCAAGAAAGCCTGACCCGCAGTTGCAGGAGCCGGCTTGCCGGCGAGGCGCGTGCTGCCGTCCATCGTCGGCACGCCGGCTCCCGCAGGTGGTTGTTCAAATAATCACCAATTGCCTTGCGCCGCTGTTCCCCCTTCTCTACAATTGCGCCCCTTGCCGTGACGGCAGGCGCATATGTGCCTACTACCAGGCAAGACACACCAGTGTCATTCACTCCTTGTCTGACCGCTTATAGGCGGCAGGCTACAACCCGTAAGGAGCATTCATGCGTCATTACGAAATCATCTTTTTGGTCCACCCGGATCAAAGCGAGCAAGTCGGCGGCATGGTTGAGCGTTACACCAAGCTGATCGAAGAAGACGGCGGCAAAATCCACCGTCTGGAAGACTGGGGCCGTCGTCAACTGGCCTACGCAATCAACAATGTTCACAAGGCTCACTACGTGATGCTGAACGTTGAGTGCACCGGTAAAGCCCTGGCTGAGCTGGAAGACAACTTCCGTTACAACGATGCTGTGATCCGTAACCTGGTCATCCGTCGCGAAGAAGCCATCACTGGCCAATCCGAGATGCTCAAGGCTGAAGAAAACCGCAGTGAGCGCCGTGAGCGTCGTGACCGTCCTGAGCATGCTGACAGCGCCGATGGCGATGACAGCGACAACAGCGACGCCAGCGATAACGCTGACGAGTAATCCACGGACCTTTTGAGGAGCCAATTACATGGCACGTTTCTTCCGTCGTCGTAAATTCTGCCGCTTCACCGCTGAAGACGTGAAAGAGATCGATTACAAAGATCTCAACACTCTGAAAGCCTACGTATCCGAGACCGGCAAAATCGTTCCAAGCCGCATCACCGGTACCAAAGCTCGTTATCAGCGTCAGCTGGCCACCGCTATCAAGCGCGCCCGCTTCCTGGCCCTGCTGGCCTACACCGACAGCCACGGCCGCTGAGATCGGGCAGTCGACAAGTAGTAAGGGATTGAATGCATGCGCGCCTTAGCTGAGTTCATCATGCGCGGTCGTATGCAGGCCACTCTGGTAGTGGCTGGCTGTTCGGCATTGCCGTTGTTGTATTGGTTGGGTGCTGCCGCCGGGAGCCTGGTGCTTCTGCGGCGCGGATTGAAGGATGCCCTTGGCGTCCTCGCTCTGGGAGTGCTGCCAGCTTTGCTCTGGTGGCTGACGTTCGATGACCCGCGGGCACTTCTGGTGCTGCTGGGTTCTTCGAGTCTTGCGTTGGTTTTGCGCGCAAGCGAGTCCTGGAGCCGCGTGCTGCTGGTCAGCATAGCGATGGGGTTGGTGTTTGCTGGAGTCCTGGGTGCGGCTTTCCGCCCTCAGATCGAAGCGCTGTCACAGGAATTGATAAAAATCCTGCCGATGGCCTTGGGTGAGGTCTACCAGCAGCTATCGGTTGAAGAGCGAGCTCGTCTTGCCACGCTGATTGCACCGATCCTGACCGGCCTGATAGCGGCCCTGTTGCAAGCCATCAGCGTGCTGAGCCTGATTCTTGGGCGTTACTGGCAGGCTGTGTTGTATAACCCGGGTGGTTTTGGTCGCGAGTTTCGCGCCATCAGAATCCCTCTTGGGCCAGCGATGTTGCTGCTGGCGTGCATGCTGGTGGGGCCGAACTTCGGACCTCAACTGGCCATGCTGACGCCGATGTGCAGTGTCCCGCTGGCTTTTGCCGGGCTGGCCCTGATTCACGGGCTGGTGGCACAAGGGCGACTGGCCAGGTTCTGGCTGGTGGGGCTGTACGTCACGCTGTTGCCGTTCATGCAACTGATCTATCCGTTGCTCGTGGTCCTGGCCATTGTCGACAGTCTGGTTGATTTTCGCGGTCGTTTGGCGCCGAAAGACGCTGATAACGGCTCTGCGAACGGTGAAGGTTAAAAGTTAAGAGGTTATTACCAAATGGAACTGATCCTGCTGGAAAAAATCGCCAACCTGGGCAACCTGGGCGATAAGGTAAACGTTAAGGCTGGTTACGGCCGTAACTACCTGCTGCCTTTCGGCAAAGCCACCGCTGCTACCGCTGCCAACCTGGCTGCGTTCGAAGCGCGTCGTGCCGAGCTGGAAAAACTGGCTGCAGAGAAGAAGGCTTCTGCCGAAACTCGCGCTGCGCAACTGGCTGAGCTGGAAGTGACCATCACTGCCACCGCCGGTGACGAAGGCAAGCTGTTCGGTTCGATCGGCACCCACGACATCGCTGATGCACTGACCGCCTCGGGCGTTGAAGTGGCAAAAAGCGAAGTTCGTCTGCCGAACGGCACCATCCGCAACGTAGGTGAATTCGACGTAGCCGTGCACCTGCACGCTGAAGTTGAAGCAACCGTACGCGTTGTCGTGGTGGCTGCTTAAGCAGTACCAAATCGTCTGGCACCTTGTGTGGCTGACGGTTAACATCGGGCACGATCCTGTTTACAGGTCGTGCCCTTTGTCTTTCTGCTGATCCTGATTTTCATCCCCCGAATTCCAAGTGGCCATGAACGATATCTCCGCTCCCGAGCAATACGATCTGCAAACCGCTGCCCTGAAGGTGCCGCCGCACTCCATCGAGGCCGAACAGGCCGTGCTCGGTGGTCTGATGCTGGACAACAACGCCTGGGAACGCGTGTTGGATCAAGTGTCCGACGGCGATTTCTACCGGCATGACCACCGTTTGATCTTCCGCGCCATCGCCAAGCTGGCCGACCAGAACATGCCCATCGACGTGGTTACCCTGTCCGAGCAACTGGACAAGGAAGGCCAGACTTCGCAGGTTGGCGGCCTGGGCTACCTGGGTGAACTGGCGAAGAACACTCCGTCGGTGGCCAACATCAAGGCCTATGCGCAGATCGTTCGCCAGCGGGCAACCCTGCGCCAGCTGATCGGCATCAGCACCGAGATCGCCGACAGTGCCTTCAACCCGGAAGGGCGCACCGCCGAAGAGATTCTCGACGAGGCCGAGCGGCAGATCTTCCAGATCGCCGAAGCGCGGCCCAAGACCGGCGGCCCGGTGGGGGTCAACGAACTGCTGACCAAGGCCATCGACCGCATCGATACCCTGTTCAACACGGACAACGCCATCACCGGCCTGTCCACCGGCTATACCGATCTCGACGAGAAGACCAGCGGCCTGCAGCCGGCCGACTTGATCATCGTCGCCGGCCGTCCGTCCATGGGTAAGACCACCTTCGCCATGAACCTGGTGGAGAACGCGGTACTGCGCAGCGACAAGGCGGTGCTGGTGTACTCCCTGGAGATGCCAGGTGAATCGCTGATCATGCGTATGCTCTCCTCCCTGGGCCGCATCGACCAGACCAAGGTCCGTTCCGGCCAGCTGGAAGACGACGACTGGCCACGCCTGACCTCGGCGGTCAACCTGCTCAACGACCGCAAGCTGTTCATCGACGACACCGCGGGCATCAGCCCCTCGGAGATGCGTGCGCGGACCCGGCGCCTGGTGCGTGAGCACGGCGATATCGCCATGATCATGATCGACTACCTGCAGCTCATGCAGATTCCAGGCTCCAGCGGCGACAACCGGACTAACGAGATTTCCGAGATTTCCCGGTCCCTGAAGGCCCTGGCCAAGGAGTTCAACTGCCCGGTAGTGGCCCTGTCCCAGCTCAACCGCTCCCTGGAACAACGTCCCAACAAGCGCCCGGTGAACTCCGACTTGCGGGAATCCGGAGCGATCGAGCAGGACGCCGACGTGATCATGTTCGTCTACCGGGACGAGGTGTATCACCCGGAAACCGAGCACAAGGGCATTGCCGAGATCATCATCGGCAAGCAGCGGAACGGCCCCATCGGCTTTATCCGCCTGGCGTTCATCGGCAAGTACACCCGCTTCGAGAACCTCGCCCCGGGCAGCTACAACTTCGACGACGACGAATAACCCGCCCGTTCGCCGGCCATCCGCCTGCCGGCGCCTGTAGGAGCCGGCTCGCCGGCGAATCGGCTGCACCGAATTCCGACCATAACGGTCGGAATTGGTTATTTTTTGTGCTATATTCCGCGCCCGCGAATTTCCCTGTGAATCAACGCGTCCCTATCCAAGCCAACACCGGTCATCGACATGCAAGCAGCCAAGCCGTTATTTGACTATCCCAAGTACTGGGCCGAATGTTTCGGGCCAGCACCATTCCTGCCCATGAGCAGGGAGGAGATGGATCAGCTCGGCTGGGATTCCTGCGACATCATCATCGTCACCGGTGATGCCTACGTCGATCACCCGTCGTTCGGCATGGCGATCATCGGCCGGCTGCTGGAGTCCCAGGGCTTTCGCGTCGGGATCATCGCCCAGCCCAACTGGCAGTCCAAAGACGACTTCATGAAGCTCGGCGAGCCGAACCTGTTCTTCGGTGTCGCTGCCGGCAACATGGACTCGATGATCAATCGCTACACCGCCGACAAGAAAATCCGCTCCGACGACGCCTACACCCCCGGTGGCCTGGCGGGCAAACGCCCGGATCGTGCGAGCCTGGTCTACAGCCAGCGCTGCAAGGAAGCCTACAAGCACGTGCCCATCGTTCTCGGCGGCATTGAAGCGTCCCTGCGCCGCATCGCCCACTACGACTACTGGCAGGACCGGGTGCGCAACTCGATCCTGATCGACGCCAGCGCCGATATCCTGCTCTACGGCAACGCCGAGCGAGCCATTGTCGAAGTGGCCCAGCGCCTGTCCTACGGCCACAAGATCGAAGACATCACCGACGTGCGCGGCACCGCTTTCATCCGCCGCGACACGCCCAAGGACTGGTACGAAGTGGACTCCACCCGTATCGACCGCCCGGGCAAGATCGACAAGATCATCAACCCCTACGTCAATACCCAGGACACCCAGGCCTGCGCCATCGAGCAGGAAAAGGGCCCGGTGGACGATCCCCAGGAAGCCAAGGTGGTGCAGATCCTTGCCAGCCCGCGCATGACCCGGGACAAGACCGTGATCCGCCTGCCGTCCATGGAGAAGGTGCGCAACGACCCGGTCCTGTATGCCCACGCCAACCGTGTGCTGCACCTGGAAACCAACCCGGGCAACGCCCGCGCCCTGGTGCAGAAGCATGGCGAAGTGGACGTGTGGTTCAACCCGCCGCCCATTCCCATGACCACCGAGGAAATGGACTACGTGTTCGGCATGCCTTATCAGCGCATTCCGCACCCGGCCTATGGCAAGGAAAAGATCCCGGCCTACGACATGATCCGTTTCTCGGTGAACATCATGCGCGGCTGCTTCGGCGGTTGTACTTTCTGCTCCATCACCGAGCACGAAGGGCGGATCATCCAGAACCGTTCCGAAGAGTCGATCATTCGCGAGATCGAAGAAATTCGCGACAAGGTTCCAGGTTTTACCGGGGTCATTTCCGACCTCGGCGGCCCGACCGCGAACATGTACCGCATCGCCTGCAAGAGCCCGGAAATCGAATCCGCGTGCCGCAAGCCGTCCTGCGTGTTCCCGGGCATCTGTCCGAACCTGAACACCGACCATTCGTCGCTGATCCAGCTGTATCGCAGCGCCCGTGCCTTGCCCGGGGTGAAGAAGATCCTCATCGCCTCCGGCCTGCGCTACGACCTGGCGGTCGAGTCGCCGGAGTACGTCAAGGAGCTGGTGACCCACCACGTGGGCGGCTACTTGAAGATCGCCCCGGAACACACCGAGGAAGGTCCGCTCAATCAGATGATGAAGCCGGGCATTGGTACCTACGACCGCTTCAAGCGGATGTTCGAGAAATACTCCAAGGAAGCGGGCAAGGAGCAGTACCTGATTCCGTACTTCATCGCCGCCCACCCGGGCACCACCGATGAAGACATGATGAACCTGGCCCTGTGGCTCAAGGGCAATGGCTTTCGCGCGGACCAGGTACAGGCGTTCTACCCGTCGCCGATGGCCACCGCCACGGCCATGTACCACTCGGGCAAGAACCCGCTGCGCAAGGTCACCTACAAGAGCGACGGCGTGACCATCGTCAAGAGCGAGGAGCAGCGCCGCCTGCACAAGGCGTTCCTGCGCTACCACGATCCGAAGGGCTGGCCGATGCTGCGCGAGGCTCTGCTGCGCATGGGCCGTGGCGACCTGATCGGTCCGGGCAAGAACCAGCTGATTCCGACCCACCAGCCGGCTACCGACAGCTACCAGAGTGCCCGTCGCAAGAATTCGACACCGGCCGGCAGCCACAAGGTGGCCAAGGAAACCAAGATCCTTACCCAGCACACCGGGCTACCTCCTCGCGGCAGCGACGGCGGCAATGCCTGGGACAAGCGCGAACAGGCCAAGGCTGCGGCGTTTGCCCGCAACAAGCAGGCGGCCAAGGAGCGCGCCGATGCGGCCAAGGGCAAAGGCAAGAAGCCGACCCGCAAGCCGGTAGTGCCGCGCTAAACCCCACAAAACGCCAGCCACCGAGCTGGCGTTTTGCTTTTATGGAGATCGATTTTTTTACCGGCGGGCGAGCAACAAACGGTCAGGGCTTTGTTAAGGTTGCCGGGCTTGCATTGCCGCGATGCCTGGCTGGCTCATGGCTATCAGGCAGATTCACATCGTCAGACCAAGGATGAACCGCGTGACCAGCCCACTAGACGGAGTGATCAGGGACCTCAGCCTGACCCAGGTTCTTGCCCGCCAACGGATCGAAAGCCAGATCAACCTGCCGCGTCTGTTTGCCGCCATCGACACCGATCCCTCGATTGCCGGTGCCGGGGTGGTGTACATCGATGCCGACTTCAATGTCGTGACCCTGCGCGAATTCAGGCCGATCTGCAGCATCGTGCCCAAGCGGGTGATCTTGCGCGAGGCCAAGCGCTACATCGCGCCCCAGCAGTTCGTCGACCAGGTGAAGAACAACCCGCGCGAATCGCGGCTGGCCACTGAATCCATCAACACCACCCTGGCCTGCACGGCCGCAGTGATCGGCTGGCTGGTGGTGTTCAGCGGCAGCATCGCCGTGCCCTTCACCGCCGGTGCCAGTGTCTGGGTGGTAGCGCTTGGGGCCTCGGCGGCGATGGCCGGCACCGCTCAGTGCGTGATTGGCGGCGCGCGGGTGATCAACGAGATCCAGGACCCGGCGGCCAACGACCGCATGGACGATGCCGAGTGGTACAACATAGTCACGCCGATTCTCGATGGCATTTCCCTGGTGGGTGTCGGCGGTTCGGCGCTGACCACGCTCAGGCTGCTCAAGGCCAGCAAGGCGGCGAACACCGGCAAAAGCTGGATGCAGTTGCTCAAGGGCCTCAACCGCCAGGAACGGGCCAAGCTGACCAAGGAACTGTTGACCCTGCGGGACCCGAGCCTGACCTCCAAGCTGCTGAAGCTGCAACAGCGTGCCGGTGCGTTGCCCAGGCGCTATTCGTCGACGCAGATCCGCCACGCCACCCTGACCCAGATGCAGGATGCTCTGGGCGCTGCCCTGAGTACCAGCGGGAGTATCAGCTCCGGCAATCTTGGCCAGGTGAAAACCCTTGCGGTGGGGCTCTACGAGGAGTTCGACGAGTGATAGATGGCGGCCGCATGAGAGACTTCCTGGTACGTTATTTCCCGACCTTCATGCTCACCGTGCTGCTGGGCTGCTTCAGTGCCTCGCTCCTGCTGTCCCTGGCCGGCACCACTTATTGGCGCGCCATGGCACCGCCCCAGCGCGACGAATACCTGCTGTTTGGCCTGTTGGTACTGATCCCGCTGCTGGTGCTGGGCAACCTGCTGATAGTGCGTGGCATTTCCCGCGCGGTATGGTTGGTGGCCGGCTACTTTGTCGCCTGCCTGCTTGGGGTGGTGCCGATGTTTCAGTATCACCCGCACCAGGGGGTGTACCTGTTCGGCGTGTTGCTGCCGCTGCTCGGGCTGTTGCTGCTCAACAGCAAGCGGCACCGGGAAATGCGCGAACGGCTGCTGCAGATCCGCCAGCAGCGCCAGCGCTTCAAGCAGCAGCGCAAGCGCGGCTGATTCGTCGCCTGCCTTCTGGCGCATTTATGTGCAATTGCCTGCACCGGGATGCATCGATTGCGCGGTTTTGGTGCTGTACTGCCCAGGGTCGCTGAACAACCCCATGGACTTGCGCGCTGGCATAAGTCTTGCGCAGGTTCTCCCACCGTTCAGGCTCGCAGGAGGCACGCCGTGTCGATTCATGTCGCATTGCACCATGTCACGCACTATCGCTACGACCGCGCCGTCGAACTGGGCCCGCAGATCGTTCGCCTGCGCCCGGCGGCCCACAGCCGCACGCGAATTCTCTCCTATGCGCTGAAGGTCCAGCCCGAGCAGCATTTCATCAATTGGCAGCAGGACCCGCAGGGCAATTACCTGGCGCGTCTGGTGTTCCCGGAAAAAACCAGCGAGCTGCGGATCGAAGTCGACCTGCTGGCGGAAATGGCGGTGTTCAACCCGTTCGATTTCTTCCTCGAGCCCTACGCCGAGCAGATTCCCTTCGCTTATGCCGCCGATGAACAGCGCGAGCTGGCGCCCTACCTGGAAACCCTGCCCCTGACGCCGAGGTTCCAGGCTTACCTGGACGCCATTTCGCGCTCACCGCTGCCGGCGGTGGATTTCCTGGTGGGCCTGAACCAGCGGTTGAGTGCCGACATCGCCTACCTGATCCGCATGGAGCCCGGGGTGCAGACTCCGGAGCAGACCCTGCTCAACGCCTCCGGCTCCTGCCGGGACTCGGCCTGGCTGCTGGTGCAATTGCTGCGCAACCTGGGGTTGGCGGCGCGCTTTGTCTCCGGCTACCTGATCCAGCTGACGGCGGACGTCAAATCCCTGGATGGCCCCTCCGGCACCGAGGTGGACTTCACCGACCTGCATGCCTGGTGCGAGGTGTACCTGCCGGGCGCCGGCTGGATCGGCCTGGATGCCACGTCCGGGCTGTTCGCCGGGGAAGGGCATATTCCCCTGGCCTGCAGCCCCGACCCCTCTTCAGCAGCGCCCATCACCGGGCTGGTGGAGCCCTGCGAATGCGAATTCAGCCATGAGATGAGTGTGGAGCGCATCTGGGAAGCGCCCCGGGTGACCAAGCCCTACACCGACGAGCAATGGCTGGCGATCCAGGCCCTGGGCCGGCAGATCGATGTCGACCTGCTGGAGGCGGATGTGCGCCTGACCATGGGTGGCGAACCGACTTTCGTCGCCATCGACGATCCCGATGGCCCGGAGTGGAATACGGCAGCCCTGGGGGCGAACAAGCGCCGCCTGGCCGGCGAGCTGTTCCAGCGCCTGCGCCAGCACTATGCGCCCCAGGGCCTGGTGCACTTCGGCCAGGGCAAGTGGTACCCGGGAGAGCAACTGCCGCGCTGGTCGCTGAATTGCCACTGGCGTCGCGACGGTGTACCGGTGTGGCGCAACAACGCGCTGATTGCCGACGAGCATGAAGATTACGCCGCCGATGCGCTGTTGGCCGGACGTTTTCTGGCCAGTGTCGCCGAGCGTCTGAAGCTGCCTGCGCGTTTTGTGTTTCCCGCCTACGAGGACAATTTCTACTACCTGTGGCGCGAAGGCAGCCTGCCGCTGAATGTCAGCGCCGAGGATTCGCGGCTGGAGGATGCCCTGGAGCGGCAGCGCCTGCGCAAGGTTTTCAGCCAGGGGCTGGACAAGGTCATCGGCCAGGTCCTGCCCTTGGCCCGTACCGCCAAGGGCGACCAGTGGCAGAGCGGGCGCTGGTACCTGCGCGATAACCATTGCCGGCTGGTACCGGGTGATTCGCCCCTGGGCTATCGCTTGCCCCTGGCGTCCCAGCCCTGGGTGACGGCGGCGGAGTATCCGTTCATTCACGCCACCGATCCGAACCAGGATTTTCCCGAACTGGCGGGCGCGGCTCAGCTGGCAGCGATTGATGAGCCGGCAGTGGCGGACGAGCGGGTGCCCCAGGTGGACGAGTCCGCCGACTGGCTGACCCGTACCGCGCTCTGCGCCGAGGCGCGCGAGGGGCGGTTGTACCTGTTCATGCCGCCCCTGGAGCGTCTGGAGGATTACCTGCAACTGGTCAGCGTGATCGAGGCCACGGCCGAGGAGCTGCGCTGCCCGGTCTTGCTGGAGGGCTACGAGCCGCCGGCGGACCCTCGCTTGTGCAACTTCCGGGTGACCCCGGACCCGGGGGTGATTGAAGTCAACGTGCAGCCCTCGGTCAGTTGGGACGAGTTGGTGGAGCGCACCGAGTTTCTCTATGAGCAGGCCCGGCAGACGCGCCTGACCAGCGAGAAGTTCATGATCGATGGGCGCCACACCGGCACCGGTGGCGGCAACCATTTTGTCCTTGGCGGAGCCACCCCGGCCGACTCGCCGTTCCTGCGGCGCCCCGACCTGCTGCGCAGCCTGATCAGTTACTGGCACAACCACCCGTCGCTGTCCTACCTGTTTTCCGGGTTGTTCATCGGCCCCACGTCCCAGGCACCGAGGGTCGACGAGGCACGCAATGACGCGCTGTACGAGCTGGAGATTGCCTTCGCGCAGATGCCGGCTCCCGGCCAGGAGTGCGCGCCCTGGTTGGTGGACCGCCTGCTGCGCAACCTGTTGATCGATGTCACCGGCAACACCCATCGCGCCGAGTTCTGCATCGATAAGCTGTATTCGCCGGATGGCGCCACTGGGCGCCTTGGCCTGCTGGAGCTGCGGGCCTTTGAAATGCCGCCCCATGCGCGCATGAGCCTGGCCCAGCAGTTGCTGCTGCGGGCGCTGGTGGCGCGCTTCTGGCGCGAGCCTTACGCACCGGCCCGATTGGCGCGCTGGGGCATCGAACTGCACGATCGTTTTCTGTTGCCGCACTTTATCGAACAGGATTTCGCTGATGTGTTGGTAGAGCTGAATGCCGCCGGCTACCCGCTGCGGGCCGAATGGTTTGCCGCGCACCTGGAGTTCCGCTTTCCCAAGGTCGGCGATTACGCCGTCAGTGGCATCGAGCTGGAACTGCGCCAGGCCCTGGAGCCCTGGCATGTGCTGGGGGAGGAGGGCGCGGCGGGCGGCACGGTGCGTTATGTCGACTCTTCCCTGGAGCGCCTGCAGGTCAAGGTCGGCGGCCTGGTACCCGAGCGCCACGTGCTGACCTGCAATGGCGTGGCGCTGCCCCTGCATCCCACTGGGCGGGTCGGCGAGTTTGTCGCCGGGGTACGTTACCGCGCCTGGCAGCCGGCCAATTGCCTGCAACCCACTATCCCGGTGCATGCACCGCTGGTGTTCGACCTGCTCGATACCTGGATGCAGCGCTCCCTGGGCGGCTGCCAATACCATGTGGCCCACCCCGGCGGGCGTAATTACGACAGCCTGCCGGTGAATGCCAACGAGGCGGAAAGCCGGCGCATGGCGCGCTTCTTCCGCCTTGGCCATAGCCCGGGAAGCCTGGAGGTGCCGCCAGTGGTGATCAATGCCGAGTTGCCGCTGACCCTGGATTTGCGACGCTTCTAATCCACCTGCGACGCCTGTGAGATAGCCATATCCGGGCGTCATGGCGGTGCGTTAATCTGACTTTCCCTGCCGTCTGCCGAGTGTTCCATGCCTGACTTGCTAGACCGTTACCCGCTGACGGCGGGTACCTACCACGAGTTGCTGGATGACCAGGGCCAGGTCCGGGCGCACTGGCAGCGGCTGCTGGAACAGTTGCAGCGCAGCAGCCCCGGTCAACTGGCCCAGCGCCAGGCGCTGCTGACCCGGCAGATCCACGAGAACGGCGTCACCTACAACGTCTATGCCGACCCCAAGGGCGCCGACCGGCCCTGGGAACTGGACCTGTTGCCCCATGTGATCGCGGCGGATGAATGGCAGTTGCTGTCCACCGGAATCGCCCAGCGCGCTCGCCTGCTCAATGCCGTGCTGGCGGACCTGTATGGCCCGCAGCGGTTGATCCGTGAAGGGCTGCTGCCGGCGGAACTGGTGTTCGGCCACAACAATTTCCTCTGGCCGTGCCAGGGCATCTGCCCGCCGGAACAGACCTTCCTGCACCTGTATGCCGTGGACCTGGCACGCAGCCCGGACGGGCGCTGGTGGGTCACCGCCGACCGTACCCAGGCGCCCTCCGGGGCCGGCTATGCCCTGGAGAACCGCATGAGCGTGTCCCGGGCGTTCCCCGACCTGTACCGCGACCTGCAAGTGCAGCACCTGGCCGGGTTCTTCCGCACCCTGCAGGAAACCCTGGCCCGCCAGGCACCCCGGGACAGCGAAGCGCCGCTGGTGGTGCTGCTGACGCCAGGGCGGTTCAACGAGAGCTATTTCGAGCACCTGTACCTGGCGCGACAGCTTGGCTACCCGCTGGTGGAGGGCGGCGACCTGACCGTGCGTGATGCCACGGTGTACCTCAAGACTCTCAGCGGCCTGCGCCGGGTGCACGCCATCATGCGTCGCCTGGACGACGATTTCTGCGATCCGCTGGAGTTGCGCACTGACTCGGCCCTGGGGGTTCCCGGGCTGCTGGACGCGGTGCGCCAGGGCCGGGTGCTGGTGGCCAACGCCCTGGGCAGCGGGGTGCTGGAGTCCCCCGGCCTGCTGGGCTTCCTGCCGAAGATCAGCCAGTTTCTGCTGGGCGAGGAACTGCTTCTGCCGTCCATCGCTACCTGGTGGTGCGGCGAGGCCCCGGTGCTGCAGCAGGCCCTGGAAAAACTCCCGGATCTGCTGGTCAAGCCGGCCTTCGCTTCCCAGAGCTTCACCCCGGTGCTGGGCCGCGACCTGGACCCCGAGCAACGCCTGCAAATGGCTGAGCGCATTCGGGCGCGGCCCTATGCCTATGTCGCCCAGGAATTGCCGCAACTGTCCCAGGCGCCGGTCTGGCAGGCCGAGAACGGGCAGCTGCAGCCCCGTGCCATCGGCATGCGGGTGTATGCGGTGGCCAGCGAGGACGGCTACCGGGTGCTGCCCGGAGGCCTGACCCGGGTCGCTGCCCAGGCCGGTGCCGAAGTGGTGTCGATGCAGCGCGGTGGCGCCAGCAAGGACACCTGGGTGCTGGGGGAGCGGGCGCCCAGCGGCGAGCAGTGGAAGGCCCAGCGCACCATCGGCGTGTATGACCTGGTGCGCCGCGATCCCTACCTGCCGTCGCGGGTGGTGGAAAACCTGTTCTGGTTCGGCCGTTATTGCGAGCGCTGTGACGACAGTGCGCGGCTGCTGCGGATCATGCTGGCGCGCTATGTCGATGGCGATGACCCGCAAGCCTTGCTGGCCGCGGTGGACCTGGGAGAAAGCCTGATGCTGCTGCCGGATGAGGGCGAGCTGCCCGAGCGCCTGCTGGCGGCCCTGTTGGGTGAGGACTGGTCCTTCAGCCTGCGCTCCAACCTGCAACGCTTGCAGTGGGCGGCTTCCCAGGTACGCGGCAAGCTGTCCCGGGAAAACTGGCAGGCCCTGGTGGAGCTGCAGCGCGAGGCCCAGGAGCTGGACACTCCGGAGCCGGATTTCGCCGAACTGCTGGATTTTCTCAACCGCCTGGTGATGTCCCTGGCGGCGCTCTCCGGGTTCGCCCTGGACGACATGACCCGCGACGAAGGCTGGCGCTTCCTGATGATTGGCCGGCGCATCGAGCGCCTGCAGTTCCTCAGCAGCAGCCTCGCGGCCTTCCTGCGGGGCACCGCGGCCTTCGACCAGGCCGGCCTGGACTGGCTGCTGGAGCTGGGTAACAGCAGCATCACCTACCGGTCGCGCTACCTGGCGGTGGCGCAGTTGATTCCGGTCCTCGACCTGTTGCTGCTGGATGAACAGAACCCCCACGCCGTGTTGTTCCAGCTCAAGCTGGTGACCCGCACCCTCAAGCGCCTCAACGATGATTTCGGCGTGCCCCGCGAGCTGGCGCTGCCGCGGCTGGTGGAGCGCCTGGCGCATTTCGACCTGGGCTGCCTGGAGAACTCGCTGTTCGGCGAGGCCAGTGTGCGCGCCGCAGTGGAGGGCCTGGCGGACCTGCTGCAGGAGATCGCCGAGGTCAGCGGGCAGGTTTCGGACCGCCTGGCGCTGCGGCATTTCGCCCATGTGGATGATGTCAGCCAGCAAACGGTGTCGGTCTGATGAGCGCGCGCTACCAGGTGTTCCACGACACCCACTACCGCTACGACAGCCCGGTGTCCCTGGCCCAGCAACTGGCGCACCTGTGGCCCCGGGCCTGTGCCTGGCAACTGTGCAGCGAGCGGCAATTGCTGATCAGCCCCGACCCTACCAGCCGTCGTGACGAGCAGGATGTATTCGGCAATCCGCTGACCCGCCTGGCCTTCGAGCGGCCCCATGACGAATTGCTGGTCAATGCCCAGCTCAGTGTCGAGGTGCTGGAGCGGCCGGCGCTGGATTTTGCCGCGTCACTGCCCTGGGATGCCGCCCGCGGCGCCCTGACCTACAGCGGCCAGCCCTTGTCCGAGGCGTTGCTGGAAGCCTGTCGCTACCGTTTCGAATCGCCTTATGTGCATCTGAAGCAGAGTTTTGTCGAGTTCTGCGCCAGTTGCTTCGTACCGGGGCGGCCGCTGTTGCAGGGCGCCCAGGCGTTGATGGAGAAGATCTTCAGTGAGTTCACTTTCGACGCCGAAGCCACCCAGGTGGCGACGCCGCTGGTGGAGGTGCTGGAACGTCGGCGCGGGGTGTGCCAGGACTTCGCCCACCTGATGCTGGCCTGCCTGCGCTCGCGAGGGCTGGCGGCGCGCTATGTCAGTGGCTACCTGCTGACCCAGCCACCGCCGGGGCAGCCGCGGCTGATCGGCGCCGATGCTTCCCATGCCTGGGTTTCAGTGTTTTGCCCGGTGCTGGGCTGGGTGGATTTCGACCCGACCAACAACGTGCAGCCGGCGCTGGAGCACATCACCCTGGCCTGGGGCCGGGATTTTTCCGATGTGTCGCCGTTGCGTGGGGTGATTCTGGGAGGGGGCAGCCATGACCCGGATGTTCGGGTCACCGTCATGCCCCTGGCATGACACTGCCATCTCCGACCTTGCAGGAGCCGGCTTGCCAGCGATGGGGCCTGCGGATATTGCGTAGGGCTGGAGAGCGCTTTCGCTGGCCAGCCAGCTCCTACGGGGCAGGTCAGGCCTGGGGGGCCTCGGGCTCGGCGTCGTCGACGCTCACTTCACCTTCTGCATCCGGGTTCAGTGCGCTGGTTTCTTCAGCGGCGGCTTTCTTGCGTTGCAGCTTTTCCTCTTTCTTCTGTTCCTTGGCCAAGTCACGTTGACGTTTGGCGAAGGAGTAGTTGGGTTTGGCCATGGGCGATCCTCTGGGGTCGAAGGTGAGGTTGAGCGGCGCGTATTCTGCCTGTTATCGGGGCCGGGTGGTTAGCTGGGTTTGCCTTCGGCCCATTTGTCCGGGACCGTCGGTTGCCAGGCGTCCAGCGCATCCAGCAGGCCGGCCGGCGACTCGCTCATTTGCAGCATGTCACGGTGCGGGGCACGGACGAAGCCTTCGCCGACGATATGATCGAGAAAACCGCTGAGTTTTTCGTAGAAGCCATTCACTTCCAGCAGGCCGAGCGGCTTGTGGTGGTAGCCCAACTGGCCCCAGGTCCAGACTTCGAACAGTTCTTCCAGGGTTCCCAGGCCGCCGGGCAGGGCGATGAAGGCGTCGCTGAGCTCGGCCATGCGCGCCTTGCGGGCGTGCATGCCGTCCACCACTTCCAGGCGGGTCAGGCCGCGATGGCCGATTTCCTTGTCCTTCAGGCTTTGCGGAATGATCCCGATGACTTCGCCCCCGGCCGCCAGGGCCGCGTCGGCGACGATGCCCATCAGCCCTACCGCGCCGCCGCCATACACCAGGGTCAGCTTGCGCTCGGCGATGGCCCGGCCCAGGGCCTGGGCGGCTTCACGATAGAGAGGGTTGGCGCCGGTGCTGGCGCCACAGAATACACAGACAGAAGTTAACGACATGCCTTACTCCGAGGTCATTGATGGCCTCAGAGTAAAGGCTCGCCGGCCTCGCTCCAAGTATTAAACCTCCCGTTGCGGGGTTTCATGGGTACCGCTGGCGCCACAGGCGTAGGCGGCGAGCAAGCTGCGAAACAGGCTGTTCAACGGCATGAGGGTGACTCCGATCAGGGACGATGGCGTGATTCTAGAAGCGTGCCATGCCGCTGGCCGGTTGATTGTCTTGATCAGGTCGATAGCAGAGAGTTGTATACAATTTTTTGATGCAAATCATAGGAACTTGCGAGAAATTCAGGCAGTCTTCCGTCCCATGGATTCAGATGGATTTTGTTAACCCTGCCTTGGAGATTCACCATGTTTGCCAAACTCGTTGCGGTATCCCTGTTGACACTGGCCAGCAGCCAACTGATGGCCGCCGAATGCAAGGTCGATGTCGACTCTACCGACCAGATGTCCTTCAACACTAAGGAAATCACCATCGACAAGAGCTGCAAGACCTTCACCGTGAACCTGACCCACTCCGGCAGCCTGCCGAAGAACGTCATGGGCCACAACTGGGTACTGAGCAAGACCGCAGACATGGCTGGCATCGCCACCGACGGCATGGCCGCCGGCATCGACAAGAGCTACCTGAAGGAAGGCGACACCCGCGTCATCGCCCACACCAAGATCATCGGTGCCGGCGAGAAAGATTCGGTGACCTTCGACGTATCGAAGCTGACCGCTGGCGAAAGCTACCAGTTCTTCTGCTCGTTCCCAGGCCACAACTCGATGATGAAAGGCGCTGTGGTCCTGAAGTAAGCATCAGGCCCGGCTGCAACAAGAAAGCGCCCCCAGGGGCGCTTTTTTTGTGTGCATCCGTAGGAGCGGGCTTGCCCGCGAAGAGGCCCTCGAGCCTTGTGCAGCACAAGCGGCCCTTTCGCCGGCAAGCCGGCACCTACAGAGCGAGGCGGGTCATGGGGCGAAGGGCATGACGCGTTTGTGACGGGTCTTGCGGTAGGTGTCGCAGATGATCTTGAAGGCTTCCTCACGTACCGGCTGGCCATGCAGGAAGGCGTCGATCTCGGCGTAGGTGACGCCGTGGGACGCTTCGTCCGGCTTGCCCGGCGACAGGTCTTCGAGGTCGGCGGTAGGGACCTTTTCCACCAGCGATTCCGGGGCACCGAAGTGGCGGGCAATGGAGCGCACCTGGTTTTTCACCAGGCCGCTCAGGGGCGCCAGGTCGCAGGCGCCGTCACCGAACTTGGTAAAGAAACCCATCACCGCTTCGGCGGCGTGGTCGGTACCTATCACCAGGCCATGGGCGGCGCCGGCGATGGTGTACTGGGCCACCATGCGCATCCGCGCCTTGGTGTTGCCGAGGACGAAATCCCGGGACACCGCGTGCTGCCCCTCGAAGGCCGCCACTTCGTTGGCCAGGGCCCTGACCGCCGGGCCGATGTTCACGGTGTGGCGTTCGTCAGGGTTGATGAAGTCCACCGAGGCCTGGGCATCGTGCTCGTCGAACTGGGTCTCATAGGGCAGGCGCACGGCAATGAAGCGGTAGCCATCGTCCCCGCTGCGTTCGCGCAATTCACGCATCGCCCGTTGGGCCAGCAGGCCGGCGGTCAGGGAGTCGACGCCGCCGCTGATACCCAGCACCAGGGACTTGAGCCCGGAATTGACCAGGCAGTCCTGGATGAAGCGGATGCGCCGGGCGATTTCTGCCTCAAGGGCGGCGTGGTCGGGAAAAGGTGCTTGGACCTTGAGCTGCTGCGCAATCTCACGCTGTACGGCTTGCATGATTCACTCCTTGCCAGGTTGGGCAGGTACTTGGAAAACGTGGCGCAAGTAAGCGACGAAGTTCGGATCCTTGCAATGGGTCTTGCCCGCTTCATCGGAGATCTTGGCGACGGGCTGGCCATTGCAGGCAGCCATTTTAAGCACGATGCTCATCGGCTCGACACCGGGAATGTCACAGGTCAGGTTGGTGCCGATGCCGAAGCTGACATTGATCCGCCCCCGCAGCGCACGGAATATTTCCAGGGCGCGCGGCAGGCTCAGGCTGTCGGAGAACACCAGGGTCTTGCTCATCGGATCGATGCCCAGCTTGTGGTAGTGGGCGATGGCCTTTTCCGCCCAAAGGATCGGGTCGCCGGAGTCGTGGCGCAGGCCGTCGAACAGCTTGGCGAAGAACAGGTCGAAATCGCCGAGGAAAGCATCGGTGGTGATGCAATCCGTCAGGGCGATGCCCAGCAAGCCACGGTATTCGCGGACCCAGCAGTCGAGGGCGGCGATCTGGCTGTCGATCAGCCGCGGCCCCAGTTGCTGGTGGGCCATGATCCATTCGTGGGCCATGGTGCCCAGGGGTTTCATGTTCAGTTCCCGGGACAGGTGCACGTTGCTGGTGCCGACAAAACGTCCGGGGAAATCGTGCTTGAGCACGTTCACTACTTCTTCCTGGACCCGGTAGGAAAAGCGTCGGCGGGTGCCGAAATCCGCCACTTGCAGCTCGGAAAGTTCTTCGCTGCTGGCGTTGGCGGTCAGCCAGTCGAACTTGCGGTACAGCTGCTCGCGGGCCTGGACCAGCTGGATCTCGCGATAGCGGTAGCGGTTGCGCACCTCGCTGATGATGGCCAGCATCGGCACTTCGAACAGGATCACGTGCAGCCAGGGGCCGCGCAGGCGGATAAACAGCTCGCCGTCCTCGATGCCGGTATGCACGTAGCGCAGGTTGAAGCGAAACAGCCCGAGAAAGCGCAGGAAATCCGGCTTGAGGAAGCTGATCCGTTCGAGAAAGCCCAACTGGTCGGCGCTCAGGCTCAGTTCCGCCAGGCGCTCGAACTGGTAGCGGATCTCTGCCAGATAGGGCCGCAGGTCCTCGCTGTTACGGCAACGAAACTCCCATTCCACCTCGACGTTGGGGTAGTTGTGCAGCACCGCCTGCATCATGGTCAGTTTGTAGAAGTCGGTGTCGAGCAGGTTCTGCACGATGCGATCGGCAAACACACTCTCGCTCATAACGGGAATCTCCATGCTGGCCGCGACGGACAAGTGCGGCATTCAGCTCTTTCAATGAAGGCGCTAGTGGCGCATAGACGCGCAGCGCTTTGCCAGTGTTTTTTGTGGCGGGCCATTCTCCGGCCGTAGGAGCTGGCTTGCCAGCGAACGGATCTTCAGTCTTGAGCAGGGCTCAAGGGCCCCATCGCCGGCAAGCCGGCTCCTACGGGAGGGGCGAGTCGTTGTGTTCGAGCATCCAGCGCACGAAGTCCCGGACCTTGGGCACTTCCGCCGAGTGTTCGGGGTAGGCCAGGTAATAGGCGTCCTGGCTGGGCATGGCGTATTCCCAGGCGATCACCAGCTTGCCTTCAGCCAGTTCTTCTTCCACCAGAAAACGTGGCAGCAGGGCGACCCCGCAGCCGACCTGGGCCGCACGGATGCACATATAGAAGGTTTCGAAGCGTGGGCCGTGGTAGCTGTGCTCGGTCTGGTAGCCCTGTTGATCGAACCATTCGTGCCAGCCCTGGGGCCGTGAAGCGTTCTGCAACAGCACCAGTTCAGTGAGTTGCCTGGGGTCGGTCAAGGGCTCGGCGGGCAGGCTGTCAGGGGCGCAGACCGCCACCAGCTCTTCGCTGAACAGCTTCAGGCTCTCGGTGCCGGGGCGTGAACCCTGGCCAAAGTAGAAGGCCAGGTCGGCATGGCCCTGGAGCAGTTCGTCAGGCTCTTGCTCATTGCACAGGTCCAGGTGGATGTGCGGGTGGCGCAGTCGCCAGCCCTTGAGGCGCGGCACCAGCCAGCGGGCGCCAAAAGTGTAGGGCGTGGAGACTCGTAGGACTTCGGTCTCGCCGCCGTAGGAACGCAGGTAATGGGTAGACATCTCCACCTGGGTGAGGATCTTGCGCACCTCCACCAGGTACAGGTCGCCGGCCGGAGTCAGTTGCAGGCGCCGCCGTACCCGACGAAACAGCAGGTGTTGCAGCAGCTCTTCCAGTTGCGCCACTTGCTTGCTCACCGCGCTCTGGGTCAGGTTGAGCTCTTCGGCCGCACGGGTGAAGCTCAGGTGCCGGGTCACGGCCTCGAAGCACTGCAGGGCGGTGATCGACGGCAAGTAGCGTTTGTTGAGCATGGGTGGTCCTTGTTCTTATGGGTGCCAGCGAGCGGCTCAGCATGAATAAACGGAATGATATCTCGCTTAAAGGTCGTTTGTTGGCAAGTCTCGGGCCAGCTACAACTACTAGCCTTGATGGCCGTCGCAGCGGCCTGGTTCTTTCGCTTTCATCTGTAAGGAGTAACCCCATGGTTGCCGCATTGCTTGATCGTCTGGGTGTCAACCCGGCCCTGTACCAGTCGGGCACCCAGCCTGTGCACTCGCCCATCGACGGCAGCCGGATCGCCGCGGTGAACTGGCAGGGCGCCGCCGAGGTGGAGCAGCAGGTCAGTCGCGCAGAGCATGCATTCGCCCTGTGGCGCAAGGTGCCGGCACCCCGTCGCGGCGAGCTGGTGCGGCAATTCGGCGAGGTGCTGCGCGAGTACAAGGCCGACCTGGGGGAGCTGGTGTCCTGGGAAGCCGGCAAGATCACCCAGGAAGGCCTGGGGGAAGTGCAGGAAATGATCGACATCTGCGACTTCGCCGTCGGCCTGTCGCGCCAGCTCTACGGCCTGACCATCGCCTCCGAGCGCTCGGGCCATCACATGCGTGAAACCTGGCATCCCCTGGGGGTTGTCGGGGTGATCAGCGCCTTCAACTTCCCGGTAGCGGTCTGGGCCTGGAACACCACCCTGGCGCTGGTCTGCGGCAACCCGGTGATCTGGAAACCCTCGGAAAAGACCCCGCTCACCGCCCTGGCCTGCCAGGCGCTGCTGGAGCGCGTGTTGAAGAACTTCCAGGATGCGCCCGAATACCTGAGCCAGGTGATCATCGGCGGCCGTGATGCCGGCGCCGCCCTGGTGGACGATCCGCGGGTGGCCCTGATCAGTGCCACCGGCAGCACCCGCATGGGCCGCGAAGTGGCGCCGAAAGTGGCCGCGCGTTTTGCCCGCAGCATCCTCGAACTGGGCGGCAACAATGCCATGATCCTCGGCCCCAGCGCCGATCTGGACATGGCGGTGCGCGCCATCCTGTTCAGCGCCGTGGGTACCGCCGGCCAGCGTTGCACCACCCTGCGTCGCCTGATTGCCCACGAGTCGGTGAAAGAGGAAATCATCAGCCGCCTCAAGACGGCCTATTCCAAGGTGCGCATCGGCCACCCGCTGGAAGGCAACCTGATCGGCCCGCTGATCGACAAGCACAGTTTCGAGGCGATGCAGGATGCCCTGGAGCAGGCCCTGAGCGAGGGCGGCCGGGTCTTCGGCGGCCAGCGCCAGTTGCAGGACCAGTTCCCCAACGCCTACTACGTGTCGCCGGCCATCGTCGAAATGCCCGAGCAGAGCGAGGTGGTGTGCAGCGAAACCTTCGCGCCGATCCTCTATGTGATCGGCTACAACGACTTCGAAGAAGCGCTGCGCCTGAACAACGCCGTGCCTCAGGGCCTGTCGTCCTGCATCTTCACCACCGACGTGCGTGAGGCCGAGCAGTTCATGTCGGCGGTGGGCAGCGACTGCGGCATCGCCAACGTCAACATCGGCCCCAGCGGCGCAGAGATCGGCGGCGCCTTCGGCGGCGAGAAGGAAACCGGCGGCGGTCGCGAATCCGGCTCCGATGCCTGGCGCGGCTACATGCGGCGCCAGACCAACACCGTCAACTACTCCCGGGAGCTGCCGCTGGCCCAGGGCATCACCTTCGATTGAGTCTTTTCGCGAGCACGCTCGCTCCTGCGGGGAGGTTTGTAGGAGCCAGCTTGCTGGCGAACAGCGGCAAGTGCGTTTCAGCGTCTGTGGTTCGTTGATTTCGGAGTCTGGCAATGGCGCTACAAGAACAATGTCTGTGGGAAACACTCACCCCGCAACGGCCTGACAGGGCGCCGCTCAAGGGCGAGCTGACGGCGGATGTGTGCATCATCGGCGCCGGCTTCACCGGGCTGTCGGCCGCCGTGCATTTGCTGGAGCAGGGCAAGCGGGTCTGTGTGGTCGAAGCCCACCGCGCGGGGCACGGCGGTTCAGGGCGCAACGTCGGGCTGGTGAACGCCGGCATGTGGATCCCGCCGGACGAGATCGAGGCCGGTTTCGGCGAGCAGGTGGGCAGCCAGCTCAACCGCATGCTCGGCGCGGCGCCGTCATTGGTGTTCAGCCTGGTGGACAAGTACCACATCGATTGCCAGCTGCGCCGCGAAGGCACTTTGCACATGGCCCACAACGCCCGGGGCGAGGCCGATCTGCGCAGCCGTGAAGAACAGTGGAAACGTCGCGGGGCCCCCGTGGAGTTGCTGACCGGCGCGGCGTGCGAAGCGGCCACCGGCACTCGCAAGATTGCCGCGGCCCTGCTCGACCGGCGGGCGGGAACCCTCAACCCCATGGCTTACGTCAGCGGCCTGGCCAGGGCGGCGACGGAATTGGGCGGGCGTCTGTTCGACCATTCCGCGGTCACCCGCCTGGAGCGCCAGGGCCAGCGCTGGTCGGTGCAGACCGAGCAGGGCTCGGTGCTGGCCGAGCAGGTGGTGATCGCCTCCAACGCCTACACCGAAGGCGACTGGACCGAGCTGCGGCGCAACTTCTTCCCCGGCTACTACTACCAGGTGGCTTCCGCGCCCCTGACCGAAGAAGCGGCCCGGCAGATCCTGCCCGGGGGCCAGGGCTCCTGGGATACCCGACAGGTGCTCAGCAGCATCCGCCGGGATGCCGAGGGCCGCCTGTTGCTGGGCAGCCTGGGCAATGGCAGCCAGAAGCCCTTGTGGTTCCTCAAGGCCTGGGCCGACCGCGTACAGCAGCATTACTTCCCGTACCTCAAGCCGGTGGAGTGGGAATGCACCTGGACCGGCTGCATCGCCTTCACCCCCGACCACCTGATGCGCCTGTTCGAGCCGGCCCCGGGCCTGGTGGCTGTCACCGGTTACAACGGCCGGGGCGTGACCACCGGAACCGTGGTGGGCAAGGCCTTCGCCGACTACCTGTGCAACGGCGACCCCCAGGCCCTGCCGATCCCCTTCGCAGCCATGCAGCCCCTGGCCGGCGTGGGCTTGCGCAGTTGCCTGTACGAAGCCGGCTTCTCCCTCTACCACGCGGGCCAGTGCCTGCGAATTGTGATCTGAACAAGGAAATAGTGGGCGGCCGACGACGCTTTTCGATGCAGCGACTAGCCTGTAATGGTGCGGCTCGTAGCAGTCTCGCACCAGCAGTGTGCAGTTCGGTGACGCGAGCTGTTACAGCAGGGTTGCACGTTGAATTGTGTCGCGGTTGCAATGATGGCACGCATGGGTTGCGCCCATTAAAAAGCAGGGTTTTACCTTCCGCGGTTTAGACGGTTGCACGCCCAATAAAAAAGGGCTCGAAACAGTCGAAATAACAATAAGACAGCGACTTTTTTCAGAATAAAAAACCACTGGCACGGCGCTTGCTCTGAGCAACCTTAGTGAAGTCGCAGTGCCAACTAAAAAAACCTTGGAGCACCACCTCATGTCCCAGACGTTTTACAAGAAAGGCTTTCTGGCCCTCGCAGTGGCAACTGCGCTGGGTGTTTCTGCGTTTGCTCAAGCCGACCTGAAGATCGGTGTAGCGGGTCCCATGACAGGCGCCAACGCGGCATTTGGCGAGCAGTACATGAAGGGTGCACAGGCAGCGGCTGACGAGATCAACGCCAAGGGCGGGGTCAACGGCGAGAAGATCGTCCTGGTCAAGGGCGATGACGCCTGTGAACCCAAGCAGGCGGTGGCAGTGGCCAACCGCCTGGTGGACCAGGACAAGGTGGCCGGCGTGGTCGGGCACTTCTGCTCCTCGTCGACCATTCCGGCTTCCGAGGTGTACAGCGACGCCGGTGTGATTGCCATCACCCCGGGCTCCACCAACCCCCAGGTCACCGAGCGTGGCCTCTCCGCGATGTTCCGCATGTGCGGGCGTGACGACCAGCAGGGCATCGTCGCCGGTGACTACATCATCGATGTGCTCAAGGGCAAGAAAGTCGTGGTGCTGCACGACAA
This sequence comes from Pseudomonas sp. 8(2025), assembly GCF_052665325.1. Classification (NCBI taxonomy): domain Bacteria; kingdom Pseudomonadati; phylum Pseudomonadota; class Gammaproteobacteria; order Pseudomonadales; family Pseudomonadaceae; genus Pseudomonas; species Pseudomonas sp. 8(2025). Next base: position 153,870 of record NZ_JBQOIE010000002.1, on the reverse strand, counting down.
GGACACCTACGGCCAGGGCCTGGCGGATGCCACCAAGGCACAGTTGACCAAGCGCGGCGTGACCCCGGTGCTGTACGAGGGCCTGACCCGTGGCGAGAAAGACTTCAGCGCCGTGGTGACCAAGATCCGCGCCGCCGGCGCCGACGTGGTGTACTTCGGCGGCCTGCATCCGGAAGCCGGTCCGCTGGTACGCCAACTGCGCGAGCAGGGCCTGAAGGACGTCAAGTTCATGTCCGACGACGGCATCGTTACCGACGAATTGGTGACCACCGCCGGTGGCCCGCAATACGTTGACGGCGTGTACATGACCTTCGGCGCCGACCCGCGCCTGCTGCCAGACAGCAAGGCCGTGGTGGATGCCTTCCGCAAGGCCGGCACCGAGCCCGAGGGCTATACCCTGTACGCTTATGCCTCGATCCAGGCCCTGGCGGCCGGCTTCGGCGGCGCCAAGTCCAACAAGGGCGAAGATGCGGCCAAATGGCTCAAGGCCAATCCGGTGAAAACCGTGATGGGCGAGAAGTCCTGGGACGCCAAGGGTGACCTCAAGGTTTCCGACTACGTGGTCTATCAGTGGGACAAGGACGGCAAGTACCACCAGCTGGAAAAACAGAAGTGACATGAGTCCGAACGGGCCGGTACCACCCCCTGGTACCGGTCCCTGCTCGTGCAGTACTTGCCTTTTCTCGTAGAGCTGCACAACGGACGTGTTGCGCAGACGGGTGATCCCTGTCCGGCGTCGACGGCCTGTGCAGTCTCTCAAGTCCGTGAGATTGCGTTATGGATGGTATTTTCCTGCAGCAACTGATCAATGGGCTGACCCTCGGGTCCGTCTACGGTCTGATCGCCATCGGCTACACAATGGTCTATGGCATCATCGGCATGATCAACTTCGCCCACGGCGAGGTTTACATGATTTCCGCCTACCTCGCGGCAATCAGTCTGGCTCTGCTGGCCTATTTCGGCATTGAATCCTTCCCGCTACTCATTCTCGGCACGCTGATCTTCACCGTCGTGGTGACGGGGATCTATGGCTGGGTCATCGAGCGCGTGGCCTACAAACCCCTGCGCAACTCCACCCGCCTGGCGCCGCTGATCAGCGCCATCGGCATTTCGCTGATCCTGCAGAACTACGCGCAGATCAGCCAGGGCGCCAAGCAGCAAGGGGTTCCGACCCTGCTGGCCGGGGCCTGGAAAGTCGATATCGGCACAGGCTTCGTGCAGCTCACCTACACCAAGATCTTCATCCTGGTGGCGGCGTTCGCCGGCATGGCGCTGCTCACCTACATCATCAAGTACACCAAGCTCGGGCGTATGTGCCGGGCCACCCAGCAAGACCGCAAGATGGCCTCGATCCTCGGCATCAACACCGACCGGGTGATCTCCTACGTGTTCGTCATCGGCGCGGCCATGGCGGCCCTGGCCGGGGTGCTGATCACCATGAACTACGGCACGTTCGACTTCTATGCCGGCTTCGTCATCGGCATCAAGGCGTTCACCGCTGCGGTACTCGGCGGCATCGGCTCGCTGCCTGGGGCGATGCTCGGCGGGATCATCCTCGGCATCTCCGAGTCGCTGTTCTCCGGCTTGATCAACTCCGACTACAAAGACGTGTTCAGTTTCTCGCTGCTGGTGCTGATCCTGATCTTCCGTCCCCAAGGCCTGCTGGGTCGCCCACTCGTGGCGAAGGTGTAAGTATGTCTGCTGCCAATAAACCGATTGATATCAAAAAGAGCGTCATCGACGCCGTGCTGGCCGGGCTGATCTCGCTGATCGTGTTTGGCCCCATCGTGGGTGTGGTGCTCGATGGCTACAGTTTCAACCTGCAGCCGACTCGCGTGGCCTGGCTGGTAGCCATTGTCATGGCCGGCCGGCTGGCCCTGAGCCTGTTCCTGCAAACCCCCAAGGGCCTGAAGATTCTCCAGGGCTTTGAAAGCACCGGCTCCGGCGTGCATGTGCTGGCGCCGGACTACAAGTCGCGGCTGCGCTGGATCATCCCGGCCCTGATCGTGATCGCCATCGTGTTTCCGTTCTTCGCCAACAAGTACCTGCTGACCGTGGTCATTCTCGGGTTGATCTACGTACTGCTGGGCCTGGGGCTGAACATCGTGGTGGGGCTGGCGGGCCTGCTGGACCTGGGTTACGTGGCGTTCTACGCCATCGGCGCCTACGGCCTGGCCCTGGGCTACCAGTACCTGGGCCTGGGCTTCTGGACCGTGCTGCCCCTGGCGGCGATTGCCGCGGCCCTGGCGGGGTGCATATTGGGCTTCCCGGTGCTGAGGATGCACGGCGACTACCTGGCCATCGTGACCCTGGGCTTCGGCGAGATCATCCGCCTGGTGCTCAATAACTGGCTGTCCTTCACCGGTGGCCCCAACGGCATGCCGGTGCCGTCGCCGACTTTCCTGGGCCTGGAGTTCGGCCGCAAGGCCAAGGACGGCGGGGTGCCGTTTCATGAGTTCTTCGGCCTGGAATACAACCCCAACCTGAAATTCCTGTTCATCTACATCGTGCTGTTCCTGGTGGTGCTGCTGGTGCTCTACATCAAGCACCGGCTGACCCGCATGCCCGTGGGGCGGGCCTGGGAAGCCCTGCGTGAAGACGAGATCGCCTGCCGCGCCATGGGCCTGAACCATGTGTTGGTCAAACTCTCGGCCTTCACCATCGGTGCTTCCACCGCCGGCCTGGCCGGGGTGTTCTTCGCCAGCTACCAGGGCTTCGTCAACCCGTCGTCGTTCACCTTCTTCGAATCGGCGCTGATCCTGGCCATCGTGGTGCTGGGGGGCATGGGCTCGACGGTGGGCGTGGTGATCGCGGCCTTCGTGCTGACTGTGGCGCCGGAGTTGCTGCGCAGCTTCTCCGAGTACCGGGTGCTGCTGTTCGGCATTCTCATGGTGTTGATGATGATCTGGCGACCGCGAGGGCTGATCCGCATCAGCCGCACCGGCGTCACTCCACGCAAAGGTGCTCTGACTGAGGGGAACGCGCCATGAGCGAATACATTCTTTCGGTCGAAAACCTGATGATGCACTTCGGTGGCATCAAGGCCCTCAGCGACGTCAGCCTGAAGGTCAAGCGCAACTCGATCTTCGCCCTGATCGGCCCCAACGGCGCCGGCAAGACCACGGTGTTCAACTGCCTGACCGGCTTCTACAAGGCCTCCGGCGGGCGCATCGAGCTCAATACCCGGGGCCGGCAGACCAACGTCATCAAGCTCCTGGGCGAGCCCTTTCGCGCCACCGACTTCGTCTCGCCGAAAAGCTTCGCCAGCCGCTTGTACTACAAGATGTTCGGCGGCACCCACCTGGTGAACCGCGCCGGGCTGGCGCGGACCTTCCAGAACATTCGCCTGTTCAAGGAAATGTCCGTGGTGGAAAACCTGCTGGTGGCCCAGCACATGTGGGTCAACCGCAACCTGCTGGCGGGCATCCTCAACACCAAGGGCTACCGCAAGGCGGAAAGCGCCGCCCTGGACCATGCCTTCTACTGGCTGGAGGTGGTGGACCTGGTGGACTGCGCCAACCGCCTGGCCGGCGAGCTGTCCTACGGCCAGCAACGGCGCCTGGAGATCGCCCGGGCCATGTGTACCCGGCCGCAGATCATCTGCCTCGACGAGCCGGCCGCCGGCCTCAACCCCCAGGAAACCGAAGCGCTGAGCGCAATGATCCGGCTGCTGCGCGACGAGCACGACCTGACCGTGGTGCTGATCGAACACGACATGGGCATGGTGATGAGTATTTCCGACCACATCGTGGTGCTCGACCACGGCAACGTGATCGCCGAGGGCGGCCCGGAGGCGATCCGCAATGATCCGAAAGTGATTGCCGCCTACCTGGGTGCCGACGAAGAGGAACTGGCATGACTCAACCTATCCTCGAACTCAAGGACCTGGACGTGTACTACGGCCCGATCCAGGCCCTGAAGAAAGTCTCGCTGCACATCAACGAAGGGGAAACCGTGAGCCTGATCGGCTCCAACGGTGCCGGCAAGTCGACCCTGCTGATGTCGATCTTCGGCCAGCCCCGGGCGGAGTCCGGGCAGATTCTCTATCGCGGTGTGGACATCACCCACAAGTCGTCCCACTACATCGCCTCCAACGGTATCGCCCAGTCCCCGGAAGGGCGTCGGGTGTTCCCCGACATGACCGTGGAGGAAAACCTGCTGATGGGCACCATCCCCATTGGCGACAAGTACGCCAATGAGGACATGCAGCGCATGTTCGAGCTGTTTCCCCGCCTCAAGGAGCGGCGTACCCAGCGGGCCATGACCATGTCTGGCGGCGAGCAGCAGATGCTGGCCATTGCCCGGGCATTGATGAGCCGGCCCAAGTTGCTGCTGCTGGATGAGCCGAGCCTGGGCCTGGCGCCGATCGTGGTGAAGCAGATCTTCGCCACCTTGAGGGAGTTGGCGGCCACCGGCATGACCATCTTCCTGGTGGAGCAGAACGCCAACCACGCGCTGAAGCTCTCGGACCGCGCCTACGTGATGGTCAACGGCGAGATCCGCCTGAGCGGCACCGGCAAGGAACTGCTGGTCAACGAGGAGGTGCGCAACGCTTACCTGGGCGGCCACTGACCGTCCGCTCTGTGGATAAAGCATGCCCCGCCGGCCCGCGCCGCCGGGGCATTGTTATGCCCACCCCATCCCGTCCTCCCCTGTAGGCGCTGGCTTGCCAGCGAAGGGGGCCGCCTGACCGCCTTTCTGATTTCACCGAGCGCCGACTGGCGCTTTGCGCCTGCACCAAGCCTGTGTCCGGTAATTGTGGAAAACATTCCTGGCAAGCTGCTTTAACGCGGCATAAAGACGCTGCAAACAGTTGTTTTTCCACTGTTTTGACTTGTCCCCGTTTGCTGTGGAGCGGGCTGTGGGTAACGTGGGTGTAGCTGGCTGCAAGCCTTTAACCACGTGGCTTGCAGGCGATTGGTTGTTTTTTGATCGGTGCTTTTTGTGGGAGCTGAAGGTGCGCTTGTCAACCTTTTTATTGTCGCAGCTGTACCTGGAAAAGGGTTGGGATAAGCCTGTGGATAAGTCTGTGATTAAACTCTGGAAAGACGGCTCTGAGCGGCGTAGTTACTGGCCTCTGGCCTTGTCAACCTTGACCGTGCGGTCATCTTTGCCCGGGCCGGCTGCATGGACCCGCGGTCCGGGTCAAGCAAAAAACTTCTGCTGAACCCGCGCAGGCCCTGTGGATAGCGGCTTTCAGCCCTTTGCACTTGCCCCCAAAGACTGTGGACCGGCCTGTGGATAAGGTGCGTGCACATGGCTGCAGGCCATGTAACCCGTGGCTTGGCGCCTGGTGAGTGTTTTTTGTACAGCGAACATCGGGCGCGCTCACCGCTTGCGGCTCTTTACGGCCAACGGCGCGGTTGCCGGTAGGAGCCGGCCCGGGCATGCTGCGAAGCGTTTTTTATCGAAACGGCGGCTCGCCACCCAGCAAGGAGAACACCATGACTTCCACACTGTTCATTACGGGCGCGACTTCCGGTTTTGGCGAAGCCTGCGCCCGGCGCTTTGCCGCAGCCGGCTGGTCCCTGGTACTGACCGGCCGCCGCGAGGAGCGCCTCAGCGCCCTGTGCGCGGAGCTGTCCAAACAGACCGAGGTGCATGGCCTGGTGCTCGATGTGCGCGACCGCAAGGCCATGGAAGAGGCCATCGCCCAGTTGCCGCCTTCGTTCAGCAAGCTGCGCGGGCTGATCAACAACGCCGGCCTGGCCCTGGGCGTGGACCCGGCGCCCAAGTGCGACCTGGATGACTGGGACACCATGGTCGACACCAACATCAAGGGCCTGATGTACAGCACCCGCCTGCTGCTACCACGGTTGATCGCCCACGGTCGCGGCGCAGGCATCGTCAACCTGGGCTCCATCGCCGGCAACTACCCGTACCCGGGCAGCCACGTCTATGGCGCGAGCAAGGCCTTCGTCAAACAGTTCTCCCTGAACCTGCGCTGCGACCTGCAGGGCACCGGCGTGCGCGTCACCAACATCGAGCCGGGGCTGTGCGAAAGCGAGTTCTCCCTGGTGCGCTTCGCCGGTGACCAGGCACGCTACGACGCCACCTACGCCGGGGCCGAGCCGATCCAGCCCGAGGACATCGCCGACACCATTTTCTGGGTGCTCAATACCCCGGCACACGTCAACATCAACAGCCTGGAGCTGATGCCTGTGAGCCAGACCTGGGCCGGTTTCGCCATCGAACGCAACGCCAAGTCATGAGCCTCCTGTAGCCGCTGTCGCAGGCTGCGACAGGGCCGCAGGGCCCTCCGGCGCCCGCAAGATCTTGCGCCTCCTGCGGAGGCGGTCGCAGCCTCGCCATCGCTCGGCAGCGGCTACAGTTGTACTCGGATACACATAAGCTGATTCGTTTCAGCTTGTGGTCAGCCCTGACAGGTTAGAATTCCCGCCAGAAATTTCGCCGCTGCCTCACACAAGGCGGCGTTTTTGAAGTTCGATAGGAGGAATCGTGAGTAACCGAGGTGAGCAGGCTCTGCTCAAACAATCGACCGTACTGATGTTCGCCGTGGCGATCGCCGGTATCGTCACGGGTTTTGTTTCTGGCGCCCAATCCATCCTGTTCGATGGATTTTTTTCGCTGATCGCCACCTTCATCAAGGTCCTGATGCTGATCACCGCCAAGCTGATCGCCAAGGAAAGCAACCACCGTTTCCAGTTCGGCTTCTGGCACCTGGAACCCATGGTGCTGCTGATCGAAGGCAGCTTCCTGATGCTCATCGCCATCTACGCCTTCCTCAATGGGGTGTTCGGCATCATCAACGGTGGCCGCGAGGTCGAGCTGGGGCTGGTGATTTTCTATGCGGCGTTTTTCGCCGTGGCGGAGTTCGCCTACTTCTTCTACGTGCGCCGGCGTAACCGCAAGCTCAAGTCGTCGCTGATCCAGTTCGACAACATCAGCTGGCTGGTGGACGCGATGCTCTCGGTGGGGCTGCTGGTGAGCTTCATCATCGCCTTGCTGCTCAAGCAGTACGGGCACGGCCAGTGGGCGGTGTATGTCGACCCGGCGATCCTGATCCTGCTGGCCCTGAGCATGTTGCCGCTGGCGCTGAAGATCCTGCGCCCGGCCCTGCGTGATGTGCTGGGGATCGCCCCGGACCAGTTGGACGAAAAGGTCCGCAACGTGATGGAGCAGGCCAAGGCCGCCCATGGTTTCGACGACTACATCAGCTACGTGCAGAAGCACGGTCGGGCGCGGTTCATCGAGATCCATATCGTCCTGCCGGCGCACTATCCGCTGCAGGATGTGGCGACTCTGGACCGCTTGCGCGAGGAGATTTCCAGCCAGTTGGGAGAGGCCGACGCAGCGCGCTGGCTGACCATCAGCTTTACCGGGGATCGCAAGTGGATCGCTTGAGGGGCGGCGCCTGTTTCGCCGGCAAGCCGGCTCCTACAACACCGCGTAGGAGCCGGCTTGCCGGCCAAGGGCCTCAGGCAAAATATTCCGCCAGCCCGCGATAGCAGGTCGCCAGGTGATAAGGCGTGGTCGACGGCATATCCCGCCGGCTGACCGCGCCGTTGGCATCCAGGCATTCATTCCAGCCCCCTGCATGCAGGAAATGCGCTTGCAGCGCTTTTAGCTGACGCAGCAAGGGCGCCTGGCCAGCCGGGCGCAAGGTCAGGGCACGCAGGTATTCGGCCTGGGCCCAGATGCGCTGGGTGGCGTCCTTGACGCCGGCTCGGGGCGGCAGTTCGAGCATGGCGCACACGGCGCCGCTCTCGGGCTCGACTCCCAGTTGCTCGGTAAAGGCGAAGGCTCGTTCCACGCAAGCGTGCAGGGCGCTGCCGCGCAGTAACTGTGACGAGGCCAGCAGGAAGTACCACTCGAACTGGTGCCCCGGCTCGAACCAGTTATCCACAGCTCCCAGGGGCTTCTCCATCATCACCCCGTGCTGGGGGGCGATGAACTGCTGCTGCATGGCCTGGCACAGTTCCAGCAACGCGGCTTGGACCGCAGCGTCCTCGCGTACGGCCAGGATCGCGAGAAAGGCTTCGGCCAGGTGCATCAGTGGATTCTGCAGCGGCCCCGAACCCAATATGGACCAGTCCTCGGCGAGGCTGGCTTCGTAGAGCCCGTCGCCGCGGGCGAAGCGCTGGGCTACCACTTCCAGGGCGGCGTTGAGCACCGACTCCACCAGCGGCTCGCGGACCTTGGCCCAGTAATGAGCGCAGGCGAAGAGGATAAAGGCGTGGGTATAGAGGTCCTTGCGGCGATCCAGCGGCGCGCCTTCAGGGTCGATGCTGTAGAACCAGCCACCGTGCTCGGCGTCGTGGAAGTGCCGTTGCAGCGAGCGGAACAGCGCGGCGGCGCGCTCCTGGGCAAAGGGCGCGGCGGCATCGCCGATCAATTGGGAAAACAGATACAACTGCCGGGCGCAAGCCATGGCCCGATAGCGCTGCGGTGGCAGCGGCCGATGCTCGGCGTCCAGCGCCTCATAGGGCAACGCCAACTGCGGGTTCCAGCCCGGGCCCTGCCATAGCGGCACTATCACCTTGTGGAAATGCTGCTGCATGGCGTTGAACAGAGCGCTCGGTTCAGGCGAGGCGGCGGAACGGGATACATCTGGCATTGGCTGGCGTCGTCACGGCAGTTTTGAATGCGCGACATGTTACCAGAGAAGCCCCACAAGGCGGCTTGCCCGCCGAGCACGACATACTGGCAGGAGCTGGCTTGCCAGCGAAGGCGGCCCGCAGGACCGCCTTCGCCGGCACGCCGGCTCCTGCAGATGAAGCAGGGATCAGCCTGCCAGCAACCAGACGCCCGTAGCGGCCGAGGCCGCACCGGCCAGGCGCACCAGCGGCGCTGCCGCCTGAGGCAGTACCCGTACCACGGCATAGCCGGCGGCATGCAGGGCCGCAGTGGCCGCTACAAAACCGGCGGCATAGGCCCAAGGGCTGGACATGTCCGGCAGTTCCAGGCCGTGGGCCACGCCATGGAACAGGGCAAACAGCGCGGTGGCGGCAATCGCCAGGCTCAGGGGCGGGCGCACGGCCAGGGCCACGGCCAGGCCCAGGGCCAATACCGAAGCGGCGATGCCGCTTTCCAGGGCCGGCAACTCCAGGCCCTCGAAGCCCAGCACACCACCGATCAGCATGGTGCCGACGAAGGTGCAAGGCAGCGCCCAGCGCGCGGCGCCTTGCTGCTGGGCGGCCCACAGGCCGACAGCGAGCATGGCCAGCAGGTGGTCGAGGCCGCTGATGGGGTGGCTGATACCGGCCATCAGGCCGTTGTCGCCATGGCCCGGGTGGGCGAAGGCCAGGGCCGGGGTCAGCAGCAGGGCCAGGGCCCCGAGGATGCGTTTTAGGGTCATGGAGTGGTTTTCCTTGTTGAGCGGATTGGGTTCGGGGATCAGGCAGCGGTGAGCAGGCCCTGGCGTTCGATGAAGGCGATGATGTCCGCCAGGCCCTGGCCGGTTTTCTGGTTGCTGAAGACGAACGGCTTGCCGCCGCGCATGCGCTGGGTATCGCTGTTCATCATCTCCAGGGAGGCCCCCACCAGCGGCGCCAGGTCGATCTTGTTGATCACCAGCAGGTCGGATTTGCAGATGCCCGGACCGCCCTTGCGCGGCAGCTTGTCACCGGCGGAAACGTCGATCACATAGATGGTCAGATCGGAGAGTTCGGGGCTGAAGGTGGCCGAGAGGTTGTCGCCGCCGGACTCCACCAGGATCAGGTCGAGCCCAGGAAAGCGCCGGTTCAACTGGTCCACCGCTTCCAGATTGATCGAGGCGTCTTCGCGGATCGCGGTGTGCGGGCAGCCGCCGGTTTCCACGCCGATGATCCGTTCCGGCGCCAGGGCCTCATTGCGTACCAGGAAGTCGGCGTCTTCGCGGGTGTAGATATCGTTGGTCACCACCGCCAGGTTGTAGCGCTCGCGCAGGGCCAGGCACAGGGCCAGGGTCAGGGCGGTTTTACCGGAGCCCACCGGGCCGCCGATGCCGACGCGCAGAGGTTGTGCGTTCATGAGTTTCTCCTAGGAACGGAACAGGCGGCTGTACTGGCGCTCGTGGGCCATGCTCGCCAGGGACAGGCCGAAAGCGGCGCTGCCATGATGGTTGGGGTCAAGGTTCGCGGCGTTGTGCTGGGCTTGCTGCAACAGTGGCAGCAGCTCGCTGGTCAGGCGCTGGGCGGCCTGCTGGCCCAGGGGCAGGGTCTTCATCAGCACCGCCAGCTGGTTCTCCAGCCAGCTCCACAGCCAGGCGGCCAGGGCGTCCGCCGGGCTTATGCTCCAGGCCCGTGCCGCCAGGGCCCAGCCCAGGGCCAGGTGTGGTTCGTCCTGGTGTGTCAGCAGTTCTCTGGCATCGCTGTCCAGTTCCGGCAAACCCTCCAGCAGTTGCTTGAGGGAATAACCCATCTGCCGGCTTTCCTGGTAAAGCTCGCGGGTTTCGCGGCTGGCCCGATGTTCCTCGCTCAACTGCTGCAAGCGGGCCCAGTCCTGGTCGGCTGCGGCCTGGCAGTGGGCGAGCAGCAGCGGTGCTTCGAAGCGTGCCAGGTTCAGCAGCAGTTGATCGCTGATCCAGCGGCGGGCGCTGGCCTGATCATTTACCCGCTGCTGCTCCACGGCCATTTCCAGGCCCTGGGAATAGCTGTAGCCGCCAATCGGCAACTGCGGGCTGGCCAGGCGCAGCAGGGCCCAGGCCGGGTTCATGGGCGGATGCCGAACTGGTGCAGGCGCGGCGGATAGTTGAAGTCTTCATCGCCGTGGCGCGAATGATGGTGGCCGCCGCCATAGGCGCCATGCTCGGGCTGGAACGGTGCCTCAAGGGGCGCGGTGCTGGCCCCCAGCTGTTCGAGCATGGCCTTGAGCACATAGTCGTCCAGCAGGCGCAGCCAGCCGTCACCCACCTGCAGGGCCACGTGGCGGTTGCCCAGGTGATAGGCGGCGCGGGTCAGTTCGAAGGCGTTGCGGCAGGTGACGTGCAGCAGGGCTTCCGGGCGGGCGCAGACCTTGACGATGCGCCCGTCCTCGGCCTCCAGGAACTCACCATCGTGCAGCGGTGGCTGGCCCCGCTCCAGAAACAGGCCGACGTCTTCACCGGCGGCACTGAAACAGCGCAGGCGGCTTTTGCTGCGGGCCTCGTAAGTCAGGTGCAGTTCGGCGGACCAGGTGGCTTGGGGGGCGGTTCTGCGGTGGATCACCAGCATCGGAAAGCTTCCAGCTATGAGCGATGCACAAGCCAGAGCAAGGGCCTTGCCAATCACTCGGTGGAGAGGAAAAACCCTTTCTCGATGCCGGAACTGCGCCTGAAAAAGGGGCAAAACCTTGTTTCATCTTGTTACAAATTGATGCGCTGAGCTGATTTATAGCACTGAGTTGGTGCGCGGGAAATGTTTTTGCTGCAATCCGGTGCCCGGCGGGCAGGCAGGCGCAAACGCGCAGCCCAGAGCGGGGCGCATAGTGTGAAGGGGGAGCGGTGCGGGCGAGTTACTCGGTGCTGCCCAGGCCTTGCCAGTGCTTGAGGCCGATGAAGATGAAGCGCAGTTGCTGGGTGATCTTGGCCTGGGGCGTGAGGTGTTCGGGCAGGGCCTGGGCCGGGGGATCGATGATGTCGGGCAGGGTGGCGAACACGCTTTTGACGATCAGGTCGGCCATGACGCTGAGATCGGCGGCGTCCAGGTGCTGGAGCTTGGGCATCAGGGTGAGGTCGGCGGCGAGGTCCGAACTGATGTTCTCGCGCAAGGTGGCGATGGCCTGGCGAACCGGCAGTGAGCCGCCGTACTGCTCTCGGGCCAGAAACAGGAACTGCGAGCGCTTGGCTTCCACTACATCGAGGAAGATGCGTACCGAGGCATCGATGATGCCGCCCATGACGAATTCATTGTGGCGCACCAGGCGGATGGTTTCGCGAAAGGTCTGGCCGACTTCGCTGACCAGTTCCAGGCCCAGTTGGTCCATGTCGCTGAAGTGCCGGTAGAAACCGGTGGGCACGATACCCGCGGCTTTCGCCACTTCCCGCAGGCTCAGGCTGCCAAACCCACGGCCACACTCCATCAGGTGCCGGGCGGCATCCATCAGGGCGTTGCGAGTCTGTTGCTTCTGTTCGGCGCGGGGCAGCATCGGCGGGGCGTTCTTTGCTCAATGGGAGCGGCGCACTCTAGCAAATCAACTTTGCCGGAGTCGAACTGCTGTCAGAGACAGGAGGGAGAGGCAGGGGGAAAAATGCAACTGCTATAAAAGTCAAAGCCCGATCCAGGGATCGGGCTTTTTTCCAGGGCCAGCATGGCCTCAGCTCGCAGCTTGATGACGTTCGGCCAGGCGATCAGCACCGCCTTCGGCAACGGTCTGACCTTGAGGTGTACGGCTGTAGCCATCTTCCACCAGGCCTTTCTCTTCCAGGCGATCACGGCCGCCTTCAGCTACGTTTTGACCTTGTGGGGTGCGGTCGTAGCCATCTTCGGCGACGTTCTGGCCTTGAGGTGTACGGTCGTAGCCATCTTCGGCAACGTTCTGGCCTTGAGGGGTGCGATCATAGCCGTCTTCGGCAACGCTCTGGCCTTGTGGAGTACGGTCATAACCGTCGGCAGCGACTTTGTTGCGTTCGATCAGGCGATCCGAACCGCCTTCGGCCAGGGTCTGGGTGAACACGCTGTGGCTGGCCTTGACCTGTGGAGTGGCTTGTTCAGCGGCTGGCAGGGCGAAGGCGTTGGCAGCCAGAACAGATAAGGCGAGGCTCAGTAAAAGTTGGCGTTTCATGATGGGTTGCTCCTTGGTAGGGCGATAAATTGGGTACGGAGCTAATGTTACCGCCGCTAAATCGATATAAAAGTTCATAAACACAATGGTAATAATCAACGGAATTGATTGTTTGCCGCGAAGGCTCTAGCTCGGGCGTTAACGCCGATTGCTTTTGCACCAGGGTGGGTATTTTCGACTCACTGCCGCTTCAGGGAGGGGCGGCTCGAGGTAACACAAAGCTGTCCGAGTGATCAGGAAAGCAGGTTTTTTCAGCGGATCGGGTAGCCGGATTAAACCTGCGGGGGCTTTGTCAGTCGTAGTTTTCATGGCCGGTGATTTTTCCATCGGCAGTTCATCGATGCGTCGTGGTTGGGCGCTCAGTTGTCTTCAGGAGCCTCGTGCAATGACGCGCACTCGTAAAATTCTCGCCTGGTCCATCACTGGCCTGATACTGCTACTGGCGGTGCTGGTACTGGTGATCGCGTTCTTCGATTGGAACCGGATCAAACCCACGCTCAATGCCAAGGTCTCCGAGGAGTTGCACCGGCCCTTCGCGATCAATGGCGATTTGTCGGTGGTCTGGCAACGCGAACCTGACGAAGGTGGCTGGCGGGCCTGGGTGCCCTGGCCTCACGTGGTGGCCCAGGACCTGACCCTGGGCAACCCGGACTGGTCCAAGGCGCCGCAGATGGTCAGCCTCAAGCGGGTTGAGCTGCGCATTTCGCCTCTGGCCCTGCTGGCGCAACGAGTGAGCATTCCGCGCATCGACCTCACCGAGCCCGACGCCGCGTTGCAGCGCCTGGCCGACGGGCGCGCCAACTGGACTTTCAAGTTCGACCCCAAGGACCCGAACGCCGAACCGTCCAACTGGACGGTGGACATCGGTGCCATCGGTTTCGACAAGGGCCACGTGACCCTCGATGACCAGAGCCTGAAGACCCAGCTGGACCTGCAGGTGGAATTGCTCGGCAAGCCGATCCCGTTCAGCGATATCGTCGGTGAAAGTGAAGCGAAGAAGGTGGCCGAGAAAGGCGCCGAGGCCCAGGCCTATGCCTTCGCCCTCAAGGTCAAGGGCCAGTATCACGGGCAGAAGCTCGCCGGCACCGGCAAGATCGGCGGCCTGCTGGCCTTGCAGGATTCCCGCAAGCCGTTTCCGCTGCAGGCCCAGGCGCAGATCGGCGACACCAAGGTGGAGCTGCGCGGCAGCCTGACCGACCCGCTGAACCTCGGCGCCCTGGACCTGCGCCTGAAGCTGGCGGGCACCAGCCTGGGCAACCTCTACCCGCTGACCGGGGTGACCCTGCCGGATTCGCCGCCCTATTCCACCGACGGCCACCTGACCGCCAAGCTGCACGATCCGGCGGGCGCGACCTTCAGTTACCAGGACTTCAACGGCAAGATCGGCGACAGCGACATCCACGGCAACCTGACCTACGTGGCCAGCCAGCCACGGCCCAAGCTCAGTGGCGCGCTGGTGTCCAACCAGTTGCTGATGAGCGACCTGGCGCCGCTGATCGGCGCCGACTCCAACGCCAAGCAGAAGGCCCGGGGCGGCGAGAGCAAGCAGCCGGCGGACAAGGTGCTGCCGGTGGAAGAGTTCCGCACCGAGCGCTGGCGGGACATGGACGCCGATGTGGAATTCACCGGCAAGCGCATCGTCCACAGCGCCGAGCTGCCGTTCACCGATCTGTACACCCACCTGGTGCTCAACGACGGCCAGCTCAGCCTGGAGCCCCTGCGCTTCGGCGTGGCCGGCGGCAAGCTCGACGCCCAGATCCGCCTCAACGGCCACACCACGCCGCTGGAGGGCCGGGCCAGGCTGACGGCGCGCAATTTCAAGCTCAAGCAACTGTTCCCCACCTTCGAACCGATGAAGACCAGCTTTGGCGAGCTCAATGGCGATGCCGACATCGCCGGTCGCGGCAACTCGGTGGCGGCCCTGTTGGGCAGCGCCAACGGTGACCTGAAGATGCTGATCAACGATGGCGCCATCAGCCGCAGCCTGATGGAAATCGCCGGGCTCAACGTCGGCAACTATGTGGTCGGCAAGATGTTTGGCGACAAGGAAGTGAAGATCAATTGCGCAGCGGCCGACTTCGGCATCAAGAGCGGCCTGGCGACTTCCAGGCTGTTCGTCTTCGACACCGAGAACGCCATCATCTACATCGATGGCACCGCCAATATGGCCAGCGAGCAACTGGACCTGACCATCACTCCGGAATCCAAGGGCCTGCGCCTGTTCTCCCTGCGCTCGCCGCTTTATGTACAGGGCAAGTTCATCCAGCCCAGTGCCGGGGTCAAGGCCGTGCCCCTGGTACTGCGCGGTGCCGGCATGGTGGCCCTGGGGGTGATCGCCGGGCCGGCGGCGGGGCTGCTGGCGCTGGTGGCGCCCAGCGGCGATGAGCCCAACCAGTGCGCGCCGCTGTTGCAGCAGATGCGCTCGGGCAAGGCACCGGTGACGGTGAAACCGACTCATTAAGGGCCTGGGCGCGCGGCCAGAAAAAGCCCGCCGCTGCAGGCAGGGCGGGCTTGGGGGATAGGGCGTTACAGGTCGTTGAGGATGTCTGCCATGTCGTCGGCGTGTTCTTCTTCCTGGGCCAGGATCTCTTCGAACAGGCGGCGGGTGGTGGGGTCCTTGTCACCGATGTACTGGATGATCTCGCGGTAGCTGTCGACCGCGATGCGCTCCGCCACCAGGTCCTCGTAGACCATTTCCTTCAAGGTGTTGCCGGCCACGTACTGGGCATGGGAGTGCTTGGACAGCAGGTCGGGGTTGAACTCCGGTTCGCCACCGAGCTGGACGATGCGCTCGGCCAGTTTGTCGGCGTGCTCGGCTTCCTGGGTGGCGTGCTCTAGGAACTCGCTGGCGGCGACGCTGGCCTTGATCCCGTTGGCCATGAAGTAGTGGCGCTTGTAGCGCAACACACAGACCAGTTCGGTGGCCAGCGACTCGTTGAGCAGGCGCAGTATCTCCTCGCGATCGGCGTTGTAGCCCTCGGTCACGGCTCCGTTTTCCACGTGTTGGCGGGCCCGTTCGCGCAGGGTGTTCACATCAGACAAATGCATGTCGCTCATCTCGATCTCCTGGAGGCTAATCCGATTTACGCCAGGCTCTGTTGGCCTGATCGCTACCTTGGTTGTGAGTCGCGGCGGCGGCAAAAAGTTTTATCGGATGTGCCCGGCGGTCAACTGCGTGCCAGTGGCGGGTGCCCGGCCAGCAATGATTCCTGCTGCAGCCATTGAAGAAAGGCACGCACCGGCGGATGGCGCTCGCGGCCGGGCACGCACAGGGCGCTGTAGCCGGCGCCGTCCACCTGGACTTCGGGTCGGTAGGGCTGCAGCAGGCCGCTGGCCACGCTCTGGGACACCAGTATGTCGCTGGCCAGGACCAGGCCCTGGCCGGCGATGGCCGCTTGCAGGGCGTACTGTTCCTCGTCGTAGGAGCGGATCAGCGGCGCGTCATCGAACCAGCTTTCCCCGGCCTGGGCGCACCAGGCCTGCCAACCGTCGGCATACAGCCTGGAGTTGCGCCAGTGCACGCTGATCAGGGTCGGCGCCTGCTGGCGGGCCAGGGCCACCTGCTGGGGCGAGCCGTAGACTGCGAAACGTTCGTCGAACAGGCACAGGCCGTGCAGGTCCAGGTAGCCCTCCTGGCTGTAGCGGATCGCCACGTCGATGCTGGCGTCCTGTTGCAGGTCCACCACCTCGCACTGGGTATCCAGGCGCAGGCTGATGCCGGGGTGCCGGGCATAGAAGCGCCCCAGCCGCGGTACCAGCCACAGGGCGGCAAAGGCCGCGGTGGTGGAAACGGTCAGTTGGGCATTGCTGGGTGTGGGCCGCAGCGTATCGACACTCTGGGTCACTTCCAAAAGAGCACCGTGCAAGCTGTGAAACAAGCGCTGGCCGGGCTCGGTCAGGCGCACCTGGCGCGGCAGTCGTTCGAACAGCGCCACCCCCAGCCAGTGCTCCAGGCTGCGGATCTGGTGCGACACCGCGGTGGGCGTCACCGACAGGTCCTCGGCGGCGGCCTTGAAACTCAGCAGGCGCGCGGCGGACTCGAAAGTGCGCAGGGCGGTGAGGGGCAGGTGGGCGAACATCGAGTGCTCCATGGCTGAGGTAAATTCATCTGGAAGAAATTCTGTTCATTTGTTGCAGTGCGGCTGTCCTCTTAGCTTTAGCGCGGACCGGCCTTGGTTTCAAGGCCGCCATCAGCAACCCGTCTGAGGCAGATGAGATGAGTACAGTTCTTGCGATCCACGGTAGCCCACGGGGCGAGCGTTCCCACAGCCGGCGCCTGGCCGACGCCTTCCTCCAGGCCTGGCAAGCGGCCAATCCCCAGGGGCAGTTGACCCGGCGCGAGGTTGGCCGGGGTGCCTTGCCCCACGTCAGCGAAGCCTTTATCGCCGCCGCGTTTTATCCACAGCCCGAGGCGCGGCCTCTGTCGATGCAGGCCGACCTGGCCCTGAGCGACGAACTGGTGGCGGAGTTGCTTGGCCATCAGCGCCTGGTGATCTCGGCGCCAATGCACAACTTCAGCGTGCCCAGCGGGATCAAGGCCTGGGTCGATCACATCGTGCGCCTGGGGCTGACCTTCAACACCCAGCAGGACAACGGCGTGGCCCAGTACCAGCCCCTGGTGCAGGGCAAGAAGGTGTTGATCGTTACCAGCCGCGGCGGGGGCGGCTTTGGCCCGGGGGGCGAGCATGAAGCGATGAACCACGCGGACCGCTGGTTGCGCACGGCCCTGGGTTTTATCGGGATCGAAGACGTCACCGTGGTTGCGGCGGAAGGCGAGGAGTCGGCGCCCGAGCGATTCGCGCAGTCCTGTGGCGAAGCCCAGCAGCGCCTGCTGGTCCTGGCGCAGAGTTTCTGAGGGGGCGGCGCCATGGCCTGGATGTTCCTGCTGCTGGCGGCGGCCTTCGAGGTCACGTTCGCCATGGGCATGAAGTACGCCGAGGGCTTTACCCGGCCCTGGCCGTCGCTGCTGACGGTGGTCGCGGCGGTGGGCGGGATCTATTTCCTGACCCTGGCCATGCGCGAGTTGCCGGTGAGCGTGGCCTACCCGATCTGGACCGCCATCGGTTCCCTGGGCACGGTGCTGCTGGGCTGCCTGCTGCTGGGAGAAAGCCTGACGGCGGTCAAGCTGGTGTCGGTGGGGCTGATCGTGGCGGGGGTGGCCGGGCTGAAGTAGCTGTCGGGAGAAACGGGCTGTCACCGGTTTGTCGCCAAAGCGTCATGGGGGCTGACGACGGCCCCGGTTATGGTCTAGCTTTCAGCCAGCCCCGCTGCCTTCGCACAAGGATGTCGCCGCATGTCCCAAGAGCTTGCCACCCGTTACCCCCTGGTCCTGGTGCCCGGCATGCTCGGCTTTGTCCGCCTGCTGCTGTACCCCTACTGGTACGGGATCATTCCGGCCTTGCGCCGGGGCGGGGCGCAGGTGATCGCGGTGCAGGTCTCGCCGCTCAATTCCAGCGAGGTGCGCGGTGAGCAGTTGCTGGCGCAGATCCAGCGGATCATGGCCGAGACCGGCGCAGCCCGAGTCAACCTGATCGGCCACAGCCAGGGCGCGCTCACCGCGCGCTACGCCGCCGCCAGGCGCCCGGACTGGGTGGCCTCGGTGACGTCGGTGGCGGGGCCCAACCATGGCTCCGAGCTGGCGGATTATCTGCAACGGCATTCACCCGCCCATAGCCTGCGGGGGCGAGTGCTGAGCCTGCTGCTGAGGGGGATTTCAAGCCTGATGCGGTTGCTGGAAACCGGCTATCGCGGACCGAAGCAGCCGGTGGATATCCATGCTTCGCACCAGTCCCTGACCACCGAGGGCGTGGCCCTGTTCAACCGCCAGTACCCCCAGGGGTTGCCGCAGGAATGGGGCGGGCAAGGGCCGGCGCAGGTCGACGGTGTGCACTACTACTCCTGGTCCGGCATTTTGCAGCCGGGCAAGACCAACCGCGGGCGTAACCTGTTCGACGGCACCAACCGCAGTTGCCGGCTGTTCGCCCGCACCTTCGTCCGTGAAGCCGGCCAGTGCGACGGCATGGTGGGGCGCTACAGCTCGCACCTGGGGCAGGTCATTGGCGATGATTACCCGCTGGACCATTTCGATATCGTCAATCAGTCCCTGGGGCTGGTGGGCAAGGGCGCGGAGCCGATCCGCCTGTTCGTCGAACATGCCCGGCGCCTCAAGGCCGCCGGCCTCTGATCTCAGCGTTGCCCGGCAGAAGCCGGCTTGCCGGCGAGCGGTCCCAGCACGGTGGTCCAGCGTTCCGAGAGAATCACCCCGCCCAAGGTCAGCAAGCCACCCACCAAATGGAACCAGGCCAACTGCTCATGCAGCACCACTGCCGCAATCAGCGCCGTGATCAACGGCAGCAGATTGAAAAACAGCGTGGTCCGGCTTGGCCCCAGGCGCACCACCGCCTGCATCCAGGCCAAGGGCGCGAGCATCGAAGCCAGCAGGCAGGCATAGAGCACCAGCGGAATGTTCTGCAGAGTCGGGCCTACCTTCGGCGAAGCCAGGAACAACGGTAGCAGCACCACGACCGCCACCAGCACCTGCAGATACAACAGCACCAGCGGCGGCAGGCGCAGCTGCCATTTCTTCAGCAGGGTGCTGTAGATGGCGTAGGCCAGGGTGGCCACCAGCATCATCGCGTCCCCCAGGTTGACCCCGTGTTGCAGCAGCGCGGCCAGGCTGCCGGAGGACACCACCACGAGCACCCCGGCGAAGGACAGCACGGCGCCCACCAGGGCCCCGGCAGTCAGGCGCTGGCCCAGGGCCGCGATGGCCATGGCCAGGGACATCAGCGGCATCAGCGAAAGGATGATGCCCATGTTGGTGGCCGAGGTCAGGCTGGCGGCGAAGTAGGCCAGGCTCTGGTACACCGCCATGCCCAGCACGCCGAGAATGGCGATGCGCCAGAGGTTGGGGCGGACCTCCGGCCAGTGCTTGATCACCGGCTTGAGCATGAAGGGGGTGAACAGCAGGCCCGCCAGCAACCAGCGATAGAAGCCGATCTCCGCGGGAAAGATCGCGCCCACGGCGAGTTTGTTGATCACGGTATTGCCGGCCCAGATAAAGATGGCCAGCAGTGGATAAGCGTATTGCATGGAGACAACCAGACAGTTGATGAAGGCTGATTATCCTCTTGTCCGGATCAATGCCTATACTGCGAACCGGACAACCCGCCCCGACATCCGGACAGCATGAGCAAAAAACACATCGATCTCCTGGATTTCCACGGGCTGCCCGCGCCGGTGTACTTCCGCTATGCCGACTTCGCCGCCCACAGCCATGCCCTGGAGCATCGCCACCCCTGGGGCTGCCTGGAGTATTCGGCCCACGGCGTGATGCACATGGAGATTGCCGGCCAGCGTTTCATGTCGCCTCCGCAATATGCGGTGTGGGTGCCGCCACAGACGCCCCACAGTTTCTACACCGCGCAGCCGATCAACTACCGCGCCGTACTGCTGGCCCCGGAGCTGTGTGCCGAGTTGCCGGCCGGGGGCAGTACCCTGGCCATCAGCGAGATCCTCAAGGCGATCCTCAAGGACTTCGCCGCCCGTGACGTGCAGATCCCCGAGGGCGAGGACGACCAGCGCCTGGCCCAGGTGCTGCTGGACCAGTTGCGCCAGGCGCCGGTGCATACCTGTTACCTGCCCTACGCCAGCAGCCTCGACCTGCTGCGGGTGCTCCAGGCCCTGCAGGCCGAACCGGGCAACAACCAGCCTTTGGCCCACTGGGCGGGGCTGGCCCATGTCAGCGAGCGGACCCTGGCCCGGCAGTTCGTGCGCGAATTGGGCATGAGTTTTGGCGAATGGCGCCAGCGCCAGCGTTTCCTGGCCTCCATCGAGGCCCTGGAGAGCTCGCGCAGCATCCAGGAAATCGCCTTCGACATGGGCTACAGCAGCGCCTCGGCGTTTATCGCGATGTTCCAGCGCCAGGCTGGCAGCACGCCGGAGCAGTATCGCCGGGCCGGCCTGCAGAACAGGTGAAGGTGTAACAGGCTTTGTCTACACTGCGCTGGAGGCCGTGCCCGTCGGCGCGGTGACAAGGAGAAAACTCCATGAAGATGTTGCGTATTCCGTTGTTGATGGTGGGCCTGCTGCTGTGCTCCCAGGGTTTTGCCGCCACCGCCCAGCAGAACAAGATGACCACCTGCAATGCCGAGGCCACCGCCAAGACCCTAAAGGGCGATGAGCGCAAAGCCTTCATGAGCACTTGCCTCAAGGCGGCCCCGGCAGCTGCGGCTACCCCGTCCACGCCTCAGGAAAGAATGAAGACCTGCAACGCCACGGCCACCACCCAGGCGCTCAAGGGCGATGCGCGCAAGGCGTTCATGAGTGATTGCCTGAAGAAGAAATGAGCCTGAATCGATGGGGCCGAGGTATCGCGCGCGCTACAGGACCTTGGCCTGCATCGGTTTTTCAGAGTTTCGCAGCACATAAACCATTAGCTTTCAATGAGATAGGTCTGGCAGCTACCGCTCGTCGCTTTTTTGTTATGTAAATTTTTTTACATTTACACTTTGTTCCCTTCGAAAACAGGTGCCGGGACGCACCACGCGGACGTTTGGCCAGCCAAAATCCGTGATTCTAGGGAATGGAAAGCATGTCGCGTTTTGGCTTGTTCAGGCCTGTAGTAGCGTTTTGTGCTTTGTCTGCTTCGCTCGCGCTCAGTGCCGCGCCGCTGCAGACGCCGGGTGATCGCGACCTGATTCGGGATCGCCAGCAGCAGTTGCTGCAAGAGCAGCAGAAGCGCCTCGACGAACTCCAGCAACTCCCCGGCAAGACCTTGCCCCCCGAGCCTGCCCCGCAACCGGGCGAGCAGCGCTGCTTCACCATCAAGACCGTGATTCTCAAGGGGGCCGATCATCTTTCCGCCGCCGATCGCGAGCGCCTGGTGGCGCCCTATCGCGACCAGTGCCTGTCGGTGACGCAGATCAACACCCTGCTCAAGGCCATCACCCATCACTACCTGCAGCAGGGCTATGTCACCACCCGGGCCTACCTGCCGGCCCAGGAGCTGGCCTCGGGGCAACTGACCATCGTGGTGGTCGAAGGCCGCCTGGAGAGCCTGGACAGTTCCGCCCTGGCCAGCTCGCGGGAACTGGCCATGGCCTTTCCCGGCACCACCGGCGAGGTGCTCAACCTGCGGGAGCTGGAGCAACTGGTGGACCAGCTGACTCGCCTGCCTTCGCGCCAGGTGGAACTGGAACTGGCCCCGGGAGAGAAACTGGGCGACAGCCGTGTCGGGCTCAAGGGCCAGCGTCTGAAGCCCTGGCGGGTATCGGCCACCCGCAACAACAGCGGCGACAAGAGCACCGGCGAGCAGCAGGCCGGCCTCGGCCTGGACTGGGACAGCCCCCTGGGCCTGGCAGACCAGCTCAGCCTGCGGGCCAACCAGGACACGGTCAGTGACCGCTGGCGCCACTCCGACAACCAGAGCCTGTTCTACAGCCTGCCCTGGGGCTGGTGGACCCTCAGTTATTCCTACAGCCAGAGCTACTACCGCACCCGCAATGACAGCACCGGCTTCGACTTCACCATGGACGGCGAAAGCAAGAACCAGCAGTTGCGCGCCGAACGGGTGCTGCACCGCGACAACCTGAGCAAGACCGGCATGAGCCTGGGCCTGAGCCAGTTGCGCACGCGCAACTACCTCGATGACAACCTGATCGACGTGTCCAGCAACCGCATCACCGAAAGCCAGCTGGGCTTCAACCATGGGCGGCGCATCGGCAATGCCCTGGTCAACGCCGACATTGGCTGGCAGCAGGGCATCGGCGCCCTGGATGCCCAGGGCAGCGGCAATCCCCATGGCAGCGAGCCGGTGGCCCGTTACAACAAATACAGCCTGACCCTGAGCTACCTGCAGCCCTTTCGCCTGTGGAACGAAAACTTCAGCTTCGACAGCCTGGCCACCGGGCAGCGCAGCGAGGACGTGCTCTTCAGCCCCCAGCGCATCAGCCTCGGCGGCCTCAACTCGGTGCGTGGCTTCCAGGACCAGACCCTGTCCGGCAACAGCGGCGGCTACTGGCGCAACCAACTGCGCTGGCGCCGTGCGGTGACCTGGCCGGCGTTGCAGCCTTTTGTCCAGGAATACGGCATGGCCTTTGCGTATGACGTGGGGGTGATCAAGGGCGATCGCTACAACCACGATGCCCGCGGCCGCATGAGCGGCAATGCCCTGGAACTCAATGCCCGCGGCCAGTACCTGGCTGCATCCGTCAGCTTCGCACGCTCCCTGGAGCGACCGGCAATTATCGAGAGGCGAGAGCACCCGGTGTACTTCCGGGTAGACCTGTTCTTCTGACTCGCCCGCAACGTTATTGAATGGATGATTCGCACATGGACGTACGCAAGCCTTTTGCCCAATGCATTGCCCTGTCGTTGTCGGGGATCCTGTTTCTCAACCCGATCGTCAGCGTGGCCGCAGGCCTGGCCCTGGACCCGGCCGCGGGGGGCAACGCCACCATCGGCGCGGCCGGCAATGGCGTACCCATCGTCAACATCAACGCCGCCAACGGCGCCGGCTTGTCCCACAACAAGTTCAGCGAATACAACGTCGGCAGCAACGGCCTGATCCTCAATAACGGTACCGGCTCGACCCAGAACACGCAGTTGGGCGGCTACATCATGGGCAACCCCAACCTCAAGGGGCAGGCGGCCCAGGTCATTCTCAACGAAGTCACCGGCAGCAATCGCAGCAAGCTGGCGGGCTATACCGAAGTGGCCGGGCAGTCGGCCCGGGTGATCGTCGCCAACCCCCATGGCATCACCTGCAACGGCTGCGGCTTCATCAACACCCCACGGGCCACCCTGACCACCGGCAAGCCGGTGATCGAAGGGCAGAAACTCGATCGCTTCCAGGTCGATGGCGGCGACATCAGCATCGAAGGCGCCGGCCTCAACGCCAGCAACATCGACCAGTTCGACCTGATCACCCGCAGTACCAAGCTCAATGCCGACCTGTACGCCAAGAAGCTCAACGTCATCACCGGGCGCAACGACGTCAAGGCCGATGACCTGAGCGTCACGGCCCGGGATGCCGACGCCAGCGCCAAGCCGGAACTGGCCATCGACAGCTCGGCCCTGGGCGGCATGTACGCCGGGGCGATCCGCCTGGTGGGCACGGAAAAGGGCGTTGGGGTGAACATGTCCGGGGAAATGGCGGCCAGCACCGGTGATATCCAGATCGACGCCAACGGCAAGGTCACGGTCGCCGGCATGGGCGCCAACCAGGCCATCGCCATCAAGGCCCAGAGCATCGAGCTCAAGGGCAAGGCCTACGCCGGCACCGAGGCGACCCTGCAGGCCGCCGAGCAGATCCAGGTGCAGACCAGCCTGGCGGCCCGGGACCGGGTCCAGGTGGTGGACGCCGCGCAGGTGGTCAACCACGGCATCATCGAAGCCGGAGTCAACACCGACAACAGCCGCAACGATCACGGCGAGGTCAAGCTGACCGCCGGCACCCTGGAGAACCGCGGCAACGTACTGGCCAGCCGCAACCTGGAGCTGACCGCGCGCCAGGCCCTGAACAACCAGAACGGGGTGATTCAGGGGCCCAAGGTCGAGGTCAAGACCGCGCGCCTGGTCAACCAGGGCGCACAGGCCCGGGTGCTGGCACAGCACGAGCTGGTGCTGACCACCCCGGCCATCGCCAACCTGGGCGGCCTGATCCGCTTTGGCGAGCAGCAGGCCGCGACGCTCACTCTGGATAGCCTGAACAACAACGGCGGGCGCCTGGAAGTGGCGGGCGCCGACCTGACCCTCAAGGCCCGCGAAGTGAGCAACCAGAAAGGCTCGATGATTGCCGACCGGGTAGAGATCAGCGCCGGGCGGCTGGACAACCAGCAGGGCCTGATCGGGGCCAGCCAGGGCAGCGCCACCTTCAAGGTCAACGAGCAGTTGAACAACAACGGTGGCCAGCTCCAGGCCCAGACCCTGCTGGAAACCCAGGGCGCAGAGTTGCTCAACCAGGGCGGCAAGCTGCTGGCCGACCAGATCAAGATCACTGGCACGCGCCTGGACAACAGCCAGAAGGGCCTGGTCAGCGCCGAGAAGGGCGAGTTGCAGGTGAGCCTCGCCCAGGACCTGATCAATGCGGGTGGCAAGCTCCAGGCCACATCGCTGCTCAGCCTCAAGTCCGCCAGCGTGGATAACCGCGCTGGCACCCTGGTTGCTCCGCAACTGACCCTCACCAGCAATGGCAAGCTCGATAATCAGGGCGGCACGGTGGATGCCACCGGGCTTGAGCTGCACACCGCGGACATCGACAACCAGGGCGGCCTGCTGCAAGGCAAGGACAACCTGCTGCTGGAAGCCCGGGACCTGGCCAACAACCAGGGCCAGGTGATCGGCAACGTACTGACTGCCAACCTCGACAGCCTCAGCCAGAACCAGGGCGGG
Source organism: Pseudomonas sp. 8(2025) (assembly GCF_052665325.1). NCBI lineage: Bacteria > Pseudomonadati > Pseudomonadota > Gammaproteobacteria > Pseudomonadales > Pseudomonadaceae > Pseudomonas > Pseudomonas sp. 8(2025). The sequence goes on along the minus strand of NZ_JBQOIE010000002.1, from coordinate 128,775 downwards.
GTACTCAGCGCCGAAGCCGGCCAGCTGACCCTGACGGTCAAGCAGCATCTGAACAACGCCCTGGGCCATTTGCAGGCCAAGAACGGCGATGTGCAGATCGGCTCCGGCAGCCTGAACAACCAGGGCGGCGTGGTGGTGGGCAATCAATTGCTGCTGACCAACAACGGCCTTTTGGACAACCGTGGCGGGCAACTGGTGGGCGACCGCCTGAGCCTGAGCACCCAGCGCCTGGACAACCAGGGCGCAGGCCTGCTGGCGGCGGGCAGCGACGGCTTGCTGCTGACCTTGACTGCCGACGGCGCCACCCCGGGGCAGTTGCTCAACAGCCAGGGGCGCCTGCAAAGCGACGGGCATCTGCAAGTCAACGGCGGCCAACTGAACAACAGTGGCGGGGTGATCCTCGGCGAGAGCGTCGGGATCAACGCCGCGGGCCTGGACAACAGCGCCAGGGGCGCAGTGGTGGCCAAGGCCGGGGGGCTGCATGTGGCCCTCAACAATGGCGTATTGAACAACAGCGCCGGGGTCATCGACGCCGGTGACCAGGCACTCAAGGTCACCCAGCTGGCCCGTCTCGACAACCAGGGCGGCACCCTCAAGGGCAAGCGCCTGGAGGTCGATGGCGGCGCGCTGGACAACCGCCAGGGGCAACTGCTCGCTGGCAGCGACGGCCTGAACCTGGTGGCCGGGGGCCTGAACAACGCCGAAGGGATGATCCTGGCCCAGGGCGGCCATGGTGAAGTCACCCTGGGCCAGGGCAGCCTGGACAACCGTGGCGGCACCCTGCAGGGCGCGACCCTCGCGGTGACGGCCGGGGCTGTGGATAACAGTGCCCTGAACGGCAAGGCCGGCTTGATCAGCAGCCAGGCCGGCAACCTGAAGCTGGTGGTGGACCGCCTCACCAACCAGGCAGGCAAGCTCTACGCCAACGGCCTGCTCAGCGCTTCCGGACAGACCCTGGACAACCGCTGGGGCGGCGAAATCAGCGCCCAGCAGTTGGACCTGACCACCGCGGCCAACCTCTACAACCAGGGCGGCCTGGTGGAGTCGGCCGGCTCGCTGCTGCTGGTGGGCGGCAACCTGGACAACAGCGCCGGCGGGCGAATCCGCGCCGTAGGCGGGGAGCAAAGCCGGATCAGCCTGGGCGGCAGCCTGTACAACCAGGGCGGTAGCCTGGCCCTGGGCTCCAACGCCTTCAGCCTGAATGCGGGCAACCTGAACAACGTCGGCGGCAGCATCGAGCACGCTGGCAACGGCCTGTTCAAACTCGACCTGGGCGGGCTCTCGGGCCTCCAGGGGCGCATCACGGGCCTGGGCCGGGGCGACTGGGACATCGGCTGGGTGGACCGCAGCGGGCTGATGCAGCTCAACGGCGCCCTGGACCTGAGCACCGGTGGCGATCTCAACCTCAGTGCCGGCGACCGTATCGCCAGCGCCAGCGGCCTGCGGGTGGGCGCCGCCACCCTGAACAACGCCGGGGAACTGGCCAGTGACGGCTACCTGACCCTGGACCTGGGGGGCAACCTGAACAACAGCGGCCTGCTGTCGTCCCGGGGCAAGCTCACGGTGGGCGCCAGCGACCTCAACCAGAACGGCGGTCGTATCGCCAGCGGCGGCGACACCGAGCTGAACCTGCGCGGCACCCTGGACAACCTGGGCCGGCTGATCGCCAGCCAGAACCTCTACGTGTCGGCGGGGCAGATCAACAACCGCGGCACCCTGGGCGCCCTGGGGCAGATGCAGCTGCGCTCCAGCAACGGCATCACCACCTCGGCCGACACCCTGATCTACAGCGGCGGCGACATGCTCCTGCGGGGCAACGGCCTGGCCAACAACTACGGCGACATCTACAGCGCCGGCAACCTCAGCTTCGCCGCCCTCGACGGGGGCCGCGCGGCCCTGCTGAGCAACCGCTCCGGAACCATCGAAAGCGAGGGCGACATGAACCTCAACGTGGCGTTGCTGCAAAACGCCATGGACCAGTACCAGGTCGGCGAAACCATCACCCAGCGCAATATCGTGATCAACTGCACCGACTGTTCCGGCGATTACCACACCGCCACTTACATCGTTAACACCACCTACGAAGGCACCATGGGCGAGCACTCCGCTGGCGCCCGCCTGGTGTCCAACCGTGACCTGACCATCAATGCCGATACGGTAGAAAACGACCAGAGCCTGATCGCCGCCAACCGCGATGTCTCCATCACCGCCAACAACCTGTACAACCGGGGCCTGACCCTGAACAAGCGGGTCGAGAGCATCAGCTATTTCCTGCACGGGGTTTCCAAGGGCGCGTTCCGCGCCGCCGAGCGCGCCACCATCGCCTGGAACGCCGCCAACGCCAATCGCGCGCCGGGCCAGCAGGACCCGCTGCCGACCGTGGTGACCCAGTACCCGATCTACGAACCCGCCAGCCACACGGTGATCACCCCGGGTTCCCAGAGCGCCTACGCCTCCACCCTGCAGGCCGGCCAGCGCCTGCACCTGCAGGTCAGCGGCACCCTTGAAAACGGCGTGCAGAGCGAACAGAGCCGCGCCCAGCTCACCGGGCAGACGCTGCAGAACAACCTGGCCCAGGTGGGCGGCCAGGTGATCACGGTCAATGCCCAGAGCTCCGCGGCGGCCAACCAGGTGGCCAAGGATGTGCAACGCATCGAGAAGGTCGGCGCCGACGGCACCACCCAGGTCAGCTTCGTCCCGGTGGATTTCTCCGGCGTGCCGTTCGCCGCCGTGGACCCGACCTCGCTGTCGAGCTTCCGCGTGCCTCAGGGCGAGTACGGCCTGTTCGTCAAGAGCCAGAACCCCCAGGGCCGCTACCTGATCGAGACCAATCCGACCTTCACCGACCTGTCGCGCTTCATGAGCTCGGATTACATGCTCGGCAACCTCAACTACAACACCGACCAGACCTGGCGCCGCCTGGGCGACGGCCTGTACGAGACCCGGCTGATTCGCGACGCAGTGCTGGCCCAGACCGGCCAGCGCTTCCTGGCGGCCGGGCTGACCAGCGACTACGACCAGTACCGCTACCTGATGGACAACGCCATCGCTTCCAAGGACCAGTTGAACCTGAGCATCGGCGTGTCCCTGACCCCGGCCCAGGTGGCCTCGCTGACCCATGACATCGTGTGGATGGAAACCCGCGAAGTGCAGGGTGAGAAAGTGCTGGTGCCGGTGCTCTACCTGGCCCAGGCGGAAACCCGCAACCTGCGCGGTGGCAGCCTGATACAGGGGCGCGACATGACCCTGATCGCCGGCGGCGACCTGACCAACGTCGGTACCCTGCGGGCCAGCAACGACCTGAGCGTGAATGCTGGCGGCAGCCTCTACCAGGGCGGTCTGATCGAGGCCAACGAGCGGGTCAGCCTGATGGCCCAGGACAGCGTGCGCAACGCCCTGGCCGGGGAAATCCGCGGCAACCAGGTCAGCGTCACCTCGATCAAGGGCGACATCATCAACGACCGCACCGCAGTGGCCGTCGGCTACGGCTCGGGCAATCGCACCATCCTCGACCAGGGCAGCCAGATCACCGCGCGCCAGCAGCTGGACCTCAGCGCCGGTCGCGACCTGACCAACCTCGGCCAGCTCGCCAGTGCCGGCGATGCCAAGCTCAGCGCCGGTCGCGACATCGACCTGCTGGCGGTGCAGGACCACACCTTCACCCAGAGCGCGATCCGTCGCGGCCTGGTGACCAACGACACGGTGCAGACCCTTGGCTCCAGCGTGACCACCGGCGGCAACCTGGAACTCAATGCCGGGCGCGACCTGGCGGTGGTAGCGAGCCAGGTCAGCGCCGGCAACGACCTGTCCCTCAATGCCAAGCGCGACATCGTCATCGCTTCGGCCCAGGACGAGCAGTCCTCGACCTTCTACCAGAAGAAGAAAGGTTCCTGGGGCAAGAGCAAGACCACCCGCAGCGCCGATTCCTCCACCACCAACGTGGCCTCCGAGATCAGCGCCGGGCACGACCTGATGGTCAACGTCAGCCAGGACAAGGACGGCCGTATCAGCCTCAACGGCGGACGCGACGTCACCGTGGTCGGCAGCCAGCTCAAGGCCGGCAACGACCTGCTGGTGGGCGCTACCCGGGACGTCAGCCTGGTCTCGGCCCAGGAGCAGCAGGACAGCGCCTACAGCCAGAAGAAGAAAGGCAGCTTCGGCCTGAGCAAGAGCGGCAACAGCCGCACCTCCAGCAGCACCACCCAGGTGGGCAGCGAGCTGAGTGCCGGCAATGACGCGGTGGTGATATCCGGGACCAACGTCAACCTTTCGGCCAGTTCCATCGAAGCCAAGCGCGATGCCGAAGTGCGCGCCGGGCTGATCGACAAGAACGGCGACATCAACCTGATGGACGCGGCCAACACCTCCAGCAGCCAGAGCGACAAGTACAAGAGCAAGGTGGGGTTCTCCAGTTCCGGCAGTTTCACTTCGATTGCCTCCTCGAAGAAATCCGGCCAGGAAAACATTCAATCCCAGAGTGTCGGCAGCGTGGTCAGTGGCGGGCGTGACACCACCCTGCAGGCATCCCGTGACGTCAACATGATCGGCAGCACGGCGGCAGCCGAGCGCAACCTGAATGTGGGGGCGGGACGCGACATCAACGTCCTGGCCGGCAGCAACAGCTCGGACCAGAGCAACTGGAAATCCGAGAAGCATGTGGGGCTGTCCCTGGAGAGCGATCGCAATGGCGTCACCGCGTTCCTGGGCAGCGAAGGCCTCAAGCAGAAATCGCGCAATGCCGAGCAGACCGTGGCGCCGAGCCAGTTGCTGGCCGGGCAGGATGCAACCATCAAGGCCGGACGTGACCTGACCCTGGAAGGCTCGCGAGTGGATGCCGGGCGTGATATCAACCTGCAGGCCGGGCGCGATATCAGCATCGACGCGGGCAAGGAAACCTCGATCGAGGAACGTAGCAAAAGCCGTGACCGCAATGGCCTGACGGTCAATGTCAGCCACAACTACGGCAACACCATGGACGCCCTCAAGGGCACCGGCAAAGGCGAGGACAACACCAGCAAGGCCTCCAGCGTGCTGAGCACCGTGGATGCGATCAACCAGTTCACCTCGGGCCCGACCACCGCGACCCATTTCGGTACGGCCAGCCAGTCCAGCAGCTCGCGCCAGGAAGTGCACAGCAACAGCCCTGCCAGCCTGGGGGCCGGGCGGGATATCAGCGCCGTGGCCGGCAATGACATCAACATTCGCGGTGGTCAGTTCGACGCCGGGCGCGACATCACCCTGGTGGGCCGTGACATCAATGTGGATGTGGCCCGCGGTTCGGTTTCCGAAGAGAGCAAGACCGCCCGCAGCCAGGGCGGCATCAATGGCCAGAGCGGCGGCGGTAGCGCCCGTGCCGGTATCGGCGGCAGCAACGGTGTGTCCAGCGAGCAGATGAACCAGGGCACCAACACCCCGTCGGTATTCCTCGCCGGGCGTGATGTCAGCCTTGAGGCGCGCAACAACCTGACCCTGATCGGAACCCAGGTCCAGGCCGGGCGCGATATCGACCTGGGCGCCGGTAACGACCTGACCATCCGCGCCGCGCAGAACGATTCCAGCAGCGAGTCCAGCCGCCACAGCGGCGGTGGTGAAGTGGGCCTGGCCGTGGGCGGCAAGGACTTCATCTCGGTCTACGCCAGCGTCGACATGGGCAAGGGCCAGCTGGACCGGGACAACCAGCGGCAGCAGAACGCCAATCTGGTAGCCGGCGACCAGCTGCGCTTCAGCAGTGGCAAGGACACCACCATCGCCGGCGCCACCCTGCGCGGTGGTGAGGTCATCGGCCGGGTTGGCGGTGACCTGACCGTGTCCTCGGTGCCGGACACCGGCAAGGTCAGCGGCAAGGAAATGGATGCCAGTGTCACCGTGAGCATCGGCCTGGGCGGCGGTGGCAGCGTCAGCGGTTCCCTGGGCATGGGCAAGACCACCGGCAAGACCAACTGGGTCCAGGAGCAGACCAGCATCACCGGCAAGAACGGGGTGGACATCCGCACCGAGAAGCACACCCAGCTCGACGGCGCGCTGGTCGCCGCCGACAACGGCAACCTCAAGCTGGACACCGGCACCCTGGGCTTCCGCGATATCTCCGGCCAGGACAAGGAGCACAGCTACTACGTCAATGCGGGCGGCACCTTTGGCTGGGGCGGCGGCGATGGCGCCAAGGCCACCGGCGGCAAGGACGTGGCCTTCACCACGGACAAGAGCCAGGAAGGCAAGGGCAAGACCGGGGCGTCCGGCTGGAGCGTCAGCGGCTATGACTACCGCAAGGAGCGTGAGCAGGAAGTGCGCGCCACAGTGGGCGCGGGCACCATCACCGTGCGCAACGACGCCAAGACTGGCGCCGACTCCACTGCGGGCCTGAACCGCGATGTGGCCCTGGCCTATGAAATCACCAAGGACAAGGAAAAGCGTACCGACCTGTATGTGTCCCAGTCGTCCCTGGATGCGGTGGGCCATCCGTTGCAGACCCTCAACCAATGGGCCCAGGGGCTCAAGGACTATGGCAAGAATGCGTCCGCGGCGTTCACCCAGTACGGCGATCTGACCCAGGCGGCGGACAAGGCCCTGGCAGACAACCCGGCGTTGGCACCTTTGGCGTGGATACCGGGGTTTCTGCAGAAAGTCATGGATGAGTCGGCCTTCTACACCGGTGGCGTGATGCCAGGTGTCATCAGTCATGGCGGCGTGGTCACCCAGGTCCCGGCGCTGCTCACGGGGGACATGAGCTTTTATCGTGTGCAGATGGAGTACAAAAAGGATGCCAATGGAAAGGTCTTTATCGACCCGCTATCGGGCAAGCCAGTCCTGGATGTGGACGCCACACGCAACAGCTTGCAGAGTTTGCTGACACCTGACGACGACGCTGCGGTGTTCACCAATGGAATCCAGAACTCGTTGGATGCAGCCCTGGTCAACGGCGGCATGCAAACCGGGAAGGACAGTTTTATCCAGGCCTATAACCCGGAGCATGGTTTCCTGGGCGACTTGGTGGAGTCCCTGTGGGATGTCGTACTGGGCGGGGCTGTTCGTTCGGGCAACGCACGGCAACTCAGCGATTTCCTCGGGGCCGGGCTCGACCAGGGCAACAAGCTGGATGTATTCGGCCACAGCCAGGGCGGCTTGCTGACGTACCGGGCCATTGCCGGACTCAACTTCAATGCCAACGGCAATGCGGGTAGCATCCAGCTGTCGGGCGCGCCCGTCGCTTCGACGGACTTCTTCCAGGCGGCCAAGAATGCCGGGTTCGACATCAGTGAAGGAGCGTTCTTCCAGGTCAACCGGCCGACCTCGAGCATGTTCTTCAATACGTTGCCGGTGACCGATACGGTGTCCGACTTGTTGGGGCTCAATGCATGGCGCTCTTCCGATACGGTCGCCCGATTCTTCGGGGCCGCGGCTACGTCAGGCAAGCTGTTGGCAGCGGACAGTCCTCACTCCAACTACTTGTGTGTGGCCAAGGACATTTGTGGCGGAGCCAGCAGCGGGTTGCAAGAGACCTTCAAGAACAGCAACAAGTACATCGTCCCGACCTTGATCGATCAGCACGGCAACGACAAATTACTGGGCTCGCAATGAAGGCTGCACAGATAGCGCTGATCGTTCTGACCTGTGGGTTGCTGCCGGCGTGCGGCGGCCCACCCCTGGTCTATGAAAATGCTCGTCTGGATTCCCGCATGCTGTGCCAGGAGGGGGCGAAGCGGGTCACCCTGATGCAGCGTTACTCCTTCGACCTGCCCGGGCCTTATCGGCATGCGCAGTGCGGAACCATCACTGGCGGGTTCACCTATGAAAAGGGCCGTGACGCGCTGTCGGTCGGCACCTCAGGATCTTTCTTCTATGGGGACATTCAGGTGACGGCGTCCGGGCTCTATATGCGGGTCAACAGCTTTCTCGATGGCTGGGGGGATGGTCTGCTCTATCCGAAGCAGGCCTTTCTTGAGGATCTGCTGGCCAGGCAGGCACGGCCATCCCATACCGGTGTCAAGCCCAGCAGTCTCGACTGGGTGAACATGCAGGGCTATCAATGCCTGCGCTCCTACGAGCGTTGGGAAGGGACCGCAGTGGGCATTCTCGAAGACAAGGTCAAGTACTGGTGCTGGGAGCAGGAGAGCGGCCTGCAACAGCCGTTCTATGTGCATGCAGGCCAGCGCTTGCCCTTGGGGAGCAAGGGTTACGACCTGGATCAGGTGTTCATCGTGCCGTTCTTCCAGAGCCTGAAGATCAACCCCTTGCCGGCGCCGGTGCTGGCCAAGGCACGGGCTGATATCCAAGGGGTCTGTGCCCATGTCAAATCGCGCTACGACCGCAAGCTGCCCTGGGGCAGTGACTACCCCGACCAGCGACTGATCCGGACACAATTGCACTACTGCGGCTACGACGTGCCGCTGCCCGATCTCAAGGCGCCTTCACCTTGAACCTTCGGGCCTGTTCCAAGGGGAGGCGTTCGCTGCCAAGCCCATCAGCCAACAGTGCATAAGGAGATGGAGATGAAAAGCTGGACATGGATTGCGATGCTGCTGGCCCTGGCTGGTTGTGCTGCGCAGCCGGTATCCAAGGACCATGACCAGGTCCTGTCTGAGGTCGCTGATGTGGTGCAGAGGGACAGCGGTGGCTCAGGTGAGCGTCAGGATCTGCAACTGCTTGTCACGCAGATCAACAGCCATGGGCTGCTTCCAGATCGCCTGGTGATTGTGGCAGGCGGGGGTGTTGAGCGCTTCAATGTGCGTGACATGTTCGCCAAGGTTTCCGAAAGCCCCAACGGCAGGTTCCTGATGTTCGGGGCCAACCCGGCACTGGACAAGGCGATTGTCGGCGGCGCACTGAGTGGTCAGCGCTTTCCTCGGGTCTGGCTGTTCTTTGTCGGCGAACCTGGGCAAGAGCAGGAAATGCGCAGCATCGTCGAAGCAGCGGGCATCAGGTATTCGTTTATCAGCAAATACAAAAAGTGAAGGTGTCTGTGAGTATCCGCGGTGCCATGGGGATTGCCCTGGTCTGTGGTTGTCTGGGGGATCAGCGGCTGCATGGCGCCCTCTCTGGTTTACGAAAACCAGCGCCTGGACTCTCGCCTGCACTACTGCGGCTACGACGTACCGCTGCCGGCCCCTTCGGCCCAGGTGCCTCAGGCCAAAGCCGACTGAACCTTCGCCTGTCACAACACTCCAGTACCCTGTAAGCCCGCGTCCTCACGGCGCCTGCCACTATTCCTCAGGGGTGAAGGCTGGCAGACTGCCGGTCTTTTCCCCGCTGTCTGTCTTGAGGCTATATGCCAGCGTTTTCACAGCGTCATCTGTTGTTCATCAGTTGGATCATCATCTTCGGTGGCCTGTTGCTGGCCTTGCCCCTGCGTCTGCTGCCCAGCCTGCTGGCCGGTCTGCTGGTGTTCGAGCTGGTCAACATGCTCACCCCGCAACTGCAGCGGCTGATCGAAGGCCGGCGTGCGCGCTGGCTGGCGGTGGCCCTGCTGGGCACCCTGGTGGTCAGCCTGCTGACCCTACTGTTCGCCGGGGCCATCAGCTTCCTGTTGCATGAGGCGGAGAACCCGGGTGCCTCGCTGGGCAAGTTCATGGTGGTGGTGGACAAGGCCCGGGGCCAGTTGCCGCCGTTCCTCGATTCCTACCTGCCGGCCAGCGCCGCCGAGTTCCAGGCTGCCATCGGTGCCTGGGCCAGCAAGCACCTGAGCGAGTTGCAACTGGTAGGCAAGGACGCGGCGCACATGTTCGTGACCCTGCTGATCGGCATGGTCCTGGGGGCGATCATTGCCCTGCAGCGGGTCCCCGACCTGACCAAGCGCAAGCCTCTGGCGGCGGCGCTGTTCGACCGTCTGCACCTGCTAGTCCAGGCGTTTCGCAACATCGTCTTCGCCCAGATCAAGATCTCCCTGCTCAACACCTTCTTCACCGGGATCTTCCTGGCGCTGATCCTGCCGCTGTTCGGGGTCAAGCTGCCGCTGACCAAGACCCTGATCGTGCTGACCTTCCTGCTGGGCCTGCTGCCGGTGATCGGCAACCTGATTTCCAACACACTGATCACCATCGTCGGCCTGTCGCTGTCGATCTGGGTGGCGGTGGCGGCGCTGGGCTACCTGATCTTTATCCACAAGCTGGAATACTTCCTCAACGCGCGGATCGTTGGCGGGCAGATCAGTGCCAAGTCCTGGGAGCTGCTGCTGGCGATGCTGGTGTTCGAGGCCGCCTTCGGCCTGCCCGGGGTGGTGGCGGGGCCGATCTATTACGCGTACCTGAAGAGCGAGTTGAAGCTGGCGGGATTGGTGTGAACCTTGTTCGCCGGCCCGCCGGCTCCTACAGAACCTTGTAGGAGCCGGCGGGCCGGCGAAGCTGTTTCAGCCGTAACGCTTCTTGGCCTCGATGGCCAGGCCGCTGCCGATGCTGCCGAAGATATTGCCTTCCACATGCCGGGCATTGGGCAGCATCGCCGCCACGCTCTGGCGCAGCGCCGGAATGCCGCTGGAACCACCGGTGAAGAACACCGTATCGACCTGGCCCACACCGACATTGGCGTCGCTCAGCAACTGGGTGACGCTGGTGCGGATGCGCTCCAGCAAACCGTCGATGGAGGATTCGAACAGGGCCCGGCTCAGGTCCACGCTGAGGTCGCGCTCGATCCGGTCCAGGGCCACCAGGCGGTTCTCTGCGTGGGTCAGCTGGATCTTGGTCTCTTCCACTTCCATGGCCAGCCAGTGCCCGGCGCGCTGTTCGATCAGCTTGAACAGACGGTCGATGCCGCCGGTGTCCTCGATGTCGTAGCGCATGCTGCCCAGGGCCAGTTGGGATTTCTGCGAGTACACCGAGTTGATGGTGTGCCAGGTCGCCAGGTTCATGTGGTGGCTGGTGGGCATGTAGGCGCCGCTCTTCATCCGGCTGCCGTAGCCGAACAGCGGCATCACGCCCTGGAGGCTCAGTTGCTTGTCGAAGTCGGTACCGCCCACGTGCACACCGCCGGTGGCGAGGATGTCGTCGTGGCGGTTATCGACGCCACGGCGCTCGGGGGACAGGCGCACCAGGGAGAAGTCAGAGGTACCACCGCCGATGTCGACAATCAGCACCAGCTCTTCGCGCTCGATGGTGGATTCGTAGTCGAAGGCCGCGGCGATGGGTTCGTACTGGAAGGACACGTGCTTGAAGCCGATCTTGCGGGCCACTTCCACCAGGGTGTCTTCGGCTTCCTGGTCGGCGGCGGCGTCGTCATCGACGAAGAACACCGGGCGCCCCAGCACCACTTCTTCGAATTCCCGACCGGCGGCGGCTTCGGCGCGGCTTTTCAGTTGGCCGATGAACAGCCCCAACAGGTCCTTGAACGGCATCGCAGTGCCCAGCACGCTGGTGTCGTGCTTGATCAGCTTGGAACCCAGCAGGCTTTTCAGCGAGCGCATCAGCCGGCCTTCGTAGCCTTCCAGGTATTCGTGCAGCGCCAGGCGGCCGTACACCGGACGGCGTTCCTCGATATTGAAGAACACCACCGAAGGCAGGGTGATCTTGTCGTCCTCCAGGGTGATCAGCGTCTCCTCGCCGGGGCGCAGCCAGCCGACGGTGGAGTTGGAGGTACCGAAGTCAATGCCGCAGGCACGGGCCGGGGTGGCGTTGTTCATGTCTTTGGATCCGGTGAAAAAAACGGCCGCGCAGCGTACGCCAGTCCTCGCGCCTTGCAAAGGCCGACTATCTGCTAAATCACCCCCTGTCGTGCCTTGAAAGACTATCCTTTACCCCCAAACTTGCAGGCATGGGCCGCGCAGCCACCCGGGATCACAAGATCCGCCCGAGGCTGCCGATAAACTTCTGATGCGCCGTTCAGTCAGAGAATTGAGATTGATCAATTCTCATGCTGCCAGACCGAGCATGCTGTGCTGCACGCCGCGCGACTTTGATAACGGATGGTGATTCCCTCGATGGACTTCAAAGACTATTACAAGATTCTCGGCGTGGAGCCGACAGCGGACGACAAGGCGATCAAGGCCGCCTATCGCAAGCTGGCGCGCAAGTACCACCCCGACGTCAGTAAGGAAAAGGATGCCGAGGCCAAGTTCAAGGACGCCTCGGAAGCCTATGAAGCGCTGAAAAGCGCCGACAAGCGCGCCGAGTACGATGACCTGCGCAAGTACGGCCAGCATGGCCAGCCCTTCCAGGGCCCGCCGGGCTGGCAGAGCCGTGGCGGTTTTGGCGGCGGCGAGGACGGTGGCGATTTCTCGGACTTCTTCAGTTCGATCTTTGGTAACCGGGGGCCAGGATTCGGCGGCCCGGAGCAGCGCCGCAGCAGCGGTCGTCGTGGACAGGATGTGGAAATGGAACTGCCGATCTTTCTTGAAGAAACCCTGTCCACCGAGTCGAAGAAGATCAGCTTCCAGGTGCCGCAGTACAACGCCAATGGCCAACACGTCAGCAACACCAGCAAGAGCCTGAACGTGAAGATTCCGGCAGGTGTCACCGACGGCGAGCGCATCCGCCTCAAGGGCCAGGGCGCGCCGGGCGTGGGCGGCGGCGCGAATGGCGACCTGTACCTGACCATTCGCTTCGCGCCGCATCCCAAGTTCGATGTCGAAGGCGAGAACCTGATCATCACCCTGCCACTGGCCCCCTGGGAGCTGGCGCTGGGGACCGAGGTCGCGGTACCGACCCTGACCGGCAAGATCAACCTCAAGGTTCCGGCCGGCAGCCAGAATGGCCAGCGCATGCGCGCCAAGGGCCATGGCCTGCTGAACAAGGCCGGCCAGCGCGGCTACCTGTTCGTGCAACTCAAGGCGGTCATGCCCAAGCAGGCGGGCGACGACGTCAAGGCCTTGTGGCAGGAGCTGGCGAAGAAGGCAGCGTTCGACCCCCGGGAAAATTTCTGATTCGACACTAGGAGGCGCTGATCATGAGCACCCTGATCGTTCAGCTGGACATGGAAGAGTTCTGTGAAGTGGCCGACCTGTCGGCGGCCTACGTGATCGAAATCGTCGAGCACGGCATCCTCGAACCTCAGGGCCGGGCGCCCAAGGACTGGCGCTTCAACGACTATGAGCTGTCCCTGGCCAAGCGCGCGGCGAAGTTGCGCCGCGACCTGGACTTGGAATGGGAAGGCGTGGCCCTGGCCCTGGACCTGCTGGACGAAGTGCGGCAACTGCGCGCCGAGAACCAGATGCTCAAACAGCGTCTGGGCCGCCTGCTGGTGGACTGAGGGTGTGTAGGCCTGTAGCCGCTGCCGAGCGCTAGCGAGGCTGCGACCGGGCGCGCAGCGCCCGTATAAACAGGCGACTGCGGTGTGTCAGGAAAAAGCGCGTTGCGAGGACTGCGTCCTCGTTCGCAGCTTCGCTGGCGCTCAGCAGCGGCTACAAAACGATACAAACGCACCAGCGGTTACAAAGCGCCTCAGGCACTGGCGCGGGAGACGCGCGGCAGGACCACGGTGAAGGTGGTGCCATCGCTGGCGTTGGAGCTGACTTCGATGCTGCCCTGGTGGGCAACCACCACTTCCTTGACGATGAACAACCCCAGGCCAAGGCTGGTGCTGGGGTTGCCCAGTTCTTCGTCGACGCTGCGCACCAACGGGTCGAACAGGGTGCCCAGGGCCTCCGGGGGGATCGGCGTGCCGTAGTTGTGCACGGTCAACAGCACCTGTTCCGCGCCACCGGTGATGGTCACGGTCACGGTGCGGCGGTTGTTGCCGTGCTGCAGGGCGTTGCCGATCAGGTTCTGCAGCATCTGCTCGATGCGCCCGCGGTCCCAGATGCCATGGCTGTCGCCCTCGAAGCTCATCAGCGGGGTGCAATCGGGCTGCCCGGCGCAGGCTTCGTCCATGGCCGCCTTGGCCGCGCTGGCCAGGTCCATGGGCGCGGGTTCGATAGGCAGGCTGCTGCCCAGGCGGCTGCGCACGAACTCCAGCAGGTCGCTGACCATGGCGCCCATGTGCCGGGTGCCGCTCTTGATACGTGAAACGAAGGCCTGGGCGTCGCCGTCCAGGGCGACTTTGCGTGCCAGCATTTCAGTGGACATGCTCACTGCCTGCAACGGCGCCCGCAGGTCGTGGCCAAGAATTGCCAGGAAGATATCCCGCGAGCGGCTGACCTGTTCGGCATAGGCCGCGGTGGACTCGGCCAGGGCTTCATCAATGGCTTCGTTGAAACGGATCATGTCCTGCAGGTAGGCCAGGTCCGGTGTCTGCAGGCTGGCCACCCACAGGCGGATCACGCAGGCTCGCAGGTGGCGGAATTCCGAGGTCATCTGCACCAGGTCGAACCCCACGTGATGGCGCAGCTCGCCATGGCTGGCGGCCGCGGCATCCAGGCTGGGGGTTTTTTCCGGGCCTTCGCCCTTGGCCTTGGCCCGTTGTTCCCCGGGGCTCTGGGCGGTGCACATATCCCGGGCGGCGGCCAGCAGGATGGAGCGCGCGTGGTCACGCAGGTCCGTGCGGGTCAGGGAGTCCTGGGCGAGGCTCCTGGCAAATTGTTCCCATTCATCAACGATTCGATCAACGTGCTGCACGATAAAATCGGACAGGCGCATAGCCGGGCACCTTACTGGGCAGTGAGTGGAAAACCGAGACGCATCTTAGCGCCTAATCGAACATTTCAGCAGCCACTCTGCCCAGTGGTGGGCCGGCCCTAGAACAGGAAGTAGCGCTGGGCCATGGGCAGCACGTCCGCCGGTTCGCACCACAGCAGGACGCCATCAGCCTTGACCTGATAGGTCTGCGGGTCGACTTCGATATCCGGCAGGTAGTCGTTGTGGATCAGGTCGGTTTTCTGCACGTTGCGACAGCCCTTGACCACGGCGATGCGCTTTTTCAGCCCCAACTGCTCCGGCACCCCGGCCTCCAGTGCGGCCTGGCTGATGAAGGTCAGGCTGGTGGCATGACGGCTGCCGCCGAAGCTGGCGAACATCGGCCGGTAGTGCACCGGCTGCGGGGTCGGGATCGAGGCGTTGGCGTCGCCCATCAGGCTGGCGGCAATGGCCCCGCCCTTGAGGATCAGGGTCGGCTTGACCCCGAAGAACGCCGGGCGCCAGAGCACCAGGTCGGCCCACTTGCCCACTTCGACGGAGCCCACCTCATGGCTGATACCGTGGGTGATCGCCGGGTTGATGGTGTACTTGGCGATGTAGCGCTTGACCCGGAAGTTGCTGTTGCCCGGGCCATCCCCCGGCAGCGGGCCGCGCTGCTTGTGCATCTTGTCGGCGGTCTGCCAGGTGCGGGTCACCACTTCGCCGACCCGGCCCATGGCCTGGCTGTCGGAGCTGATCATGGAGAAGGCCCCGAGGTCGTGGAGGATGTCCTCGGCGGCAATGGTCTCCCGGCGGATGCGGCTTTCGGCGAAGGCCACGTCCTCGGCGATGCTCGGGTCCAGGTGATGGCAGACCATCAGCATGTCCAGGTGTTCGTCGATGGTGTTGCGGGTGAAGGGCCGGGTCGGGTTGGTGGAGCTGGGCAGCACGTTGGCCAGGCCGCAGGCCTTGATGATGTCCGGGGCATGGCCGCCGCCGGCACCTTCGGTGTGGTAGGTATGGATGGTCCGTCCCTTGAAGGCGCCGAGGGTGGTTTCGACGAAGCCGGACTCGTTCAGGGTGTCGGTGTGGATTGCCACCTGCACGTCGTATTCATCGGCCACGCTCAGGCAGTTGTCGATGCTGGCCGGAGTGCTGCCCCAGTCCTCGTGCAGCTTGAGGCCGATGGCCCCAGCCTTGACCTGTTCGATCAGCGGCTCGGGCAGGCTGGCGTTGCCCTTGCCGGTAAAGCCGATGTTCATGGCGAAGGCGTCCGCCGCCTGGAGCATGCGCGCCATGTGCCAGGGCCCGGAGGTGCAGGTGGTGGCGTTGGTCCCGGTGGCAGGTCCCGTGCCGCCACCGATCATGGTGGTGACGCCGCTCATCAGCGCCTCTTCGATCTGCTGCGGGCAGATGAAGTGGATATGGGTGTCGATGCCGCCGGCGGTGAGGATCATGCCCTCACCGGCGATGACCTCGGTGCTGGCGCCGATGGCGATGTTCACGTCGGGCTGGATGTCCGGATTGCCGGCCTTGCCGATGGCGGCGATGCGCCCGTCCTTGAGGCCGACGTCGGCCTTGACGATGCCCCAGTGGTCGATGATCAGGGCGTTGGTGATCAGGGTGTCCACCACCTCGGCGGCCAGCAACTGGCTCTGGCCCATACCGTCACGGATCACCTTGCCGCCGCCGAACTTCACTTCTTCACCGTAGGTGGTGAAATCCTTCTCCACTTCGATCCACAGCTCGGTGTCGGCCAGCCGCACCTTGTCGCCCACGGTGGGGCCGAACATGTCGGCGTAGGCTTCACGGGAAATCTTCATCGCAGCTCCTTACAAAAACAGGTCTTGCAGGAGCCGGCTTGCCGGCGAAGGGGCCCGAAAGACTGCATTCGCCGGCAAGTTGGCTCCTACGTGCGTAGGGTCGAGGGATCAGAGGTCGCCCATGATCCGCCCGGCGAAGCCGAATACCCGGCGCTTGCCGGCCAGTTCCACCAGTTCCACTTCCCGGGTCTGGCCCGGTTCGAAGCGCACCGCGGTGCCGGCGGCGATGTTCAGGCGCATGCCGCGGCTGGCGGCTCGGTCGAAGGTCAAGGCGTCGTTGGTTTCGAAGAAGTGGTAGTGGGAGCCGACCTGGATTGGCCGGTCGCCGCTGTTGGATACGTTCAGGCGCAGGGTGCGGCGCCCGGCGTTGAGTTCGATCTCGCCGGGCTGGATCTGGTATTGGCCAGGAATCATAGGGGTTGTCCCAGGGTCTTGAAGTAGATGGCGGTGGCGGTATAGGTGCCGTCCGGGCTCTGGCAGTAGTTGGGCAGTTCGCCGACCCGGGTATAGCCCAGGGCGCGGTAGAACTCTTCCGCCGCGGAGCCGGCCTCGGTGTCCAGGTACAGCAGCCCGCGCTTGTGCTGGCGGGCGGCCTGTTCCAGGGCATTCATCAACTGCTGGCCCAGGCCGCGGCGGCGGGCGCTGTGCAGGACCTGGAGCTTCTGCACCTCGGCGCGGTTGCGCCCGTTGGCCTTCATGCACAGGGCCAGTTGCACGCTGGCCAGGACTTTCTCGTCGCGTACCACCACCCACAACAGCAGGCTGCCGTCCTCGACCCCGGCCTGCACGCTGCTGAGGTAGCTGCGGGCCTGGCTGTCGTCGAGATCGGCCATGAAGCCGATGGACGCACCATGCTGCACCGAGTCCAGCAGCAACTCGATCAGTCCCTGACGGTAATGGGCAAAGCTTTCTCCATGGACAAGGCGCAGTTGGGCGGCGTTCATCGAGATTTCACTCCTTGTGCGGGGCGGGCGGTTGCGCCCCGGGGTTGAGAATCAGCTGCATGAAGGTCAGGTCCAGCCAGCGCCCGAACTTGGTGCCCACCTGAGGCATCTGCCCGGTGCTGATGAACCCCAGGCGCTCATGCAGACGGACCGAGGCGCTGTTGCCGCTCTCGATGGCGGCCACCATCACGTGCTTGCCACAGCCCCGGGCGCGCTCCAGCAGCACCGCCATCAACTGCGGGCCCAGGCCGTTGCCGCGCTGGTCGCTGCGCACATAGACCGAATGTTCCACGGTGTGACGGAAGCCGTCGAAAGGCCGCCAGTCGCCGAAGGAAGCGTAGCCGAGCACCTGCTCCTCGGCGTTGATGATCACCAGGATCGGATAGCCCTGGGCCTGGCGTGCGCTGAACCAGGCCTGGCGGTTGCCCAGGTCTACCGGTTGCTCGTTCCAGATCGCCGTGGTGTTGAGCACGGCGTCGTTGTAGATGTCGCGGATCGCCGGCAGGTCGGCATGCAGGGCATCGCGGATGCGATAGGTCATGGCACGGCCTCAGGCGATGGGTTGGTGAACGGTGACCAGCTTGGTGCCGTCGGGAAAGGTGGCTTCCACCTGGATGTCCGGGATCATCTCCGGGATGCCTTCCATCACCTGCTCGCGGCTGAGCAGGGTGGTGCCGTAGTGCATCAGTTCGGCCACGGTCTGCCCGTCCCGGGCGCCTTCGAGCAGCGCCGCGGAGATATAGGCCATGGTTTCCGGGTAGTTGAGCTTGAGGCCGCGGGCCAGTCGCCGCTCGGCCACCAGGCCGGCGGTGAAGATCAGCAGCTTGTCTTTTTCGCGTGGGGTCAGATCCATCGTGGTCAATCCGTTGTCAGGCAGTAGAAAAAGGTGCAGTGGAAAAGGGCATGGGGGTCAGGTGTTCCAGATTCTGGGTGGCCTGGCTTCGCGGCCCAGCAGCGCCGGGCGCAGCAGGCGCCACAGCTCGATCAGCCAGGCCCGGGCCTGCAGAGCTTCGCTGGCCAGGCAGCGGGCCACCAGCAGGCCCGGCAGTTGGCTCAGATCGCCGCGTACCGGGTGTGCCAGGGCGCGACAGCGTTCCAGCAGTTCGCCGTCGATTTCACCGGTCACCAGCAAGGTGGCGAACACCGGCTGGCCATCCAGGCCGATGGGGGAATCCAGCAGGCCGTCGCCACCGCCGATGCGCTGGCGTTCATGCCACAGCGGCCGGCCGTCGCGGTACAGGTCCAGGTGGGCCTGGAAATGGCCCTGCTCGAACCGCTCGCCACTGGCCGGGCGACCCAGGGCAATGATGTCCCAGTAGAACAGCCGGGCATCGCCCTGCAATTCGATGCGGGTCGTGAGCTCGGCCTGGGCAGCGCTGAAGACGATGGTTTCCTGGGGCAGCCACTCCAGGGTCGCGCCCGGCGCTATCTGCAGGTTCAGGGCCTGGCTGGCCGGGCCGGTGGCGCGATACCACTTGGCCGCCCCGGGGCTGGTCAACTGGGCCCAGGCACCGCTGTCGACCCGGGCGCTGATGGCCAGCCGATCACCGCCGGCAATGCCGCCGGGCGGGTGGACGATGATGTGCTGGCAAACCTCGGGGCCTTCGGCATACAGGTGCTTCTGCACCCGCAGCGGGCCCAGGTGGCGGCGCAGCACCGGGCGCGTGGTGGCACCGCAACGGGCATAGGCCAGCTCCAGTTCGGCGTGCCAGCTGGGAGTGAACAGGGCGGTGGCGGCAGGTAGGTTCATGCTGGGTCGTTATCGTTAGGAGGCTACAGATTAGATCGTAACCAGGCCGCGTACACCCTCGGCCTGCATATTTTCGCCGCGGCCCTGCTGGATGATTTCCCCCCGGGACATCACCAGGTACTGGTCGGCCAGTTCGGCGGCAAAGTCGTAGAACTGCTCCACCAGCAGGATCGCCATGTCGCCCCGGGCCGCGAGCTTGCTGATCACCGCGCCGATCTCCTTGATCACCGAGGGCTGGATGCCTTCGGTGGGCTCATCGAGGATCAGCAGGCGCGGGCGGCTGGCCAGGGCCCGGCCGATGGCCAGTTGTTGCTGCTGGCCGCCGGAGAGGTCGCCGCCACGGCGCTGCTTCATCTGCAACAGCACCGGGAACAGTTCGTAGATGAAGGCCGGCACTTCCTTGGCCTGGGAGCCGGGGAAGCGGGACAGGCCCATCAGCAGGTTTTCCTCCACGGTCAGGCGGCCGAAGATTTCCCGGCCCTGGGGCACGTAGGCGATCCCGGCGTGTACCCGCTGGTGCGGCTTGTAGGCGGTGATGGCCCGGCCCTCCCAGTTGACCGCGCCCTCCTTGGCCGGCAGCAGGCCCATCAGGCATTTGAGCAGGGTGGTCTTGCCCACGCCGTTGCGCCCCAGCAGGCAGGTGACTTCACCGATCCGGGCTTCGAAGCTCAGGCCGCGCAGGATGTGGCTACCGCCGTAGTATTGGTGCAACTGGTCGACTTGGAGCATGGTCGGGTACTCGAGTTTTGTGGGGATTGCGGGGCGGTCTTCGCTGGCCAGCCAGCTCCTGCGGGAGGGGTAGGAGCCGGCTTGCCGGCGAACGGCGGTTGCGCTAACGGCCGAGGTAAACCTCGATCACCCGTTCGTTTTCCTGCACCTGTTCCAGGGAGCCTTCGGCCAGCACGCTGCCCTGGTGCAGCACGGTGACGTGGTCGGCAATCGAGCCGACAAAGCCCATGTCGTGTTCCACCACCATCAGCGAGTGCTTGCCCGCCAGGGTCTTGAACAGCTCGGCGGTAAATTCGGTCTCGGCGTCGGTCATGCCCGCCACCGGTTCGTCCAGCAACAGCAGTTGCGGGTCCTGCATCAGCAGCATGCCGATCTCCAGAAACTGCTTCTGGCCGTGGGACAGCAGGCCCGCCTGGCGTTGAGCCGAAGGGCTCAGGCGAATGGTCTCCAGCACCTGGGCGATGCGGTCCTGCTGTTCTGTGCTCAAGCGTGCCCCGAGGCTGGCCCACACCGACTTGTCGGTCTTCTGCGCCAGCTCCAGGTTCTCGAACACGCTCAGGGCCTCGAACACCGTGGGTTTCTGGAACTTGCGGCCGATCCCGGCCTGGGCGATCTGCACTTCGCTCATCTGGGTCAGGTCCAGGGTTTCGCCGAACCAGGCCTTGCCCCGGGAGGGGCGGGTCTTGCCGGTGATCACGTCCATCAGGGTGGTCTTGCCGGCGCCGTTGGGGCCGATGATGCAGCGCAACTCGCCGACACCGATGTACAGGTTGAGGTCGTTGAGGGCCTTGAAACCATCGAAGCTGACGCTGATGTCCTCCAGGGTCAGGATGGTGCCGTGGCGGGTGTTGAGACCCTTGCCGGCGGCGTGGCCAAGGCCGATGGCGTCGCGGCTGGTGCCGGCGTCCTTGTTGGTGTCGAGAATGGGTTCGAGCATGAAGTCCGCCGTTGCTGTGACTCTCATTGTTCACCTCGTTTGTTCAGCAGGCCGATCACGCCCTTGGGCAGGTACAGGGTCACGACGATGAACAGCGCACCGAGGAAGAACAGCCAGTATTCGGGAAAGGCCACGGTGAACCAGCTCTTCATGCCGTTGACCACACCGGCCCCCAGCAGCGGGCCGATCAGCGTGCCGCGCCCGCCCAGGGCGACCCACACGGCGGCCTCGATGGAGTTGGTGGGGGACATTTCGCTGGGGTTGATGATGCCCACCTGGGGCACGTACAGGGCCCCGGCCAGGCCGCACAGCACGGCGCTCAGGACCCAGACGAAGAGCTTGAAGCCGCGCGGGTCGTAGCCGCAGAACATCAGGCGGTTCTCGGCATCGCGCAGGGCCGTCAGCACCCGGCCGAACTTGCTCCGGGCCAGGCGCCAGCCCAGGTACAGGCTGCCCACCAGCAGCGCCACCGTGGCCAGGAACAGCACCGCCCGAGTGCCCGGTTCGGTGATGCCGAAGCCCAGGATGCTGCGGAAGTTGGTAAAGCCGTTGTTGCCGCCAAAGCCGGTCTCGTTGCGAAAGAACAGCAGCATCCCGGCGAAGGTCAGGGCCTGGGTCATGATCGAGAAGTACACGCCCTTGATCCGCGAGCGGAAGGCGAAGAAGCCGAACACCAGGGCCAGCAGCCCCGGGGCCAGCACCACCAGGCACAGGGCCCAGAGGAAATGCTCGGTGCCGGCCCAGTACCAGGGCAGTTCGCTCCAGGAAAGGAAGGTCATGAAGGCCGGCAGGCCATCCCCGGCGGCCTGGCGCATCAGGTACATGCCCATGGCGTAGCCGCCCAGGGCGAAGAACAGGCCGTGGCCCAGGGACAGCAGCCCGGCGTAGCCCCAGACCAGGTCCAGGGCCAGGGCGACGATGGCGTAGCAGAGGATCTTGCCCACCAGGGTCAGGGTGTAGGCCGAGACCTGCAGCGGGTGGTCCGCCGGTAGCAGCGACAGCAGCGGCAGGGCCAGCAGCACCAGGAGCAGCAACGCCCCGACGGTGATCGTGACCCTGGGCCCGGCTTTCTGGGTGGCGGTAATGAGCAGAGGTTGATTCATCAGTCGATCACCCGTCCTTTCAGTGCGAAGAGTCCCTGCGGGCGTTTCTGGATAAACAGAATGATCAGCGCAAGGATCAGGATCTTGCCGAGCACGGCGCCGATCTGCGGTTCGAGGATCTTGTTCGCCACCCCCAGGCCGAAGGCCGCCAGCACGCTGCCGGCCAGTTGCCCGACCCCGCCGAGGACCACCACCAGGAACGAGTCGATGATGTAGCTTTGGCCCAGGTCCGGGCCGACGTTGCCGATCTGGCTCAGGGCCACGCCGCCCAGGCCCGCAATGCCCGAGCCGAGGCCGAAGGCGAGCATGTCCACGCGCCCGGTGGGCACGCCGCAGCAGGCGGCCATGTTGCGGTTCTGGGTCACCGCACGCACGTTCAGGCCCAGGCGGGTCTTGTTCAGCAGCAGCCAGGTGAGCACCACGACAAACAGCGCGAAGGCGATGATCACGATGCGGTTGTAGGGCAGTACCAGATTGGGCAATACCTGGATGCCGCCGGAGAGCCAGGCCGGGTTCGCCACCTCGACGTTCTGCGCGCCGAACAGCAGGCGCACCAGCTGGATCAGCATCAGGCTGATGCCCCAGGTGGCCAGCAGGGTTTCCAAGGGCCGGCCATAGAGGTGACGGATCACCGTGCGCTCCAGGGCCATGCCGATCCCGGCGGTGACGAAAAACGCCACTGGCAGCGCCAGCAGCGGGTAGTACTCGATGGCCTGCGGGGCGTAGCGCTGGAACAGCAACTGCACCACATAGGTGGCGTAGGCGCCGAGCATCAGCATCTCGCCGTGGGCCATGTTGATCACCCCCAGCAGGCCGAAGGTGATGGCCAGCCCCAGGGCCGCCAGCAGCAGGATCGAACCCAGGGACAGGCCGCTGAAGGCCTGGCCCAGCACTTCGCCCACCAGCAGCTTGCGCTTGACCTGGGCCAGGCTGGTTTCGGCCGCGGTGCGTACCGCGGCATCGGCTTCGACCCCGGGTTCGAGCAGGCCTTCGAGGCGGGTGCGGGCCAGCGGGTCGCCGGTTTCCCCCAGCAGGCGCACGGCGGCCAGGCGCACCGCCGGGTCGCTGTCCACCAGTTGCAGGTTGGCCAGGGCCAGGCTCAGGGCATCGTGCACGTCCGGGGCTTGCTCGGCGGCCAGTCGTGCATCGAGGAATTTCAGTTGCGCCGGCTTGGCGCTTTTCTGCAGTTGGCGGGCGGCGGCCAGACGGCTGTTGGCGTCGCTGGCGAGCAACTGGTGGCTGGCCAGGGCGCTGTCGATCAGGCCCCGCAGACGGTTGTTCAGGCGCAGGGTTCTGCTTTCGCCGGCGATGTTCAACTGGCCCTGCTGCAGGGCGTTGAGCAGTTCCAGGCGCGCCGGGTCGGGCTGCGCGGCCCAGGTTTCCAGGAGCCGGGCCTGCTCGCCGGAGTTGCCGGCGACGAAGTCTTCGGCATCCCCGGCCTGGGCCGTCCATGGCAGTAACAGCAGGCCGGCGAGGATCAAACGGTAGAGGGCAGTGGGCATATCGGTGTCCTTGAAAGCGCCCGGATAACCTGTAGGAGCGAGCTCGCTCGCGATCCGCGCAGCGGCCAGCCGGGCGGTTTTCGTTGGAGGTCCTGCGGACCTCGTCGCGAGCAAGCTCGCTCCTACGGGGAAGGCGTCAGGTTCGGATCAGTTGCTCTTGACCGCGTAGTCCGGCTTCTTGTCGTTGCCCGGGATGAACGGGCTCCAGGGCTGGGCACGGATCGGGCCTTCGGTCTGCCAGACCACGTTGAACTGACCGTCGGGCTGGATCTCGCCGATCATCACCGGCTTGTGCAGATGGTGATTGGTCTTGTCCATGGTCAGGGTGTAGCCCGAAGGGGCGGCGAAGGTCTGCCCGGCCAGGGCCTCGCGAACCTTGTCGACATCGGTGGACTTGGCTTTCTCCACCGCCTGGGCCCACATGTGGATGCCGACGTAGGTGGCTTCCATCGGGTCGTTGGTCACCGCCTTGTCCGCGCCCGGCAGGTTCTTGGCCTTGGCGTAGGCCTTCCAGGCGGCGACGAACTTCTGGTTCACCGGGTTATCCACCGACTCGAAGTAGTTCCAGGCCGCGAGGTTGCCCACCAGTGGCTTGGTGTCGATGCCGCGCAGTTCTTCCTCGCCCACCGAGAAGGCCACCACCGGCACGTCGGTGGCTTTCAGGCCCTGGTTGGCCAGTTCCTTGTAGAAGGGCACGTTGGAGTCACCGTTGACCGTGGAGATCACCGCAGTCTTGCCACCGGCGGAGAACTTCTTGATGTTGGCGACGATGGTTTGATAGTCGCTGTGGCCGAACGGGGTGTAGACCTCTTCGATGTCCTTGTCGGCCACGCCCTTGGAGTGCAGGAACGAACGCAGGATCTTGTTGGTGGTGCGCGGGTAGACGTAGTCGGTGCCCAGGAGGAAGAAGCGCTTGGCGCTGCCGCCGTCCTCGCTCATCAGGTATTCCACCGCCGGGATCGCCTGTTGGTTCGGCGCGGCGCCGGTGTAGAAGACGTTGGGCGACATCTCTTCGCCTTCGTACTGCACCGGGTAGAACAGCAGGCCGTTGAGCTCCTCGAACACCGGCAGCACCGACTTGCGCGACACCGAGGTCCAGCAGCCGAATACCACCGCCACCTTGTCCTGGGTCAGCAACTGGCGGCCCTTCTCGGCGAACAGCGGCCAGTTCGAGGCCGGGTCCACCACCACCGGCTCCAGCAGCTTGCCGTTGACCCCGCCCTTGGCGTTGATTTCGTCGATGGTCATCAGCGCCATGTCCTTGAGGGACGTTTCGGAGATCGCCATGGTGCCCGACAGCGAGTGCAGGATCCCCACCTTGATGGTTTCGGCGGCCTGGACGGTCCAGGTCATGCCCATCGCGGCAATGCTTGCCGTGAGAGTGAAAGCCTTGAGCAAACTACGACGCTTCATTGTGCGATCTCCATGAACTCTTGATTTTTCAGGTGGTAGATGCGGACTGCTGAAGGGCTGTTTTGCAAGGGGTGTGCCGAGTCGGCGCAAGGCATGAAAACGTCGCTTTAACGGCGCGGGCGGGGGAGGTGATGCCCCAAGACGAGGCTTGGGCAAGGGGCTGGTGCGCCGGGGTGCGTCATTGTGGTGCTGCCGCTGAGCGGCAGCCGTGGCCTGGGGGTGGCTTCAGTTCACGCCCGGGAAGGAATCGACATATTTGATGGTGAAGTCGGGAAAGGAGTCGACGATCTGGATCTTGTAGTCGGGAAAACTGTTGACGATTTTCCACTTGCCCGGCGCGTCGGCAAAGGAGTTGACCTGCTTCACCTTCAGGTCGGGAAAGGAGTTCACCACCTTGACCTTGTAATCGGGGAAGCTGTTGACGATCTGGATGTTGCCGTAGATTTTCGAGACGTCGACCGAGGGGCCGGCCTGGGCGCCAAGGGCTGTGCCGAGCAGCAAGGCCAAGAATGCGGTTCTGAACATGAGACTCATCCTGAGAGATCCAAGCGCGCGATCTTAAAGCAAGGGCGACGATTGTAGGAGCTGGCTGGCCAGCGAAGAGGCCTTCGAACCAGGCACAAGGCCTACGGGCGCCTTCGCAGGCAAGCCGGCTCCTACAGAGGCGGGCACAGTCAGCGGCGGCGCATCAGGCCGATGAAGAACACCCCGCCGATGGCCGCGGTGGCCACGCCGATGGGCAGGTCCTCGGGGGCGATCAGGGTGCGCGCAGCCACATCCACCCAGACCAGGAACACGCTGCCCAGCAGTACGCACACCGGCAGCAGCCGGCGGTGTTCGGCGCCCACCAGGCGCCGGGCAATGTGCGGCACCATCAGCCCGACAAAACCGATGGAGCCGCTGATGGACACCAGCACTCCGGTCATCAGCGAGGCAATCAGGAACACCTTCAGGCGCACATTGCGCGCGTTCAGCCCCAGGGTCACGGCGGTCTGCTCGCCGGCCATCAGGGCGTTCAGCGGGCGCGCCATGCCCAGCAGCAACACCAGCCCCAGCAGCACGCTGGCGGCGGGGATCGCCAGCAGTTCCCAGCGCGCCAGGCCCAGGCCGCCGAGCATCCAGAACATCACTGCGGAGCTGGCGCGGTGGTCGCCCATGAACAGCAGCAGGTTGGCCGCGGCCATCATCACGAACGACACCGCCACCCCGCACAGCAACAGCCGGTCGCTGTCGAGGCGGCCGTTGCGGGCGGCGATCCCCAGCACCAGCGCCATGCTCAGCAGGGCGCCGACAAAGGCCGCCAGGGGCAGGGTCAAAAGCCCGATGACCTGGCCCAGGTGCAGCACCACGATCACCGCACCGAGGGTGGCGCCGGAGGTCACCCCCAGCAGGTGCGGGTCGGCCAGCGGGTTGCGGGTCACCGCCTGCAGCACCGCGCCGATCAGTGCCAGCCCGGCACCCACCAGGGCCCCCAGGAGCATGCGCGGCACGCGGATCAGCCAGACGATGTGCTCCTGGCCCGGGCTCCAGTCCACAACGCCCAGGCCCAGGGCCTTGTGCAACAGAATGCGTCCCACCACCTCCACCGGCACCCGCGCCGGGCCAAAGCCCAGGGACACCACGCAGGACGCCAGCAGCAGGGCGCCCAGGGCCATCAACAGTGCGGCATAGCGGGGACTGGTCATTCGCCGTGGAAACCCTTGGCCAGGGTTTCCACCGCCAGCACGTTGTCGATGCCCGGCGTGGCCTGCACATAGGGGATGACGATGAAGCGCTGGTTCTTGATCGCATCGACTCCTTGCAGGGCCTTGTTGTTCAGCAGGAACTGCTGCTTCTGCTCGGCGCTGACTTCGCTGTAGTCGACGATCACGATCACCTGCGGGTTGCGCTCGACCACGGTTTCCCAGTTGACCCGGGTCCAGCTGGCGTCGACGTCATCGAGGATATTGCGCCCGCCGGCCGCGTCGATCAGGGCCTGGGGCATGCCCAGGCGGCCCGAGGTCATGGCCCGGTCTTCGCCGCTGTCATAGAGGAATACCCGCGGCTTGTCCCTGGGCAGGTCCTTCTGTACCTGGGCCACCTGCTCCTGCATCTGCGCGATCAGGGCGTTGGCGCGATCCTGCACGTCGAAGATCCGCCCGAGGTTACGCAGGTCGGTGTAGGTGTCCTCGAGGCTGGCGGCCGGGCGCTTCATCACGAAGGCGCAGGACTCGGTCAGCTCGTAGACGTTGATCCCCAGCGGCGCCAGGGTCTGGGGCGTGAGGTCGCCGCCCACGCGCATGCCGTAGTCCCAGCCGGCGAAAAAGAAGTCGACGTTGGCATTGAGCAGGGTTTCCACCGACGGGTACTTGGCCGCCAGTTCCGGCAGGCCGTCGAGCAGGGCGCTCATCTGCGGGGTCACGGCCTTCCAGCCGCTGATCCCGCTGTAGCCCACCATGCGTGGCTTGAGCCCCAGGGCGAGCATCATCTG
Source organism: Pseudomonas sp. 8(2025) (assembly GCF_052665325.1). Lineage (NCBI taxonomy): Bacteria > Pseudomonadati > Pseudomonadota > Gammaproteobacteria > Pseudomonadales > Pseudomonadaceae > Pseudomonas > Pseudomonas sp. 8(2025). Next base: position 101,633 of record NZ_JBQOIE010000002.1, on the reverse strand, counting down.
GGTCATGTTGATGTCATGGCTGAGGGCGTGTTTCGGCGCTTGCTTGAAGGTCACTTCGCGGTTGCAGCTGGTGATGGTCAGCGGGTAATGGGTGGCCTCGGCGAAGGCCTGGGCGGCCCCCAGAGACAGGGCCAGGAGCAGGCTGGAGCGAAGCAGGGAGCGCAAGGTCATGGTTGGGTGATCCAGGTGATTCGTGGGTAGCCGGACAGGGGATGGGCGTCGATCAGCGCCTCGACGCCGAAGACGTTGCGCAGCAACTCGACGGTGAGCACCTCGCCGGGCGTGCCGCTGGCGACGATGCGCCCGTGGTCGAGGACATACAGGCGGTCGCAGAAGGCCGCGGCCAGGTTCAGGTCGTGGATGCTCGCCAGGGTACCGATGCCCAGGCGCTTGACCCGCTGCAGCAACTCCAGCTGGTAGCGCGGGTCGAGGTGGTTGGTGGGCTCGTCGAGGATCAGCAACTGGGGTTGCTGGGCCAGGGCGCGGGCCAGGATCACCCGCTGTTTCTCACCGCCGGACAGGGTGGCGAAGGCGTGGTCCTCGAAGCCCAGCAGGCCCACCGATTCCAGGGCCTCGCGGGCGATGCGCCGGTCGTCCTGGGTGTCGCCGTCGAACAGGCCCTTGTGCGGGGTGCGGCCCATGGCGACTACCTCCTGCACGGTCAGGCCGAAGGCGTCGGGAAACTCCTGGAGGACCACGGCGATGCGTTGCGCGCACCAGCGCGGCGACTGCTTCCACACATTCTGATGCTCAAGCTGCACCTCGCCCTGCTGCGGCTTGCTGAAGCGATAGGCGCAGCGCAGCAGGCTGGTCTTGCCGCTGCCGTTGGGCCCGATCAGGCCGACGAACTCGCCGGCCGCCACCTGCAGGCTGGCCTCACGCAGTTGGAACTGGTGGTGGCAGTGGCCCTGGCCCAAGGGTGTCCAGGCCAGGTTGGTGAGGTTAAGCGAGGTCATGCCGTATCCGTGTGGTCCCCGCGCGGTGGCCGCAGGTGAGGTTAAAAGGTGTAGTCAGCGGTGACGAAGAACGAGCGCGGCTCGCCGAGTATCCATTGCTGGCCGTCATTGTATTGGCTTTGCGCGTACTGGCGGTCAAACAGGTTGTTCAATTGCAGGCCCAGGGTGGTGCTGGGCAGGGCTTTCCACGACAGCGCGGCATCCACCACGGTGTAGCTGGGCAACTGATTCCGGTTGGCCATGTCGGCGTAGCGTGCGTCTACGTAGCGCACTCCGGCGCCGGCCCGCAGGTCATCGTCGAGGGCCTTGCTCAGCCACAGGTTGGCGGTGCGCCGGGGCACGTCCACCGGACGCTTGCCGTCGCGGGAGACCTGCACGCCGTCGACGTCCTGCTGGAAGTCGTCGTACCGGGCGCGAACGATGGCGGCGTTGGCCTGCAGTTGCCAGGCGCGGGGCAGTTGCAGGTCCAGGCTGGCTTCCAGGCCGTTGGAGGATTGCTGGCCCACCTGCTGTTTCAGGTCCGGGTCGCCCGGGACATCGGTCAGCAGCTTCTTCTTGACGATGTGATAGGCCGCCAGGGTCCATTCGCCGCGCTGGTCCCAGAACATCTGCTTGAGGCCGATCTCGGTCTGCCTGGCGCTGGAGAGGTCGAATTGCTGCTGGCTCTTGCTCAGGGAAATCAGCCCGCCGACACCGTCGGTGCTGGTGGAGTACTGGCCATAGAGGGAGGTGTCCGGGGTCACCGCAAACACCAGCCCGGCCTTCCAGTTGTTACCGGTCAGGGTCTTGTCGCTTCGGCTGTCGTCCTTCAAGTCATCGCGATCAATATGCACGTAGTCGCGGCGCACACCGCTCACCAGGGACCAGCGCTCGCTGAGCTGCAGGCGGTTTTCGGCGAACACCGACATCTGCTTGGTGGTGGTCTTGAATTGATCGCGGTAAGGGCTGTCGCTGGCGAAGTCGCCCTGGGCCGGGTGATAGAGGTCGATCGGCTGCCCGTCGGCAAAGGTGTCCTTGAAGGGCGAGTTGCTCTTGAGGTGGAAGCGGATGCGGTTGTAGTCGACCCCGGTCAGGGTCTGGCTGTCGAGGCCCAGCAGCGAGTGCTTGAAGGTGAAGGTCTGGCGGTCGCCGACCTGTTCCTGCTGGTGACCGATGCCGAAGTTGCCGCTGCGGGTCAGTTGCCGGCCCAGGCTGTTGAAGTTGTAGTTCTCGGCGTTCTGCCAGCGGCGCTGGGCCTTGAGGTAGTACAGCTCGTTGCTGGCGCTGAGGTTGTCGGAAATCTGCCATTGGCTGGTCAGGCGGGTCCACTGGTCGTTGTAGTGCTGCTTGTCATTGCGCACGTTGTAGTTCTTGTCCCGCAGGCTCTTGTGCAAACGCCCGTCGATCAGCGGCGTGCCGAAGTAGTTCATCGGGTTCTGGTCGCCGTAGTCGTGGGCCAGGGTGAAGGCCAGGTCGTCACGGGCCTGCCAGCGCAGGGCAGCGCTGACGAAGTCGCCGGAGGAATTGCCCCGGTCGATCCAGCCGCTGCTGCGCTCGCGGTTGAGGTTGAGCCGGTAGCTCAGGGTGTCGCTCAGGGAGCCGCCGCTGTCCAGGGCCTGCTGCTGGCGATCGAAGGAGCCGTAGCCCAGTCGCAGGTGGTTTTCGATTTCGCCGCTGAACGGCTTTTTCGGGACGGTGTTGATCACCGCTCCGGTGGCGCCTTCGCCGTACAGCACCGAGGCCGGGCCGCGCAGCACGTCGACCCGCTCCACCGCCCAGGTGTCCACCGGGAAGGTCACGGTGCCCATGCCGGTGTACATGCGGTTGCCGTCATACAACTGCATCACCGAGCTCTGCCCGGTAAAGCCCCGTGCCGACAGCGAGGTGCCGCCGTCGCCCGGGGTGCCGGTGCGGCTGATGCCGGCGCTGCGCGATACCGCGTCCTGGATGCTCCGATCGCCCCGGGCGCGGATTCGATCGCCGCTCAGGCTGTCGGTGCTGGCCGGGGATTCCAGGGCGCTCAGGCCCAGGCGCGAACCGGCGCTGGTGGGGGTGGCCAGGCTGATGCTGTCGTCGGCTTCGCTGGCGGCGGCGGAGATGGTGCCGGTGGGCAGGGTCAGGGCGGAGCCGTCGGCCTGGGCCGGGGAAGTCAGGGCCATCAGGCAGAGGCTGGGCAGCAGGTACTTGTTCATCGGGACGGTGAATCACTTCTTCCAGAGGGTTGCCCGCAGCGGATGAGGCTGCGGGCGGGGATCTTACACCAAGCGTTATAAAGTAACATTATAACTGTGCGCGACTGAAGCGCGCGGAGTGTACAGAGCCCTCTGGAACGCGCATCTCGGCTGATTCATGTTGAAGATGAGGCTGATTCAGGATCACGGTTCCAGCGCGATAGCAGCAGGCGGTCCAGCAGCCAGACCACGACCAGCGAAGCCCCCACCAGCGGGAAGGCCAGGGCCAGCAGGCCGATGACCAGCATTGCGGTCTTCCAGCGTGGCAGGTCGTGGCGCAGTGGTGGTACGCCGAGCCGGCCCTGGGGCCGTCGTTGCCACCACATGATGAGACCACTCACGGCGCCGAGCAGGATCATCAGGCACACCACCAGCACCAGGATCTGGTTGAAGCGCCCGAACATCTTGCCTTCGTGCAGCATCACTCCCAGCTCGGTGGCCCGGGCCACGTTGCTGTAGTCCTTCCAGCGCACATCGGCGAGCACCTGGCCGCTGTACTGGTCGACGTGCAGGGTGGCGTCGTGGCGCGGGTCGTCGGCGAATACGGCGATGGTGAATACCCCTGTCGCCGTGCTCGGCAGGGTGATGCTGTAGCCCGCTTCGACCTGGCGCTGACGGGCGATGTCCTGCACCGCCTGCAGGCTGATGGCGGGGACGGCCGCAGCGGTATTGCCGGCGTTGTGGGCCATGTGCTCGGCGTGGTCGCCGGACATCGGCATGGGGGTGTTTTCCAGGGCCCAGGGCACGGTCTGGCGGCTGGCGCTGTTGAGCTCTCCGGCCTGCTGGTCGGAGGTCGGCACGTCGTTCCACATGGCCGCCGGAAAGCGGTTCCACAGGTCGGCGTACTGCTTGCCCCAGAAGCCGGTCCAGGTCATGCCGCTGAGCAGCATCAGCAGCAGGAAGGCCGAGCCCCAGAAACCCAGCACACCGTGCAGGTCACGCCAGAACAGGCGGCCGCGGGCACTCCAGCGTGGCCAGAGTACCCCGGCCGAAGACTTGCCCCGCGGCCACCACAGGTACAGGCCCGAGACCACCAGGACAATGCCCCAGCTCGCGGCCAGTTCCACCAGCCGATCACCCGGGGTGCCGATCATCAGCTCGCCATGAATGGCCCGGGCCATGGCCTGCAGGTTGCCCTTGGCATCCTGCTCGCCGAGCACGTCGCCGTGGTAGGGGTCGATGAATACATTGAGTTCCTGGCCTTTGTGCTGCACCACGAACTGCGCGCTGCGCTCGGCATCCACAGGGGGCAGGTACTGCTTGATATGGCCCTGGGGGTAGGCGGCCTGAACCCGTTGCAACAGCTCATCGGCGCTGAGGCTGTGGTGGGCGGCAGGCACCTTGAGCAGGCTGGGGTACATCAGCGGGTCCAGCTGCGGTTTGAACAGGTAGACGATGCCGGTCAGGGCCAGCATCACCATGAAGGGGGCGACGAACAGCCCGGCGTAGAAATGCCAGCGCCAGGCCAGGTTGTAGAAAGACACTTTGGGTCGGTTCATCGGGGAAGGCTCCGCAGGGCTGTGGATCTTTTCTTATGGGGGCTGTTCGCCGGCAAGCCGGCTCCTGCGACGAGGAGACGGCGTGCCGGCGAAGGGGCATCAGAAACTCAGGTCAACCTTGGTCCAGAGCGTGCGCCCCGGTTCCTTGATGGCTTGCGGGTCAGTCGCCGGGTAGCCGAAGCCGGCATTGCCCGCCAGGTTCAGGTGCTCGGCGTAGGCCTTGCCGAACAGGTTGTCGACCCCGGTGCTGAGCTTGAGGTTCTTGGTCACCCGGTAGGCGCCGTTGAGGGAGAACACGCCGAAGCCGCCGCTCTTGCCGAAGTCCTTGCCGACCACGTTGCCCTTGTTCAGGTCCACCCGGTTTTGCGCTGCGACCACGCGCCACAAGGCCCCGGCGCTCCAGTCGTCCTCGCTGTAGGTCAGGCCCAGGCGCGCGTCCAGCGGCGGCATCTGTGGCAGGGCCTTGCCGTCGCTGCTGTTCTTGCCCCAGGCGTAGGCCAGGGTCGCGTCGGCTTTCCAGTTGGAGGTCAGCTTGTAGGCCGCGCCCAGTTCGCCGCCCATGATCCGGGCGTCGATGTTCTCGGCTCGAGAGGTGCTCATGCCCATCATTTTCGAGTTGTAGTCGAAGAGGATGTAGTCGCGCACCTGGCCGATGTAGCCCGAGGCCCAGGCTTCCAGGTCTTCACCCTGGTATTGCAGGCCGAAGTCGAGCTGGGTGGTCTTTTCCGGCTTGATCGAATCGAAGGCGTTCACCGAGCCGGCCGGGCCCATTTTCGGCGAGAACAGCTCCCAGTAGTCGGGGAAGCGCTGGGTGTGGCCAAGGCCGACATAGAGCGTGGTCGGGCTGTCGGCCAGGTCATGCTCGTAGCGCACGAAGCCGCTGGGCAGGGTATCGGCCCGGGTGTCGCCGGCGGTGGGGTTGGGGCGGGTCATCATTCCCGAGCCGATGCTTTGCCGGTAGTCCTTGGCCGAGGCGCGGTCCAGGCGCGCGCCGGTGATCATGCGGTCACGCTCGGCGGCGTACCAGGTCAGCTCGCCGAAGGCTCCGTAGTTGTGGAAGTCGGCGTCCTTGGTGCGAGGCAGCTCCTTGTAGGTGTCGACGCCGCTGCTGGCGCGGTTGCGGTGTTCGTTGGTCTGGGCGTCCAGGCCGCCGATCAGTTGCAGGTCGGCCCAGCGCCAGGTGGCCTTGATCCGCGCCCCGAGGGTGCGACGGTCGACGTTGGAGGCCATGGGGCCGGCCATCATTCCGGTGCCGGATGGGGTGCGCAGGCTGTAGTTGTCCATCACGTGGTCGGCGTAGTTGTAGTAGACCTGGGCCTCGACCTTGTCCAGCACCTCGCCAAGGTTGGACTTCTCGAAACGCAGGCCCAGGCTTTCGCGCTTGAACTGCGAGCCGTCCATGCCGCGCCCGGCGTAGCGGGCTTCGCCATCGCCCTTGCCGGCGGTGAGTTCCAGCAGGGTGTCGGCGTCCGGGGTCCAGCCCAGGGCCACGTCACCGTTCCACTTGTCGTAGCGCGAGGCCACGGTGTCATTGTTGCCGTCGCGGTAGTCGTCGGCGTGGGCGGTGTTGCCGATCACCCGCACATAACCCAGGGGGCCACCGGCAGCGGCATCCAGGGTCTTGTCGAAGCGCCCGTTGGAGCCGGCCAGCAGGCTGGCATTGACCCGGGTGCCGAGTTCGCCGAAATGTTCCGGTTCGCGCTCGAAAAGCACCGTGCCGGCCGAGGCGCCCGGGCCCCAGAGCACGGTCTGCGGGCCCTTGATCACGGTCAGCCGGTCGTAGGTTTCCGGAGAGATATAAGAGGTCGGCGCGTCCATGCGGCCCGGGCAGGCGCCGAGCATCATGCCGCCGTTGGTGAGGATGTTCAGCCGCGAGCCGAACATGCCCCGCAGCACCGGGTCGCCGTTGGTGCCGCCGTTGCGCACCAGGGCAAAGCCGGGAATGGTCTTGAGGTAGTCGCCGCCGTCACTGGCCGGCACCGGCTGGCGCGGGTCCTTGGGGTTGGTGACCACGGTCAGGGGCGAGCTGGGGGCGATGGCGGTGATCACCGTCGGGCTCAGTTCGGTGCTGTGCCGGGAGTGGTCCGTTGCGGCATCGTCGGCCAGCGCCAGGGGCGTGAGCAGAGCGCCGCAGAGGACCGCGAGGGCGCGGTTGAAGTGCTGGCGCGCAGGGTTCAGGGCGAAGGTCTTGAGTGGCTGGGCAACGCCCAGGCGAGAGTCGGCAGAAAACATAGATGTTCCATCGTTCGGTCTTGAATGACACGGCCGCGGGTACGCGTCTGTCGCGCTGACAGCCGGCCGTGTGAGATGAGCTGAAGACTCAGGCGAGGAACGGTGGGGCGCGGGTCAGGGCGCCGGGGAACACGGTCTGCCGGGCGTGGCCCAGGCGCGTGGCGGGGATCAGGAAATACGGTGTGGGTGGCGTGAACAGAGCGGCGAACGACAGCGCCGAAGGCAGTGCCGGGCAATTGAACAGCAGGCTGCAATAGCCGCATTTTTCCCAGAGCACATGCTCTTCGCCCTGGGATCTGCCCTTCTGTGCGTGGTGCGGGCTTTCACCGTGGCAGCCGGGCGCAGCGTCGCCCATGTCCATGGAAACGGACATGTTCATCGGCATCGCGTGATCCATCGGCATCGACTGGGAAATCAGCGGGCCGATAAAGATCATCAGCATGGCGAACAGGCTGATCCAGCTGCCGCGGCGGACTCCAGACGAGTCGCGGCGCGGCACGGACCGCCTGCGGCCAGGCGCGTGCGGGGCGTTCACGGTGAGGGCCGGTCAGTGCTTACTGGGCGTGCATATGCCCTTGCATGGCGTCCGGCGCCTGCTTCTGCACCGCCACTTCGACCGTGACGTCACCGGCTTTTTCAAAGTGCAGGGTCAGCGGGAAACGCTTGCCGTCGGTGAGCAGGCTGCGGTCCTTGAGCTCCAGCAACATCACGTGGTAGCCCATGGGGGCGAAGGTCGCCTCGCCACCGGCGGGCACCGCCACCTTGGCCACTTGTTGCATCTTCATCATGTCGCCTTGCTTGACGTGCTCGTGCAGCTCGGCCTTGCCGGCGATCGGCGAGTCGACGCTGAGCAGGGTGTCGGCGCTCTTGCCCGGGTTGTGCACCACGAAGTACGCGGCCACGGTGGGCGCGTTCGGCGGCAGTTCCTGAGACCAGGGATGGGCGATCTGCAGGTCACCGGCCTTGTAGTCGTGGGCGGTGGCGAAACAGGCAGGCAGCAGCAGTGCGGCCAGCAGCAGGGATTGCTTGACCAGGGATGGTTTGGACATGTGAGTTCTCCAGAACGATTCAAAGACGCAGATCACTTGCGAAAGGGAATCATGCCAGAGGCGGGGCACCGGGGTTCAGGCTGGGCCATTGCTGGCGCAGGGTGAGCCGTTCTACCTGCGGTTGCGGTGCGCCCGGCTGGACTGCGAAGCGGGTGAAAGACAGCTGGGGAACGTGCCCGGGCAAGGCCACCAGCGGCGGCGAGCCGGAGCAGCACCAGCAGTGCTGCATGGTGGAATGGTCGTCGTTCTGCGGCGCTTGCTGGTCGAGCTTGCCCAGGGAAATGGCCACCAGCTTGGTGCCGGTGGAGGAGCAGAAGCTGCCCCACAGCAGTTGCTCGTCCAGCCCCGAATCGCTGCGCTGCATGGCCCCGGAAAGCGGCATGGCAAGCATGTTGAACAGCACTGCGAAGCAGGCGATCCAGGCAAATGCGAGCCGTTGTCGGGACATGGTGGGCGATCCGTCGGTTGAGCGATCAGGCGGGTATTTAGCCTGATCGCTGTGGATAAGTAAAAAAACACCGTGTGCGGTGTGGTGTCGCAGGAGCAGTTCAGGCGTTGCTGACGTTGATCTTCAACCCCAGGGCCTTCATCACCTTGATGATAGTCGCGAACTCCGGGTTGCCCTGGCTGCCGAGGGCCTTGTACAGGCTTTCGCGGCCCAGGCCGGTGTCACGGGCGACCTGGGTCATGCCGCGGGCACGGGCGATGTCGTTGAGTGCGGCGCGGATCAGCACGCCGTCGCCGGTGTCTTCCTCGAAGCAGGCGTCGAGGTAGGCGACCATGTCTTCAGGGGTCTTGAGGTACTCCGCCGCGTCGAAGCGGGTCACTGGGGTGCGCATGTTTCAGCCCTCGCTCTTGAGGTCGCAGGCCAGTTGCCTGGCCCGTTGGATATCGCGTTTCTGGGTGGCCTTGTCGCCGCCGATCAACAGCAGGTAGATCATTTTGCCGTGGCGCGAGAAGTACACCCGGTAACCCGGGCCGCGGTGGATGCGTATCTCGTGGACGCCTTCGCCCACAGGTTCGCAGTCGCCAAAACGGCCCAGCTGTGCGGCGCGGATCCTGGCCAGTACACGGGTTTTCCCTTGCGGGTCCTTCAGGTTCAGCAGCCAGCGGCTGAACTCAGGAGTCTGCTCGAAAACGAACATGGCGAATGTATTCCTTGGGATACGTCGCGGCAACCCATTTGCCCGCGAAAAACCCAGTGAAGCGACAGGCGGTCCTGCCCGGCGCCGGCGTCACTGAGGCTGTTCAAGGAAGGCTAAAGCAAGGAGTTGGCGCGCGCTGCCAGGGGTTTCCCATGTTGCTGTGGGGCGCGATGGTTTTGTCTGTCAGGCTTTATCCGGCAAGCCCAGGGCCAGCAGCAACTGGGCCGTGCTGCTGAAATTGCGATCCGTTTCGGGCAGGTCCGGACGCTTGAGTACCAGCACCGGCAGCCCGCGCTCGCGGGCCACTTCCAGCTTGGGTTCGGTGGCGCTGCTGCCACTGTTCTTGCTGATCAGCACGTCGATCTGCCGGCGGGCGAACAACTGCCGCTCGTCTTCGATCAGGAACGGCCCGCGGGCACCTATGACTTCGCAGTGCTCGTTGCCCGGGCAGGCCTCCAGGGCGCGCAGGGTCCAGAATTGCCCGGGGGGAATTTCATCCAGGTGCTGCAAGGGCTCGCGGCCCAGGGTGAACAGTGGCCGCTTGAAGGGGCGCAGGGCCTCCACCAGTTGCGCCCAGCCGTCGATCTCGCGCCAGTCGTCACCCGGTTGCGGCTGCCAGGCCGGGCGCCGCAAGGCCCAGCAGGGCACGCCAGCGCTCTTCGCGGCGGCCACGGCATTGGCGCTGATCTGTGCTGCGTAGGGGTGGGTGGCATCCAGCAGCAGGCCGATCCGCTGCTCGCGGATAAAGCGCGCCAGGCCCTCGGCGCCGCCGTAGCCGCCGATCCGTACCTGGCACCGCAGGTCACCGGGCACCCGGCCGACCCCGGCCAGGCTGTAGATATGTTCCGGGCCCAGGGTGCGGGCGATGGCCAGGGCCTCGGTGACCCCGCCCAGCAGCAGGATACGGGTCATTGGAAACCTCCGGCGTGGCCGACGATGCCGCCCTGGCGGTCGATGGCAAAGACCTCTACCTGGACCTGGGGCGGCACCACGCTGCGGGCGAAATCCAGGGCGTGCCGGCATACCGCATCGCCCAGCGCGACTCCGGCGGCGCTGGCCATGGCCAATGCCTGCTGGCTGGTATTGGCTTGGCGGATCGCCTGTTGCAGGGCCGGGTCGGCCCCCGCATCGGCGGCCCATTGCGCCAGTTGCGGCAGGTCGATACTGGAGTGGCGGCTGTGCAAGTCCATGTGCCCGGCGGCCAGCTTGCTGATCTTGCCGAAGCCGCCGCACAGGCTGAGTTTATCCACCGGTACTTTGCGCAAGTGCTTGAGCACCGCACCCACGAAGTCGCCCATTTCGATCAGGGCGATTTCCGGCAGCTCGTAGACCCGGCGCATGGTGTCTTCGCTGGCGTTGCCGGTGCAGGCGGCGATGTGCAGGTAGCCATTGGTTTTGGCCACGTCGATGCCTTGATGGATCGAAGCGATGTAGGCCGCGCAGGAGAAGGGCCGGACGATGCCGCTAGTGCCCAGGATCGACAGCCCGCCAAGAATCCCCAGGCGCGGGTTCATGGTTTTCAGGGCCAGTTCCGCTCCGCCCTCGACGTTCACCGTGACCTCGAAACCGCCGGGGTAGGCCCGTTCTTCGGCGAGCCGTTGCAGGTGCTCGCCGATCATCCGGCGCGGTACGGGATTGATCGCCGGCTCGCCCACCGCCAGCACCAGGCCGGGGCGGGTCACGGTGCCGACGCCCTGGCCGGCGACGAAGCGAATGCCCGGTTCAGGGGTCAGGCGCACCCGGGAGTACAGCAGGGCGCCGTGGGTCACGTCCGGATCGTCGCCGGCGTCCTTGATAGTGCCGGCTTCGGCGCCGTCGGCGGTGTGGCGGCAGAATTCCAGGCGCATCTGCACCTGCTTGCCCTTGGGCAGGATGATCTGCACCGCGTCGGCATTGCTGCCCTCGAGCAGCAGGCGCGCGGCGGCCAGGCTGGTGGCGGTGGCGCAACTGCCGGTGGTCAGGCCGCTGCGCAGGGGCGCGGGCTGTTCCGCTGTTTCTTCACGCATGCCCCAGCCCTCGCAGGGGCGAGCTTGCTCGCCAAGGGCGCACTTCGGTCTCTTGGGCGGACGTATTCGCGAGCAAGCCCGCACCTGCAAGGTTCATGGCAGGTCCCGGGGCTTGTGCAGGTCCAGCAGGGTGATCGGCAGGGCCTGGCGCCAGGTGTCGAACTCTCCCAGTGGCTGGGCCTGGGCGATGTGGATGCGGGTCAGCTCGCCGCCGTGGCGTTCTCGCCAGTCCATCAGGGTCATTTCGCTTTGCAGGGTCACGGCATTGGCCACCAGGCGCCCGCCGGGCTTGAGTTGTTCCCAGCAGGCCTGCAGCACGCCTTCGCGGGTCACGCCGCCACCGATGAAGATCGCATCCGGGCGTTCCAGCCCGGCCAGTGCCTGGGGCGCGCGACCGCGTATCAGTTGCAGCCCGGGCACGCCGAGTACCTCGCGGTTGTGTTCGATCAATTGCTGGCGGCCGTCGTCGGCCTCGATGGCCAGGGCGCGGCAGCTGGGGTGGGTACGCATCCACTCGATGCCGATGGAGCCGCTGCCGGCACCCACGTCCCAGAGCAGCTCGCCGGGCACCGGTGCCAGGCGCGCCAGGGTCATGGCCCGCACGTCGCGCTTGGTCAACTGGCCGTCGTGACGAAAGGCCGAGTCCGGCAGGCCGGCGAGCCGCGACAGGCGCGGGGTGCTGGCTTCGGCCAGGCATTCGATGGCCAGCAGGTTGAGGTCGGCGATTGCCGGGTCGGCCCAGTCATTGGCGGTGCCGTCGATGCGCCGCTCCAGGGGGCCGCCCAGGTGTTCCAGCACGCTGATCCGGCTCGGGCCGAAACCGCGCTCGCGCAGCAGGCCGGCGATGGCGGCCGGGCTGTGGCCGTCATTGCTCAGCACCAGCAGGCGTACCCCGCCGGACAGTTGGGCGCTGAGTGCGCTGATCGGCCGCGCGACCACAGAGAGCGTGATCACATCCTGCAAAGGCCAGCCCAGGCGCGCAGCCGCCAGGGAATAGGACGAAGGAAAGGACAGTACCTGGATTTCCTCTGCGGGCAGCTGCCGCGCCAGGCTGGCGCCGACGCCGAACAGCATGGGGTCACCGCTGGCCAGGACGCAGACTGCAGCACCACGCTGGCTCAGCACCGGCTCCAGGGAAAACGGGCTGGGCCACAGCTGGCGCTGGCCACGGATGCAGGGTGGCAGCAGGTCCAGCTGGCGTTGGGCGCCGACGATCTTTGATGCGCCCAGCAGGGCGTGCCGGGCATTTCTGCCAAGGCCCTTGAAGCCGTCTTCACCGATTCCCACTACTGTCAGCCAGGGCGACATCTCTATTCCTCGAACGCAAAACCTGTTGTTCCGACAGGCAGGCTTTTCATGCCTTCGGACAAAGCAGGCATAATACCGCGCCTTCGCTGACGAAGCGCTTTTCCCACACGGCCGGTCACCCCCTTGAACGAACGCTCGATGTCCACTGCCATCCGCCCCTCGGCCTGCCCGGGGTTGCTGCGCATCGTCCCGGCGCTGGACGGTGGCATCTGCCGGATCAAGCTGGCTGGCGGCGTCATCAGCGCGGAGCAGGCCGTGGCAGTGGCCGAGGCGGCGCAGACTTACGCCGGTGGCGTGATCGAGGCCACCAACCGCGCCAACCTGCAGATTCGCGGCATCGGCCCGGAGCATCAGGCACTGATCGCCGCACTGCTGGCTGCCGGGCTTGGGCCGACTACTGCCGCCGGTGACGATGTGCGCAACCTGATGCTCAGCCCCTGCGCCGGGATCGATCGGCAGTGCTTGATGGATACCCGACCCCTGGCCGCGCAGATTCTCGACACCTTGCAGGGCCATCCGCGCTTTCACCAACTGTCGGCCAAGTTCGCCGTACAGCTCGACGGTGGCGAAGCCCTGGCCATGCTCGAACATCACCATGACCTGTGGCTGTCGGCCCTTGAGCGCGACGGCCAGGGGCTGCTGGCGTTCGGCCTGGCTGGCTGCCCGGTGGATGAACCCCTGGCGGCGGTGGCGCAGGACCAGGGCCACGAGCTGCTGGTGGCCGTGCTGGAGTTGTTTCTCGACCTGGCGCGGCCGGAACAGACGCGCATGCGTCACCTGCTGATGGACATGTCGCGGGAGGATTTCCTCGCTCAACTAGAGCCCCGCCTGAGCCGGCCGCTGTTGAATATCGGTGGCTGGCGGCGCCAGGCCAGTGACGCCAGGCTGCACATCGGTACTTATCCACAGGCTGCGCCCGGGCAGGTCTATGTTGGCGCGGGCACGCCCCTGGGGCGGCTCGATCCGGCCATGCTCAAGGGCGCGGCGCAATTGGCCCGAGAGTACGGCGACGCCAGCCTGCGCCTGACCCCCTGGCAGAGCCTGCTGCTGCCCTCGATCGCCGCGGCGGATGCGCCGGCGGCCACTGCCGCCCTGGAGCAACTGGGCCTGCTGTGCAGCCCGCAACAGGCCTTGGCTCACTTGATTGCCTGCACCGGTTCCAGTGGTTGCGGCAAGGCCCTGGCCGACACCAAAAGCGACGCCCTGCAACTGGCAGGACTGCTCCAGCGCCATGGCCGCCAACTGGATGTGCACCTGTCCGCCTGCCCGCGTTCCTGCGCCGCCGCTCATGTGGCGCCGGCCACCCTGCTGGCGGTGGCCCCAGGGCGCTATGACTTGTATTTGCGCGATGCAACGCAGCCGGGTTTCGGCACGCTGCACGCACGCAACCTTTCTATTGAAGCGGCAGAGGCATTGCTCGATGCCCGCCCACGGAGCAACCTTGATGCTTGATTACATCCGCGACGGTCAGGAGATCTATCGCAACTCCTTCGCGATCATTCGCGAAGAAGCCCGGCTGGAGCGCATTCCCGCCGACCTGGAGAAACTCGCCGTGCGGGTGATCCATGCCTGCGGCATGGTCGAGGCCGTCGATGGCCTGCAGTTTTCCGAGGGCGCCGGCAAGGCCGGGCGCGATGCCCTGGCGGCCGGTGCTCCGATTCTCTGCGATGCGCGCATGGTTTCCGAGGGTATTACCCGGGCCCGCTTGCCGGCCAACAACCAGGTGATCTGCACCCTGCGCGACGACAGCGTGCCAGCGCTGGCCCGGGAGCTGGGCAACACCCGTTCCGCTGCGGCCCTGGAACTGTGGCGCCCGCACCTGGAAGGCAGCGTGGTGGTGATCGGCAACGCGCCCACGGCCTTGTTCTACCTGCTGGAAATGCTCGATGCGGGCACGCCGAAACCGGCGCTGATCCTCGGCTTCCCGGTGGGCTTCGTCGGCGCCGCCGAATCCAAGGCGATGCTCGCCGCCGACAGCCGCGGGGTGCCCTTCGTGATCATGCAGGGCCGCCTGGGCGGCAGCGCCATGGCGGCGGCAGCGGTCAATGCCCTGGCCACGGAGGTCGAATGATGCAGCAGCCCGGACGTTTGATCGGCCTTGGCGTGGGCCCCGGTGACCCGGAACTGATTACCTTGAAGGCCCTGCGCCTGCTGCGCGAATCACCGGTGGTGGCCTACTTCGTGGCCAAGGGCAAGAAGGGCAATGCCTTCGGCATCATCGAAGGGCATCTGCAACAGGCCCAGACCCTGCTGCCCCTGGTGTACCCGGTCACCACCGAGGTGCTGCCGGCGCCGCTGTCCTACGAACAAGTGATCAGCGACTTCTACGACAGCGCCAGCGAGGAGCTGGCGCAGCACCTGGACGCCGGCCGCGACGTGGCGGTGATCTGCGAAGGCGACCCGTTCTTCTACGGCTCCTACATGTACCTGCACGACCGGCTGGCCGAGCGTTACCAGGCCGAAGTGGTGCCGGGGGTGTGCTCGATGCTGGGCGGCGCTTCGGTGCTGGGCGCGCCGTTGGTGTATCGCAACCAGAGCCTGTCGGTGCTTTCCGGGGTGCTGCCCCATGAGGAACTCAAGCGTCGCCTGGCGGACGCCGATGCGGCGGTGGTGATGAAGCTGGGACGCAACTTCCCCAAGGTGCGCCAGGTCCTGGAAGAACTGGGGCTGGCGCGGCGTGCGCTGTACGTCGAGCGCGCCACCATGGCCAACCAGAAGATCGTGCCGCTGGATGACGTGGAGCCGATGTCCTCGCCGTACTTCTCGCTGATCATCGTTCCCGGCGAAAGGTGGCAAGGCTGATGGCCCGTTCAACTCCGGCCATCGTCATCCTTGGCCAAGGCAGCCTCGACACCGCACGGCAGATCCAGCGGCTGTATCCCGACTCGTTGATCCACGGTCTGGCGGAACGGGTCGAAGGCGCCGACCGGGTCTACCACGAATTCGGCGCGACCCTGCGCCAGCTCTATCAGCAGGACACGCCCATCATCGCCCTGTGTGCGGCCGGCATCGTGATCCGCACCCTGGCGCCGCTGCTGCTGGAAAAGGGCGCCGAGCCGCCGGTGCTGGCGGTGGCCGAAGACGGCAGCGCCGTGGTGCCGCTGCTGGGCGGCCTGGGCGGCGTCAACGTCATGGCCCGGGAAATCGCTGCGGGCCTTGGAGTGGCCGCGGCTATTACCACTAGCGGTGAACTGCGCTTCGGCACCTGCCTGCTCAACCCGCCCAGTGGCTATGCCCTGGGTGACCTGGAGCTGGGCAAGCGGTTCGTCTCCGACCTGCTGGGTGGTGAAAGCGTGCGCATCGAAGGCGCAGCACCCTGGCTGGCTGCGGCGAAGCTGCCCGAGAACGACCAGGCCCGCCTGACCATCCGGGTCGGTTCCGCCGAGCGCGAGCCCGTGGCCAATGAGCTGTTGATCTACCCCCGCAGCGTGCTGGTTGCCTGCCGTGGGCAGCGGCTTGCCGGCGAAGCTGATAGCGACCTGGCCACCCACATCCGCCAGGCTCTGCATCAGGCGCGCATCGCCGTGCAGTCGGTGGCGTGCCTGCTGGCCGCTGACCGCGACATGGCCGACCGTGCCCTGCACCAGGCAGCAGCGCAACTGGGCGTACCGTTGCGTTTCCTGCCGGCCGCCGACAGTGTCGCCGAACTGGCGCAACAGGCCGTGCCGCAATTGCTGCCGCCGCTGAAGGTGGGCGAGGACATCGCCATTGCTGTGGCCAGCCAGCCCCTGGACCCGGAGCAGATTGGCCGCCCCCGTGGGCGCCTTGCCGTGATCGGCCTCGGCCCTGGCGCCGCCGAGCTGATGGTGCCGGCAGTGAAAGCCGAACTGGCCCGGGCCAACGACATTCTCGGTTATGAAACCTACGTGCGCATGGCCGGTCCGTTTCGCGCCGACCAGGTGATGCACTGCACCGATAACCGCGAAGAGATGCAGCGCGCCCGTCACGCCTTCGAGCTGGCGGCCCAGGGCCGTTCGGTGGTGGTGGTGTCGTCCGGCGACCCGGGAGTGTTCGCCATGGCCGCGGCGGTGCTCGAAGCCCTGCACGAATCCAGCGACCCGGCCTGGCACAGCGTCGATCTGGAGATCCTCCCGGGCGTCTCCGCCTCCCTGGCTACCGCGGCACAGGCCGGTGCGCCTCTGGGCCATGACTTCTGCGTGCTGTCGCTGTCGGACAATCTCAAACCCTGGGACATCATCGAGAAGCGCCTGGACCTCGCCTCCCAGGCGGATCTGGCCCTGGCCTTCTACAACCCGATTTCCCGCTCGCGGCCCTGGCAACTGGGCCGGGCCCTGGAGATCGTGCGCCAGCACCGTACGCCGCAAACCCCTGTGGTATTGGGGCGCGACATTGGCCGCCCGGGCCAGACCCTGCGGGTCATCACCCTGGGCGAGCTGACCCCGGAGCAGGTGGACATGCGCACCATGGTGCTGGTGGGTTCCTCCACCACCTGCGTCTTCCCCCGGGCCGGGGGCGGCGACTGGGTGTACACCCCGCGCTGGTACGGCAATAAACCCCTCTAGGAGTCGCTGGGTTCGGCGGTCAGCAGCCAGGTGATGAATTCGAAGAAGCCGGCCCATCTGGCGGGGATGCGGCCGGCGACGAAAGCTTCCCAGTCGCCCAGGTCGAAATCCCAGACGCCGCCGCTGTCCTTGTCCAGCAAGTAGCCGCCTTCGCCTTGCAATGAGGTGAAGGCCACAAAGTTCTCTGGCAGCTCCCAGACCTCATGGATGAACTCGGTGCCCATGCGAACTTCCTCGCCGGGCCCGGCAATGTCGAGGAGCACTTCGTCGCTGGCGCGGCTGCTGAAATCGGCGGGGTGGCAGGCCAGGTAGATCTGTGCGAACTCGCTGTCCGGGGCAATGCCCAGGGCTTCCAGCGCCAGGGTGACCTCGGCGCTTTCAGGAAGCGGGCGGTAGCGGGGCTGGGCTTCGATCAGGGCAATCAGTGGCGCTGGAATCATGCAGGGTACTCGGTGGCGCGTGGCCATTTGTCCAGCGGCAGATGGTTCATGTCGCGGGTGAATTGTTCCCGGGCCTGGCCCAGGGTTTTATGGTTCGGCCCGCTCGGCACATCCAGCGCTTCGCTGCCGTCGTCTTCCCAGTGGCACAGGTCGCAGATCTCGTATTCGCCTCGTGCGCCCAGGGTCAGGTAGCCGCAGCAGGGGCAGGCCTCCAGGCACTCGATGTTCGCGCTGACGGTGTAGTCACCCAGCCCGGCTTCACGCAGGCAGCGCCTCAGGTACAGGTGGGTCACGCCGCGATACTCGGCGCGCAGGGCGATCAGCAGCAGCGCGTCGTAGCGTGGGTCTTGCACCTCTTGCGGGGGCTCCGGTTGGGTCAGGATCTGTTGTTGCAGGCTGGGTGCAAGTGCCGCGAATTCAAGGTCGTCGCTGTCTATTCCCCACCAGTTCAGGAGGTGGGAGAAGCGCGCGGCGGCGTCGAGGCCGGGCAACCTGTGGCGGCTCAGAAGGTCGATGGCTGCGTTGGCGGTGAGTTTTTCCATGGGGGCTCGGCTTTTCGAGGGGGCGGTTCAGGGCCAGGTGAGGGTCAATTGGTCAGGGCGCTGAATGGGTATTCGTACCCTGACCCCGGAGGTCGATTCGCCATGGAGGTACTGGTCCTGGATCTCTACCCGGTTGAAGGGGTTGGTGTCCCGCAGGGCAACCAGCCAGATCAGTGCATCCGAGCCTTTTTCCTGCAAGGCCAGGAAGCCATCGCCGCCGTAGCCTGCCGTCTCCCCACCCCGGGCATAGAACGACTGTGGACCGTCGGTGCACAAGCCCAGGGTGGTGACGAAGTCAGGCTCATCCTGTTGGGGATAGTCCAGGGCCGGCATCCAGACGTTGTTGATCAGCCGGGGATGTTCATAGGGCAGGTCGAACAGGCAGTAGAACCCGCTGCCGAGGACCAGGGTGTTTTCCCGGGGGAAACACCCGCCCAGCCATTGTTCCTGAATGAAAGCGGCATCGGCGCTGTAGGGCATTGGGTGGTTCCTGCTCCTGCTGGAAGGGGGTTTCTACAGGTTCGAGACCTGGCGAAAACCGGAGTTGTAGGCGCATTGCCCGGCGTACTCGGGGCGTGCATCACAGGCCTTGAGGCAACCCTGGACGCCCTTGGGAAAGCGCGCCGCCACCGACATAGCGAAACCGTAGGTCGGCGTGGTCACCGCAAAGCTGCTGTTGCAGGCCACTTGCGTGCTGTAGGTGAAGGTCATGGCCTCGCGCCGGCCGTTGTGGGCGAAGGCCACCTCGAAGCTGTCGAGGCTGTTCCAGCCCGACAGCGGCAGCACTACAAAACGGTAGCGGGTGCTGTCCAGGCGTTGGCCGATGACCCGCAGGTTCTTGCTCGATGAGTCGGCCTTGGGCGAAGGGTAGGGCAGGGCCAGCAGCGCCCGCGGGTCACCCACCACGCCCAGTTCGAAGCCGATACCCTTTTGGTAGAAGGGTATCTCCAGGGCCGGTGCGCCCTCGATCTTCACGTACTGGCTGGATGCATAGGGGCCGCGGGTTTCAGGCTTGTAGTCCGGCGCTTTGGCGAAGCTGACTTCAAGCTCCAGCACCGCGTCTGAGGCCTTGGCGTGCTCGGTGCGTATATCGCTGGGTTGCTCGCTGCCATGGCTGGCGCAACCGGCCAGCACCATGGCCGTAGTCAGTTGCAGCAGTTGTCGGGCGGGCCATGGACGTAGAACGGTCATCACTCAATGCTCCTTCTTCAGCGGGCTGGAGTTCAGGCCCAGCCCCTTGAGCTGCCAGCTTCCCTGCACCTGCTGCCAGCTGAACTGGCGGCCGACCCAGTCCACCTGCAAGGCGTGATGCAGGCGGCTCTGGTCAATGCGCCGGCCTTCGTCCAGGGCCTTTCGCGCGCGGTCGCCGGCTTGGTTGAACAGGGGCCAGAGCTGGCTCAGGTTCAGCTCCTTGCTGATCGGCAACTGGGCATACACGCCCTGTTCCGCCGAACTGAGCAGTAGCCCTTCCTTGCCGAGGAACGCAGCACTGCTGTTGTCCGGCGACACCGACACCAGCATGGCGTAGTGGGAGAACCCCCAGCCGGGCAGCCGCTCGTCGAACCACAGCACTTGCCCGGTGGAGGGCACCAGGGCCCGCGCGCCCTCGGGAAACAGCAGCAGGTCGCTGCGTCCGGGTTGCGGCTGGCCCCAGTCGGGTTCGCTCTTGCTCTTGACCGGGCTGAGGATGCGGGCCAGGGGCGTGTCGTTCTGCACGGCGATCAGCACCGTGCCGACGCCCATCCATTCGATGGTGGTGGCCAGCAGTACCGGTTGCCCGCCCCGGGTCGCCCCGGTGGGTTTTACATCGGTGATCTGCCAGGCGTTCAGCGGCCGATAGAGCTGGCCCTTGTAGGTGATTTCCCGGGGGCTGCTGCCGTCCCGACGGTGGTACACCTTGAAGTCGCCAAAGCGCTCAATGGATTCACTGGTCTTGTTCAGCCAGGCCTCGAGCTTGGCCTGGGGCGATTCGCCAGCCAGTGCCGGGAGGGGCATGAGCAGGAGCGCGGCCAGCAGGCAGGCCAGGCCGCGCCCGATCTGCGCAAGGCACAGGGCGCGCGCGGCGACGGGGCCCGTGCCAGTGGGTCGTTGAAGAGTCTGCATTCCGTTGCCTGTCGCTTGATGGGAGGGTGGCCGGGACCCTAAGGGACCAGGTAGCCCCTGACCCCGGTGAAGATGATCTGCGCCGCCAGGGCGCAGACGAACAGCCCCATCAACCGGCTGACGATCTGCAAGCCCTGGTCGCCGAGGATGCGTTCGATGCGGTTGGACAGGTACAGCACCACCCCCACGGTGAGGCTGGCCAGGGCGATGCTGAGGATGGCGGTGAGCTTGTCGTCCCAGTGCGGCTGGCTGACGCCCATCACCAGCAGGGCGCCGATGGTGCCCGGGCCCACGGTCAGGGGAATGGTCAGCGGGACTATGGTCACATCCTGCTGCACGTTGTCGGTCTGCACCGCCGATTTGCCCTGGGCCATGCCCAGGGCAGAGATGAACAGCACACTGCCGGCGCCGATGCGGAAGGCGTCCACGGTGATGCCGAACACGCCGAAGATCACCCGGCCGAACAGGTACAGCAGGATGCTGGAGACCAGGGTCGCCAGGGCCACTTTCCAGGCCAGGCGCCGGCGCTCCTTGAGCGAATAGCCGCGGGTCAGGCTGATGAAGCACGAGAGCACGAAGAAGGGGCTGTAGAGCACCAGCATCTTCAGGTAAACGCTGAACAGCACGTGGAGCATGGTGGGAGCTCACGACTAAAGGAGGGCGAGCGAGAGTTTAACAGGCGCCGCAGAGCCTGTCGGCTCAACTGGTGTGCGCGGTGCTGCGCTCGCGCAGGTCGCGCTGGGTCACCCAGTGTTCCACCAGTTCCCGCAGTTGCGAGAGCTCCACGGGCTTGGCCATGTGCCCATCCATGCCGGCCTGGCGCGCGCGCTCCTTGTGCTCGGCGAGGATGTGCGCGGTGAGCGCCACCACCGGGGTACGCACCCGCTGGTTGCCGACTTCCCAGGCGCGCAGTTGCTGGGTGGCGGAGAAGCCGTCGAGCACCGGCATTTCGCAGTCCATCAGTACCAGGTCGTAGCGGTTGGCTTTCATTGCCTGCAAGGCTTCCTCGCCGTTGCTGGCGGTATCGGGCTGCAGGTTGAGCTTGCCGAGCATGCCGCGGATGACCTTGGTGGAAATACTGTTGTCCTCGGCCACCAGGATGCGGAAGTCGCTGGGCACGGTGACTGGCGCCGGGGCCTGGGCAGCGTGCGCCGGCTGGTTGTAGGGGGCGGCGGGGGCCTTGTCGCGCTGATTGAGTTCGTCCGCCAGGGTGGTCTTGAGGGTGTAGCCGGCCACTGGCTTGGCGAGGATGCGCTTGATCCCGGCATTGCGTGCAATCACCTTGCTCGGCGCATTGCTGATGCCGGTGAGCATGATCAGCAGGATGTCGTGGTTCAGGCTCGGGTCTTCCTTGATCTTCGCCGCCAGTTGCATGCCGGTCATGCCGGGCATGTTCTGGTCCAGCAATACCACGTCGAAGTAGTCCCGCAGGTGCGCCTTGGTGCGTAGCAGGGCCAGGGCTTCCTTGCCCGATGGTACGGCGCTGACGTTCAGGCCCCAGGCACTGCACTGCTGTACCAGCACCTTGCGGCAGGTGTCGTTGTCGTCCACCACCAGTACCCGCGCGCCCTGCAGGGGGCCGTCGAGGTCGGCGGTCGGGTGTTCCAGGCGCTCGGCATCCAGGGGCAGGGTCAGCCACAGGGTGCTGCCCTGGTTGGTGCCGCTCTTGATGCCGAACTCGCCATGCATCAGCAGGATCAGTTGACGGGCGATCACCAGCCCCAGGTTGCCCCCCAGGCGGGTAGTGGCGAGGAAGTTCTTGCTGTGCAGCTCGGTGTGCAGCAGGGCTTCGCGCTCTTCGGCCTCCATCGGCTGGCCGCTGTCCTGCACGGCGATGCGCAGGCGCGGTTTGCTGCTGCGCTCGTCGAGGGCGACGACGATCAGCACTTCGCCTTCATCGGTCTTCTTCAGGGCATTTTCCAACAGGCTCAGCAGGGCCTGGCGCAGGCGTGTCGGGTCACCGCTGATGACACGTGGCACCTGGGGCTGGATGAAACTGATCAGCTCGACGTTCTGCTGTTCGGCCTTGGCCCGGAAGATGCTCAGGCAGTCTTCGATCAGGGCGTTGAGGTCGAACTGCACATCGTCCAGTTCGATCTGCCCGGACTCCAGCTTGGAGATGTCGAGGATCTCGTTGATCAGGGTCAGCAGCTCGTTGCCGGCACTGTGGATGGTCTGCACGTAATCGCGCTGCTTGACCGACAGCGGGGTGCCCAGCAGCAGCTCGGTCATGCCCAGCACGCCGTTCATCGGGGTGCGGATCTCGTGGCTGATCTTGGCCAGGAACTCGGCCTTGGCATTGACCTCGGCGGTGCTGGCGGCCAGGTCGCGGCTGACGCTGAAGCGGTTCTCGGTGATGTTGCGCTGGCGCTCGCCCAGGGCAATGCTCATCAGCAGCCCGGCGATGCACACCACGCTCAAGAGGGTGACGATCAGGCCTTGCGGGGCCACCAGGGTCAGCCCCAGCAGGGCCGGCAGGATCACCAGGGTGCCGAGGTTGAAGATCACCATGGCGGCGACGAACAGGCGCGCCGGGCGATAGCCCTTGTGCCAGTGATAGCCGCCGACGAACAGCATGCTCAGGCCGGCCAGGGCCACCAGGCCGTAGGTGATGATGTTCAGCGGCAGGGTATCGACGAACAGCAGCAACAGGCCGAACAGGCTGATCAGCAGGATGTTGCCCAGCAGCAGGCGGTTCAGCGGATGGGCGCCCAGGGGGGCGAAAAAGCGGTAGGCGAACATCATCCCGCAGGGCGCGGTCAGCAGCAGGGCGATATAGGCCCCCGGCGTCTGCAGGGCTTCCCAGGCCGGGAGCCAGGGCCCGAACAGGTTCAGCAGCATCAGCAGGCTGAGGGTCAGCAGCCCTTCGCAGGCTGCCAGCCACAGGCTGCTGCGCGAACGGGTGTAGGCGAAGCGGGTGAGGTTGTGCAGGATCAGCATCGCCAGGCAGCCGAACAGCAGGCCGTAGATCAGCGTCTGGCTCTGGTCGGCCGCGCCCATCACCGCCGATTGCAGGGTGATGAAGGGGCGCAGTTCGTGTTCGGACACCAGGCGTACATAGACGTCCAGTGGCTTGGCGCTTTGCGGCAGCGGCAGCATGAAGTCGCTGCTGGGCAGGGGCTTTTGCGCCTGCGACGGGCCGGAGCCGGTGTTCACTTGCTCGATCAGCTTGTCGCCTTCGAGCACGTAGAGGTTCAGGTGGGACAGGTCGGGGGCGAAGATCCGCAGGATCTGCTCATGGGTTCCCGGTTGCAGCTTGAAGCGTAGCCACAGGGCGCCATCGGGCTCGGCGGCGGTGAGCTTGTCCAGCTCGATCGGGCTGAACTGGTTGGTGTAGCGCGGGGAGCGGATGTCACTGAGCTGCAGGTCGGCCTGTTCGTCGAGCAAAACCGCCCAGCCACTGCCTTGAGCGGCCAGGGCCGGGTTCAAGCAGAGCAGGGTCAGCAAGGTGACGGTGAAGCCTAGGGCAATCCTGAGCCAGCGCACGGCGAAATCCCTTCGTTGGTTGATGCCTGATTATAACTATGCGCGGCGTAATGACCGCACGGCAAGGGCGTGTGCCCTTGCCGGGGTCAACGACAGCCTTACTCCTGGCCGCGCTCGCGGGCAATGGCGCGGTAGCCGATGTCCTTGCGGTAGAAGCAGCCCTGCCAGTCGATCTCGGCCGCCAGGCGGTAGGCCTGTTGCTGAGCCGCGTCGACGCTGTCACCCATGGCGGTAGCGCACAGTACCCGGCCGCCGGAGGTCACGACCTGGCCATCCTTGAGTGCGGTACCGGCGTGGAACACCTTGCCTTCCAGTGCTGCCGCGGCGTCCAGGCCAGTGATGGCCGCGCCCTTGGCGTAGTCACCAGGATAGCCGCCTGCCGCCAGAACGATACCCAGGCTCGGGCGTGGGTCCCACTGCGCTTCGACCTTGTCCAGGGCCTGGGCCAGGGCGGCTTCCACCAGCAGCACCAGGCTCGATTGCAGGCGCAGCATCACCGGTTGGGTTTCCGGGTCGCCGAAGCGGCAGTTGAACTCGATGACTTTCGGGTTGCCGGCCTTGTCGATCATCAGCCCGGCATAGAGGAAGCCGGTGTAGACGTTGCCTTCCTCGGCCATGCCGCGCACGGTGGGCCAGATCACCAGATCCATCACCCGCTGGTGCACTTCTGAAGTGACCACCGGTGCCGGGGAGTAGGCGCCCATGCCACCGGTATTGGGGCCAGTGTCGCCGTCGCCGACGCGCTTGTGGTCCTGGCTGGTGGCCATGGGCAGCACGTTCTTGCCGTCGACCATGACGATGAAGCTGGCTTCCTCGCCGTCGAGGAACTCCTCGATCACCACGCGGGAACCGGCGTCGCCGAAGGCATTGCCGGCCAGCATGTCGCGCACCGCTTCCTCGGCTTCGGCCAGGGTCATGGCCACGATCACGCCTTTGCCGGCGGCCAGGCCGTCGGCCTTGATCACGATCGGGGCGCCTTTTTCACGCAGGTAAGCCAGGGCCGGCTCGATCTCGGTGAAGTTCTGATAGTCGGCAGTAGGGATCTTGTGGCGGGCGAGGAAATCCTTGGTGAAGGCTTTCGAACCTTCCAGCTGCGCAGCACCGGCAGTCGGGCCGAAGCAGTCCAGGCCACGGGAGCGGAACAGATCGACCACGCCAGCCACCAGCGGCACTTCCGGGCCGACGATGGTCAGGGACACATTCTTCTGAGCAAAGTCTGCAAGCTGCTCCAGGGCCAGGACGTCGATGGCGACGTTCTCGCACTTGGCCTCGATGGCGGTGCCGGCGTTGCCTGGGGCGACGAACACTTTCTGAACCCGTGGGTCCTGAGCGACTTTCCAGGCCAGAGCGTGTTCACGACCGCCGCTACCAATGATCAGTACATTCATTTCAAAAACCTCGGATGACGCTAATTCTGTTTTGGAACCTGAAGAGCTGGACGCCTCAGGAGGTTGCAATGACAGTGGTAGATGCAAGGCGGAGCCCACCTCGATGAGCGCAGTTGCCTGTTGGCAATGAGCATCATCGAGGTGGGCTCCAGCGCAGCAGATGCCGGTGTCAGTGCGACCGTTGTCGTATCAGTGACGGAAGTGGCGCATGCCGGTGAATACCATGGCAATGCCCGCTTCGTCGGCAGCGGCAATCACTTCGTTGTCACGCATCGAGCCGCCGGGCTGGATCACTGCGGTGATGCCGACCTTGGCGGCGTTGTCCAGGCCGTCGCGGAACGGGAAGAACGCATCGGAGGCCATGACCGAACCGGCGACTTGCAAGCCGGCGTGCTCGGCCTTGATGGCGGCGATTCGCGCGGAGTTCACGCGGCTCATCTGGCCGGCGCCGACACCGATGGTCTGGCGGTTCTTGGCGTAGACGATGGCGTTGGACTTGACGTACTTGGCGACTTTCCAGGCGAAGATCAGGTCGTT
Organism: Pseudomonas sp. 8(2025); assembly: GCF_052665325.1. NCBI lineage: Bacteria > Pseudomonadati > Pseudomonadota > Gammaproteobacteria > Pseudomonadales > Pseudomonadaceae > Pseudomonas > Pseudomonas sp. 8(2025). The sequence continues at coordinate 76,209 of NZ_JBQOIE010000002.1, read as the reverse complement.
GATCTCTTGCTCGGTCGGGGCGCGCTTGGTCACGACTTTCAGGTCATCGGCACTGATCATGCCGATGTCGCGGCTCTGCACCAGCAGGCCGCCGTTGACGCGCTTGTAATCCCAGGCCGCAGCGCGCTCAGCCGACCACTGGCCGCAGGCCAGCAGGCGCACGTTGGCCTTGGCAGCGACAATGGCGCGGGCTTCTTCGCTGACGCTCGGGGCAATGATCACTTCGACGAACTGACGCTCGACGATGGCCTTGGCGGTGGCTGCATCCAGCTCGCGGTTGAAGGCGATGATGCCGCCGAAGGCCGATTCGGTGTCGGTGGCGTAGGCCAGTTCGTACGCCTGGCGGATACCGCCTTCAGCGTCCGGGCTGACCGCCACGCCGCACGGGTTGGCGTGCTTGACGATGACGCAGGCCGGCTTGACGAAGCTCTTCACGCATTCCAGCGCGGCGTCGGTGTCGGCCACGTTGTTGTAGGACAGCTCTTTGCCTTGCAGTTGGGTCGCGGTGGCGATGCCGACTTCAGCAGGCTTGGCCTCAACGTAGAACGCCGCGCTCTGGTGCGGGTTCTCGCCGTAGCGCATTTCCTGGGCCTTGATGAACTGGCTGTTGAAGGTGCGCGGGAATTCGCTGCGATCTTCTGTGCTGAGGGTTTCGGCGGCCTGGTTCACGGTGCCCATGTAGTTGGCGATCATGCCGTCGTACGCAGCGGTGTGTTCGAAGGCCTTGAGCATCAGGTCGAAGCGCTGGGCGTAAGTCAGACCACCGGCCTTGAGGCTTTCCAGGACGCCGGCGTAGTCGCTGGCATTGACCACGATGGCCACGTCCTTATGGTTCTTGGCCGCCGAGCGGACCATGGTCGGGCCGCCGATGTCGATGTTCTCGATGGCGGTCGGCAGGTCGCAGCCAGGCTTGTTGATGGTGGCTTCGAACGGGTAGAGGTTGACCGCGACCAGGTCGATCGGCTTGATCCCGTGCTCGTTCATGATGGCGTCGTCAATGCCGCGACGGCCGAGGATACCGCCGTGGATTTTCGGGTGCAGGGTCTTCACCCGGCCATCCATCATTTCCGCGAAACCGGTGTAATCCGCGACTTCCACTGCGGACACGCCGTTGTCCTGCAGCAGTTTGAAGGTCCCGCCGGTGGAGAGGATCTCCACACCAAGGGCTTCCAGCTCCTTGGCGAATTCGAGGATCCCGGTCTTGTCGGAAACACTGATCAAGGCGCGGCGGATCGGCAGGCGGGTAGTCTGGTCGGTCATCTCAATTTCCATCAAAAGCAAAGGAGTCAGCAAAAAAGGCGACCGTTTTTTACGCGGGCGCCTTTCTGGTTTGATTGAATGCTTACAGCAAATCGTACTGCTTGAGTTTCTTGCGCAGGGTACCGCGGTTCAGACCCAGGAGTTCGCTGGCCTTGGTCTGGTTGCCCTTGACGTAGTTCATCACGCTTTCGAGCAACGGAGCCTCGACTTCGGAGAGCACCAGGTTGTACACGTCCGTGACGGCAGCGCCCTCAAGGTGGGCGAAATAATTGTGCAGCGCCTTCTCGACACTCCCGCGAAGGGTCTGGCCTTCTTCGCTGGGTGTATTGAGGTGCTGTTTCAAATTCACGTTGTCGCTCACGGGTGTTGTTCCACTCACTAAAGTCTCGGTCATCATCGTCATGCGGCCACCCCCTCTCCGTCCCCTGTTTCCAGGCTCTTGTAACGTCCGGCAAAGAACTCACGAACGTTGGCGCATTGTGCTTCCGTATCTTCCAAACGATTGAAGTGGGCGCGAAACTCCCTGGCGCCCGGCAGGGTTGCGAGATACCAGCCCACATGCTTGCGCGCAATGCGTACGCCCATGACATCTCCATAGAAGGCATGCAGCGCGGCCAGGTGCTCTAGCAGAATACGTTCCACCTCGAACAGCTCCGGTGCCGGGAGGGTTTCACCGGTACTGAGGAAGTGTTCGATCTCACGAAAAATCCATGGCCGCCCCTGGGCGGCCCGGCCGATCAACAGCCCGTCGGCGCCGGTGGCGTGCAACACCCGCCGGGCCTTTTCCGGCGAGTCGATATCGCCATTGGCAAAGACCGGGATCGACACCGCCTGCTTGATCGCGGCAATGGTGTCGTACTCGGCTTCACCGGTGTACAGGTCGGCCCGGGTCCGACCATGGACCGCCAGTGCCGTGATGCCGGCCTGCTCGGCGATCTTCGCCACCGTCAGGCCGTTCTTGTTCTCCCGGTCCCAGCCGGTGCGGATCTTCAGGGTGACCGGTACATCCACAGCGGCCACTACTGCCTGGAGAATCTCGTTGACCAGGGCTTCGTCCTTCAGCAACGCGGAGCCGGCGGCCTTGTTGCAGACCTTCTTGGCCGGGCAACCCATGTTGATATCAATAATCTGTGCGCCCAACTCGACGTTGGCGCGGGCGGCGTCTGCCAGCATCTGTGCATCACCCCCGGCAATCTGCACCGAGCGGGGCTCGGGATCGCCTTCGTGGATCATGCGCAACCGCGATTTGCGGCTGTTCCACAAGCTCATGTCGCTGGTGACCATTTCCGAGACTACAAGGCCCGCGCCCAATTGCTTGCAAAGCTGACGAAAGGGCTGGTCTGTAACTCCCGCCATCGGGGCGAGAATCAAACCGTTGTGCACTGTATATGGGCCGATGCGTACCGCCGACATAGGACTTCCCTGTTGTGGGGCCGGATCATGAGAGTTCGAAAAAGGGTTGGCATGATACCCGCTCTCGATGACCGGATAAAGGCTGAATTGGATAAAATCTGAACAGTTCTTCTGTAACGTCCTGGGAGCAATCCAGGCGAAACAGTCATAAAACTGTCGTTAATCCAGAGTCGTCCGTGAACTTGTGCAGCCGATTCACTCAGGCGAGTGGAAACTCAGACTGTAGTTCACCGCTTTCGGGCCGGGGTCAAGAATATCCAGGGCGATGTGAATCGGGGTCTGCGGCGGCATTTCCGCCGCATCCTGCAAGTCACCGCCCAGGTATTCCCCGGGCTTGAAGCTGCGGCTGGCGATCAGGTGGCCGTTGAGGTCGGCGAAGCGCAGCTCAAGCAGCGGGAAGGGTTGGGAGAAGGGCGCGCGGTTATAGATGATGGCGTCCACCACCAGGGCGCCGCTGAATTCCGGATGGCTGCGTACCACCAGGTTGCTGCTCTTGATCCGGGCGATGTCGACCCGGGAAGGTACCGTGCAGCCGAATTCCGGGCACAGTTGCTGGAACCAGGGGCGGTACTGGTCCTGGCGGGCCAGCTCATCAAAGTGATAGGCGACGTATTGTCCCACCAGGCCGCCGGCGGCCAGCAGGATCAGCAGCAGCCAGAGCAGGCGCTTGCCCCAGGGCGAGCGGCGCTTCTGCCAGTCGAGGTGGAGCGGGTCGTCCACCAGGTCCAGCAGCACCTCTTCCTTGACCCCGGGCTCGTTGCGCTCGCGGCGCTTCTTGCCGGAGACGGCGGGCTCGTCGTCCTGGTCGTCCGGGTTGGCAGGCGAGTGAGGTTCCAGGTCATCGTCCAGGCGCAACCTGGGCGCCTGGGGTTCGTCGTCCAGGTCCGCGAGGTTGAACGACAGCGACGGTTCGGTGCGGCTGGGCTTGGGTGGTTCGGCGCTGGGTTCGGCGTCGTCCGGTTGCACCTTGGGGGGCGAAGGCTCGCTGTCGTCCCGTTCGGCGGCGCTGCCGAACAGTCCGTCCGGCCAGTGTGCCTCGTCGGCGTCCTGGGTGTCGCGCCGGGCGCTGAGGCTGCCTTCCTTGTGCTCGCGTTCCTGGCCAAAGGCCTTGGCTGGCTGGATTTCGCGCTGTTCGAGCTTGGCCAGTTCCTCATCGAGGTCCAGGTGATCCAGGTCCATCTCGGCGGCCGACCATTGCTTCTGGCTGATGGCGCGCTGAGGAGCGGCAGGGGCCGCGGGGGGTGGCAGATCCGGTTCCGGTGCCGGTGCCACGGTCGCTGCGGGAGCAGCCGGTGGCGCTACGGGTTTGGCAGCGGCTTTCGAGGTGGCAGCTTCCTTGGCCGCGCGCTGCTCGAGCAACTGCCGTGCGGCGTTGAACACCTGCAGGCAGGAGCCACAGCGAACCACTCCACGGGCCACGCTCAACTGGGCGTGGCTGACGCGGAAGCGGGTTTGGCAATGCGGGCACTGGGTGACGAAACTGTCGGTCATGCGGCCATCCGGATTATGCAGGCGGCCATTCTAGCGCCGACGGCCGGTGATGCGCACCCAGCCATCAAGGGTGGCGATCGGGTCCAGATCGAAGTCCTGGGCATAAGCCGCGGCGACTTCCTCGCCCTGTTCGGCAAGGATGCCGGAAAGCGCCAGGCGCCCGCCAGACTTGACCAGCCCCGAAAGCTGCGGCGCCAGGGCCACCAGTGGCCCGGCCAGGATGTTGGCCACCAGCACATCGGCTTGCTCCTGGGGCAGTTGCTCGGGCAGGTAGAGCGGGAACAGCTCGTCGGCAATGCCGTTGCGCCCTGCGTTGTCACGGGAGGCTTCCAGGGCTTGCACGTCGATGTCGGTGCCCACCGCCTGTTTGGCGCCCAGCAACAGGGCGGCAATGGCCAGGATCCCCGAGCCGCAGCCGAAGTCCAGCACGTTGCAGTCCTTCAGGTCCTGGCCGTCCAGCCATTCCAGGCACAGGGCGGTGGTCGGGTGGGTGCCGGTGCCGAAGGCCAGGCCCGGGTCCAGTAGCAGGTTCACGGCCTCGGGCTCCGGCGCGGCGTGCCAGCTGGGAACGATCCACAGGCGCTGGCCGAAACGCATGGGCTGGAAGTTGTCCATCCAGCTGCGTTCCCAATCCTGGTCTTCGATGACTTCGCTGTGATGCTCGGGCAGCGGGCCGCCGGTCAGCAGTTCCATGTGGGCGAGTACGCTGGCGGCTTCGGTGCCTCCCTCGAACAGGGCCAGCAGATGGGTGTGGGACCAGAGCGGGGTGGTGTTCAGTTCAGGTTCGAAGATCGGCTGATCCTCGGCGTCCATGAAGGTGACCGAGACGGCACCGACTTCAAGAAAAGCGTCTTCGTAGGTTTCGGCTTGTTCTGGGCTGATGGCGAGACGGACTTGCAGCCAAGGCATGGCGGGCACCTTTGAAAATATGTGATGTGCAGCCTAGTGGGCCGCGAGAAGCGCGCAAGTTTACGCGAGACGCCCCTTGGGAGCGAGGGGGATACCCTGTGCTTGGTCGCAAGGACGGTTGATCAGGGAATGGCCGCTGCGCGGTTCGCGAGCGGGCTCGCTCCTGCAGGGCGGCGGATACGACAAGGCCGCTCGAAAGCGGCCTTGTCGGTGTGGCGGGTGCCGATCAGTGTTGCTCGGCCAGCTTGTGCTCGAGGTAGTGAATGTTCACGCCCCCTTTGCAGAAGCCTTCGTCACGGGTCAGGTCGCGGTGCAGCGGGATGTTGGTCTTGATCCCGTCGACGACGATTTCGTCCAGCGCATTGCGCATGCGCGCCATGGCTTCGTCACGGGTGGCCCCGTAGGTGATCAGCTTGCCGATCAACGAATCGTAGTTCGGTGGAACCGCGTAACCGCTGTACAGGTGCGAGTCGACGCGCACGCCGTTGCCGCCCGGGGCATGGAAATGCTTGACCGTGCCTGGGCTTGGCATGAAGGTTTTCGGGTCTTCGGCGTTGATCCGGCATTCCAGCGCGTGGCCGCGGATCACGACGTCGTCCTGGGTGAACGACAGCTTGTTGCCGGCGGCAATGCTGAGCATTTCCTTGACGATGTCGATACCGGTCACCATTTCCGATACCGGGTGCTCTACCTGCACGCGAGTGTTCATCTCGATGAAGTAGAAGCGGCCGTTCTCGTAGAGGAACTCGAACGTGCCGGCGCCACGGTAGCCGATGTCGATGCACGCCTTGACGCAGCGGGCGAAGACTTCCTGGCGGGCGGTCTCGTCGATGCCCGGTGCCGGCGCTTCTTCGAGGACCTTCTGGTGACGACGCTGCAGCGAGCAGTCGCGGTCGCCCAGGTGGATGGCATTGCCCTGGCCGTCGGACAGCACCTGGACTTCCACGTGACGTGGGTTGGTCAGGAACTTCTCGAGGTAGACCATCGGGTTGCCGAACGCCGCGCCGGCTTCGGAGCGGGTCAGCTTCGCCGAGGCGATCAGGTCTTCTTCCTTGTGCACCACGCGCATGCCGCGACCACCACCGCCACCGGCGGCCTTGATGATCACCGGGTAGCCGACTTCACGGCCGATGCGCAGGGCGGTTTCCTCGTCTTCCGGCAGCGGGCCGTCGGAACCTGGAACCGTCGGTACGCCGGCAGCGATCATGGCGTGCTTGGCGGAAACCTTGTCGCCCATCAGGCGGATGGTCTCGGCTTTCGGGCCGATGAAGGCGAAGCCGGAGTTTTCCACCTGTTCGGCGAAGTCGGCGTTTTCCGCGAGGAAGCCGTAGCCAGGGTGGATCGCCGTGGCGCCAGTGACTTCAGCGGCCGCGATGATGGCCGGGATGTGCAGGTAGGACTGCGCGGCTTGCGCAGGGCCGATGCATACCGATTCGTCTGCCAGGCCCAGGTGCATCAGCTCCTTGTCGGCCTTGGAGTAGACGGCTACGGTCTTGATCCCCATTTCCTTGCAGGCACGCAGGATCCGCAGGGCGATTTCGCCGCGGTTGGCGATCAGGACTTTTTCCAACTTCGCAGGCTTCAACATCAAAGACTCTCCGCGGTTCAAACGATGGTGAACAGCGGTTGGTCGTACTCAACCGGCTGGCCGTCTTCGACAAGAATGGACTCGATCACACCGCTGGTTTCAGCTTCGATGTGGTTCATCATCTTCATCGCTTCGACGATGCACAGGGTGTCGCCCTTCTTCACGCTCTGGCCGACTTCAACGAAGGCTGGCGAGGTAGGCGAAGACTTGCGGTAGAAAGTACCGACCATCGGCGAACGGGCCACGGTGCCGTTCAGCGCGGGTGCGGCCGGTGCTGCAGGAGCGGCGGCAGCAGCAGGAGCGGCAGCGGCAGGCGCAGCCACTGGAGCGGCAACCGGAGCCGGTGCGTAGTACTGCTGGGCTGGAGTCTTGCTGTGGCGGCTGATGCGTACGGACTCTTCGCCTTCCTTGATCTCCAGCTCGTCGATGCCGGACTCTTCCAGCAGTTCGATCAGTTTCTTAACTTTACGGATATCCATGAATCATCAACTCCCAAGGGTCGGTCAGGGGCGTTTATCGCTTGTCGTTCAAGCGTTTGCCTGACGTTCAAGCTGTTCTAGGGCGGCCTCCAGGGCCAGTCGGTAACCGCTGGCGCCAAGGCCGCAGATCACTCCCACCGCAACATCGGAGAAGTAGGAGTGATGACGGAAAGGTTCGCGTTTGTGCACGTTGGACAAATGCACTTCGATGAATGGGATGCTCACCGCCAGCAGCGCGTCACGTAATGCGACGCTTGTATGCGTAAAAGCTGCTGGATTGATCAAAATGAAATCCACGCCTTCATCGCGGGCGGCATGGATGCGCTCGATCAATTCGTACTCGGCATTGCTCTGCAGGTACTGCAGATGGTGCCCGGCATCACGGGCCCGTTGCTCCAGGTCCTGGTTGATCTGGGCCAGGGTAGTTGCACCGTAGACCCCCGGTTCACGGGTGCCGAGCAGGTTCAGGTTGGGTCCGTGAAGAACCAGTAGGGTGGCCATCGGTTGTTCCTTGTTATCGGGGGCTGTTGTCAGAACCCGGCGACTATGCCGGAAAGACTTTATGACTGTCCAGTTCTCTGCAATAGCCAGCACGATGACCGATGTTTGCGCAAAATATGTGACCGACAGGTTAAATCCGGTCATTTGCCCTCAAGAAGGGGGGCGTGCTTCTTGTCGCCCGTTTCGTCGCTGATGGCGGTGGGTTGTGGTTTGCGCGCCCGTTTCAGAGCCTAGACGCGGAACGCTTGGACTGCCGTATGCAATTGCCCGCCCAGGTCCAGCAGGTTCTCGCCCTGGGCCCGGCCTTCGCCGATGCGCAGCAGGTTGTCGCCGCCCAACTGGTGGATGCGTTCGCTGTGATCGCGGATTTCGCTCACCGCGCCGCTCTGCTGGGCAGTGACATCGGCGATCCGCACGGCGGTATCGGCGATGGTCTGGATCGCCCCGACGATTTCGTCCAGGGCGCCATCGGCGGCCTGGGCCTGGCCGGCGGTGGCCTCGGCGTGTTCGACCTGGGCGCGCATGCCTTGTACCGATTGCTGGGCGGCGGCCTGCAGGCCGGCGATCAGGGTCTGGATCTCCGCGGTGGCCCCGGCGGTGCGCTGGGCCAGGGAGCGCACTTCTTCGGCGACCACGGCAAAACCGCGGCCCATTTCCCCGGCGCGGGCGGCTTCTATGGCGGCGTTGAGGGCCAGCAGGTTGGTCTGGTCGGCGATGGAGCGGATCACCGTCAGCACGCCGCCGATGGTGGCGGATTCCTGCGCCAGGTGTTCGATCATCTGCGCGTTGCCCTGGACTTCCCCGACAAGGGCGTGCAGCCCGGTGAGGCTCAGGCCTATGACTTTCTGCCCCTGCTGCACGGCGAGGCCAGCACTGCGGCTGGCGTCGGCGGCCTGGCTGGCGTCCCCGGCGACCTGCTGGATGGTGGCTTCCAGTTCGCCCAGGGCATCGCGGATCTGTGCGGTGTCGCCGGCCTGGCGCTCGGCGCCGCTGTGCAGGCCGCTGCTCAGGTCGGCCAGGGCACGGCTACTGCCGGCCACTTGTTCGGCGTTCTGGCGGATGGTGCCCACCAGGTCCACCAGGTAGGCGCGCAGGCGGTTCAGGGATTCCTCGATGTCATGCAGCTCGCGGTTGGTCTTGCCCAGCTGGATCGGTCGGCTGAAGTCGCCTTCGGCCCAGGTCGACAGCGCCGGGGCGAGGTTGGTCAGAACCCGCGCCAGCTTGCGCTGCAAGGTGTCGATCACCAGGGCGATCAACAGGATCAGGCCGATCATCAGCCCCTGCATCAGCCGCACTTCGCCCTGGATCTGCCCGTGCTGGGCCCGTACCGCCGGTTCCAGTTCGGCGATGGCCTGGCGCACGGCGTTGATCTTCAGCAGGGTTGCGGCGCTCAGGTCGGCGCGCTTCTGGATCTGCTCGCGGGTGCGTTGCAGTTCTGCCGGATAGCGGCTGAGCAGGCTGTTGAGTTCACGCTTGAAGCCTATGCCGGCATCTTCGGCGGCGGCTTTTTCGGTGTTTTCCAGGCCCATCATGGCGGCGAAATCATCGGTGCCCGATTCGCTGCTGGCGGCCACGCCCAATAAAGGCAGGGCTTCGAGCTGATCGGCCTGGGCGCGGATGCTGTTCACTTCCCGTTCCACATCGGCGGCCAGCTCGCTGCGGCCACTGCTCACCAGCTTGTCCCGGGCCAGGGAGAGCTTGCCCAGGTGCTGGGAGGCGGTGAGCAATAAAGGCAGGTAGTTCGCCGCTTCCGCGCTCTTGGCCCCGCTGGCGTACTGGCTGAGCTGCTCCAGGTTCGCGCCCAGCTCGCGTTCGGCCTGCAACAGCAGGGCCTGGGGATCGCCTGCCAGCTTGCCGGCGGCCAGCAGGTCGGTCTTGCTGAAGTCGTCGAGGCTGGCCAGGCTCGGGCGCAGGCTTTGCGCCAGCGGTGGCGGCAGTTCGCCCAGCTCGCCCTGCAGGGTTTCCAGGACCTGGGCCGCACTGCTCAGGCGCAGGGCATCGCCGCTGGCCAGGTAGTCTTCGATATTGCGCGCCACCTGGTTCTGAAACTGCTGGGACAGCCCCAGGTAGCGCTCCATCAATAGATAGGGGCGTTCCAGGGCCCGTTGCGACCACCACAGCGTCGCCCCCAGGGCGAGGCAAACGGCAACGAGCAGCAGGGTATTGAGATTGGTCAGCAGCTTCAGGCGCATCGGGGCTCTACCAACGGCTTAAATGGTAAGCGCCTGAATTTATTGCGTTTGTATTACAAGGTTATGACCGAATCGGTGGAGTCGGATGAAAAGATGGCACTTTGACTTGATCGCGCGGCCTGGACCCGATTGCGCCCACCATGCTTGGCCCGGTACAGGGCTTCGTCGGCCTGGCTGGCCATCATCAGGCTGTCGGAATCCTCCTGCATTTCCACCACCCCGGCGCTGAAGGTGCACCACAGGTCCTGGGGCTGGGCCGGGTAGTGGATCTCGGCAAAGCGCTGGCGGATTTCGTCCAGAACCTTGCATGCGGCGTCCTGGTCGGTGTCGGGCATGACAATGGCAAATTCTTCGCCGCCGTAGCGGCCGATGAAGTCGGTCTTGCGCAGGCGCTGTTTGAGAAACAGCGCCAGGCTCTTGATCACCCGGTCGCCCATGGGGTGGCCGTGGCTGTCGTTGACCCGCTTGAAGTGGTCGATATCCAGCATGGCGAAGCTCAGCGGCTTGCCCTCGCGACGGGCGCGGAAACTGCAGTCTTCCAGCAGTTGCAGGATATGGGTGTGGTTGTACAGGCCGGTGAGGCTGTCGCGGACCATTCGCGCCTTGAGGTTGCGCGCCCGGGCCGCGCGGTTGCGCACGGTGGTGATCAGGTGCCGGGGCTTGATCGGCTTGGTGAGGAAGTCGTCGCCGCCTTCGCTCATGGCGTCCAGCTGCTTGTCCAGGTCGTCCTCGGCGGACAGGTAGATGATCGGCACGCTGACGTAGCGGTCGTTGTGGCGGATTACCTTGGCCAGTTCGGTGCCGGTGCAGGCCGGCATGTACATGTCGAGAATGATCAGGTCCGGCTGGAAGTCCGCCAGCTCGGCCATGGCCTGGATCGGTTCGATCAGGGTGCGGGTGACGATCCCGGCACTGTTGAGCAGGCGCTCGGTGTGCAGGGCCTGGGCCCGGGAGTCGTCGATGATCAGCACTTTATATGGTTCGTACTGGGCGACGCAGGTCAGTACTTCGATTTTTTCCAGCAGGCTGGAGGCTTCCAGGGTGCCGGTGAGGAATTCCTGGCCGCCGGCGCGCACTGCGGCCAGGCGCGTCGGGGTGTCGGTTTCATGCAGGCTGAAGAACAGCAGCGGGAGTTTCTGCTCCAGGCCGACCTGGGCCTCGGCGGCCAGGGTCAGGCCCATGCCGGCACCGCAGAAATCCACATCGATGACGATGGCCGCCGGCAGGCGTTCGACCATGGACGAACGAAAGGCCGGAATGCTGTCCAGGGACTGGGCGCTGAGGCCGAAGAATTCCAACTGCTTGGCCAGGCGCTCGGCCCGGTCGTGGTCCTGCAGCATCACGTAGATCGGCTTGCGCAGGGGCGGCAGGAAGGTCTGTTCCAGTTGGTCGCCGTGGCGCAGCCCGGTGCGCGACAGGCGCTGCATCAGGCGGTTGAGGTCGGTGATCAGGTTGCTGCTGAGGCGGCCACGGTTGGCGTCCACCGCTTCCAGGGACTGGCTGATGCTGCGGGCCAGCTGGGTATGTTCGGGTTGTTCGAAACGTTCGGCGAAGCGCAGCAGGCGCAGGTTGGCCTCGCACAGCTCCGACATGTCGGTGGTCGACCATTCGCTGCGTTGCAGACGCTGCCATATCTCAAGAATCTGACGTGCCTGATGAATTACCCGCTGGGCAAAGTGGTGCTTGAGGCGCTCACGGCTGGGGTCTTCTGGCTCGGTCATATCCTGACTACTAGTTAGGGTGCATGCTGAGATCGACTGGTGGCTCTATGCTAGCACCACTTTTGTGTCCCATGAGTGTCGTACGTCAATAATGTGCAAAGCGACGTTATTCAGTTCCTGACCGACTGGTCGCGTAGGCTCCGGACTGTGCTTCATTTATAGTGGCCAGCTGATTCGCAATCATTGCGCGGCGCGCATTTGCCGGAAGATTTATCCCGTCAAGGCAAGGCACGATGGAGTAGGGTTGTGGTCGAACCGATGAACTCAAGTGATTGAAAGGACATAGCCATGCTGGATTGGAAGAATCGCGCAGGCAGCGCGCCAGATCGTGCTGCCGAACCCAAGTCGGCGACACGCAGCTATTTCGGTGGCCTGCTGTTCAGTCGTGCCCTGGCCACCTTGCTGGGCCTGTATCTGCTGGTCACCGGTGCCCTGGGCTGGTACTGGAGCCAGGAGCCGGCGCTGTTCCCGGTCCAGCAGAACGCCCAGATCGCCGCCGAGAAGGAAGGCCGACAGATGGTGGTGGGCTACACCACCGTGGAAACCCTGAAGACCGTGGTCGGCACCCTGCTGGACAAGCCGGGTGGCTACATTTCCAACGACCGTTTTCCACCGGGGCTGTGGATGGACAACATGCCGAGCTGGGAATACGGCGTGCTGGTCCAGGTCCGCGACCTGACCCGTGCCCTGCGCAAGGACTTCGCCCGTTCCCAGTCGCAGTCCGCCGAAGACGCCGACCTGGCCAAGGCCGAGCCGCGCTTCAACTTCGACAACAAGAGCTGGATCCTGCCGTCCAGCGAATCGGAGTACCAGGAAGGCATCAACTCCCTGAGCCGCTACCAGGCGCGTCTGTCCGATCCGAACCAGAAGACCGCGCAGTTCTATGCCCGCGCCGACAACCTCAACAACTGGCTGGGTGACGTTGGCACGCGCCTGGGCTCGCTGTCCCAGCGCCTGTCGGCCAGCGTCGGCCGGGTCAAGCTCAATACTGCTCTGAAGACCGAAGTGCCGGCCCCGGGCCAGGGCCCGCAGGTTGATGAAGAAGTGGTGGAAACCCCGTGGATGCAGATCGACAACGTGTTCTACGAAGCCCGTGGCCAGGCCTGGGCGCTGTCGCACCTGCTGCGGGCCATCGAGGTGGACTTCGCCGATGTGCTGGCGAAGAAGAACGCCACCGTCAGCGTGCGCCAGATCATTCGCGAACTGGAAGCGTCCCAGGAGCCGGTCTGGAGCCCGATGATTCTCAATGGCAGCGGCTTCGGCGTGCTGGCCAACCACTCGCTGGTGATGGCCAACTATATTTCCCGGGCCAACGCGGCGGTCATCGACTTGCGTCAATTGCTCAATCAAGGCTGATCCATGGTCGCAACCGACAAAGAGGCGGCCCACCGCGCCGCCTCCGATGCAGAACAGATTGCCTGGGTCGATGGCGAAGACCAGTTGCTGGGCGCCATGGTCCGTTCCGAGTTGCGCGAGCGCGGCCTGATCGGGCGTGGCACCTACATCATGCTGTTCAACTCCGCCGGTGAGCTGTGCGTGCACCGGCGAACCCTGAGCAAGGCCATCTACCCGGGCTACTGGGACGTCGCCGCCGGCGGCATGGTCCTGGCCAGCGAGAGCTACGCCGAGTCGGCCGCCCGGGAACTGGAGGAGGAACTGGGGGTGAGCGGGGTGGAGCTGGTCGCCCACGATCATTTCTTCTTCGAGGACACCGGCAACCGCCTCTGGTGCTCGGCGTTCTGTGCGGTGTGGGACGGCCCGCTGCGCCTGCAGCCGGAAGAAGTCCTCGAAGCGCACTTCATGCCACTGGATCAGGTGCTGCGGGAAATCCACGAAAAGCCCTATTGCCCGGACTCCCTGGCTGCCCTGCAGCGCTATCTGGCACGGCGTCGCTAAAGTTGCATAAATTGGCGCTGATTGGCTCTTAGCAACCGGGCTTTTTGCCGTTACACTGCGCGACTTTTCAAGCTGAACCAGGCTGCCCTGGTTCAGTAGCGCTGCCCCTGCCTGAGTGGGGCTTCGCGGTCGATGGCACCGCCATGTGCTTCGACCAGTCTTTGTCCTCCCAAGAGGATTGCCGGTGGCCAAAAAAGCCGCATCCTTCGCCGCCCTTGGTGGCCTGGTATTTTCCACCGACGCAGGTCGACATTGCCCGGACTGTAGCCAGCCGGTAGCCGCCTGTATCTGCAAACAAACCGTGATCCCGGCCGGCGACGGCATTGCCCGCGTGCGCCGCGAAAGCAAGGGCCGTGGCGGCAAGACGGTGACCACCATCACCGGCGTGCCCCTGGCCGAAGATGCCCTCAAGGAGCTGGCCACGACGCTGAAGAAACGCTGTGGCACCGGCGGCGCCCTGAAAGACGGCGTCATCGAAATCCAGGGCGACCATGTCGAGCTACTCTTGGCGGAACTGGTCAAGCACGGTTTCAAGGCGAAGAAGTCCGGCGGCTAGCAGCCTCTGTGAAAACCACCTGTGACTGGACCCTGTCTTGATTCGCTCAGGACACCGGCGTCGTCTCCATGGTTTTCACAGAGCCTGTTCATGAACGGTTTCTAAACTCGGCACGGCGGGCGCGGTCTATTGCGCTTGCAGGCTAATCGTCATTTTCATTCTTTAGACTGCGCCAGCCCTGGAGTGGGGCGGCGCTCTATGACTTCTTTATAGGGGACTTCGATGTCCGTACGACGCACACGTAAAGACGATGGCAGCCAATGGACAGTTGCGGACAGCCGCAGTGTCTACGGGATTCGCCATTGGGGGGCCGGGTATTTCGCGATCAATGACGCCGGTCGCGTCGAAGTTCGTCCGAACGGCCCGAGCAGCTTGCCCATCGATCTGTTCGAGCAGGTCGAGGAGCTGCGCAAGAGCGGCTTGTCCCTGCCGTTGCTGGTGCGCTTCCCGGACATCCTCCAGGACCGCGTGCGCCAGCTGACCGGTGCCTTCGATGCCAACATCGGGCGCCTGGAATACCAGAGCAAGTACACCGCCCTGTACCCGATCAAGGTCAACCAGCAAGAAGCGGTGATCGAGAACATCATCGCCACCCAGAATGTTTCCATCGGCCTGGAAGCCGGCTCCAAGCCGGAGCTGCTGGCGGTACTGGCCCTGGCGCCCAAGGGCGGCACCATTGTCTGCAACGGCTACAAGGACCGCGAATTCATCCGCCTGGCGCTGATGGGCCAGAAGCTGGGCCACAACGTGTTCATCGTCATCGAGAAAGAGTCCGAAGTGGGCCTGGTGATCGAGGAAGCGGCGTCCCTCAAGGTCAAGCCACAGGTGGGCCTGCGGGTGCGCCTGTCGTCCCTGGCTTCGAGCAAGTGGGCCGACACCGGTGGTGAAAAGTCCAAGTTCGGCCTGTCGGCGGCGCAACTGCTGTCGGTGGTGGAGCGCTTCCGCGCCGCCGGCCTGGACCAGGGCATCCGCCTGCTGCACTTCCACATGGGCTCGCAGATCGCCAACCTGGCGGACTACCAGCACGGCTTCAAGGAAGCGATCCGCTACTACGGCGAGCTGCGCAACCTCGGCCTGCCGGTGGACCACATCGACGTCGGCGGCGGCCTGGGTGTGGACTACGACGGCACCCACTCGCGCAACGCCAGTTCGATCAACTACGACATGGACGACTACGCCGGCGTGGTGGTGGGCATGCTCAAGGAATTCTGCGACGCGCAGAGCCTGCCGCACCCGCACATCTTCTCCGAGAGCGGCCGCTCCCTGACCGCCCACCACGCCATGCTGGTGGTGCAGGTCACCGACGTCGAGAAGCACAACGACGACGTGCCGCAGATCGACAACAAGCAGGAGCTGCCGGAAACCGTGCAATGGCTGGTGGACCTGCTGGGCCCGACCGACATTGAAATGGTCACCGAAACCTACTGGCGCGCCACTCACTACATGAGCGACGTGGCCGCCCAGTACGCCGACGGCAAGCTGACCCTGGCCGAGAAAGCCCTGGCCGAGCAGTGCTACTTCGCCGTATGCCGGCGCCTGCACAACTCGCTCAAGGCGCGCCAGCGTTCCCACCGCCAGGTGCTGGACGAGCTCAACGACAAGCTGGCCGACAAGTACATCTGCAACTTCTCGGTATTCCAGAGCCTGCCGGACACCTGGGCCATCGGCCAGGTCCTGCCGATCCTGCCGCTGCACCGCCTCGACGAAGAGCCGCTGCGCCGCGCGGTGCTGCAGGACCTGACCTGCGATTCCGACGGCAAGATCAAGCAGTACGTCGACGAGCAGAGCATCGAGACCAGCCTGCCGGTACACGGCCTCAACGAGGGCGAGGACTACCTGCTGGGGATCTTCCTGGTGGGCGCCTACCAGGAAATCCTTGGTGACATGCACAACCTGTTCGGCGACACCGACTCGGTGAACATCTACCAGCGGGCCAATGGCAGCGTGTACCACGCCGGGATCGAGACCCACGACACCATCGAAGACATGCTGCGCTACGTGCACCTGTCGCCGGAGGAGTTGATGACCCACTACCGCGACAAGGTGGCCAGCGCCAAGATCAGCGCCGCCGAGCGTACCCAGTTCCTTGACGCATTGCGCCTGGGCCTGACCCGTTCGTCCTACCTGTCTTCCTGACAGCCCCGGCGAACCCTGGAAACCCACCGCTTGCGGTGGGTTTTTTTTGCCCGCAATTCAGGCTGTGCGGCCTGCGGGCACGAGGTTCAGCGAGCCTCGGCGAACCAGCGGTCGCGGCGCTGCAGGTGCCAGGCGAAGGCGCCCAGGGTCAGGCTGCGCAGGAACATGAACAGCAGGAACGTCAGCCACAGGCCGTGGTTGCCCAGGCCTTGCAGCGCCCAGGCAAAAGGCAGCAGCAGGAGCACGGTCAGCAACATGCCGTTGCGCATTTCCCGGGCCCGGGTGGCGCCGATGAACAGGCCGTCCAGCAGGTAGCTCCAGACCGCAATCAACGGCAGTACGGCGAGGTAGGGCAGGTAGGTAAAGGCGGTCTGGCGCACGTCGGGAATATCGGTCTGCATTTCGATGAACAGGTGGCCGCCCAGCAGGAACAGCACGGCGAACCCCAGGCTGGCCAGCAGCGACCAGCCACCGGCTACCACCAGCGAGCGGCGCAGGGCCGGGCGGTCATGGGCGCCGATGGCGTGGCCGCACAGGGCCTCCACTGCGTGGGCCAGGCCATCGAGGGCATGGGCGGTAAGCAGCAGGCCGTTGAGCAGCAGGGCATTGGCCGCCACTGTGGCATCGCCCAGACGGGCGCCTTGCACAGTGATCAGGAAGAACACCGATTGCAGGGCCAGGCTGCGGATGAAGATGTCACGATTGACCGCCAGCAGCGGGCGCCAGCTCTGCCAGCGGCGCAATGCCGCCCAGGCGATTTGCCCCGGATAGGCCCGCAGGGCCGGCCGGGTCATGGCCAGGCCGACCAGCGCGCCGCTCCATTCGGCGATCACCGAAGCCCGGGCCGAGCCCACCACACCCCAGTCCAGGCCGAGGACGAACCACAGGTTGAGGGCGATGTTCAGCACGTTGGTGCTGAGCAGGATGGCCAGCGGTGCCCGGGCGTTCTGGGTACCGAGAAACCAGCCCACCAGGGCGAAGCTGGCCAGGGCCGCGGGCAGGCCCAGCAGGCGGGTGTGGAAAAAGCTCCGGGTCATCTGGTCCAGCTCCGCCGAGGGCTGCATCAGGTGTAGCGCCGCGCCGCTCAGGGGCACGCCTATGGCGCCCAGCAGCAGCGCCAGCCCCATGGCCAGTATCAAGCCCTGGAGCAGGATCTGCCGCAGCGCCGCCCCGTCGCCGCGCCCGGCGGCCTGGGCGGCGAAGCCGGTGGCGCCCATGCGCAGGAAGCCCATGGCCCAGGCCAGGAAGGTATAGAGGCTGGCACCAACCGCCACGGCGCCCAGCTGGTGGGCATGGGGCAGGTGGCCGATCACCGTGCTGTCCACCAGCGCTACCAGGGGCACGGAAATGTTCGACAGGATCATCGGCGCGGCCAGGGCCCAGACGCGGCGATGGGTGGGGCGGTGACGCCAATCGGAAATCAGGGGGGGCATGCAGGCTCCTTGCGAGAGCGGGCATTGTACCCGGCGCCCGCGGGCGCCGGGGGTTAGTGCGGGGGGATCAGTGGATGATCCAGCTCAGCAGCCAGAGGCCGAGCACCAGCCAGATGATGCCGAGGATGATCGAGGCTCGCATGAAGGCGCGGATCGCCGAGTACAGGAACATCAGGCCGATGATCAGGGCAATGATGCTGACGATCGAGGTGTCCATGCCCAGGGCGCGGGACAGGCCGTCGACAAAGTTGCCACCGGCGTGGGTCAGGGTATTGAACAACCCGCTGAGCAGGTCGACGATAAAGCGGATCACCGAGCCGATGGCCTGGCCGAGCCATTCGAAGAAACTTTCTACCTGCATGTGCGCGTCCTGATGAAAGATGGGCCGAGTGCCCGAGCTCAAGCTTGGGCCATGAACACCCGTGGCGAGTTCCCTGTTAAGCATAGAAGCTGCCGGGGGTTGCGCATTCTGGAGGAGCCGGCTTGCCGGCGAAAGCGCTCTTGCGTCCCACGCCCATCCCCCGGAAGCTATACGCCTTCAGGAGACCCCGATGAACCTAGAGCAACTGACCCAACGCCTGCACGCCATTCGTGACCGCAACGATTGGCGGCAATTTCACAGCCCGAAGAACCTGGCCATGGCCGCCAGCGTCGAAATGGCCGAGCTGGTGGAAATCTTCCAGTGGCTGAGCGAGGACCAGTCGCGGCAACTGCCAGCAGACAAGCTGGCCCATGCCGGCCAGGAAGTGGGGGATATCGTCCTCTACCTGCTGTTGCTGTGCAGCGAGCTGGGGTTGGACATGGACCAGGTGGTACGCAGCAAGCTGGCGGACAGCGAACGGCGGTTCTGCTCATGAGCGACCGGCATTTCGACCAGTTGGCGACCCGTTTCGCCGAGAAGATCTATGGCGGCGCCAAAGGCGCGATCCGCCTGGCGGTGCTCCAGGCCGATCTCAAGGAAGCGCTGCCCGAGCGGCCACTGCGGGTGCTGGATATCGGCGCCGGGCTGGGGCACATGTCCTTGTGGCTGGCCGAGCGCGGGCACCAGGTCACCCTGGCCGAGCCCGCCGCGCCCATGCTTGAAGGCGCCCGCCAGCGCTTTGCCGACGCCGGGCAGCAGGCCACCTTCATCCAGGCGCCCTGGCAGGAACTGCTGGGGCAACTGACCGAACCCTACGACCTGGTGCTGTGCCACGCGGTGCTGGAATGGCTGGCCGAACCCCACGCGATCCTGCCGGTGCTGCATCAGTTGACCGCCGCTGATGGCTGGCTGTCCCTGGCCTTCTACAACCGCGACGCACTGGTCTACCGCAACCTGCTCAAGGGCCACTTCCGCAAGATGCGCAAGAACGACATGGCCGGCGAGAAACAGAGCCTGACCCCGCAACAGCCCCTTGATCCTCGCGAGCTGGCGGCGCAACTTGAGGGCCTGTGGCGAGTCGAAAGCCAGAGCGGAGTGCGGGTTTTCCACGATTACATGCCGGTGGAGTTCCAGGCCCGTGCCGAGCTGACGGATCTGCTGGAAATGGAGCTGGCTCACCGTCGACACCCAAGTTTCGCCGGGCTTGGGCGTTATCTGCATTGGCTGTGCCGGCCGGTCTAACGGAGTGTGCAATGAAACACCGCCTGGGTCTGATCCTCCTGTGTTCGGGGCTTGCCGCCTGTCAGGGCAGCAACCCCTATGTCGCCAGCTCCAACCCGCTGCCGCCGGCCCCGCCGCAAGCGGCCAAAACCTTTGACCGCAGCGCCTACCCGGCGCCGCAACGGGACTATGGCCGCTACCGCAACTGGGCCTGGCTCAATGGCCGCCTGCCCAGCGGTTCGGCCTGGGCCGACTCGGCGCAGATTGCCGAGGCGGTCAGCAATGCCCTGGATCAGCAGGGTTTGCGCCCTGTGCATGACAACCGGCCGGCGGACCTGTGGGTCAGCGCCGACCTGCACCTGGAAAAGCGCCTGCGCCAGGTCCAGGACGACTACGGGTATGGCGGTTACGGCGGCTATAACCGTTATGGCCCGGGCTACGGCATGTACGGCAGCGTGCCGGTGGTGCGCACCTACGAGGTGGAAGTGGTGGTGGTGCGGGTCAACCTGTATGACGGCGCCAGCGGCCAACCGGTCTGGAGCGCCAGCGCCGAGACCAGCAGCCGCGGCAGCCTCGGCGAGCGGGCCGATGCCTTGCGTGAGGCGGTGCAAAAGGCAATGGCGACCTATCCTCCCAGTTAGGATCGCCCCCGGTTTTTGTCTTCAAGCGGAGAAACAGCATGTTCCATCGAATCGCTTTACTGGTGTGTGCCGCCTTGCTCAGTGCCTGCGCCGCCAACCAGGTCAATCATGACTTCGACGCCAGCCGGGACTTTGGCGCCTACCGCAGTTGGAACTGGAAAGAACCCGCCCTGCAATACCGCCCGGATGATCCACGGATCAAGAGCGACTTGACCGAACAGCGCATCCGCCAGGCGGTGGCCGAGCAACTGGACCAGCGCGGCCTGCGTCCGGCCCAGGGCGGTGCCCGGGCCGACCTGAATGTGCAGGCGTACCTGATCGTCGAGGACCGCCAGCAGCAGGTCACCACCAACTATGGCGGCGGTTGGGGCGGCCCGTGGAATGGCTACTGGGGCGGGCCGATGTACAACGAAACCCGCAACATCACCTATAAGGTGGCAACCATCCAGATCGACCTGCTGGACGGCAAGGACGGCAAGCTGGTGTGGCGCGGCAGCGACGAGCAGATGCTCAGCAGCTCGCCCAACCCGGCAGATCGCAGCGCCGCGGTTCGCACTACGGTGATGCGCATCCTGCAGAACTACCCGCCCCACTGAAACCTTCGACCGGGCAGGGCGGCACAGGGTGTGCGGCCCTGCCTGCTGCCGCCAGTCCGGCGCCCCTGCGCCCCGGCCGGCGTCTGCCACGGCCTTTGACTACACTGCTTTCATCGATGGAGATAGCGCTCGGCTGCGAGCCGGTAAAGGAGTGCCCCGATGTCTCCCCTGAAGCGGTTTTACGGCCCGGCTCGTCAGCGCGGGGCCATTGGCCTGATGGCGGCGGTGACCTTCGGCCTGGCGTTGTTGCTGATGTTGCTGGTAGTGGACAGCGGCCGGCTCTACATGGAACAGCGCAAGTTGCAGCGCGTGGCGGACAACGCCGCGCTGGAGGCCGTCAGCCGTGGCGGCACCTGCCAGGCCGGCCTGACGGCCGCCGCCTACGCCGGCCAGAACGCCACCCGCAACGGCTTTACCGTAGCCACCGGCAGTAGCCTGAGCACTTCCTGCGGTTCCCTGACCACCGGGGCCAACGGCCTGCGGACCTTCACTGCCAACCCTGCACAAGCGGTGGCGATACGGGTGATCGCCACCCATACCGTGCCCATCAGCGTGGCATCGGGGGTGGCGGCCCTGTTCACACCGGGGCCGATCAACCTCACCACCCAGCTCAGCGCCACGGCCGTTGCCGCGGCGCCGACGCCCACCGTGGCGCAGTTGAGCATTCGCAGCACCCTGGGCACCGTCAGTACCGCGCAATCGAGCATTCTCAACCCACTGGTGGGCGGGATGCTGGGGGGCAGCCTGAGCCTCAGCGCAGTGGGCTGGAACGGCTTGCTCAACACCAACATCAACCTGCTGAGCTACCTCAACCAACTGGCGATCAATCTGGGGGTGGCCGCTGGCAATTACACCCAGTTGCTCAATACCACCACCAGCGTGACACAACTGATCCAGGCGGCGATCACCGTGGTCCAGGCCAATGGCGCCACCGCCGACATCCTGACCGCCCTGGGCAACCTGCAGGTTGCCGCGATCAATGCCGCGCCCTTGAAGCTGGGAGATATCCTGCAGTTGCAGACCGGCCTGCCCAGCACCGCCCTGGATGCCAACCTGCAACTGTTCCAGCTGTTGCAGGCGGTGATCCAGTTGTCCAACAGCAACAGCGCGGTGGCGGCGACCTTGCCGATCAACGTGCTGGGGCTGGCCAATATCACGGTGCAGGCCAAGGTCATCGAGCCGCCGCAGTTGTCGGCCATCGGCAATCCGGCGCTGGCCAAGGCCGATCCCATGGGCGCCAACCGGATCTATGTGCGCACTGCGCAGGTACGGACCCTGGTGCGGGTCAATCTGTCCCTGCCGCTGGTTTCCGGGTTGAGCACCGCGGTGGGCAACCTGGTGGCGCCGCTGACCCCGGTGTTGAACAGCCTGCTGAGCCTGAACCTGGTGGCGACCCTGGGTTCGGCGTTATGCCTGCTGGGGGCGGGGTGCGAACAGCTATACCCGGCCATCGCCTCCTCATCGGAGATCGACCTGAGCCTGGACGCGGGGGGCGCGATTGCCTATGTCACCGACTACAGCTGCCCGGTGAACAACAGCGGGACCAAAAGCCTGACCGCCCATGCCATCAGTTCCATCGCCGACTTGAAGGTCGGCCAGATCGACCCGGCCAATGCCTTTTCGTCTGCCGCCGAGCCCGTGGTGAAGCCGTTGCCGCTGGTGGACCTGGGCATACGCACCTGCTACCAGTTCCTGGTCCTGCCGGGGCGCTGCGACCCGGTGGTGCACTACGCGGGCGGCGGCATCGCGGTGATGGTCAACACCAGCGTGGCGCAGAATACCCAGGACCTGGTGTTCTCCAGCTCGGCGTCGCCGTTTCCGATACCGCCCAACGTCAACCAGACCCCGACTTACCAGACGGCGGCCCCGACCACGAACATCGTCAACAGCCTGGCGGGCACCCTGGCCGGCATCAACCTGATCGTCTACAAGCCGGTCAACAACAACCCGCTGGGGGCCATTGTCACGGGGCTGGCTTCGGCCATCAGCGGGGTCAGCAACCTGCTCACGCCGTTGATCACCGGGCTCCTGAGCCCACTGCTGGACCCTCTGCTGAATAACCTGCTGTCGGGGCTGGGGATCAACCTGATGGACGTGGAAGTGGGGGCCAACCTCACCTGCGGGCAGACCGGCAAGGCCTACCTGGTGATCTGATCCGCCTCGGCGATCGGCAGTTCGATGCAGAAGCGCGCGCCGTCCTGGCTGTTGCTGACGCTTAGGCGGCCCCCCATGTTCTGCACGATGCCATAGCTCACCGACAGCCCGAGCCCGGTGCCGATGCCCACCGGCTTGGTGGTGAAGAACGGCTCGAAGATCCGCTCCAGCAGGCGCGGGTCGATGCCGCCACCATTGTCCTCGACCCACAGGCGTACCCACTGCTCGTCGCGCTGGCCGTACACGGCGATCCAGGGTTTGAAGTCGTGCTGCTTTTCCTGTTTGCCCAGCAGGGCGTCCCGGGCATTGACCAGCAGGTTGATCAATACCTGCTCCAACTGGTCGACAAACCCCAGCACCTGGACCTCGAACCCCAGCTCGCTGATCCGCAACTCCAGACCCTTGCCACGCATGCCTTCGGCCAGCAGCGAGAGGGTGCCTTCGATGGCGTGGGCCGGGTTGAACGGCTGCTGTTCCACTTCCGAGCGTCGGCCGAACACCCGCATGTGGTCCACCACCCGGGCCGCACGCTGGACCTGGGCGTCGATGCGCTTGAGCTTGTCGGTGAGGTAGTCGATCTGCACGTCGCCATTGCCCAGGCGCTTGAGCACGTTGACGATGGCCATGCGCATCACGTTGAGCGGCTGGTTGATCTCGTGGGCAAGCCCGGTGGCCATTTCCCCCAGGGTGGCCATTTTCGCGCTTTGCGTGAGCTGCTGCTGGGCGCGCCGGACTTCGGTGTTGTCGCGGCCCACGGCCTGGATTTCCAGCAGTTGCCCCCGTTCATCGAACACTCCGCGATCCGACCACACCCACCAGGCATGTTCGCGCCCGGGCAATTGCAGGTTGATCTCGGCGGTGCTCACGGGATATTCCGGGCTCAACAGCTTGAGCCGGCGCTCGAAGCCTTCACGCTGTTCGGCGGACAGCCACTGCCCCAGGTTACTGCCCGGCAGTTCCTCGGGGGCGCATTCCAGGTAGGCCGCCAGCGGCCGGTTGCCAAAGGTCAGGGTCAGGTCCGGGCGATAGCGGCAGATCATCGCCGGCGAATCTTCCACCAGGATCCGATAGCGCTCTTCGCTCTGGCGCACCTGCTCGGCGGCCAGGGTTGCCTCGGTGACGTCCAGCCACAGGCCGACGGCTTCCACTGGCAACCCCAGGTCGTCGCGCAGCAGCTTGGCTTCGTCCAGCACCCAGTGGTATGCCCCGTGGCGATCGCGCAGCCGATAGCGGGTATGCACACTGCCTTCGCGCAGCAACTGGCGGCAGCGCTGGAAATACAGGTCGCGGTCGTCGGGGTGCACCCACTCCGCCAGGGGCTGCGCCGTGCAGTCCGCCAGGCTCCAGCCCAGCAGGGGTTGCAGGCTGGCGCTGAAAAAGCTCGGCTGCAAGGCGCCTTCCTGGTAACGCTGGACGTAGATCACCGCCGGTGAACTGGCGATCAGGTTGTCCAGCCGGGCATGAGCGGCGGCGGCCTGCTGCTGTTGGTTCTTGATGTCGCTGATGTCCAGCATGAAACCCACCAGGCGTTGGCTTTCCCCTCGGCCCAGGGCCTGGCCCTGCAAGCGATACCAGCGCTGGGGGGCGCTGGGGTCGGGCTCGTGCAGGCGCACATTGAGCAGCAGCGGCTTGCCCAGTTTCAGTTCCTGCAGGCGGCTGCTGAGCTCACCGCGGTCGGCGGGATGAATCAGTTCCAGCCAGGCTTGCACGTTCAGGCGAGCGCCATCCTCAGGCAGGTGCAGGCTGGCGGCCAGGCGGCTGGCCAGCAGTATTTCGGCGGTGTCCGGGCATAGCTCCCACCAGCCGGCGCCCAGCAGCCCTTGGAGGGCCTCCAGGCGTTCCAGGTGCAGGTGATGGCGATGCTCCCGCAGGCGACTGAGCAAGGGCCCGGCGAGGGCTGCGGCGAGCATCAGCCAGTCGCGATCCAGCAGGTACGGGGCATGCTGCTGGACCGCGTAGCAGCCGCACAAGAGCCAGGCGGCGACGCCGTGATCATCCCGGTACGGCACCAGGAAGCCTTCGCGATGGCCGAAGATGCCTTGCAGTCGCGGGTGTTCGTTGAGGCCCTGGATCTGGTTCAGGTGCTGCGGGGTGTTGCCGCTCAGGCTGTCCAGGCCGGCCCCCAGGGCCTGGCCTTCCTGCCACAGGCGCGGGGCGTCATGGGCGCTGTAGCAGCTGTGGATCATCCAGCCCTGCTCCTGCTCGTCGAGCAGGGCCAGGCCGAGACAGGGAATGTGCCAATAGCGGGCCAGGTCGGTGAGTTGGTCGTGGAGCACGTCCGGCAGGCGGGTCAGGTTGCACAGGCGCAACTGTTCGCTGGCCTGGGCGGCAAACACCCGGCACTGCTCGCGCCCCAGGGCCTGTTGCCGCTGCTGGACCAGGTCGCCGATATCCAGCAGTTGCAGGTGCCATTCCTGCCCACAGCGCTGGACCCAGCCGCGCAGGTGCAGGGGCTGGCCGCCGGCGCCGCGCAGGTCCAGGTCCAGCACCTGGCCGCTCCAGTCGGCAGGGCCGCCCTCAAGGGCCAGGACGCTGCCGGGCAATACGTAGGCCAGCAGGTGCGGTGGCTCCCGGGAGGGGGGCAGCTGGATCAGGCTGTGGCGCAGCGGGCCGTGGCTGCTGAGGATGCGCCCCTGTTGATCGAGCACCAGTTGCAGGCCCACCGCCTGGGGCGGCAGCGGGCTGTGCGGCTGTGCGGCGGGAAGCGCCTGGCGGCCCAGTAGACGTCCGAGCAGCTTGTCGCCAGAGGTCAAAATTGCAGACTCGAGCTAGCGGTCAGGGTGGTGGGCAGGCTGGGTACCGGGCCGATTCCCGGCAGCACCAGCCGCGGCAGCACCTGGTTCAGCTTGCTGGTGGGGTAGTTCACCGAGACCGTCAGCACCCCGGCGCTGTACACCGCGCTGTAGTCGGTGGCGGCGAAGTTGAAGGGCGGGGGAATCCACTGGGTCTGGGTCTGCACCACGCTGTTGGCGAGGTTCTGCACCGTGGTGGCGTAGTTCGGGGTATTGGGGTCGACCATCACCGCGCGACGCACCGCTTCGGCAGTGGCCTGATGGAACGACTGCATCATCAGCAGCGGCAGGCTGTAGCTGACAAGACCGTAGAACACCGCGAAAAAGATCACGAACACCGCGGCGAATTCGATCGCCACAGCGCCTTTCTGCTTTCTAGGGAGGCCCGGTTTCATGAGTGCGTCTACCCTGACAACCACTATGTCCATTGAGCATAGGACCATTCCGGCAAAAGGGACCGTTCTGGCTGATGCATTTCTGGGTTTTGTGGGTCTGGTTGGCAATCTGTGCGCTGCAGGATTTGCGTCAGCGGCATATTGCCAATGGCTTGACTCTTGGCGCCGCGCTCTTGGCGACGGTCTACCTGCTGTGGAGCGGCACGACCTGGCTGGGGGCCGGCGCGAGCCAGGGCGGTTGGGCGTTGTTGCTGGCGTTGCTGTTCACCTTGCCCGGCTACGCCAGCGGACGAATGGGCGCCGGCGACGTCAAGTTGATGGCGGCCCTGGGGCTGGCCTCCGGCCCCCTGTATCTGCTGGGGACGTTCATCGCCGCCGGTCTGTGCAGCCTGCTCTGGCTGCTTGTGCTCAGGCTCTGGCCCCAGCAGAAACAAGCACTTGATACCCCCGTGGCAGGGCGCGTTGGGAGGGGGTCAAAAAAATACCCTTTTGCCCCCTTTGTCCTGGTTGGAATGGTCTTAACTGTGAGCGTGATCCACTAGTCGCCGGACCCATTAATGCTATGTACATAGTCGGAAAGTAGGTCTAGGTTTTAAGTCGTGGCTGCCCGGATCATGCGTGGCAGCACAGGAGTGGCCAATCGGCGATTGGCCCGCACGGAGTAGCACGTGAACAAGCTCACCTCACAGATGAAGGTGCTCGTGGTCGACGATCAGCCCCTGATTGTCGAAGAGCTTTGCGAGTTCCTCGAAAGCAGCGGTTACCGTTGTGTCCCTTGCCAATCCAGCCGCCAGGCGCTGGAGTGCTTCAACAGGGACCCGGAAATTTCCCTGGTGCTCTGCGATCTGCACATGCCCGATATGGACGGCATTCAGCTGGTCCAGGAACTGCAACGGATGGCCGGCAAGCAGCGGGTGTTCGAAGCCATCATGCTCACCGGGCAGTCCGACAAGCAGGACGTGATCAAGGCCCTGCGCGCCGGCATCGCCGACTACTACCAGAAGCCCATCGACCTGGACGAACTCCTCGAAGGCCTGCAGCGTCAGGAGGTCGCCTTGCAGGAACGGCAGAAGAACCTGCACCTGGGGCACCTCAACCAGAAGCTGCAGTTTCTTTCCGAATCCATCGATGACCTGTACCAGGACCTGGACAAGGTCCGGCGCAGCCCGGCTACCAGCCGCAGCGAAGAGGCCCGGGGCGAAGGCGCCGGCGAAGGGGATGCCATCGAGATCCCGGCCATCTTCAACCAGCTGTCGCCACGGCAGCTGGATGTGGCCCGACTGGTGGGCAAGGGCCAGACCAACTACCAGATTGCCTGCGAGCTGGGGATCACCGAAAACACCGTCAAGCTGTATGTCTCCCAGGTACTGCGCCTGACCCACATGCATAACCGCACACAGCTGGCCCTGGCCCTGTCACCGAGCAATTCCGGGCTGCGCCAGCGGGTGACTGCCCACTGAGCCTGCGGCGGCGAGCCGTTCGCCGCCGGTTGCGGGCTTTCCCCTACTTGGTTTCCACCTTGCCGCCGGCGTCCGGGTCGTACAGGTCCGGGATCTCGTATTTGTATTTCTTCAGCCAGCGCTGCAGCGCCAGCTCGCGTTCGGTGGGCGTGGCCGTCTGAGGCTGGGGCGAGGGCGCCAGGTTGCGGTTCTGCAACAGTAGCCAGGCTTCGGTTTCCTGTTGCTGGGGCGAAGCAGGGCCGGCCTCGATGGCCTGGGCGGCCAGGGGCAGCGCCAGCAGGGCAGTGCAATAGAACATCGGCAGTTTCATCATCAGCGCTCCTTGGCGGGTGCGGCGTCTGGCTGCAAGGTGGTAGCGCCACTGGCGACCTGGGTCACCTTGGCGCGCGGGGCGGTCGGGGCCTTGAGCTCTTCGGCGCGGGCCTGGGCCTGGGCGAACTGCTGCGGGTTCAGGCTTGCCTGGCTGACCACTTGCGCGGCCTGCTGCCAGTTGTCCTGGTAGAGCAACAGGGTCACCAGGTTGATGGCCGCCAGGGGCTCGGACTGCTTGAGCTCGATGGCGGTGAGGAACTCGAAGCGCGCATCCTCGATGCGCAACTGGTTGAGGTAGACCACCCCCAGGTCATTGCGGATTCTTTCATTGGTCGGCGCCAGGCGCGCGGCCCGTTGCAGGTGCGCCTGGGCCTGGCCGTTGTCGCCCCTGGCCGCCGCCAACTGCCCCAGGCCGTGCTCGCCTTCGGCGGCCAGGCACGAGCCCAGCAGGCTGCGGTACAAGGGTTCGGCCTCACTGCGGCCCAGCAACCGATAGACTCGCGCCTTGCGTACGCGCACCTCGGCGAGGTTGTCCGGCAGGTTCTGCAGGTTGGCCAGGCTGGCGTGCAGCTTGCCATCGGTGGCCATTTCGTCGGCGAGGTTCACTGCCAGTTCCTGCTCGGAGCTGAGCTTGGCGCAACTGCTGGAGTTGGTCAGGGCCGCCCAGGGCGTCTGGCCGTTGCTGGCGCATCCTCCGAGCAGCAACAGGCTGGCAACGGCAATCATGGCTTTCATCAGGTTCCCTCTTAGGAAGCGAAGGCCCGGGCGATGGCGGTGAAGCCTGGCCCGGCCAGCACGATCAACAGGGCGGGGAAGAGAAACAGCATCATCACCACCGACATTTTTGCGGACATTTTCGAGATGTATTCCTGCAGGCGGGTCAGGCGCCGGTCGTCCAGCAGTTGTTTGAGCGCCTGCAGCGATTTCATTGCCCCGCCGCCCTGCAGGATCAGTTGCTGGAGAATCACGCAGGTGTCGGTGAACTCGTCCACCGCCAGCAGGGTGGCGGTCTGGTTGAGTTCATGGCCCAGCTCCAGCCCCGAGTCGACACGGGCCAGGATCAGGCGCAGTTCCTGGGTCAGTTCCGGCAGCAGCTTTTGCGCTTCGCTGCTCAGTACGCGTAACGCTTGCTCCACTGCCATGCCCGACTCGAACAGGATGCGCAGCAGGGGAATGAAGGTCGAGATCTCCAGGGCGATGTGCTTCTGCCGGCGCTTGGCGGCGTAGGCCAGCGCGCGCTTGGGTAGCAGGTAGCCGGCACCGAGTGCCAGCATGGGTACCAGCCACTTGCTCTGGGCCTGGGCAAAGGCCACTTCCTGGATGAAGATCACCAGGCACACGGCCAGCACCGGCGTGGCGATCTGGCTGGCGGCGAACAGTGAGCGCTCTCTGGCGCGGCGCCAGCCCAGACGGTTGAGCAGGGTCTGGGTTTCACTGTCCATGCTCACCGCGCGCTGCCCGAAGCGGCTGTCGCCCAGCAGTCGCAGCCAGTTGCCCAGGCGGCTGTCGCGGGTCATGTTACCCTGCAAGCGCTGGGCGATCTGGCGCTCGCGCCGGCGCTGTTCCAGCACACCGTTGCCAAGCAGCAGCAACGCTCCGAGAAACATCAGTGCAGCGGCCAGTACCAGCATTTCAGATGCTCCTCAACATGCGCCAAAGGGCCAGGCAGCCGAAGATCTGCAGGCACACCGCGGTGATCAGCATTTTCTGCCCCGCGGAGTCGTGCCACATGCCCAGCATGTAGCCCGGGTTGGTCAGCATGAAGTAGCCCACCAGCAACAGCGGCAGGGTTCCCAGGACCCAGGCGGTCATGCGGGTTTCCCCGGTCATCGCGCTCAGTTGCCGCGCCCCTTGCTCGCGCTCGCGGATCAGCTTGATCAGGTTTTCCAGCAACTCGCTGGCGTTGCCGCCGTAGCGATGATTGACCTTCAGGCCCAGGGCGAACATGCGCAGTTCGTCCTGCTCGTAGAACTCGGCAAAATCGCTGACCGCGTCCGGCAGGTTGACCCCCAGTTGCACGTTGCGCTGGATGCGGCCCATGGCGTTCTTCAGCGGGTCGTTGCTGGCCTCGATGGCACCCAGCACGGCGTCCGCCAGGGTGCGCCCGGACTTCAGGCTGCGCACGCTGTGATCGAGCAAGGCCGGCAGTTGTTCGATCATGCGCTTGAGCCGGCGCTGATACAGCCAGGCGATATACAGCCGCAGCAGCAGGGGTGGCAGGAGGATGCCGCCCAACAGGCCGAGCCAGCTCGCCAGCACATAGCCCAGCAGCATCAGCACCACCCACACCGCCAGCCACAGGCCCAGGCGCTCGCTGGGCTGGCCCAGGCCGGCCCGGGCGAACGCGCGCTCCAGGCCACCCCAGGAGGTGCGTTGCGGCGTCAGGTCGGGCTGCCCTTCGGCCAGGCGGTTGAGCACTCGTTCCCGCTCGGTCTTGCGCACGCCGTGGTAGAACAGCCAGCCGGAAAGCCCCAGCAGAAGCAGGCAGATCAAGGTAAACAGCAGACCGATCATGGGCCACCTCGCCGGTTCAATTGACGCCCAGCCCGCTTTCGCGGCGCAGTTTGTCACCCGCAGGGTTCATCGCCTCGCGCAGGAAGCCGAAGCCGGTACGACGATCCAGGCGGAACAGGGTGTTGGTGACGTAGATGTCGTCACGTATGCCCACCACTTCCACGACTTCGCTGACGCAACGCCGGCCATCGGGCATGCGGGTCAACTGGATCACCACATCCAGGGCGGCGCAGATCATCTGCCGCAGGGTGCGCTCGGCGATCTGGCGGCCGGTCAGGCCCACCAGGGTTTCCAGGCGCAGCAGGGCATCCTGGGCGTTGTTGGCGTGCACGGTGCTCATGGAGCCGTCGTGGCCGGTGTTCATTGCGGTCAGCACGTCCAGTACTTCCACACCACGGATCTCGCCGAGGATGATCCGGTCCGGACGCATCCGCAGGGCGTTGCGGATCAGGTCGCTGGCCTTCACCTCGCCGTGCCCCTCGGCATTGGGCGGGCGGGTTTCCAGGCGGACCACGTGGGGGTGGCCCAGCTGCAGTTCGGCCACGTCCTCGATGGTGACCAGCCGTTCATGGGGGTTGATCAACTGGCTGAGGATGTTCAGCAGGGTGGTCTTGCCGGTGCCGGTGCCGCCGCTGATCAGGATGTTGCAGCGCTTGCCCACCGCTTCCTGGATGAATTCGAAGATCGCCAGGTCGATGGTCTGCATGGCAATCAGGTCGCTGCTCTTGAGCATGTCCTTGCGAAACTTTCGAATCGACAGGCAGGGCCCGTCCAGGGCGATGGGCGGGATGATCGCGTTGACCCGGCTGCCGTCCGGCAGGCGCGCATCGACCATCGGCGAGGACTCGTCGAGGCGTCGGCCCAGGGGCGCGAGAATCCGCTGCATCACCCGCTCCACATGGTGGGCGTCGATGAAGCGCAGGTCGCTCTGGTGCAGCACGCCTTCACGTTCGACGAACACCCGATGCGGGCCGTTCACCAGGATCTCGGTCACCGCCGGATCGCGCAACAGCACTTCCAGGGGGCCGAAGCCGGTCAGCTCGTCGACGATCTCTTCGGCCAGCCGCTCCATTTCATAGCGCGAGATCGCCAGGTGCATGCGCGCGATGTACTCCGCCACCTTGTCGGTGACGAATTGCGAGAGGTTCTGCCGTGAGCTTTCCAGCAGGTTTTTCCCCGACTCTTCGATGGCATCGATGATGTAGCGATGCAGCACCAGCTTCAGGCCTTCGTGGTCGCTGTTGCCGGCGCCTGCGCGGGGTGGTGCGCCAAAGAGTTTTTCGCCGCTCATCTGCCCCCCATGATGCGATTGAGCCAGCCGGCCTTGGGCTTGGGCAGGCCCTGGGAGCGTTTCGCCAGCCGCTCGCCCAGGGTACGCAGGCTTTGGGTCAGGGCCTCGCGCGGGGCCAGTTCGAACAGGGTAACGCCCTGGTTCTTGGCGTTCAGGCGCACCTCGGGGCTGTAGGCCAGCACCGCGATCACCTCCAGGCCGAAGGTCTTGCCCAGGGTTTCGGAATCCGGTGCCACGGTGCGCAGGTAGCGGTCGACCAGCAAGCGCGCATGTTCGAGTTTCATGCCTTTTTCACGCCAGTGATTGAGTACGGCCAGGTTGCGCCGACAGTCGAGCACGTTCTGGTCGGTGCACCACAGCAGCTTGTCGCAATGGCTGACGAAGGTACGTAGGGCCTCGCTGTCCGGCTGGCCGACAAGGTTCACCACAATGTGCTGGAAGTGCTGGCGCAAGGCACTGAGGAGCATGTACAGCTCCGCCGCGCTGGTGTGCTCCAGAGGCGCGTCGTGGCTGGCGTAGGCGAGGATCCGCAGGCCCGCCTCGGCGCTGGTGAAGGCGCTGTCGATCAGCGTGGCATCCAGGCGCCGCAGGTGGCGCAGGGCGTCGCCGAAGTGGAACGAGCTTTCCAGGCCCAGCAGCGCCAGGCTGTCGCCCCGGGGCAGGCCCAGGTCCAGCAGCAGGGTCTGCTGGCCACTCTTCTGCACCACCAGCGCGAGGTGGCTGGCCAGGAGGGCGCCGTCGCCATCGCCCTGGGCGCCATAGAGCACGGTCAGGCCGCCCAGTTGCGTGTTGGGTGTCACTGCCGGCAGGCGTTTGCTCAGACGCCGGACCAGCCCGGCCACTTCACTGGAGCGTGAGCCATAGGCGACAAAGTCGCGGGCGCCGGCGCGCATGGCATTGAGCACCAACTGGTTGTCCATGCCATCGCCGAGGGCGACGATCGCCAGCATCGGCTTGGCCTCCAGGGCGCCTTCGATCAGGGCCGCCTGGGCCACCACGTGTTCGCGATCGAGGCCGACGAACACCAGGTTGGCGAAGGTCACATCCACCAGTGCCAGCAGTTCGTCGAGACTGCCATCGGCACCCACGACCTGGCCCAGGGGCGCCAGGGCGCCTTGCAGCCACTCCAGGTCGGTGCTGTTGCGGGTGATGGCGAGAAACGTCTGGCTCAGGTCCTGGTTCATTGCGACAACCCGCTGCGCTTGTCGAAGTTGCCGTTCTCGAGGAAGAACATGCGGTAGAAGTTTGGGTCGTAGTTGCGCAGCCGTTCGCCGGGCAGGGCCGGCAGCTTGGCGTCCGCGGCCAGGGGCTGGACCAGGTGCGGAGTCACTACCATCAGCAGTTCACGCTCTTCGCGATTGATCGTGGTGTCGCGAAAGAAGGCACCGAGCACCGGAATGTCCCCCAGCCCTGGAAACTTGTTCACTTGAGAGCTGTTGTTGGTGCTGATCAGGCCGCTGATGACGAAGCTTTCGCCGTCGGCCAGGGAAATGCTGGTATCGGTGCGGCGTATGGTCAGCGCCGGGACTTGGGTCCCGGCAATGGTCACGGCGTTGCTGTAGTCCAGTTCGCTGACCTCCGGGGCAACCTTAAGGGAGATACGCCCGCGGTCGACGATAGTGGGCGTGAGGGTCAGGCGGATACCGAACTCCTTGTATTCGATGGTCACGCTGTTGCTGCCGGTGCTGGGCACCGGGATGGGGATTTCGCCCCCGGCCAGGAAGCTTGCACTCTGGCCGCTGAGGGCCACCAGGGAAGGCCTTGCCAGGGTATAGGCGAAGCCGCTGCCTTCCAGGGCGTTGATCAGGGTCAGCACCCGGCCGTTGCCGAAGCCGATGTTGAAGGTGCCGTTGTCCAGCGGGATGTTGGTCCGGCGGCCGCCGAAGGTCGGGGTCACGCTGCCGGAGGTGCCACCGGTGACGGGGGCGGTGCCGGGTGCGCCGAACAGGAAGTTGTGCCCGCGGCCGAAGATCGAAACGCTGGCCTCCTTGAGCTTGGTGCGGCTGACTTCGACAAAACGGATGTCGGTCTGCACCTGGCTGGGCAGCAGTGGATCGTCACTGGCCGGCAGGCGGCCGGTGCTCATGTCGGCGGTGGCCCGGCCCTGGACAAACACCATGCTCTGGCGTGGGGTACTGGCACAGGCGGTCCAGACCATCAGGCTGGTGGCGCCGGGCGCCATGCCGGTGAGCAGGAAGGCTTTGTTGCCGGTGGTCTGGACGTCCGCGATCTTCGGGTCGCCCACCGCCAGGCGGGTGATGGCCACCGCAGATTGCAGTTCCTGCTGCAAGCCTTCGCCGATCTCCAGCGCTGCGGGCAACGGTGCCAGGCTCGAACAGCCTGCCACCGCCGCAGCCAGGGCCTGGGTGCAGAGCAGCGGGCCCAGGCTCAGGGTCAGCAGTACGGAGAACAGTGGCATGGAACGACTGCGCATGTAGTGCATCCTTGCTCAATCAGGGAGTTTGTTGAGTGACTTGGTTGCCCCGGATCACTTCCACCGCCGACCGTGCGGCGCCACCTTGGGCGGCCGGTGCGCGCGGGGCGCTGCCCAGGGCAAGTTGGGTGAACTGGAACAGGTTGCTGTTGGCGGCATCGAGGTGCTCGCGGGCTTCTTCGTTGCCGGCCCAGTAATGGGCCAGGCGCTGTTCCTCGCTGCTGCGCACGGCCAGGCGCAGCACTCCGACCTGAGTGGCGAGCATCAGCCGGCTCAAGAGCTGTTCGGGGACGGCCAGGACCACCGTGCGCGCATTCAGCCGGCGCTGGTCCTGCTTGAGCTTTTCTTCGTTGCTCAACCCGGGGGAGGCGGGCTGCCCGTC
This sequence comes from Pseudomonas sp. 8(2025), assembly GCF_052665325.1. Taxonomy (NCBI): domain Bacteria; kingdom Pseudomonadati; phylum Pseudomonadota; class Gammaproteobacteria; order Pseudomonadales; family Pseudomonadaceae; genus Pseudomonas; species Pseudomonas sp. 8(2025). The sequence goes on along the minus strand of NZ_JBQOIE010000002.1, from coordinate 42,081 downwards.
ATTGGCCAGGCCCAGCTGTTCGCCGACAGCCAGCACGCGCATAGCGGGCACAGCGATCTGTGCCGACTGCTGCGGGTTGCTGGTGTCCTGGCGCAGGAACAGCACGACATCGACATAGTCCCCCGGGCTCAGTTGCCCGGCGGCGCCGATCACCTCGTCGACCGCGACCGCCAGGGCTCGTTCGTCGCTGTGAATCATCCGCGCCAGTGTGCCGCCGGTACTGAAGCTCTGCTCATTGAGCCAGGTGCCGGCATTCAACTGCCGCCAGGGTGTACGGCCCACCGCCTGGCTGATGGCGCTGAGGCTGCCGGCCGGCGCGGTACGCAGTTTTTCCAGCGCCAGATCGTCGGCGGCGAGGGGCACGAAGGGCGGCACATCGCGCACCAGCACGACCACCGGTTGGCGGGTCTGGTCTTCTGCGCTGGTGGTTGGTTCGACGACACTGGGCGCCACGGGTTGAACCGATGGTGCTGGTTCGGGTTTACGACTGAGAACCAGGCCCCAGTAACCGAAAAACACCGCACCTACCAGAAGAAGTCCGGCCAGACCCATGGTGAGGCGACTGTTCATGAAGGCTCTCCCTTTCCTGCTGCACTACCAGCCCGTGATTCCAAACGAGTTAATTTCGCAATCAGGCAGCTATGAACATGCAACTATTTCGCTATGTGAAGGTAGTAGAGCTAGGACGAAATGCCATTAACTCATCCAAAAATAGCTAACAAAGGTATGAGTCTGTCCACATGGGCAGGTTTTTTGGCACCTACCTTCCAATTAATACTTACTGACTAATCAGTTCTTACAGTTGCTGGGCCGGTCTTTGTTGACAATGCTCAGGTGGCACCGGGGAATTTGCCCGGTGCTGTTCCAACGGCGCCTTGCGGCGCAAGGAGAGCTAGGATGATTTTCCAATACTTGTTGCTCAGGGCGCGCCAGTTTTTTGACCGCACCGAAGGCGCATCCGCCATCGAGTACGCCATTGTCGTGGCCATGGTGGCCGTTGTGGTCGTGGCGTTCGTCACCCCCCTGGGCGATCGTGTTCTGGCCATTTTCAACAACATCCTGACTAACCTCGGAGGCGCCACCGTCACCCGTCCTACCCCTTGAGCATGGAGGGGCCCAGCTGAGCAGCCGCTGGGCTGTGATCGCCCGACCTTCCAGCCATCCGGGTCTCGTGCAGGCCTGCGGTTTGCCTAACCAAAGGCCTGCTGATGGTTGGGTTCCGCCCGGCCGGCTGTGCATTGGCTGCGTTCACCCACTTGCATGAAGTCCACACCAGGGTACCGTCCATGACTTCCCCATCCTCACGTCAGCAACTTCTTCTGGTCGATGACGAAGAGGATGCATTGCTGGAGCTTGCCGAACTGCTCGAAGGCGAGGGTTTCTGCTGCTTCACTGCCACCTCGGTGAAACTTGCCCTGGACCACCTCACCCGGCATCCGGATATCGCCCTGGTAATCACTGACCTGCGCATGCCCGAGGAAAGCGGCCTGTCGCTGATCAAGCGCCTGCGCGAGCACACCGCGCGCCAGCACCTGCCGGTGATCGTCATGTCGGGGCATGCCGACATGGATGACGTCAGCGACCTGCTGCGGCTGCAGGTCCTGGACCTGTTTCGCAAGCCGATCTACCACGTGCGCCTGCTGGAAACCCTCAACAATCTGTTTCCCGAACCCCGGCTGCATATCGTTGGCCCCTGACCCCAGGGTTTGGCCGGTGCTGTCCTGGCGGCAAAAAAAGACCCGCTCGAAAGCGGGTCTCAGTCATCCGGATGCTCAAAGTTGATAGCTGAAGCTCAAGGTATAGCGTGGCTTGCGGTTGTAGGTGTCGAGGGCTTCATCGGACATTGGCTTGGCCGCTTCCAGGGCGATGTTGTAGTGCTTGGCATCACCGAAACGCAAACCGACCGCGGCGGATGACAGGCTGCTGCCCCTGACCGGCAGCTGGTTGAACCAGGTCTTGGAGCGGTCCAGCACCACATAGGGCTGCAGCACACGCACCCAGGGCCCCTCGCGGTTGAAACTGTAGTTCACTTCGTAGGCCACGCCCCAGCCCTTGTCCCCGGTCGCCTGGTCATCGGGGTAGCCGCGAGCGAAGTTCTGCCCGCCAAAGGACGCCCGCTCGCTGTCGGGCAGGTTGTCGTTGCTCCAGTACCAGGCGGCGGAAAGCACGCCTTGCCAATTGTCCAGGAAACGATCGCTCTGTACCCCGGCCAGGCGCAGGCGGAAGAAATCCAGATCATAGAGGCTGTTGTTGGTCTCGGCGCCCATGCTGTCCAGGCCCCGATACAGGCCGGCGCTGAGAATCCGCAGTTGGCGCGGATCGGACTTGCTCCAGTCCGCCTCAAGCGCCAGGGCGCGGATGTCGGTTTTTTCTTCCAGGGTCAGCGGGCTGTTGCTGACCCGGTAACGGGTCTTGTCATTTACTGCATACAGGCGTGTGCCGGCGGTGAGCATTTCATTGGGCGAGGCGATGAAAGGGTGGCTGACGCCGATGGAAAAGCGGTCGTTCTCCCGATGGGGCTCCAGCTCGATCCCGTTGTCCAGCTGCACGTTGCTCCGTGGGTCGGCGCGGTAGCGGGCGCCGTAGAGGCTCAGTTGCGTGCCTTCCGAACCCAGCAACTGGCTGTAGTCCAGGCGGTAGTAGTGTTCCTTGTCGTGGCCCGGCGGGAACAGCCCGCTGAGGCTGAGCTGTTCGCCCCAGGCGGTCTGCGAGTTGCTGGTGATGCCCACCAGGGCCTGCAGGCCGTTGCGGTTGTCGTCGGTGCTGTTGAGGGTGGTGGCGATGGCCTTGCGGCTGGCCACGGCCACCAGTTGGGTCGCGCCGTCGGTAGTGCCCGGTGGCGGCACTACCGCCTGCAGAGTGACCCCGGGAACCTTGCTCATCAGTGTGGTGTAGCGTTCGAAGGTCTTGCGGGTCAGCGGGCGCTCGGCCTTGAGTTTGCTCACCAGTTTGTCCAGGTAGGCGGATACCGGGCCGATGTCGCCCTGCAGCTGGTAGTCCCGGATGTAGCCTTCCACCAGCACTACCCGCAGCACGCCCTGGTCGAAGTTCTGCTGTGGCATGAAGGCGTAGGACAGCAGGTAGCCGTCCTTCTGATAGCGCCGGGTAATGCTGCGCGTGGCTTCGATCAACTGGCCGAAGCTGGCCTCGTGGCCGATCAGTGGCTGGTAGATCGCTGCCAGTTCTTCCAGGGGGTAGACCGTGCCGCCCTCGATCTGCACCTGGCGCACCGTGACCTTGGTGCCCATCATCAGCGGCTGCTGGCCTTGCGGCGCAGTGGGTTGCTCGGGCAGTTGCGGTTGCGGAGTTGCCGGGCGGTAGGCATCCACCGGCAGGTTGGGTTGGGGCAGGTTGTTGATGCTGTCATTGCTGTTGAGAAAGCGCGGAAGGGAGTCGGCGTAAACGGAGGTACAGCATCCAACTAACAACAAACTGGCCAACGTGCGCATAGGACACTCCATGGTCGAGCCGCAGCGGTGTAGAAAGTTCCTGGCTCCAGTTGCCGCTCGGGTCTTGGCCACGATCTGGCTCTGGATGCTTGTCTCTGGATAAACAAAAAGGCGAGAGACTCATGGGAATCTCTCGCCCTCAACCAAGCGTAGGCGCTGCAGGTGAGGCCGTCGAATCGGCCAGGTGCAAATTATTTCTTGTTGCCGCCCAGGGCGCCGGTCAGGCCGCCGAGCACGCCACCCAGGCCGCCATTGAGGCCCGCACCGGCAGAGGCACTGCCACTGGCGCTGGCGTTGGCGCCAAGGCCACCGAGCAAGCCGCCACTGGGCGCTGTGCTGCCGTTGACCAGGCCGCCAACCGAAGCCACGGTGTTGCCCACGGCTCCAAGGGTGCTGCCCAAGGCGGTACCTATCGGATTGGCGCCACTATTGCTGGCCACGCCCGCGCCTACGTTGCTGACTGCGCCGCCCACCTGGCCCAGAAGACTGCTGGTCGGGCTACCCAGGCCGGTAGCTGCACCTACTTGCTGAGTCAGGCCGGCAACCGAACTGGTGACGGGGTTCAATGCCGAGCCCAGGCTCACTCCGACGCTGGCCAATGGTGCAGTGACTACCAGGTTAGGGGTACCGCTGCCGCCCAGAGCGCCGCCTACCGAGGCGATCAGGTTGCCGGCTGCCGCTCCGGTGACCCCGCCTGCGCTAACGGTACCGTTGGTATTGCCGGCATTCAGGCCGTTGCTCAAGTTGGCCACTGCACCGCCGACAGTTTCCAGCAGGCCGTTGTTGCCGCCGAGGCCACTGCCATTCCCGGTTCCGCTACCCGAGTTGCTCACATAACCGCCGGCAGTGCCCACGGCCGTACTTGCGTTGCTCAGGGTGTTGCCCAACAGATTTGTTACAGGGTTGCCGTTGCCAGCGTCAGTGATCTTGTTACCGGTGCTGTCCACGGCCTGAGCTACGCCATTGAGCAGACCTTTTACAGGGGAGCCAAGACCGGTGGCGCCGCCGATATTGCCGGTCACGTCTTCCGCCAGGCTGACCACTGGAACCAGTACCTTATCGCCGACATTGTCGGTCAGTGTTCCCAGAGGTCCGCTGCTGGTGACGGTGCTCAGGGTATTACCGAGCATGGTCACCCGGGTGCCTACGCCGCCGACTACCGGAGCCACCCTGGTCACCAGGCCACCCACTACCGGAACGCTCTGGGTGGTGGTTGCCAGTTTGCCGCTGAGGTCGGTGACCCCGGTACCCACATCGCTGACCACGTTGCCGACGGTGGCGGTGGTCTTGCTCAGGGCCTTGGGATCGGTGCCCAAAGTGCCGAGGCCGTTGGTCAGGCCGTCACCGACGGTGTCCACCACGTTGCCGGTGGTGTTGACGGCGCTTTGTACCACGCCTCCAACCACGGGTACGGTGGCCAGGGAAGTGCCCAGGCCGCTGACACCGGTACCGACGCCACTGAGGGTGGTACCCAGATCCGAGACCAGGCTGCTGGTCGTCAGGGGAGTGGTGGTACCGCCAGCTCCTCCGGTGCCGCCAGTTCCACCTGTGCCACCTGTGCCTCCGCCAGTGCCGCCGGTACCGCCTGTGCCTCCACCGGTACCACCAGTGCCACCTCCAGTGCCTCCTGTTCCGCCGGTGCCGCCACCAGTGCCACCGGTGCCGTCAGTACCGCCGCTGGCAGTGGCTGGCGAACTGCTGCCACCACTTTTATGACCGCCACCACCGCCGCTGCAGCCTGCCAGGCTGAGGGTCAGGATCATGGTTATTGCCGTTAACGCTTTCCATCCGAATTGAGTTTTCATGGCTGGTATTCCTTGCACCTGTTACAACGTTCGTTGTTTTCGATAGCTCTCCAGTTCTTGCGCTGGAGATACCTTCGTCCGTTGTCTACATAAAAGGCGCAGGGAATGAATTGAACAATTATGAACTTGGTATTAATGACTTATTTTGTTCGGTTAATTGATTTACAAGTAGCTAGTCTCAAAGTATTGGTTGGCGCTCCTAGTGTGTGATGAATTGTTTTAAAACAATGATTTGATGTTTTGTAGTGTCCTTGAAAAGTGCTCGTTCAACTAAAGTTATATATACACAATTAATAGGCGGTTTTTGTGCTGAGCTCGCGGTACTTGCACTTTTTCGCTGGCGTTTAATGGCTGGCAGGGGGATGGGATGGTGGCCTGGTTTATACTGCGCCGCCCAAAACTCTCTGGAGCTCAATATGCTGACGCCTGTCTGGTGGCTGCTGTGCCTGCCGTTTGTTGCCGGAGCCTTTCTCGCCCTGCAAGCCGGAATCAACGGTCAACTGGCCAAGCAGGTCGGTGGGGTGCTGGCTGCGGCCCTGATCTCTTTTTTCGTCGGCACCGCGGCGCTGCTGGTGCTGGTGGTGCTGCAGCGCGAAATGCCGACCCTGGGTGCCCTCAAGGGCCTGACCTGGTGGCATTGGTGCGGCGGCCTGTTGGGGGCGTTCTTCATTACCACGGCCGCCTTTGCCGGGCCGCGGGTCGGCGCCCTGCTGTTCATGTCGCTGGTGCTGGCCGGCCAGTTGAGCATGGCTCTGGCGCTGGACCACTTTGGCTGGGTGGGGTTTCGGGAAGCGCCGGTCAGCCTCGGCAAGCTTGCCGGATTGCTGCTGATCGTCGTCGGGGTGGTGCTGATCCGCCGGGGCTGAGGCCCCTCAGGCGATGGGCTGCCAGTTGCCCAGCATATGCTGCAACTCGCCGCTGCCCAGCAACTGCAGTTCTCCGCTTGAACCCCCGGCACTGGCCAGCAGGCGTACTTCGCCGGGCAGCAGCACGGGCTTCATGAACTGCACCGTCACTTCGATGTTCGCTGCTGGCAGATGCTCGCTCAGGGCTGCCAGGGTGCGCGCCTTGTTCCACAGGCCATGGGCGATGGCCTGGGGAAAGCCGAACAGCCGGGCGCTCCAGGCGCTCAGGTGGATCGGGTTGTAGTCGCCGGAAACCCTGGCGTAGCGTCGGCCGATATCGCGCTCGGCGCGCCAGCAGGCGACTTCGCCGAGGTTGTCGGCGTTGGGCAAGTGTTGGCTGGGAGGTTCTCCCGCCAACTTGACTCCGCGGCAGAGCATGCGGCTTTGCGCTTCCCAGAGGGGGCCCAGCAAATCATCCACTGTGGTCACCAGGTCGAATGTTGCGCCTTTGGCGTGGGGTTGCAGGTTGCACACCTGGACCCCGATTCGAACGCTGCTGACATTGCCCATGGGGCGCAACACACGAATCCTGTTGCCCAGGTGAATCAGCCCCAGCAGTGGAAATGGAAAGTCCCGGGCAGTGAGCAGCTGCATCTGCAAGGGAAACGCCAGTACATGGGGGTAGGTCGCGGGCAGAAGGCCGTTATCGGCAAAGCCGCAGACCTTGCGGTAGCCCGCCAATTGCCCGGAGGCCAGGCTGATCCAGCAGCGCAGGCCGTATTCGGGTAACTGCGTGCCGTTGATCCGTCGGCGCATTGCCGCTTTGAGAAACAGCGGCGGCAGAGACGCGGGCAGGTTCAGTTCGTGCCAGTGTGCAGTCATTTTCAGGCCCCCAAGAGACTTTGTCCGCAGACCCGCAGGGCCTGCCCGCTGACGGCGCCGCTGCCCGGCTGGCCGAGCCAGGCCACCGCTTCGGCAACGTCCTGGGGCAGGCCGCCCTGGCCCAGGGAACTCATGCGCCTTCCAGCTTCGCGCAGGGCGAAGGGCACCTTGGCGGTCATCTGGGTCTCGATGAAGCCCGGCGCCACGGCATTGATGCTGATATCCCGGGCGTGCAGCAGCGGCGCCCAGGCCTGGGCCAGGCCAATCAGCCCGGCCTTGCTGGCGGCGTAGTTGGTTTGCCCGCGGTTGCCGGCGATGCCGCTGATGGAGGCCAGCAGGATCACCCGGCCATGGTCGTGCAGGCGTGCGCTGTCCAGCAGGGCCTGGGTCAGCACCTGGGGCGCATTGAGGTTCACCGCCAGCACCGCGTCCCAGTATTCCGGGGTCATGTTGGCCAGGGTCTTGTCCCGGGTGATGCCGGCGTTGTGCACCAGGATGTCGATGCCCTCCGGCAGTTGCTCGATCAACTGTGCCGGAGCGTCTTCGGCGCAGATGTCCAGGCAGATGGCGCGGCCGCCGAGACGGGCCGCCAGGGCTTCCAGATCGGCCTTGGCCTGGGGCACGTCCAGCAGCAGGACCTGGGCGCCGTCCCGGGCCAGGGTTTCGGCGATGGCCGCACCAATGCCGCGGGCGGCGCCGGTGACCAGGGCCTTGCGCCCGGCCAGCGGGCGGCTCCAGTCCTGGACCTGGGTCGCGCAGGGCTGCAAGCGGATCACCTGCCCGGAAACGTAGGCGCTCTTGGGCGAGAGAAAGAAGCGCAAGGCGCCTTCCAGCTGTTCTTCCGCTCCGGCTGCCACATACAGCAATTGCAGGGTGGCGCCGTTGCGCAGTTCCTTGGCCAGGGAGCGGCTGAAGCCTTCCAGGGCGCGCTGGGCGCTGGCGGCGAAGGGCTCGTCAAGGGTTTCCGGGGCGCGCCCGAGGATGACCAGGTGGGCGCTGGGCTCGAGGTTTCTCAGCAGTGGCTGGAAGAATTCCCGCAATTGCTTGAGCTGGTCTGTGTGCAGCAGCTCGCTGGCGTCGAACACCACGGCCTTGAACCTGGGCCCGTGGCCGGGAATCCAGGGGGTGGCCAGGGACGGGTCGGCGCCATAGCTGTAGATGCCATCGGTCAGGCGCGGCGCCAGGGTGGCCACCTGTTGTGCCAGCGCGCCGCCGCCGAGCAACAGCGCACCTTCGATAGGCCGCAGGCGACCGGCTTGCCAGCGCTCCAGGCGTACCGGCGACGGCAGGCCAAGAGCCCCGACCAGGCGCTGGCCGATGGACGAGTTGGCGAAGTCGATATAACGGTCAGACATGGAACGCACTCCGAAGGTTGGGGTTCAAAGTGTGGACCATGAATGGCCCTGGGTCGTTCGATCGGCCAGATCCCTCCTACGCTGGAGGAGGTACCCACCGCAGTCGCACTCACAGAATATGGAGCTTTCCATGACACAGCTGCGTCGCGTCGCGATTATCGGCGGCAACCGCATCCCCTTCGCCCGTTCCAACGGCCCCTATGCCACCGCCAGCAACCAGGCGATGCTCACCTCCGCCCTGGAGGGCCTGATCGAGCGCTACAACCTGCACGGCCTGCGCCTTGGCGAGGTGGCCGCCGGTGCGGTGCTCAAGCATTCCCGGGACTTCAACCTGACCCGCGAATGCGTCCTCGGCTCGCGGCTTTCGCCCACCACCCCGGCCTACGATATCCAGCAGGCCTGCGGCACGGGCCTGGAAGCGGCGCTGCTGGTGGCCAACAAGATCGCCCTGGGGCAGATCGACTGCGGCATCGCCGGCGGGGTGGATACCACTTCGGATGCGCCGATCGGGGTCAACGAAGGCCTGCGCAAGATCCTGTTGCAGGCCAACCGCGCCAAGAGCACCGGCGACAAGCTCAAGACCCTGCTGCAACTGCGGCCCCATCACCTCAAGCCGGAACTGCCGCGCAATGGCGAGCCGCGCACCGGCTTGTCCATGGGCGAGCACTGCGAGCAGATGGCCGAGACCTGGAACATTGCCCGCGCCGATCAGGATCAACTGGCCCTGGAAAGCCATCAGAAAATGGCCGTCGCCTACGCCGAAGGCTGGCAGGACGATCTGATCACTCCCTTCCTCGGCCTGACCCGGGACAACAATCTGCGCCCGGACCTGACCCTGGAAAAGCTCGCCAGCCTCAAGCCGGCCTTCGACCGTAGCGCCAGCGGCACGCTGACGGCGGGCAACTCCACGCCCCTGACCGATGGCGCCTCGCTGGTGCTGTTGGGCAGTGAAGCGTGGGCCAGGGAGCGGGGCCTGCCGGTTCTTGCCTACCTGCGCGACGGCGAGGCCGCGGCGGTGGATTTCGTCAACGGCGCCGAGGGCCTGCTGATGGCCCCGGTATACGCCGTGCCGCGCTTGCTGGCGCGCAATGGCCTGAGCCTTCAGGACTTCGACTACTACGAGATCCACGAAGCCTTCGCCGCCCAGGTGCTGTGCACTCTCAAGGCCTGGGAAGACCCCGAGTACTGCAAGGCCAGGCTGGGCCTGGAGGCACCTCTGGGCAGCATCGATCGCGCCCGGCTCAACGTCAAAGGCAGTTCCCTGGCGGCAGGGCACCCGTTTGCCGCCACCGGCGGGCGCATCGTCGCCAACCTGGCGAAGCTGCTGAGTGTGGCGGGGCAGGGGCGCGGGCTGATTTCCATCTGTGCCGCGGGCGGCCAGGGTGTGACGGCGATCATCGAGCGCTGAGGTTCTTGGCCTTCCCCGGCACGCAGGCTCCTACACAGAAATGCCGCCCATCCGTAGGAGCCGGCTTGCCGGCGAAAGCGTCTTCAGGTCTTGAAGCGCCGTACCAGGGCGTCCAGCTCATTGGATAGCCCCGCCAGGCTCTGGGAGTCCAGGCGCGCCGAGTTCGCCAGTTCCGCCACCAGTTGCGCATCGCCATGGATCTGGCTGATGTGCCGGTTGATGTCTTCCGCCACTTGATGCTGCTCTTCGGCGGCGGTGGCGATCTGGGTGTTCATGTCGCGGATCACGTCCACCGATTCGCGGATCTGCCCGAAGCTGTTGCGAGCCAGGCCGATGCGGTTCACCGACTGCTGGGACACTTCCAGGCTGGCGTGCATCTGCTGGGTCACGGCGCTGGTGCGTTTGGCCAGGTTGCCCAGCAGCCCGTCGATCTCGGCAGTGGAGTCGGCGGTACGCTTGGCCAGGGCCCGCACCTCGTCGGCCACCACGGCAAAACCGCGACCCTGCTCCCCGGCCCGGGCGGCCTCGATGGCCGCGTTCAGCGCCAGCAGGTTGGTCTGTTCGGCGATCGAGCGGATGGTGCCGAGGATCGACTGGATGTCGGTGCTGTCGCGTTCCAGTTGCTGCATCGACTGCGCCGACTGTTCGATCTCCTGGCTCAGGCGATCGACGCTGTGCACCGCGTCATCGATCTGCTGCTGGCCTTCCCGGGCCTGGCGCTGGCCACTGTCCGCCGACTCGGCGGCCTGGCTGCAGGAGCGGGCCACTTCGTTGGCGGTGGCGACCATTTCGTGGAAGGCGGTGGACACCATGTCCACCGCTTCGCGCTGGCGCCCGGCGGCTTCGGCCATGTCGCTGGAGACCTGGGTCGAACTGTGGGAAGTGGCGAGGATCTTCTGCGCGGCCTGGCCGATGCTCTGGATCAGGTTGCGAATTGCCGCCAGGAACTGGTTGAACCAGTTGGCCAACTGCGCGGTTTCGTCGCTGCCACGGATATTCAGGCTGCGGGTCAGATCGCCTTCGCCTTGGGCAATGCCTTCCAGGCCACTGGCCACGCCGCGGATCGGCCGCACGATGAGGCTGGCGAAACTCGCCCCGAGCACTGCGAACAGCACCGCCAGGATCGCGGCAATACCGGCGATGATCCAGGTCAGCTGGGTGGCCGCGCCCATGACTTCGTTCTGCTTGATCAGGCCGATGAAGGTCCAGCCCAGTTGCTCCGAAGGCCAGACGTTGGCCATGTAGTGCTCGCCGCCCAGTTCCACCTGCACCAGGCCCTTGCCGGCCTTGGCCAGTTGCGCGTAACCCTCGCCGAGGCTGCCCAGGGCCTTGAAGTTGTGCTCCGGCTGCTTGGGGTCCACCAGCACCGTGCCGTTGTTTTCCATCAGCATCAGGTAGCCCGATTCGCCCAGCTTGATCTGTTTGACGATCTCGGTGAGCTGCTTGAGCGACACGTCGACTGCGACCACGCCGCCCTGGGGGCCCAACTGGTTGGCCAGCGAGCGCACGGTGCTGACCAGCACCGCATCGTCGCTGGCCCAGTAGTAGGCCTCGGTGCGCAGGGTCTTGCCCGGGTTGGCCTGGGCGGTCTTGTACCAGGGGCGTACGCGGGGGTCGTAGTTGGCCAGCTTCAGGTCGGCGGGCCAGGAGACGTATCCGCCGTTGCTCACGCCATAGGACACATAGGAATAGGCAGGATGGCTGGCGGCCATGGCGGCGAACAGCTCGAAGATTCGTTTGTCCTGCTCGCCTTCCGGGGCCTTCGCGGCATCGGCGCTCATCCAGGTCTTGAGGTTGTCGCCGGCCTGGGTGATCAAGGGTTGAGCGGCCAGGTAATCGATGTTCTGGCTGATGCCTTCGAAGAACAGCTGCATGGCGTTGGCCACTTGGCGGATCTCGCGGCCGCTGCCGTCGACGAAGGTGTTTTCGGCCTCGCTGCGCAGGTTGATCACCACCAGCGTGGCTACCAGCACCACGGGCAGGCTGGCGATAACGGCAAAGGCCCAGGTCAATTTCTGTTTGATGTTCATCCGCGCTCCAGTTTTTTGTAAGACCACGAAGTGCAGGCGACTCGCGGATTTATCGGCAGCTTGAAAGATGACGCTGATTGCATCCCTGGGGTGAAGTCGAGCCCGCGGCGATCGAACCTTGGCCGGTGGCTGACGTCTTTATTGGATTGTCGGACAAACTCCCTGTCTCTCTGAGGGCTTCGGCTGGCGCCGGGCAATATTGAGCCGCAGGCAGAAAAAAACTTCCGCGGGCAGGCCCGCGAAGGGGCTGGCCTGAGTGCCACTGATGGACGGTTGCGGACGCCGTCTCGGCTATGATCCTTGACGGCGTCGATGGATTGATCTGGCACATTGAGTGCATTGCTGTCGCTCGGTGGTCGGCAGCCCTTTCCCGTCGTGGGAGGATTGCCGTATAACGAGTGACTTTCGCGTGTTTGGTAACAAGGGACCCACAATAAAAGCTGATGAAGACTCCAAAACGCATTGAACCGCTGATCGAAGACGGTCTGGTAGACGAGGTGCTGCGCCCACTCATGAGTGGTAAAGAGGCAGCTGTGTATGTGGTGCGCTGCGGCAACGAGCTACGTTGCGCCAAGGTCTACAAGGAGGCGAACAAACGCAGTTTCCGTCAGGCGGCGGAGTATCAGGAGGGTCGCAAGGTTCGTAACAGCCGTCAGGCGCGGGCCATGGCCAAGGGCTCGAAGTTCGGGCGCAAGGAAACCGAGGACGCCTGGCAGAACGCCGAAGTGGCGGCGTTGTTCCGCCTGGCCAATGCCGGGGTGCGGGTGCCCAAGCCGTTCGACTTCCTCGAAGGTGTGCTGTTGATGGAGTTGGTGGCCGACGAGTACGGCGATGCGGCACCGCGGCTCAACGATGTGGTGCTGGAACCGGACCAGGCCCGTGAATATCACGCCTTCCTGATTTCCCAGATCGTGCTGATGTTGTGTACCGGCCTGGTGCACGGTGACCTTTCCGAGTTCAACGTGCTGCTGACCCCGGATGGCCCGGTGATCATCGACCTGCCCCAGGCGGTGGATGCTGCCGGCAACAACCATGCCTTCAGCATGCTGGAGCGTGACGTCGGCAACATGGCGTCCTATTTCGGGCGTTTTGCCCCGGAACTCAAGGGCACTCGGTATGCCAAGGAAATGTGGGCCTTGTACGAGGCTGGCACCTTGCATCCGGGCAGCGTGCTGACCGGCGAGTTCGACGACCCCGAAGAACTGGCGGATGTCGGCAGCGTGATCCGCGAGATCGAAGCGGCGCGCCTGGACGAGGAGCGTCGCCAGGCAGTACGCGCGGCGGATGATGCGCCGCCGGGCAAATCCGAAGAACCACCGCCTCCGCCCTGGATGCAGTGATGCCATAAAAAAATCCGGCCTTGGCCGGATTTTTCATTCCCGCAAACTACCCGGCCCCTGGGCCCCTGGGCCCCTGGGCCCCTGGGCCCCTTGCACCTTGCATCTTGTAGCCGCTGCCGAAGGCTGCGCACGGCCCGAAGGGACGCAGGGATCTTGAGGGCGCCGAGGTCTGGCGGGAGATCGCCAAGCAAGGTCCTGCGGGCCTTTTCGCAGCCTCGCCCAGGGCTCGGCAGCGGCTACATGGGGCGGCAGGTCACAGGCTCAGGATCCGCAGCAACTGCCCGAGGCCAGTTCCTTGAGGATCGGGCAGTCCGGGCGGTGGTCGCCCTGGCAGTGCTCCACCAGGTCCTGCAGGGTGTCGCGCAGCCCTGCCAGCTCGCGGATCTTCTGGTTCAACTCGTCGATATGCTGGCGGGCCAGGGCCTTCACATCGGCGCTGGCCCGCTGCCGGTCCTGCCACAGGGTCAGCAGCTTGCCCACCTCTTCCAGGGAAAACCCCAGGTCCCGGGAGCGCTTGATGAAGGCCAGGCTGTGCAGGTCGTCATCGCCATACAGGCGATAGCCGCTGTCACTGCGATGGGCGGGCTTGAGCAGGCCGATGGACTCGTAGTAACGGATCATCTTGGCGCTCAGGCCGCTCTTTCGGGCTGCTTGGCCGATGTTCATTCGGCGTTCTCCAGGTCTTTGGGTTTCCAGGTTTTCAACAGTAGCGCATTGCTGACCACGCTGACGCTGGACAGCGCCATGGCCGCCCCGGCGAGCACCGGGTTGAGCAGGCCGAAGGCCGCCAGCGGGATGCCGATCAGGTTGTAGACGAAGGCCCAGAACAGGTTCTGGCGAATCTTCGCGTAGGTCTTGCGGCTGATTTCCAGGGCCGCCGGGATCAACCGTGGATCGCCGCGCATCAGGGTGATGCCGGCCGCATGCATGGCCACGTCGGTGCCGCCGCCCATGGCGATGCCGATGTCCGCCGCCGCGAGGGCCGGGGCGTCGTTGATACCATCCCCGACCATGGCCACCACGCCGGTCTTTTTCAGCTCGGCCACCGTGGCCGCCTTGTCCGCCGGCAGCACTTCGGCGTGCACGTCGGTGATGCCCAGGGCGTCGGCCACCACCTTGGCGCTGCCGCGGTTGTCGCCGGTCAGCAAATGGCTGCTGATATGCCGTGCATTGAGTTGCTGCACCGCCTGCAGCGCGCCGGGCTTGAGGGTGTCGCCAAAGGCGAACAGGCCCAGCACCCGGGATTGCGGGCTCTGCTCGATCAGCCAGGACAGGGTCCGGCCTTCGTGTTCCCAGTCCCTGGCCGCCTGGGCCAGGTCGCCGGGGTTGAGGCCGCTTTCTTCCAGCAGGCGGCGGTTGCCCAGGGCCAGTTGGCGGCCCTCCAGGGTGCCGGCGATGCCTCGCCCGGTGAGGGACTGGCTGGCGCTGACGTCAGCCACCGGCAGTTGGCGTTCCTGGCACAGGTCCAGCACGGCCTTGGCCAGAGGGTGCTCACTGCCGCGCTGCAGGGCACCGGCCAGTTGCAGCACGCTGTTTTCATCGCCTTCCACCGCCTGCATATGGGCGATGCGCGGGGTGCCGGAGGTCAGGGTGCCGGTCTTGTCGAAGACCACCGAACTGACTTCGTGGGCCCGCTCCAGGGCTTCGGCATCCTTGATCAGGATGCCGTGGCGGGCCGCCACGCCGGTGCCGGCCATGATCGCCGTGGGCGTGGCCAGCCCCAGGGCGCAAGGGCAGGCGATCACCAGCACCGCCACGGCGTTGATCACCGCGGTTTCCAGCGGTGCGCCGTACAGCCACCAGCCCACCAGCGTGATCAGCGCCAGCACCAGGACAGTGGGCACGAACACCTGGCTGACTTTATCCACCAGTTTCTGGATCGGTGCCTTGCCGGCCTGGGCGTCTTCCACCAGGCGAATGATCCGCGCCAGCACGGTTTCCGCCCCCAGGGCCAGGGTGCGCACCAGCAGCCGGCCTTCGCCGTTGATGGCGCCACCGGTGACCTTGTCGCCGGGTTGCTTGGGCACGGGCAGGCTCTCGCCGCTGATCAGCGCTTCATCGGCATGGCTCTGGCCTTCGATGACTTCGCCGTCCACCGGAAAGCGCTCGCCGGGCTTGACCAGCACCAGGTCACCCAGGCGCAAGGCGCTGATCGCGACTTCCTGTTCGCGGCCGTCGATAACCTGGATCGCTCGTTCCGGACGCAGGGCCTCCAGGGCGCGGATGGCACTGGCGGTCTGGCGCTTGGCGCGGCTTTCCAGGTATTTGCCCAGCAGCACCAGGGCGATTACCACCGCCGAGGCCTCGAAGTACAGGTGCGGCATGCTGCCCGCGGCGGCGGTGGCCCACTCGTACAGGCTCAGGCCATAGCCGGCGCTGGTGCCCAGGGCCACCAGCAGGTCCATGTTGCCGCTGCCGGCGCGCACGGCCTTCCAGGCCGCGACATAAAAGCGTGCACCGAAGATGAACTGCACCGGGGTGGCCAGGGCGAACTGGGCCCAGGCCGGAAGCATCCAGTGCAGGCCGAACGGCTGCACCAGCATCGGCAGCACCAGGGGCAGGGCCAGGAGGATGGCCAGCACCAGGCTCCAGCGCTCGCGTCGCAGGTTCTGCTGTTGCTCGTCGCCCTGTTTCTGCTCGGCCTGCCACAGGCTGGCGGAGTAGCCGGCCTGGGTCACGGCATTGATCAGCAGCGCCGGGTCGACCTGGCCCAGCAGTTCGACATTGGCACGCTCGGTGGCCAGGTTGACGCTGGCGCTGCGGACGCCGGGGAGTTTGTTCAAGGCGCGTTCGACTCGCCCGGCGCAGGTGGCGCAGGTCATGCCGCCGATGCTCAGTTCGACGGCTTGTACCGGCACGCTGTAGCCGGCGTTTTCCACGGCTTCCAGCAGGGCCGGCAGGCTGTCTTGCGGTGCTTCGACCCGAGCCTGTTCCGTGGCCAGGTTGACGCTGACCGTGCGAATGCCGGCGACCTTGCCCAGGGCACGCTCTACGCGCCCGGCGCAACTGGCGCAGGTCATGCCGGCAATCGGCAGGTCGAAAGTGGTTGATTCAGGCATGGCGACGCTCCCTGTGAATGTTGCCTACAGGATCAACCTTGCCACGCAGGCAAGGTCAAGGGGGCATTGCACGGGTGCTTCATTTTGTCCCAGGGGCTGCTCGCAGTGCGCGAACAGCAGGCCCCGGGAGCTCGGCAGGGGGCGGGGTGTCAGTATTCCAGGGCGGCGGGCTTGAGGTACATGCCCGAGGCGTTCATGGCGATGCGGAACTTCAGCACATCGCCAGCCCGCAGGCTGATGTCCTGGGAACTCGGGGCAAGCAGCCCGGCATTGCAGCCCGGGGCCTGGCCTGGCAGCAGTTTCAGGCGCAGGGAAACCTTGCCCGGCGGCAGGTTGAACGAGGCGCTCTGTTCCTGGAACAGCCGGCCGGCGAGCTGGTCCTGGATGTACAGGCCGATCTCGCAGGACGTGGCGACTTCCAGCCGCTCCCTGGAAATGATCAGCACGCCGTAGTCCTCTCCGGCGGCCAGCGCCGATGGGGTTGCCGCGAACAGGCCCAGGAGGCCGACGAGGCTGAAAGTTGACCAGCGCATGGCTGAATCTCCCGCTGTGATGTCGTAAGACGTGCAGCTTGGCCGAGCGCGCCGCCGATTTCCAGCCCGGCAGATCAATCCGGAACTTGACCTTGCCACGGTGGCAAGGACAAGACTTGCTCCAACCCAATACAGGAGAAGCGCAATGCAAGTATTCAACGTTCAAGGCATGTCCTGCGGTCACTGTGTGCGTGCCATCACCCAGGCGCTGCAAAGCAAGGACCCGGCGGCCACCGTGCGGGTGGATCTGGCGGCCAAGGAAGTCGGGGTCGAGAGCCGCCTGTCCAGCGATGAGGTGATCAGCCTGATCAGCGAGGAAGGCTACGCGGTCAAGGTTGCCTGAGCCTTTTTATATAGTTAGCGACCTATCGGAATGTTCAAGGCGTCCAAGCGCGGCTAGACTGTGCGACCGCTGACCAACGCTCGTTTGGATGCCATGAACCTCCGCACAATCCTGATTCTCGGCGCTCTGAGCGCTTTCGGCCCGCTGGCCATCGACTTCTACCTGCCGGCCTTCCCCTCGATGGCCCTGGCTTTCGGCACCGATGAAAAACACGTTCAGCTGACCCTGGCCGCCTACTTCCTCGGCCTGTCCATCGGCCAGCTGGCCTATGGCCCGGTGGCCGATCGTTTTGGCCGGCGCCTGCCGCTGCTGGCGGGGGTGGGCCTGTTCACGCTGGCCTCCCTGGCCTGCGCCTATGCGCCGAACCTGGAATGGCTGATCGGCGCACGCTTTGTCCAGGCCCTGGGCGGATGCGCCGGGATGGTGATTTCCCGGGCCGTGGTCAGCGACAAGTGCGATGCGGTGGGTTCGGCCAAGGTCTTCTCCCAACTGATGCTGGTGATGGGCCTGGCCCCGATTCTGGCGCCAATGCTGGGCGGCCTGCTGGTCAACCTCTACGGCTGGCAGTCGATCTTCATCATGCTCACGGTGTTCAGTGCACTGTCCGGGCTGGCAGTGGCGCTGGGCCTGCCGGAAAGCATGCCGGCCACCCGCCCGCGCCTGCCTCTGTCCGGGGCGCTGCGCCAATATGGCCTGCTGCTGTCGGACCGGGTATTTCTCGGCCACGCCTTGACCGGCGGGATCGCCATTGCCGGGATGTTTTCCTACATTGCCGGTTCGCCCTTTGTCTTCATCAAACTCTACGGCGTGCCAGCGGAGCACTTCGGCTGGTTCTTCGGGATCAATGCCGGGGGCTTCATCCTGGTGGCGCAGATCAATGCGCGCCTGCTGGCCAAGCGTGGCCCGGCGTTCCTGCTGGCGCGCACCGTGTGGATCTACCTGGCAGCGGGCCTGACCCTGCTCGGCGTCAGTGCCTTGCACACCAGTGCGCTCTGGCCGCTGCTGCTGCCGCTGTTCGTGTGTATCGCCAGCCTGGGCTGCATCATTCCCAATGCCGCAGCCTGCGCCATGAATGGTCAGGGCGCACGGGCCGGCAGCGCCTCGGCGATGCTCGGTTGCCTGCAATTCAGCGTGGCGGCAGGGGCGGCGTACCTGGTGGGTGTGCTGCATGACGGCAGCGCCATGCCGATGGCCATGGTCATCAGCCTGTGTGGTGTGTTGGCGGTGAGCATGGCGGTCATGACCCGGCGCTTGCAGAATGCCCGGGCGCTGAAGGCTGCCGAGCTCTGAGTCAGCCGGTGGCGCGCTGGCTCTGGGGAATCGGGTGGGGGGCTTGCAGGCGGCTTTGCAGGGTCTGGGTGAAGGCCCGGGCTTCGGCCTCGCTGCGGAACGTCACCACATGCTGGTCGAGCCGCACCTGCCACTGAGAGCCCTGGGGGTGTGCCAATTCTTTTATCAGGATCTTCATTGCTGACCTCCTAACGGTAAAAGACTGCGCTGCAAGGGCCCCCAGTGTAGACCCGAATACGGTCACAAATATGACCGGAATCAACTCTCGGACTGACGGCAGCCTGCACCTTTTACCGGTGCCGGCTGCCGTTCGTTAACGCCTCAGAAACCTTCGAGGACGATCTTGCCGCGAGCCTTGCCGCTCTCCAGCAGGGCGTGGGCGCGGCGCAGGTTGGCTGCGTTGATCTGGCCGAAGTGCTCACCCACCGTGGTCTTCAAGGTGCCGGCGTCAATCAGTTCGGCGACCCGGTTGAGCAGCACGTGCTGCTCTTGCATGTCGGCGGTTTCGAACAGCGAACGGGTGTACATGAACTCCCAGTGCAACGACAGGCTCTTGCGCTTGAGCTTGGTCACGTCGAGGCTTTTCGGATCGTCGATCAGCGCCAGCTTGCCCTGGGGTGCCAGGGCTTCCACCAGTTGGTCGAGGTGGGCATCGGTCTGGGTCAGGCTAGCGACGTGGGTCACCTGGCCTGCGCCAATGCGCTGGAGTTCGGCGCTCAGTGGCTGGCTGTGGTCCACCACCGCATGGGCGCCCAGCTCGCGGACCCAGGCCTGGGTCTGTTCGCGGGAGGCACTGCCGATCACCTTGAGGCCGGTGAGCTGACGGGCCAGTTGGGTGAGGATCGAACCGACCCCGCCGGCAGCGCCGACGATCAGCAGGCTCTGGCCTTTGTCAGCCGGCTCCTGGCTGATCTGCAGGCGTTCGAACAACAGCTCCCAGGCGGTGATCGCGGTCAGCGGCAGGGCGGCGGCCGCGGCGAAGTCCAGGCTCTTGGGCATGTGGCCGACGATCCGTTCATCCACAGTGTGCAGCTCACTGTTGCCCCCGGCCCGGGCGATGGAGCCGGCGTAGAACACCCGGTCACCGACCTTGAACAGGCTGACGTCGCTGCCCACGGCCTTGACCACCCCGGCCACGTCCCAGCCCAGCACCTTGGCCGCGCCACCTTCGGGCTGGACGTTCTGGCGCACCTTGGTGTCCACCGGGTTGACCGAGATGGCCCTGACTTCCACCAGCAGATCGCGAGGGCCGGCCACGGGCTCGGGCAGCTCGATGTCTTGCAGGGACTTGGGATCGTCGATGGGCAGGGAAGCGTAATAAGCGATGGCTTTCATGTTGAGTTCCTGATGATGAGTAGGGAAAAAAGGCTCAGACAATCAACTGCAGGCGCTTGAGCTCGAAGTGCTCGATCGCCTCGCGGGTCTGATGGAGGAAATGCCGGAAGTGCGCGGTGTTGTTGTGAAACTCCAGGGCTGCTTCATCGTCCCAGCGCTCCAGCACGTAGAAGGTGCCCGGTTGCTCGGCATCCTGGTGCAGCTCGTAGTACTGGCAACCGCTTTCCTCGCGGCTGGGCGAGACCAGGGCGCTGAGCTCGCGCTTGAGAACGTCTTGCTGCTGGGGCTTGGCGATCAGGGTGGCAATCGCGGTGAAGGCTTGGGACATGTGGGCTTCCTCAGGTGCTGGGCGATGGGAGGGATGATTGGCTATTTCTCCCGAGGATAAAACCGGCTAAAAGAGCAGGCTCTTTCAATATTTTTTTGATAATCCGGGAAGACCTCATGCTGCGATTCGATGACCTGCAGTTGTTCGTGCGTGCCGCAGACCTGGGCAGCCTGTCGGCGGCGGCCCGGGTCATGGACCTGTCGCCTGCGGTGGCCAGCGCTGCCCTCAAGCGCATCGAGGAACACCTGGGCGCACGCCTGCTGGCCCGTTCCACCCGCAGCCTGCGGCTCACCGCGGAGGGCGAGGGCTTTCTCGAATACGCCCGGGCGGCCTTGAGCAACCTGGATGAAGGCCGGCGCCTGCTGGCCAGCGGTCAGGATCAGGTCAGTGGCGTGTTGCAGCTTTCTGCCCCTTCGGATTTTGGCCGCAATCTGCTGTTGCCCTGGCTCGACGAGTTCCAGCGTGAACATCCCAAGCTCAGCGTGCGCCTGCTGCTGGGGGACCGGATTGCCGACCTGTTCCGCCAGCCGGTGGACATTGCCCTGCGTTACGGCGAACCGGAGGACTCCAGCCTGGTGGCGCTGCCAGTGGCTCCGGACAACCGCCGGGTGCTGTGCGCCGCCCCCAGTTATCTGGTCCGCTACGGCGAGCCGCGCCAGCTGGAGCAACTGGCCCAGCACAACTGCCTGTTGTACATGCTCGATAGCCGGGCTCATGACCTCTGGAGCTTTCATGACGGCAAGCGCGAGGTGAGCCTCACCGTCAGTGGTGACCGCCTGAGCGACGACGCCGATGTGGTGCGGCGCTGGGCCGTGGCCGGTGAGGGGATTGCCTACAAGTCCTGGCTGGATGTGGCCGCCGATGTGCTGGCCGGCCGCCTGCAGATACTGCTGCCGGAACTGCGCTGCGAAGGCGCGTCGCTGAACCTGCTGTGCACCCACCGGGCGCACCTGAGCAAACCGGTGAAACTACTGCGTGACCTGCTCCAGGAGCGTTGCGCGCAGATCAGCGCGCAACGCCCGCGATAGGAGCCGGCTTGCCGGCGAGCCTGGGCACCGTGCCCTCGGCGTCGCTGGCGGACGCGAACAGGTCGCCCTCGGCAATCAGCCCCGGCCTCGATCCCGCACACTCGGGCGGTCAAGCATTCAACCGGGGGAACGGGCATGGGCATACAGGAATACAGCGCCGCAGAGCGCCTGGAACGGCTACCCATCAGCGGCTATCACCGGGTGATTTTCATCATCATCGCCCTGGCGTTTTTCTTCGACTCCATGGACCTGGCGATGATGACCTTCCTCCTCGGCTCGATCAAAACCGAGTTTGGCCTGAGTTCGGCCCAGGCCGGCCTGCTGGCCAGCTCCAGTTTCTTCGGCATGGTGCTGGGCGCCTCGCTGTCGGGCATGCTTGCCGACCGCTATGGGCGCAAGCCGGTGTTCCAGTGGAGCATCGTGCTCTGGGGCGTGGCCAGTTACCTGTGTTCCACCGCCCAGAGCGTGGACAGCCTGACCCTGTTCCGGGTGCTGCTGGGGATCGGCATGGGCATGGAGTTTCCCATCGCCCAGTCGATGCTCTCGGAGATGATTCCGGCCCAGCGTCGCGGGCGCTACATCGCCCTGATGGACGGCTTCTGGCCCCTGGGTTTCGTCGCCGCCGGGGTGCTCTCGTATTTCCTCCTGCCGCTGATCGGCTGGCGTGACATCTTCCTGGTGCTGGCAATACCGGCGGTGTTCGTGCTGGTGATCCGCTTCTTCATTCCCGAGTCACCGCGCTGGCTGGAACAGGCCGGGCGCCACGCCGATGCGGATCGGGTGCTGTGTGGCATCGAAGACAAGGTGCGCGCTTCCCTGGGCACGGCGCAATTGCCGGAGCCGCTGCACCTGCCGCGTATCGACAGTGCGCCGGGGCACTTTTTCTCGGCACTGAAGCAGATCTGGTCGCCGCTCTATCGCCAGCGCACGATGATGATCTGGAGCCTGTGGTTCTTCGCCCTGCTGGGCTTCTACGGGCTGACGTCCTGGCTCAGCGCCTTGCTCCAGCAGTCCGGTTTTGCGGTGACCCAGTCGGTGTACTACACGGTGCTGATTTCCCTGGGCGGGATTCCCGGGTTCCTCATGGCGGCCTGGCTGGTGGAGCGCTGGGGGCGCAAGCCGGTGTGCATCGTGACCTTGCTCGGCGGCGGGGTCATGGCCTTCTTCTACGGGCAGAGTGCGGTCTTTGGCGGCAACGTCAGCCTGCTGATCGGCACCGGGCTGCTGATGCAGTTTTTCCTGTTCGGCATGTGGGCGGTGCTCTACACCTATACCCCCGAGTTGTACCCGACGTCGGCCCGGGCCACGGGCTCGGGGTTCGCTTCGGCGGTGGGGCGCATCGGTTCGCTGTTGGGGCCGCTGGTGACCGGGCTGGTGTTTCCGTTGACCGGGCAGGGCGGCGTATTCGCCCTGGGGGCGGCGTGCTTCGTGATTGCCGCGGGGGTGGTCTGGCTGTTCGGGATGGAAACCCGGGGCAAGACCCTGGAGGAGTTGAGCGAGGCGGGGAGCTGATAGAGACGGGGGGGACCTGTTCGCCGGCCAGCCGGCTCCTACAGGTTCGTGTAGGAGCCGGCTGGCCGGCGAAGGCCGTTACGGCTTGACCAGCCGTGCATCCAGGCTGTTCTGCGCCAGGCGCCGGGCCTGGTCCTGGGTCATGCCCAGGTCGGTGTGCAGGGCGTGGAAGTTCTCGGTGACGTAGCCGCCGAAGTAGGCCGGGTCATCGGAGTTGACCGTGACCTTCACCCCGCGCTCCAGCATTTGCAGGATGTTGTGCTGGGACATGTGGTCGAACACGCAGAGCTTGGTGTTGGACAGCGGGCACACAGTCAGCGGGATCTGCTCGTCGATGATCCGCTGCATCAGCCGCTCGTCTTCGAAGGCACGTACACCGTGGTCGATGCGCTGGATCTTCAACAGGTCCAGGGCTTCCCAGATGTACTCCGGCGGGCCTTCTTCACCGGCGTGGGCGACGGTCAGGAAGCCTTCGCTGCGCGCGCGGTCGAATACCCGCTGGAACTTGCTCGGCGGGTGGCCCATTTCCGAACTGTCCAGGCCCACGGCGACGAATGCATCGCGAAACGGCAGCGCCTGGTCGAGGGTCTTCTGCGCCTCTTCTTCGCTCAAGTGGCGCAGGAAACTGAGGATCAGGCCGCTGGTGATGCCCAGTTGCTGCTCGCCGTCTTTGAGTGCGCTGGCGATGCCGTTGAGCACCACTTCGAACGGCACGCCACGGTCGGTGTGGGTCTGCGGGTCGAAGAAGGGTTCGGTGTGGATCACGTTCTGTTCTTTGCAGCGCAGCAGGTAGGCCCAGGTCAGGTCGTAGAAGTCCTGGGAGGTGCGCAGCACGTCGGCGCCCTGGTAGTACAGGTCGAGGAATTCCTGCAGGTTGTTGAAGGCGTAGGCCTTGCGCAGGGTCTCGACGTCGCTCCAGGGCAGGGCGATCTTGTTGCGTTCGGCCAGGGCGAACAGCAGTTCCGGTTCCAGGGAACCTTCCAGGTGCAGGTGCAACTCGGCCTTGGGCAAGGCGTTCAGCCAGTCATACATGGTGTCGTCTCATCAGGTGCAGGCGGGCGCTGCGAGAGTGATGCGCTGCCGGGGCCGTGCCCTTCTGTGGGGAACTGGCTGTGGCTTGCGGCTTTCGCCAGGTTTTCACCGGGCCCGAAAAAGCCGCCATTCTACATCTGGCGGCGCAAATGTTCGGCAAAACCTGACCGGGGGGGCGGTCAGGCCTGCTCCAGCTCCCGGCGATAGGCGTAGGTATCGGCAAAGCGCGAGAGCAGGAATTGGGCGCAGGTGGTCACCGGGTACTTGGCCGGGTGCTCCGCGTCCTGGCAGCCGGGCAGGCATTCGATGCGGGTGTCCGGGTGCGGTTCGGCGAAGAACGGCATCGAGTAGCGGTCCACCCCCAGCGGGCTGATGACCCGGTGCGGGGTCGACAGGTAACGGTCGTTGCTCCAGCGCGCCATCATGTCGCCGAGGTTGACCACGAAGGTGCCGTCGATGGGCGGGGCGTCGATCCACTGGCCCTTGACGTTGCGCACCTGCAAGCCGCCAGCGGCGTCCTGGTAGAGCAGGGTGATGCAGCCGTAGTCGGTGTGGGCGCCGGCGCCTTGCTGCTCTGCGCTGCTGGCGGTGTGGCGCGGCGGATAGTGGATCATCCGCAGCACGCTCACCGGGTCCTGGAAGCGGCGGTCGAAGAAATCACGTTCGATGCCCAGCGCCAGGGTCATGGCCCGCAGCAGGGTCTGGGCCAGGGCCTGCATGTCCTGGTAGTGCTGCTCCATCAGGGCTTGCCAGCCGGGCAGGTCAGGGTGGCGGTTGGGCCCGCGCAGGGGTTTTTCCGCCAGCACGTCCGGGTGCTCGGCCGGCAGGTGCAGGCCCATGTCGAAGGTTTCCTTGAGGTCGCTGGGCTTGCTTGGGTCCAGCTGCTCGGTGGCGATGGCGCCGTAGCCGCGATGGTGACGGCTCTGGGTGATATCGATCTTGAGTTTTTCAACACTGGGCAGGGCGAAGAAGTGCTTGGCCGTGCTCAGCAATTGCTCGATGCGTTGTGCGCTGATCGGGTGACCCTTGATGTAGAAGAAGCCCCATTCGCGACAGGCGCGGTCGATCTGCTTGGCGACACTGTCCCAGCCTTGCTGCTCATCCTGATACAGCGGGCTGATATCGATGATCGGCAGTTGATTCATGAGAGTGCTCCCATCCTGTTGGCGGTCCGTCGTCGCTGGCGGATGCTCCGACAGCGACGGCCAGATTATTTGGGGATGTCCGCCTTCAGGCCTTCGACGTAGTAGTTCATCGAGGCCAGTTCGGCATTGCTGGCGCTGACCCCCGCGGCGATTTTTTCGACCCCGGCCTGGTCCTTGATCGGGCCGGTGAACGGGTGGAACTCGCCGCTCTTGATGCTGGCGATGATCTGTTCGGCCTCGGTTTTCACCGGGGCCGGCAGCAGGTCGCTGAGGGGCAGTTCAACCGTACCCTCTTTCAGCCCACCCCAGTAGTCCTGGGGTTTCCAACTGTGGTCCATCACCCCCTGGGTGGCCTGGATGTAGTGCGGGCCCCAGTTGTTGACGATGGAGGTCAGCACCGCCTTGGGGCCGAAGTGGGCCATGTCCGAGGCATAGCCCACCGCGTACACGCCACGCCGTTCCGCGGCCTGGATCGGCGCCGGGCTGTCGGTGTGCTGGAAGATCACGTCGGCGCCCTGGTCGATCAGGGCATTGGCGGCGTCGGCTTCCTTGCCCGGATCGAACCAGGAATTGACCCACACCACCTTGATCTCGGTGCCCGGGTTGTACTTGTTCAGGGCCAGCTGGATGGCGTTGATGTCGCGGATCACCTCCGGAATGGGGAAGGAGGCGACGTAGCCGATCTTCTTGCTCTTGGTCATCTTCGCCGCGAGGAAACCACCCACATAGCGGCCCTCGTAGGTGCGCGCCAGGTAGGTGCCGAGGTTCTTGTCCTGCTTGTAGCCGGTGGCGTGTTCGAAGGTCACCTTGGGGAACTGCCTGGCAACCTTCAGCGTGGGGTTCATGTAGCCGAAGGAGGTGGTGAAGATCAGGTCGTAGTTGTCCTTGGCCATGTTGCGGATCACCCGCTCGGCGTCGGCGCCTTCGGCTACGTTCTCCACGTAGTTGGTCTTGATCTGGTCGCCGAATTTTTCCACCAGGGCCTTGCGCCCCTGTTCATGCTGATAGGTCCAGCCGTGATCGCCTATGGGGCCGATGTAGACGAAACCGACCTTCAGCGGATCGGCGGCGCTGGCGGTAAGGCTGGCACTCAGGCCGATGGCGGCGGCCAGGGTGCAGAGCAACTTGTGCAACGGGCGTGTATGCATGAATGGGAGCTCCATCTTGTTGTGGGGGGCTGGGGCGGCAAGCACTGGAGGGCAATGCAAATAGCTGACCAACAGGACAACAAAGATGGCCGTTGCGCCGGCGAGGCGGTTTCTACGGGGGCTTTGGGGCGCGCTTTTCGCTGGCAAGCCAGCTCCTACGGGGCTGGAATGCAGGAGGCCGCTTGCCGGCGAAGGGCTGTTCAAGAACCAACCCGGTGCGCGGCGCCTGGGGCTGGTGCACTAACATGTAACGAAACGTTAGTGACTTGGTGCAGCCTTTCAGTCATCTCCTGTACTCGTTTTTATTCCCGTCAAAGGACTGCAATGCTCAATTCCCTCAAGCAAGAAAAGTTTCTACTGCTTGCGCTGCTGGCCGCCGTGGCTGCCTATCCGCTTGAACATCTGTTGCTGGGCAGTGGCCAGGGCATCGCCCTGGGCGCCGGGCTGGTGCTGATCGGCTTTATCGTCATGGCTTCGATGCGCGTCGCCCACCACGCTGAACTGCTGGCGGAAAAGGTCGGCGACCCCTACGGCACCATGATCCTGACCCTGGCCGCGGTGCTGGTGGAAGTGGTGATCCTGGCGATCATGATGAGCAACGAAGCCTCGCCGACCCTGGTGCGCGACACCATCTACTCGGCGGTGATGCTGGACATCAACGGCATCCTCGGCCTGGCCGCGCTGATGGGCGGCATCAAGCATGGCGAGCAGCCCTACAACGACGACTCGGCGCGTACCTACAGCGTGATGATCCTCACCGCCATGGGCGTGTCGATGGTGGTGCCGGAGTTCATCCCCGAGGCCGACTGGAAGGTCTACTCGGCCTTCACCATCGGCGCCATGGTGGTGCTCTATACCCTGTTCCTGCGCATGCAGGTCGGGCCGCACAGCTATTTCTTCAGCTACAGCTACCCGGAAAAACGCCGCAATAAAGAGGCCCAGGAACAGCCCCATGCCATCAACCTGGCCTGGAGCATCGGCATCCTGGTGTTCGGGGTGGTGGTAATCGGCGCCCTGGCCGAGGTGATGTCCAAGACCCTGGACCTGGGCCTGGAAGGCACGGGCGCCCCGCCGGTGATCACGGCGATCCTGGTGGCGGCGATTTCCGCCGCGCCGGAAATCCTGACCGCCCTGCGCGCCGCCCTGGCCAACCGCATGCAGTCGGTGGTCAACGTGGCCCTGGGCGCTTCCCTGTCGACGGTGATCCTCACGGTGCCGGTGATGGAGGCCATGGCCTTGTACACCGGCCAGCCCTTCCAGATGGCCATGACCCCGGTGCAGACGGTGATGGTGTTCATCACCCTGATCGTCAGCGCGATCAACCTCAACGACGGTGAAACCAATGCCATAGAAGGCATGACTCACTTCGTGCTGTTTGCGACCTTCATCATGCTGTCGCTGCTCGGTCTTTAAAGGGGTTGCGCCGACTGGATAGCGCAGCGAAAGCTGACCCCGGGGGCATTCCAGGCCGCGAGTGCGCCCCAACGCCAACGGCGGACGGTGCTGGCCGAAGGAGAAAAGGTCGGGTCGTTGGCAAACTTGTTGTTGGCGCCCCGTTGCGCTCGATAAATGCCTGTTTCAGGCCCTTGCGGGTTCTCCACGGGAGATTCGCGGTAGTAGTGTTTGTCGTACCAGTCGTTGACCCATTCACTGGCATTGCCGGTGAGGTTGTAGAGGCCCAGCGGGTTAGGCACAAACCTGTCCACGGCGAAGGTTTCGTTGTCGTCAGGCGCCGGAAAGTTGCGGCCATAGTCCAGATTGCCGTTGTCGGTCGCGAACATCACCGGCTGGCCACGGTTGCGCGCCGCATATTCCCATTGGGCCTCGGTCGGAAGATCCACGGCATAGCCGCTGAGGTCTGCCAGCCAGCCACAGTAATCCTTGGCCTCTTGCCATTTTCGAGACGCCGGGGCGGGCAGGTTTTCCTGGTAGAGGTGTTTCATGTCGGCGCGGTTGCGCAGTGCCGCGTCGAATTGCGGCCGGCCTTGCGCCAGGAAGAACAGATCGAAATCGCCCAAGGTGGTTTGCAGCGAGGACAGGTAGTAGCTGCTCAACTTGACCGGGTGAACGAAGTCGTCATCGATGTCGAGGCTGATCCGTTCCATGTTTGCCGGGTCCACGCCACAGGGCCATTGGCACAAGGCCTGTGGGTCGAAGCCACGGGGCCAGCCGAAATCCCCCATCTGGAATTCGCCACCTTCAATCAGCACCATGTTGTCCATCGAACGCACGACGGTGTTGAGCACCGCATCGCGGACTTGCGGGGACAGGTCCGGGTATCTGCGGCTGATGGTCGAAGCAATGTCTGCAACTTTTTCAGGTGACAGCACTTTGCTGGCGGGGCCTGCAACCTCCTGTTTCCCACAGCCCGAAATCAGCAGCGCGACGCAGAGCGCCAGTCCGTGCTTTTGTTTCACGTAATGTCCCTATAACGGTTCGGATGAGGGCGGCAAACTAACATGTTTCCTCCCCCTGATACCGTTCAACGCACAGGCGAGGGATACGCTCCCTCGCCGTGGGCGCCAAAGATCAGGTGCCGGCGATCAGTTGCCGGGCCGCCTGGCTGTGATCGGCGATCAGGTTTTTCAGATCCAGCCCTTCTACCTGGCCATCAATCACCCGCCACTTGCCGCCAATCATGACCCGGTCCGCTCGATCCGCGGCGCACAACAGCAGCGCTGAAACCGGATCATGGCTACCCGAGAAACGCAGTTCATCGAGCTTGAACAACGCCAGGTCTGCCTGCTTGCCTACCGCCAGTTCGCCGATGTCGGTACGGCCCAACAGGCTTGCCGACCCCTGGGTCGCCCAGCCCAGTACACGCTCCGGGGTGATCTTTTCGGCGCCGTAACGCAGGCGCTGGATGTACAGCGCCTGACGCGCTTCGAGGATCATGTTCGAGGCGTCATTGGACGCCGAACCGTCCACGCCCAAGCCGAACAGCGCCCCTGCATCGGTCAGCTCGATGCTGGGGCAGATGCCGGACGCCAGGCGCATGTTCGAACTCGGGCAATGGCAGATGCCGGTACCGGCCTGGCCGAGGCGGGCGATCTCATCCGGGTTGAAGTGGATGCCGTGGGCCAGCCAGGTGCGCGGACCGAGCCAGCCGACGCTGTCCAGATAATCCACCGTGCGCAGGCCGAAACGCTGCAGGCAGAAGTCTTCTTCGTCGAGGGTCTCGGCCAGGTGAGTGTGCAGGCGCACATCGAGCCCGTTGGCCAGTTCGGCGCTGGCCGACATGATTTCCGGGGTCACCGAGAACGGCGAGCACGGTGCCAGGGCGATCTGGATCTGCGCACCGTCGCCACGCTCGTGGTACTGCTGGATCAGGCGCTGACTGTCGTCGAGAATCACCTGGCCTTCCTGCACGGTCTGTTGCGGTGGCAGGCCGCCGTCCTTTTCGCCAAGGCTCATCGAGCCGCGGGTGAGCATGGCGCGCATGCCCAGTTCACGCACGGTGTCGACTTGCACGTCGATGGCGTTTTCCAGGCCGTCCGGGAACAGATAGTGATGGTCGGCGGCGGTGGTGCAGCCGGAGAGCAGCAGTTCGGCCAGTGCCACTTTGGTCGCCAGGGCGAGTTTTTCCGGGGTCAGCCGGGCCCAGACCGGGTACAGGGTCTTGAGCCAGGGAAACAGCGGCTGGTTGACCACCGGCGCCCAGGCGCGGGTCAGGGTTTGATAGAAGTGATGGTGGGTGTTGATCAGGCCCGGCAGCAGCACGTGCTCGCGGGCATCGAAGACCTGCTGGCAGGGGCTTGCAGGTTGCTGGCCGAGGCCCAGCACTTCAACGATCAGGCCGTCTTGCAGCACCAGGCCGCCACGGGCGTCGAGGGCATTGCCGGTGAAGATGGCCAGGGGATTTTTTAACCAGGTACGGGTCGCAGGCATGTTTGCCGGCTCCTCTGAAAGTGGGTTCAGGTTAGCCAGCTCAGTGATGCCCTGTCTGCTGATCCAGGGTCGCCGCAAGGGGCGAGGTGCGCAGTCTAGCGAAAGATTTGCCGGGGGACAAAACTTGCATTTTGCCCCCCGTTCCAGAGCCTTCGCTGGCCTGTGCAAGGGCTGCCCGGGGCAGCCGCGGCCTTACCAGGGGATGGTTTCGCCTTTGTAGTTGACGAAGTGATGACCGCCCTTGCCAGTGTAGGCATTGACCTGGGCGATCAGCCCGCGGGTGCTGGTCTGCACATCGATATCGGCGCCTTCGCCGCCCATGTCGGTCTTCACCCAGCCCGGGTGCAGCGAAAGCACGGTGAGCTTCTGCCCCAACTGGGTCACGAA
The DNA here is from genome assembly GCF_052665325.1 of Pseudomonas sp. 8(2025). Lineage (NCBI taxonomy): Bacteria > Pseudomonadati > Pseudomonadota > Gammaproteobacteria > Pseudomonadales > Pseudomonadaceae > Pseudomonas > Pseudomonas sp. 8(2025). The sequence goes on along the minus strand of NZ_JBQOIE010000002.1, from coordinate 11,939 downwards.
GCTGTTGGTCATGGAGTTCAGCGCGGCCTTGCTGGCCTTGTACAGGGCCAGCTCCGGCGCGTCGGGCATGGTCACGCTGCCCAGCACCGAACTCATGAACGCCAGCACGCCGCTGTCCTTGCGGATCTGCCCGACAAAGCGCTGGGCCAGGTTGATCGGCGCCACGGCGTTGGTGAAGAACAGCTGGCCGACTTCGGCCAGGGTCGCCTGCCCCGGCAACTGGTTGTCCGGGCCCTTGACCCCGGCATTGACGAACAGCAGGTCGAACACCTGGTCCTTGAGCTTCTGGCTCAGGGCGATCACCGCTTGCTGATCGTCCATGTCCAGTTGCTCGATCTGCACCTTGCCCAGGGCTTGCAGCGCCTCGGCCTTGTGCGGGTTGCGCACGGTGGCGGTGACCTGCCAGCCGTCTTCCAGCAGGCGCTGGACCAGGCCGAGGCCCAGGCCCCGGGAGGCGCCGATGATCAGTGCGGTTTTTGCCGTGGACATGATGAGGTTCCTTGATAAATGAGGATCACGGATTCAATGGACAGGCTTGCCCCAGTCGCAGTTGCAGCACGGGGCGTAACTGGCCCGGTTCTCCGATGCGCAAGCATGGGGCTCGAAAGGGCTGACCCTGAAGCATACTCCAGGCTTTGGCCTGCGCGCTCCTTGAATCGATGGCGCGACATCTATGTGGACCACGCCCTGGCTCACGGAGCCTCGGCATTGATCGGGGTGATCCTGTTCTTCGAGCTGGCCTGGTGCGTGGCCCAGTTGCTGCCGGTGCGAGCGGCTGCCGGTAAGGCCCCGGCAGCCATCTAGTGTCCCGACTGCCACGGCTGGCCGAGGGACACCGGTGCATACAGCCGGGTGCGCAAGGCATCCCGGGATAGCAGCACCAGCACCAGGATGGTCGCGGCATAGGGCAGCATCGCCAGCAGGTTGGAAGGAATCGCCAGGCCCAGGCCCTGGGCCACCAGGTGCAGGATGCTCGCCAGGCCGAACAGGTAGGCGCCGAGTAGCAGCCGCCACACCCGCCAGCTGGCGAACACCACCAGCGCCAGGGCGATCCAGCCGCGTCCGGCGCTCATGTTCTCGGCCCACATCGGGGTGTAGGCCAGGGACAGGTAGGCCCCGGCCAGCCCCGCCATGGCGCCGCCGAACAGCACCGCGAGCGCGCGCACCCGCAGTACCGGCAGGCCCATGGCGCTGGCGGCGTCGGGGTTCTCGCCGACAGCCTGGATGATCAGGCCGACCCGGCTTTTGAGAACCACCCAGGCCACCAGGGCGAACAGGGTGAAGGACAGGTACACCAGCAAATCCTGGGCGAACAGCATGCGACCGATCAGCGGGATCTCACTCAGCAGCGGCAGCGCCAGCGGTTCGAAGCCGGCCAGGGGCTTGCCGACCCAGGCCGCGCCGACAAAGCTCGACAGGCCGACCCCGAAGATCGTCAGCGCCAGCCCGGTAGCCACCTGGTTGGCGGTGAACACCAGGGCCACCAGGGCGAACAGCGCCGCCAGCAGCATCCCGGCGGCTATCGCCAGCAGCACCCCGAGCCACAAATGGCCGCTGTTGAGGGCGACGATAAAACCTATCACCGCGCCGAACAGCATCATGCCTTCCTGGCCCAGGTTGAGGACGCCGCTCTTTTCACAGATCAGTTCCCCCAGGGCCACCAGCAGCAGGGGGGTGCCGCAGCGGACCATGGCGTAGAGAATATTGCTCAGCAGATCGATATCCATCACAGGGCTCCGGCGGTAGCAGTGGCGCTGGCGTTACGGCGCACCCAACGCAGGTTCAGGCGCGGGCGATAGAGAATCAGCACGTCGCTGGCCAGGAGGAAGAACAGCATCATTCCCTGGAACAGCTGGGTGATGGCCTGGGGCAGGTTGAGGCTCATCTGCGCGCTCTCGCCACCGATGTACAACAACGCCATCAGCAGGCTGGAAAACACAATGCCGATGGGGTTCAGGCGGCCGAGAAAAGCCACGGTAATGGCCGCGTAGCCGTAGCCGGGAGACACCTGGGGCACCAGTTGGCCGATGGGGCCGGCGACTTCGCAGACCCCGGCCAGCCCTGCCAGCGCACCGCTGGTCAACAGCGCCAGCCAGACCAGGCGCTTCTGGCGAAAGCCGACGAAGCCGGCGGCACGCTGGTCCAGGCCGAGCACCCTGATCTGGAAGCCGACAAAGCTTTTCTGCAGCAGCACCCAGACCGCCACCAGGGCCAGCAGGGCGAAGTACACCCCGGCGTGGACCCGGCCGTCTTCCATCAGCAGCGGCAGGCGGCTGGCGTCGCCGAACATCGCCGACTCGGGAAAGTTGAACCCGGCGGGGTCTTTCAACGGTCCATGCACGCAGTACAGCAACAGGTTCAGGGCGATGTAGTTGAGCATGATGCTGGTGAGGATTTCATTGGCGTTGAAGCGGGTGCGCAACCAGGCGGTGAGCCCGGCCCAGGCGGCCCCGGCCAGGGTTCCGGCAAGCAGGATCAGCACCAGCGCCCAGCGGCTTTGCAGTTCGATGAGATTGACCGCCAGGGCGCTACCGACCAGGGCCCCGAGCAGCAATTGGCCCTCGGCGCCGATGTTCCACACCCGCGCCTGGTAGGCCACCGCCAGGCCCAGGGCACAGAGCAGGATAGGTAGCGCCTTGACCAGCAGTTCGGACACGCCATACAAGTCGCTGACCGGGGCGATCAGCAGGGTGTGCAAGGTCAGCCAGGGGTCATGCCCCAGGGTCATGAACAGCAGGGAACCGCAGCCCAGGGTCAGCAGCGCCGCCAGCAGTGGCGAGCACCAGAGCATCAGCCGCGACTGGCGGCCACGGGGTTCGAGTGAAAGCAGCATGGACAGCTCCGTTAAATCGCCAGGGCAGCGGGTGAGGGCAGGGAATCGGCGTGGCCGGCCATCCAGCCGCCAACCTCCACCAGCGAGGTGTCGGCGCAGGCCTTGAGGGGCGAAAGGCGTCCAGCGCACAGGGCCGCGAGGCGGTCGCTGATCTGGAACAGCTCGTCCAGGTCTTCGGAGATCACCAGGATCGCCGCGCCGGCATCGCGCAAGGCGATCAGTGCCCGGTGGATAGTGGCGGCGGCCCCTACATCCACGCCCCAGGTCGGGTGCGCGGCGATCAGCAGGCGAGGCTGCTGGAGAATCTCGCGGCCCAGGATGAATTTCTGCAGGTTGCCGCCGGACAGGCTGCGGGCCGGGCTCTGGGAACCGGCGCTCTTGACCCCGAAACGCTGGATGATGCGCTCGGCCAGTTCCCGCACTTTGCGTCGCTGGATCAGCCCGTGGCGCACCAGGCCCTGTTGAAAGGCGCTGAGCAGGGCGTTGTCCTCCAGGCTCAGTTCCGGCACCGCGCCGTGGCCCAGGCGTTCGGCGGGAACGAAAGCCAGGCCGCGCTGGCGTCGGGCGTCGGGATACAGATGAGCCACCCCCTGGCCGGCGAAACAGATACGTTCGGCTTCGCCACGGGGCAGGCGCTGTTCACCGCTGAGCAGGGCCAGCAGTTCGTCCTGGCCATTGCCGGCGACTCCGGCGATGCCGACGATCTCGCCGCTGCGCAGGCGCAGGTCGATGTTCTTCAGTGAGCAGCCGAAAGGATCGGGGTTGTCCCAGCTGAGGTTGTCCAGGCGCAGGAAGTCGTTCGTGCCGCGGGCTTTCGGGTAGTCGGTGATCATCGCCGCCGCGTCCCCCACCATCAGCCGCGCCAGCTCGCGATCCGAGCACTGCGCCGGCCTGCAGTGCCCGGCCACCCGGCCCGCGCGCAGCACCGTGGCGCTGTGGCACAGGGCGCGCACCTCGGCGAGCTTGTGGCTGATGAACAGGATGCTGCAGCCTTCGTCGGCCAGCCGGCGCAGGGTGACGAACAGGTCGTCGGCCTCCTGCGGGGTCAGGACCGAGGTCGGCTCGTCGAGGATCAGCAGGCGGATGTCCTGCATCAGGCAGCGGACGATTTCCACCCGCTGGCGTTCGCCGATGGACAGGCTGTGCACCAGGCGCTGGGGTTCGAGGGCCATGCCGTAACGCTGGGAAACCTCGCGGATTCTGCCTTCCAGCTGGCTCGGCGTACCGGTGCCGGCGCCCATGGCCAGGGCAATGTTCTGCGCCACGCTGAGGGTTTCGAACAGCGAGAAATGCTGGAACACCATGCCGATCCCCAGGCTGCGTGCCTGGGCCGGGTTGTCGATGAGCTGGCGTCGTCCTTGCCAGAGCAGTTCCCCCGAATCGGCCTGGACCACCCCGTAGATGATCTTCATCAAGGTGCTTTTGCCGGCGCCGTTTTCGCCCAGCAACGCATGGATTTCACCCGCAGCGATGTTCAGGTCGATGGCGTCGTTGGCCAGGCAGCCGGGATAGCGTTTGCTGATCCGGCGCAGTTGCAGGCGTGGTGCCTGGCTGCTGGGTGCAGGGTGATTGGACATGACAGGCTCGGCTTCTGGGAGTTGTGCCTGTGGATAAAGCAATTTCCTGGCCAGTGGGTCAGGAAAGCCGGTGGAGCGCTCCCGGGCGGCATCCTGCCTGGCTGACAGGACCAGGGTCCTGGCACCACTTCGGGGCAAGGTGTTTGAAAAGGCGCTGTTTTTGTCCCCAGGCCGTTGCGCAGAAAATGATCAGTTGCCTGCAGACCCTGCGCAATCAGGGGCTGGAGCAGCCTTGCACGGGTTATCCACAGCTTGCTCCACAGTAATTGTGTGCAAGAGCGGCGCTTGGGCATCAGCACCACGGGCTTGCCCGTGAACTGCGATAAACCGGCTTAAGTGGCTGTTTCGCTGTGGAAAAAAGCTTCCTGGGGAGGCTTTGGACAAAAAATGAACAAAGCCCGCAAAGCCACGTTGCAGAAGGGTTACAGCGCTATGTGCTCAGCTTATCCACAGTCGGGTGCACAGTAGATGTGGGCAAGTGCCCGGGGCCTTGCGGGTTATGCACAAGGTGGTCCGGGCCGGGTTGGTGCCTTCAGCGCTGCAAAAGGATGCGCCCGCGGCTGAGGTCCGCCAGCTGTTGCTGCAGGGTATCGATCTGCTCTTCGCCCAGGGCCAGTTGCAGCTCTACGCCGTTGGCGGTGAAGTCTTCCTGGACCAGCAGCCCACCCAGTTCGGCAACCCGCAGCTTGACCAGCGCCAGTTCGCTGAAGCTGCAGGCGCAACGCAGCGGTACGCGGTTGACCAGGGCGATGCGCTCGGCGCCTTGCAGGCACTTGTTGGCGCCGCCGCCATAGGCCCGGGCCAGGCCGCCGGTGCCCAGCTGGATGCCGCCGTACCAGCGGATCACCAGCACCGCCACCTGGTCGCAGTCCTGGGCCTCGATGGCCGCGAGGATCGGTCGCCCGGCGGTACCGCCGGGTTCACCGTCGTCGTTGCTGCGGTACTGGTCGGCGAGTTTCCACGCCCAGCAGTTATGCGAAGCGTTGAGGTCGCTGTACTGCTGGATGAAGGCTTGGGCCTCGGCCGCGCTGCTGATGGGCGCGGCAAAGGTGATGAAGCGGCTTTTGCGAATTTCCTCGCGGTATTCGCAAAGGCCGGCCAGGGTAAAGGGCATGGGGGTCAGTCTTTCAGTGCAGGTGTCAGGCCACAGCCTTTGAGGATGATGCGGATCAGGTTGTTGCCGGCGTCTTCCATGTCCTGCTTGGTCAGCCGGGTGTGCCCGGTGACGCGGCAGATCTGGGTGGCGAAATCGGCATAGTGCTGGGTGCTGCCCCACAGCAGGAAGATCAGGTGCACCGGGTCTACCGGGTCCATCTTGCCAGCGTCGATCCAGGCCTGGAACACCGCGGCGCGGCCCTGGAACCAGGCGCGGTAGTCCTGGCTGAAATACTCGCTCAGGCACTCGCCACCGCTGATGATCTCCATGGCGAAGATCCGCGAGGCTTGCGGCTGGCGGCGGGAGAATTCCATCTTGGCGCGGATGTAGCGGGTCAGGGCTTCGGCCGGATCATCTTCGGCGGTGAGGGTGTTGAAGGTGCTGTCCCAGAGTTCGAGGATGTTGCTCAGCACCGCGATGTACAGCCCCAGCTTGTTGGTGAAGTAGTAGTGCAGGTTGGCTTTGGGCAGGCCGGCCTTCTGCGCGATGGTGTTCATGCTGGTGCCTTTGAAACCGTGACGGGCGAACTCGTCCTCGGCGGCCTGGAGGATGGCCTCTTCATTCTTCTGCCGAATGCGGCTGGCGGGTTTGCCGGGGTGAGGCGCGCTGTGGGCGGGGACTTCAAAGGTCATGGAGGTTTCCGAGCAAGTCTGTGGGTGCAACCTGTGCGTTGATAGCGCACCCACGTGCATCAGACAAGCCTTGGCGCTACAAAAGCCTCAGTGGGCCCTCAGGGTGTCGTTTTCCGGAATCGGATTTGCGTCATTCGCCGCGCCCTTGCTTTCCGGCAACAGCAGGCTCATCAGCAAGGCGGTGAGGCCGCCGCTGGTGATCGCCGAATCGAACAGGTTCTGCACCACCTTGGGCAGCAGGTGCAGCAGGTTCGGTTGCGCGGCGATGCCCAGGCCGACGCCGAACGAAGTGGCGATGATCAGCATGCTGCGCCGGTCCAGCGGGGCCTGGGCGAGGATCCGTACCCCGGCTGCGGCGACGCTGCCAAACATCACCAGGGTGGCACCGCCGAGTACCGGCTTGGGGATCTGTTGCAGCAGCGCGCCGATCAGCGGGAACAGGCCCAGGCAGAACAGGATCAGGCCGATGTACAGGCCGACGAAGCGGCTGGCCACACCGGTCAACTGAATCACCCCGTTGTTCTGGGCGAAGGTGGTGTTGGGGAAGGCGCTGAAGGTGGCGGCGATCATGCAACTGACGCCGTCCCCCAGGACCCCGCCCTTGAGCCGGCTTATATAGGAAGGGCCGCTGATGGGCTGGCGCGCCAGCATGCAGTTGGCGGTTAGATCTCCCACGGTTTCCAGGGTGCTGATCAGGTAGATCAGGGCTACGGGAATAAAGGCGCTCCAGTCGAAACTGAAGCCGTACCTGAAGGGCAGGGGCAGGCTGATCAACGGCAGGTCCGGCAGCGGCTGGGGCACCAGCTTGCCGCTGAACCAGGCCGCCAGGCTACCCAGGGCCAGGCCGATGATGATGGCGCTGAGGCGCACCCACGGGGTGTTGCTGCGGTTGAGCAGAATGATGGTCAGCAGCACCAGCAGGCCCAGGCCGAGATTGCCCGGGGCGCCGAAGTCCGCGGCATTGAAGCCGCCGCCCAGGTCGGTGATGCCGACCTTGATCAGGCTGATGCCGATCAGGGTAATGACGATGCCGGTCACCAACGGGGTGATCACCCGGCGCAGTCGGCCGATAAAGCGGCTGAGGACGATCTGCACCAGCGCGCCGAAGAAACACACGCCGAAGATCATCGCCAGGATGTCTTCCGGGCTGCCGCCCCGTTGCTTGACCAGGAACCCCGCCGACAGTACGGCACCGAGGAAGGCGAAGCTGGTGCCTTGCAGGTAGATCATGCCGGCCCCGATGCCCCAGGGGCGCCGGGCCTGGATAAAGGTGCCGACCCCGGAGACCATCAGCGCCATGCTGATCAGGTACGGCAGGTGCGCCGAAAGACCCAGGGCCGAACCAATCACCAGTGGTGGGGTGATGATGCCGACAAAGCTGGCCAGCACATGCTGCAGGGCCGCCAGCAGCGCGGGCAGGGGTTGCGGGCGGTCGTCGAGGCCGTAGATCAGTTCGCTGGGGCGGGAAGCATCTGGCTGCATGGCGTGGAGCTCGGGCTGGGGTTCAAGGTGCCGAGGTCTTTGCAAAAAGCTGTCCAGGTGCTCAGGTTATTTTTTCTGTTTTGCGGTGCGGGCCTTTGAATACCGGGTCTTGCTGTTGAGTGGAGACGTTCTAGCGGGTTGCCGCCAGGCTCTCCAGAAAGCTTTCGAGCACCAAATGAGGGCGCCGGCCCTTGCGCGTGACCGATGCCAGGCTCAGGTCGTAGAAGCGTGACTTGGGCTTGAGGGCACGCAACCGGCCCTGCTGCACCCAGAGGCTGGCGTAGTGGTCCGGCAGGTAGCCGATGTAGCGGCCGGTGAGAATCAGGAAGGCCATGCCTTCCCGGTCGGATGCGCTGGCGGTGCAATTCAGCGCCTGGTAGTGGGCCTGGATCTCGGCCGGCAGGCGAAAGGTCGGGGCGATGGCGTCCTGGTCGTTGAGGCGCTGGTCGTCCAGTTGCCGGTCATCCACATAGAACAGCGGGTGGCCCACTGCGCAGTACAGCAGCGAGCGCTCGTCATACAGCGGCTGGTATTCCAGGCCGGGCAGGGCACTGGCCTGGGGCACCACGCCGACATGCAGGCGGCCGTCGAGCACCCCTTGCTCGACTTCGTTGGGGGCGATCATGCGGATCTGGATCTGCACGTCCGGGCCACGCTCCTTCAATTGCGCCAGGGCGTGGGTGATGCGCATGTGGGGCAGGGTCACCAGGTTGTCGGTGAGGCCGATGATCAATTCGCCGCGCAGGTGGCGGTGCAGGCCGTTGACCTCGGTACGGAAGCTTTCCAGGGCACTGAGCAGTTGCAGGGTCGACTGATAGACCTCGCGGCCCTCCTCGGTCAGGGAGAACCCGGCGCGCCCGCGCTGGCACAGGCGCAGGCCGACCCGTTGTTCCAGGTCGCTCATCTGCTGGCTGATGGCCGAGCGGCCGATGCCGAGCACGGTTTCCGCGGCGGAGAAACCACCGCACTCCACCACGCTGCGAAAGATCCGCAGCAGGCGGATATCAAAGTCGCTGACTTGCGCCAGCGGGTCGGCTCGACGGCTGCTCATAGTTTAGTGGATGCCAGACTGAAGGTTATTAAAGTTGGATTTCACCGACTTTATAGCCGTGGCAACTTAGCTGCAACAACGCTTTTCATTCCTACGCCGCTTCATTGCCTTGCGAGGTTTTGCTCATGAACATGCCGGAAACCGCCCCTCAGTCCCTGGCCAGCCAGCTCAAGCTCGACGCTCACTGGATGCCCTACACCGCCAACCGCAACTTCCAGCGCGACCCGCGCCTGATCGTCGGCGCCGAAGGCAGCTGGCTGGTGGACGACAAGGGCCGCAAGATCTATGACTCGCTGTCCGGTCTGTGGACCTGCGGTGCCGGTCACTCGCGCAAGGAGATCCAGGAAGCGGTCGCCAAGCAGCTGGGCACCCTGGACTATTCCCCAGGCTTCCAATACGGCCACCCGCTGTCGTTCCAGCTGGCCGAGAAGATCACCGACCTGACCCCGGGCAACCTGAACCACGTGTTCTTCACTGACTCCGGCTCCGAGTGCGCCGATACCGCAGTGAAGATGGTGCGCGCCTACTGGCGCCTGAAAGGCCAGTCGACCAAGACCAAGATGATCGGCCGTGCCCGTGGCTACCACGGGGTGAATATCGCCGGCACCAGCCTCGGTGGCGTCAACGGCAACCGCAAGTTGTTCGGCCAGGCGATGATGGATGTCGATCACCTGCCCCATACCCTGCTGGCCAGCAACGCTTATTCCCGTGGCATGCCGGAGCAGGGCGGTATCGCTCTGGCCGATGAGCTGCTGAAACTGATCGAACTGCATGACGCTTCCAACATTGCCGCGGTCTTCGTCGAGCCTCTGGCCGGCTCCGCTGGCGTGCTGGTGCCGCCACAGGGTTACCTCAAGCGCCTGCGGGAAATCTGCGACCAGCACAACATCCTGCTGGTGTTCGACGAAGTGATCACCGGCTTCGGCCGTACCGGTGCCATGTTCGGCGCTGACAGCTTCGGCGTGACGCCGGATCTGATGTGCGTGGCCAAGCAGGTCACCAACGGCGCGATCCCCATGGGCGCGGTGATTGCCAGCTCCGAGATCTATCAGACCTTCATGAACCAGGCGACACCCGAGTACGCAGTGGAATTCCCCCACGGCTACACCTACTCGGCGCACCCGGTGGCGTGCGCTGCTGGCCTGGCGGCACTGGACCTGCTGCAGAAGGAAAACCTGGTCCAGAGCGTGGCCGAGGTTGCCCCGCATTTCGAGAATGCACTGCACGGCATCAAGGGCACGAAGAACGTGATCGACATCCGTAACTTCGGCCTGGCTGGCGCGATCCAGATTGCACCCCGTGATGGCGATGCCATCGTGCGTCCGTTCGAGGCTGGCATGGCGTTGTGGAAAGCCGGCTTCTATGTGCGCTTCGGCGGCGACACCCTGCAGTTCGGCCCAACCTTCAACAGCAAGCCGCAGGACCTCGATCGCCTGTTCGACGCGGTTGGCGAAGTGCTGAGCAAGCTCGACTGATTCGATCCTTCTTATATAGAAGCAGGCGCGAAGTGTTTCGCGCCTGCGCTTTCCCTCTTTCAGGAGTCCCCGCATGAGTCTGATCCAACACCTGATCCACGGTGAGCTGGTAAGCGACAACGGTCGCAGCGCCGACGTATTCAACCCGTCCACCGGTCAGGCGATCCACAAAGTGCCGCTGGCCAGCCGTGAAACCATCCAGCAAGCCATCGACTCGGCCAAGTCGGCATTCCCGGCCTGGCGCAATACGCCACCGGCCAAGCGCGCCCAGGTGATGTTCCGCTTCAAGCAATTGCTGGAGCAGAACGAAGCCCGTATTGCCAAGCTGATCAGCGAAGAGCATGGCAAGACCCTGGAAGATGCTGCTGGCGAATTGAAGCGCGGTATCGAGAACGTCGAATACGCCTGCGCCGCGCCGGAAATCCTTAAGGGCGAGTACAGCCGTAACGTGGGCCCGAACATCGACGCCTGGTCCGACTTCCAGCCGCTGGGCGTAGTGGCCGGCATTACCCCGTTCAACTTCCCGGCCATGGTGCCGCTGTGGATGTATCCGCTGGCGATCGCCTGTGGCAACTGCTTCATCCTCAAGCCTTCTGAGCGTGACCCAAGCTCGACTCTGCTGATTGCCGAGCTGCTGCATGAGGCCGGCCTGCCCAAGGGCGTGCTGAACGTGGTGCACGGTGACAAAACTGCGGTGGACGCGCTGATCGAGGCACCGGAAGTCAAGGCGCTGAGTTTTGTCGGTTCGACGCCAATTGCCGAGTACATCTATGCCGAAGGCACCAAGCGCGGCAAGCGCGTTCAGGCTCTGGGCGGGGCGAAGAACCACGCGGTGCTGATGCCGGATGCCGATCTGGATAACGCCGTCAGTGCGTTGATGGGCGCGGCCTACGGTTCATGTGGTGAGCGTTGCATGGCGATCTCGGTAGCCGTGTGCGTGGGCGACCAGGTGGCCGATGCCCTGGTGGCCAAGCTGGTGCCACAGATCAAGGCGCTGAAGATTGGTGCCGGTACTTCCTGTGGCCTGGACATGGGGCCGCTGGTTACCGCCCAGGCGCGTGACAAGGTCAGTGGTTATGTAGAAGACGGCGTGGCCGCAGGTGCGCAACTGGTGGTGGACGGTCGTGGCCTGAGCGTGGCCGGTCATGAAGACGGCTTCTTCCTCGGTGGCTGCCTGTTCGACCGCGTTACCCCGCAGATGCGCATCTATAAGGAAGAGATCTTCGGGCCGGTGCTGTGCATCGTCCGGGTCAACAGCCTGGAGGAGGCCATGCAACTGATCAACGATCACGAGTACGGCAACGGTACCTGCATCTTTACCCGTGACGGTGAAGCGGCACGCCTGTTCTGCGACGAGATCGAAGTGGGCATGGTGGGCGTCAACGTGCCGCTGCCGGTACCTGTGGCCTACCACAGCTTCGGTGGCTGGAAGCGTTCACTGTTCGGTGACCTGCATGCCTACGGTCCCGATGGTGTGCGTTTCTATACCCGTCGCAAGGCGATCACCCAGCGCTGGCCGCAACGCGCCAGCCACGAAGCCTCGCAGTTCGCCTTCCCTAGCCTGTAAGAGTGAAGCGATAAAGGCCGGCCCCTTGGGGCCGGCCTTTGCTTTTATGGGCTTTTCTGACCGATATGACAGATTTATGAAAATAACTGTTGACGGCAGATTCTACAGGTCTATAATTCGCCCCACTTCCGGCGCAGTCGAAACGGAAAACTCCTTGAGATTCAAC